>DASPVD010000101.1:0-86231 GCA_035622555.1 Candidatus Eremiobacteraceae bacterium | reverse complement strand
AGCGTTCATAGATCGCTCGCAGAAGTTCCCATCGCCCTTTGTTCCCCAACCCTGGCCTCCTCAAATCCTCTTTTGGTTGGGTTACATTCTAAATGGCGCGACGTTGCACCCTTCGGTTACATTCTAGACGACGCGATTCGAGCCCTTGACGAGTGAGGGGAATGGGTGACAGGATGTGGCAGACCACGCTCCTGGTCCGAGGTGGTCTATGTTTGAACCCAAGCTGACCGACCCGCATCCGGAAGCCGCAAGAACTTATCCGCAAAAAGTCTATTGTTCCGTTTACAACCGAGACGCGGCCGTCATCGTGGCCAATTGGGCCATGAGTGAGGAAGGCTGGGGTGGCTGGCGCGTTATCGATTGCTCTCTATTGCCACCCGGCGCGGTGCACTGTGGAATGGATTGTCTTTCGCAAGCCAAGCTGAAGCAAGAATAGCTGTGGCGTGCAGTGGGCCCTGGGGACGACACGAAAAGTTCGCCCGCGCATTTGCTGCTTTGCACTCGCCTCGAAAGCATGCGAACGCGCTTTTGTGTTGTGCAGCTACTTTCTGACGGAGGAACGAATGAACGATCCGGAAATACTCGACCGCATCCTGGAAGGCTGCGTGTTCCGCTTTCGCGACGTAGTTTGCCCCAACAAGGACAAAGTGGCGCACATCGCCGCAGTGAAGCTTCAAGGCGAGGATGCCGATTGGTCAGTAGCCGAGTGTTCGTTGCTTCCGAATGGCGAAGTGAAGTGCGCGATGACTTGCCTGTTGCACAATTTTGATCCCGCCGACTAATTCCCCGTAGTGACCACTATCGTGCCACCGCGCCCGGTTCCAATTGGGCGGCTCATCATTCCATCACTTAGCCGCCGCTACTCCCTCCTGAGCAATCTCCCGTAGCTTGCGTAAGTCAAGTTTCCCAGTGCCGAGATAAGGTAGCTTCTCCACAAAAATGAACTGATCCGGCTTCGGTTTCCAAAGCGCCGGCAAGTCGGCGTTCGTCAGCTTCTCCAAAATCTCTTTGAGTACATTCTTTTTCAACGTGTGCACCACGACGAGGCGCTCGCCCTTCTTTTCGTCGGGCACCGCGGTGACCGCCAGAACTTGCCCATCCGCTCCAGCCAGTTCTTGCAGTTTTTCTTCCACCCGGATATGCGGCACCATTTCTCCGCCGATTTTGCTAAACCGGCTCAGCCTGTCGGTTATGCGCAGGAAACCATCCTCATCCACGGCGGCAATATCTCCCGTGTTATACCAACCGTCCTTCAAGACCTGCGCGGGTTTCTCTGGCTGATTCAGGTAGCCCATCATGACGTTCGGTCCTTTGACCAGCAGCAATCCCGGGGTGTCCACCGGCAAAGACTCACCAGTCTCGGGATTGACGATGCGAATGGCAATACCGGGTAGAGGGCGCCCGATGGTGCCGCGTTTCGCCCCCACCTGCCGAAAGTAGGCCGCGCGAAAATCGTACGTGTTCACCGCAACCACCGGAGAGCATTCCGTGCTGCCGTAGCCCTCCAACGGACGAATACCAAAGTGATCTTCAAAGGCCTGGGCGATGCGCTCGGGCAGTTTCTCCGCACCGGCCATCACAATCCGCAAGCTGCCAAACGCCTCCGGTGCAATCCGCCGGGTATACGTGTTCAAAAACGTCGGTGTGGAGAGCAGCATGGTCACCGAGTATTTGCTAACCAGCGCGCCAATCGCTTGCGCGTCCAGCGGGCTAACGTGAAAGACCACGCCCATCCCGGTCAGCGGCGGCAAGCACAACGTGCCAGTGAATCCGAACGAATGGAAGAAGGGAAGAATGCCCAAAATGCGATCTTCATCGGTGAGATGAAAGACCTGCTCGAGTTGCTCCACATTGGAAACCAGGTTGAAATGCGAGAGCACTACTCCTTTGGGTTCACCGGTCGAGCCGCTGGAGAAGATTACTGTGGCCGTGTCTTCCAGTGAAGCGGGAGAAGACAACCCTAAGAACCACTCGAGCAGCCGGGCTGGCAGCAACTTCGCCGCCAGCAGCGCTGCAATCTTCTCCGTGAACCTGGGATTCACCGCCAGATCTTCGGCATAGATCGTTTCTCCCGGGGGCTGCACCGGTGCTTTCTCCAGGAATTGGCGAGAGGTGACCACGGTTTTCAGATTGCATTGCCTGGCACAAGAAGCTATGGATTCATTCGAAGAGGTGTAATTCAGGTTGATGGGCACTTTACCAAGCAATAGCGCCGCCCAATTGACCAACGCTCCCGGTATCGACGGGGGCAGCAGGATTCCGACCATCTGCTGATCGCGCCACAACGCTCGCAGGCGCCGCGCCAGGAACATAGTTTTAACCAGCGCGCCGCCGAAGGTTAGCTTGGGAGTGCGTCCATCGGCCATGGCGAAGCGTCGCGGGTGCTTGCGGGCGGCTCGCACAAACGCGCGGGTCAGCGGTTTCATGTCGGGGCGACGCCGCTGAAACGCGTCCACCTCCAAGTCCTGCACCGCCTGGCGCAACTCAGGCGCTGTTGCGGTGGAAGGCAGCGGCGTCCCGAACGTGATGCGCACCGGGTAGGGAATCGTGCGCGGCCACTTCCATAGAAAATGCCCTTTGGAGAAGCTGAAGATCGAGCCCCATATCCCGTCGATATACACCGGAATGATGGGCACATCGATGCCTTTGACGATGCGCTCGAATCCGCGGCGAAACGACAGCATCTGCCCGATTCGGGTGATCTCGCCTTCCGGGAAAATGCAAACCACTTCGCCGTTACGCAACGCTTCGGAAGCCTCGCGCAAGGAGTGAATCATTTCGCGTGGCCCTTGGTCCGAGGCAATCGGAATGATGTTCAGTATTTTCGCAAATGGCTTGATTAGAGGATGGTCGTAAACCCCCTTAAACATCAGGAACCGGATTGGGCGCTCGGTGGACGCAATCAGCAGCACCGCATCCACCCAGGAGACGTGATTCGGCGTTAGCAACGCGCCGGCGTTCTTGGGAATGATTTCCTGCCCCTTGATGTCCAACCGGTACAGCGTGTGCGCCGCGATCCACAATAACAATCGCAGCAGCGAGTCGGGGAGCAACCAAAGCACGTAGACCAGAGCCGCCAGGGTGCCAAACGAAGCCCAAAAGAAAATTCCGGCGGGCCCCAGACTCAGATAGTGCTTGCAAACGTAATACGCGACTGAAGCCGCCAGGATGCCCACAAACGACAGCAGATTCGCACTGGCCAACACGCCGCCGCGATGCTGTTCCTCGGGCCGGTGTTGGAGCAGCGCGCTGATCGGCACGATGAAGAAGCCGCCGAAAAATCCCAGCACCGCCAACAAGGTCAATACGGTGTTGAACGACAAGCCGGGTGCTGCCAGCAGAAATCCAAACACCGTAATGCCTGTCGCCCCGAGTGGGATCAACCCGTATTCTATTCGGCCGCCCGACAAGTAGCCGGCAGCCAAGCTGCCCAGTCCTATGCCAATTGCGATCGCCGCTTGCAGCAAGCTGCCCCTTGTTGAGGGGACCTGCAAGACATCGTGGCCGTAAAACACAATGTCGAATTGCAGCAGCGCGGCAAGAAAAAAGAAATACGTGTTGCCGGCGACCGCCAGCCACAACACCCGGTCTTTTTTGATTCTCTCGCCGTGTTCCCACAGGTCTCCCAGAAAGTTGGCCTGGAATTTTTTGCCGGGATCGGCTGCGGGCACGCGGGTGATTCCCAGACTCGTGAGCAGCCCGACCACGGAGCACGCTAGAAAAAACACACCCGAGTATTCCTGGCGATTCCCGAACCACGCGGGAAGCTGCCCAGCCACCACCGTTCCGGCGATGGCCGCCAGGAACGTGCCTAGCTCGATGACTCCGTTGCCCCACGACAGCCGGTCTTCCGGCAAAATTTCCGGCAACAATCCATACTTCGAAGGTCCGAACAGCGCGCCTTGAGTACTCGCCAGAAAAAGCGCCGCCAGCAACATGGGCATGCTGTGAACGAAAAATCCGGCGATCGCGAACAGCATTACCCCAATTTCGAAAACCTTTGTTCCGATGGTCACGGAACGCTTGCTGAAACGATCGGCCAGGAAGCCGCCGGTCATGGAAAAGAAGATGAACGGCGCGGCAAACAGCGCGCCCACCAACAACGTGTCGTTTTCCTCTTGTCGCGGGGTCAGATTGGTTCCGATGATCAGGTAAAGGATCAGGAACTTCAGGCCGTTGTCGTTGAACGCACCCTGAAATTGCGTGGCGATCAAGCTCCAGAAACCGCGCCGCCAGGGTCGTGGGGCGTCACTCATGCCCAGAAGCTCCTCCCAATGAGGCGAAGGCGTGTTGCCAAATGGTCGCAGAGTTCGCGGCCAATGAGTACAAAAATCTGCAGCTTGTTTTGTCTTCGGTACTCGGCAACTGCGTAGATTCCTTGCAGCTAGGACGGTTCAGGGGTTTTTGACACTCGCACGCGAATCACTATTTTGTGCTGCTACGACACCATTGAAGCTAATCCTGCTTCGAACGGCCGACGCTGACTTCTATAGCTACATCCGGCCCGAATTGCTGCACGGATCGTACCAACAAGTGTGGGAATGCAGGGATCGAGCCGGCGATGAATGGAGCGCCGCAACTACCTGCTAACTTCGGCGCGTAAAAAAGCACAAGTTTCTGCACGATTCCAGCGTTCAGGGCGGTTCCATTCAGCCGAGGCCCGGCCTCCAGCAATACGCTCAGAATTTCCCGTTTTCCTAGTTCCTTCATCGCGAAATTCAAGTCAATTCTTCCGTCGCGCGTTTTGACCTGAATCAATTCAACTCCGGCGTCTTGCAATTTTCGAGCACCACGCGACTTTCCATTTGCCGCTGTAAACACAACCAAATCGTGGTGCGCGGTCCGGACCACGCGCGCTGCCGCCGAAAGCTGCAGCTTCGTGTCGAGAACCACCCGCACTAACGGACGCCCCCGGGGCAAGCCGCTGCGGTCGGTCAGCAGGGGGTCATCTTTCAGAATAGTCCCGATTCCAGTCAGCAGGGCGTCCGAGGCGTGGCGCATCCGATGGACTTCCGCGCGCGCTTCTTCACTGGTAATCCACCGGTGCTTTTTGCTTCGCCCGGATTGTGGTAACACCAGTTGCCCATCCAGCGTGAGCGCTGACTTCAGCGTAACAAACGGCTTATGCGTGGTTATCCAGTGAGCAAAAGCCTCATTCAGTTTTGCTGCTTCTTGTTCGAGCACCCCGCTTTCCACTTCAACGCCCGTATTGTGCAGAGTGCCAAAGCCGTTGCCGCGTGTCTTGGGGTTGGGATCCTCCATCGCCGCCACAACGCGCGACACTCCCGCGGCGATGATCGCTTCGGTGCAGGGCCCCGTCCGGCCCGTGTGGTTACAAGGTTCCAGCGTCACATACAGGGTCGCTCCGCGCGCCTTGTCGCCAGCCTGTTTGAGCGCGACGATTTCCGCATGGTCGCGATTGGCGTATTGATGGAAACCATCACCCACAATCGCCCCATCTTTCACCACCACGCAGCCCACGGTTGGATTCGGGCTCGCCAAGCCCACGCCTTTGCGGGCCAGATCCAGAGCGTGTTGCATGAAACGCCAATCGTGTGACGAAGTTGTGCTACTCATACGCGGTGCATTGAGAGTCCTACACATCCACCATACTTCAATTCCCAGCCAAACGTCAGTCGCCCCTGACTTGGAGATCCGCCGCACACTGCTTCTTCATGTTTTCATACGCTAAGGCTAGTCTGGTGGGTGGTGTGAAACTTAAAACTTAAAACTTAAAACTTAGTTCAGTTGAACAGCGAATCCGCATACGCCTGCGCGTCAAACGGCACCAAATCATTGATCTTCTCCCCCGTACCCACAAACCGGATGGGCAGACCCAATTCGCGCGAAATGGCCACTACAATTCCGCCTTTGGCCGTTCCGTCCAGTTTCGTCAGGATAATTCCGGTCACTCCTACGGTCGAGGTGAACTCCCGAGCCTGCGCTAAACCGTTTTGCCCTGTGGTGGCGTCCAGCACCAGCAAAACATCATGCGGCGCACCGGGAATCACTTTGGCCGCGGTCCGCTTCATCTTCTCAAGCTCGGTCATCAGATTGGATTTGGTGTGCAGGCGCCCGGCCGTGTCGACAATCACCGCATCGACGTGGCGAGCCTTCGCAGCGGTCATCGCGTCGAACACCACCGCCGCGGGATCCGCTCCGGATTTCTGTTTGATCACTTCCACTTCATTTCGCTGCGCCCAAATTTCCAGTTGCTCGATGGCCGCCGCGCGGAACGTATCCGCCGCGCAAAGCACAACGCTTCGTCCATTGTGCCGCAGCCGGTTGGCAAGCTTTCCGATGCTGGTGGTCTTGCCGGCGCCATTGACGCCTACAATGAAAATCACTCGCGGGTCAGTGCCGTTGGCCCCTCCCGCCAGATCCGGAGTGTTGCCATACACATGGAGCGCTCGAAACACATGGGCCTTGATCTCTTTCTTCAGTTGCTCGCCGTTGGAGAGGGCATGGCGCGCGATTTGCTCTTTCACCGAATCGAGAATTTCGCGGGTTGTCTTCACTCCCAAGTCGGCGGAGAGCAGCGCGGTCTCCACTTCTTTTAGCACCGAAGGATCAATCTGCCGCCCGCCTTTGGTGACATTGTCGAGCGTGTCGGCCAGAGCAGTCTTGGTCTTGCTGACCGAGTCTTTCAGTCGCTCGAGCAGGGTTGGTTCAGGTTTGCCAAATAGCGTGATCATAGAATTCCGAATCTATCGCACCGTCAATACAAAATTGTAGCAGATGGAACGAAGCGCGGATGCGCCTCCAGCGATTCACATTTGAACGGAGTTTGTGTTTACGGCGAGCGTTGAATGACCGGGAGTTTTCAGTTAAACGTGCACTTCTACCGCCGAAAGCCGCAGTTTGCCGGCTCGCACTGCGGACTCCAAAGCATTGACCACCACCTGGTCGAATTTCGATCCGGTCAGCGCCTTGATGCGGCCCAGCGCGTATTCCAAATCCATCGCCGACTGGTACGGACGATTGGTGGTCATCGCGTCCAAGGTATCGGCCACCGCGATGATTCGGGCCATCAGCGGAATTTGCGGCCCGGACAGTCCGTAAGGATAGCCACGGCCATCCAGATGCTCGTGATGCAATTCGATTCCAGGTAGCATGTCCTTCAATTGCGACACCGGCCGCATGATGTTGGCGCCCTTGGTCGTGTGGGTCTTCATGATTTCGAATTCTTCCGGGGTCAGCGAACCTGGCTTCTTCAACACCCGGTCGTCCACGCCGATTTTGCCCACGTCGTGAAGCAATGCGGAGATTTTCAATTTGTCCAGCTCTTCGGCAGTCAAACGCAACTCCTGCGCAACAATCGTCGAATATTTGGCCACCCGGCCGGAGTGACCGCGCGTGTATGGATCCTTTTCGTCGATCGCGGCGGCGAGCATGCGGATCGAGCCAATGAACAGCTCGCGATTTTCCTCCGCCGCTTCTTTCAGCCGCTCGATGTATTCTTCGATGTCGCTGGCCATCAAATTGAAGTTTTCGGCCAGTTCGCTGATTTCGGCGGCGCCCCGGACGGGTGTGCGCTGATGAAATTCGCCGCGGCTGATGGCTCGAGTGGACGCGGCCAGGATGCGGATCGGGCCGCTGATTCCCACGGCGAAGAAGTACCCGAACAGCACCGCCGTCAGCACCACTACGCTAACGAACGCCAGCGCCTGGCGGTTCAATTCCGTTACACCCGCGTCGGCGCGCGCTTCGTTGACACTGCGCTCGGCGATCACCGCCCAGTTCACCTCTGGGAAGGTGCTGTAGGTTCCCACCATTTCTACTTCGCGCTTTTTCTCTTTTTCGCTGAAGCGCACGGTTTCGGTATTGCGCAGTTCCCGCGGCAGCTGTTTGATTTGCCGGACTAGGTACGATTTCTCGCTCAAGTCTTCCCCGGGAACGAAGTGTTTGGTCTCCGGATGCGCCACGATATGTCCAAAATGGTCCACGATAAACACGGTTCGCCCGCGCACGCTGGCATCCTGGAGACGTCGCAGAATTGGATCCAAGGAAACCACCGCCGCCAGCATTCCCGTGAAATTGTTTTGCGCATCCGTCAGCGGCACGGAGATCACGAAAGCCGGACGATTGTCGGGAGCTAACGCCAAAGGATCACTGCGGAACGTGACCGACTGGACCGAGCTTACGAAGGCGCGCTGCAACGCCTTGGAAACGAACGGATCCTGCTCGGCTCGGAAATTGCCTTGCGATGCGCTGGTGCCTTTTCCATCGCGCCCCACCGCGGTCACATAAATGAACGTGTTCCGGTTGGAGTCGACGAAATTTTCCAGCAGCAGCGTCACCTTTGGCTGCGCCACGGGATCGGTTACATTGTCGACTAATCCCGTCAGCGTGAGGATCTGGCGCTGGCTGATCAACTGTTGGGTCAGGTTGGATTCGAAGAACTGCACTTCCTGCGCCAGCGAACGCGTCAATTCCGTTTGTTGCACGCGCTCCATGTCCACCAGTTTTTCCTGGCTCAACTCCAGCACCTGGCGATGATACAAGCCGATTGGCAGCGCGCTGACCAGCAGCAGCGCACCGAGCATAAGCCACAGGATGCGCACCCGGCCGGTTCGGAGGCGCGTCAACAGCGTTGAGAACGAAACCGCCATCGCAACACACAGATTTTACGGGAGTAATTTGCTCTCGACGGGCTGGTCAGAAGGACAGGCGACGCGCAAATGCCACTGGCACTAACGTACCAAAAACCCAAGCACTTAAATGCTATTCCCGTTTCAGTGGGCGCTCCATGATGGCGCGGATAGCGTCTCGTGGGGAATTTCCCAGACGCAAAATGCTGTGCACTTGCTCGGTAATCGGCAGTTCAATTCCCCGCTGTCGCGCCAAGCCCACCAACGCCTCGGTGGTGCCCACGCCCTCGGCCACCATGTTCATCTCGCCCAGAATCTCTGGCAAAGAACGCCCGCGTCCCAATTCAAATCCGACGTGCCGATTGCGGCTCAACTCGCCATGACAAGTCAGCACCAGGTCGCCTAGTCCCGCAAGCCCGCTCAGCGTTTCTGGCCGGCCTCCCAAGGCCACGACCAGGCGGGTCATTTCCGCAAGCCCTCGCGTGATCAGCGCCGCCAGCGAATTTGCTCCCAACCCCAGCCCCTGACACGCCCCTGCCGCGATAGCCATGACGTTCTTGGTTGCTCCCGCCAGCTCCACACCCAGCACATCGTCATTGGTATACAGCCGGAAGGTTGGTCCCGAGAACTCCTCCTGAACGAACGTGGCTAATCCGCGATCTCTGCTGGCTAGGACCACCGCCGTTGGATCGCCGCGCGCTGCTTCTAGCGCGAATGATGGCCCAGAGAGCACGGCAATTGAGGGAATAAAGTGCAGCGCGAACGCCTGCTCGATCACCTCGCTCATGCGCAAATGGGTGGCCAGTTCCAATCCCTTGGTCGCGCTCACGATTACAGTTTCTGGACTGAGGTACGGAACAGCCTTCAGGTAGACCTCGCGAGCATACGCCGAAGGCATGGCCCCGATCACGATCTGAGCGTTACGCAACGCTTCGGCAAGATCGTCGCCGGCGTCAACGCTTCCAGGAATCTGGATACCCGGCAAAAATGTGGGGTTATACCGATTCTCTTGAATCGCGCGCGCGATCTCAGGCTCCCGGGCCCACAAACGGATTTCGTGTTTGCGGCGGCTGTGCGCCAGCACCACCGAAAGCCCTGTTCCCCAGCTTCCACCGCCTAGAATGGCGATTCTGCTCATTCTTCGCCTTTCGATTTGCTCCACGAGAATTTTGGTTCCGTGCCGTCAAGCAGCCGTTGCAGGTTTGCGTCGTGTTTGTAGAACAGCAGCGCCGCGGCAAACAATGTTCCCAGCGTCACGACCAACGGCGGTGCGTGACCAGGCGCCCAAAGAAAGTACACCAGCAGCGGCATCGCCGCTGCCGCGGACAGGGAGCCGAGCGAAATGTAGCGCCAAAACGCCACTACCAACAGAAACACTACAACTGCCGCCAGAGTCGCCAGCGGGCACAGCGCGACGTACATCCCCAACGCTGTGGCCACTCCTTTTCCGCCTTTGAACTTCAACCACACCGGGAAACAGTGGCCCAGCAGCGCCCCAATGCCCGCGAAAATCATCGCGCTGGCCTCGTGTTCCGCACCTCGAGCGGCAATCAACACCGCTACCGCACCTTTCCCGGTATCGAACAGTAGCGTCAGCACTCCCGCAACGGGACCCGCCACGCGGGACACATTGGTCGCCCCAATATTGCCGCTGCCGTGTTGCCGCACGTCTTTGCCACCGAAAATTTTCGCGAAAATCAGACCAAACGGAATAGAGCCGAGCAGGTATGCTCCCAACACCAGGAGCAAAATGAAGGCCGCGGATCTGGGCATCGAACGCTATGTCTCCAGCAGGAACGGAAATGACTTTAACGTAGTGTACTCCGCTCCCGTCGGTTTCAGCTTGCTTTCGATCAAGTGGAAATCGCTGGCGGTCAGCCCGCCGAAACGGCGTGACGTGTTTTGCTTGATGCTCGCGGCCAGTTTTGCGGGCAAGCCAGGGGGCTCGAACCTTGCCAGCGTCAGATGCGGGGTGAACGGACGATTCTCCAGTGGGAAGCCGAGCGGCTGCATTTGCCGGTCGACATCCTTTGCCAACTCGCCCAGGTTCGCCGAGGCATTCATTCCGGCCCAAAATACGCGTGGCCGTCTTTCATTTGGAAAAAAACCCACGCCGCTGAAATCCAGCGTAACAGGCCGCGCATTCCGTATGGTTCCTAGCGAGCGCTCGACTTCAGGCAATTGCGCCGGGTCCGTGTGCCCCAGGAATTTCAGGGTCACGTGCAAATTCTCTCCACGCACCCATTTCACGTGCGGCGCAATGCCCCGCAGCTCCTGTATGAATGCTGTCAGCGCATCCCGAATCGCCGCTGGAATTTCGATAGCAATAAATAAACGCACCGGACATTCTCACGATTTCGAGGCCCGCTGCGGCTGCGCATCCCCGTACAAGAAATGCATACGCACCATATCCAATGCCAGTTGCGAAGCGTAGAAACGAATCGCTTCCCGGTCTCCCGGCAAATGTACCAGCTTTTCTTTGCTTCCCCCCGGGGCCGCCAGCGCAACGTGCACCGTGCCGACCGGCTTTTCTTCGCTGCCTCCCCCGGGTCCGGCAATCCCGGTGATTCCCACACCGAGGGTGCTCTTCACCGCTCGGCGGATTCCTGTCGCCAAGGCGATGGCGACTTCACCGCTTACAGCGCCCTTCGCCGCAATCAGCTCTTTCGGAACTTCTGCCCACGCGGTCTTCATCTCATTGCTGTAACATACCGCACCCCCCAGAAAATATGTAGAACTCCCGGGAATTCTGGTGAGCCGCTCGGCCAGCAGTCCCCCGGTGCAGCTTTCCGCCACGGCAATCGTAGCGCGATGGTCGATCAGCAATTGCGCCACAACCTGCTCCAGAGATGTGGCGGCGTGCGCGAAGATGCGGTCACCCAAAGCCAGTTCGAAACTCTGGACGATTTCATCCAGTATGTTGTTAGCCTGTGCCGGGTCGTCACTCCATTTTCGCAAATGGATCTGAATTTCGCCCGGAGTCGCCAGAATTGTTGTGCTTACGTCCCTGTAGCGGGTGTAGACCGGTTTGATGCGCTCCTCGACATGCGACTCGCCCAGACCGGTGCTGCGCAGCTCGCGATGAAACATGCGCACCCCGCTTGCTTGACGCTGCAGCCGCGGCAAAACCTGTTCCAAAAACAACGGCTTCAACTCCCGCGGTGGCCCCGGAAGCAGCGCCACCTTTCTGCCCTGGTCTTCCAGCCATAGTCCGGGCGCGGTTCCCCGTGGATTTTCCAGTACCTCCGCGCCTTCCGGGACCATGGCCTGACGTAGATTCACGCTGGGCATCTCGCGTTTGAAGCTGCGAAAGCGCGCCTCAATGGCGCGAACCACCTGCTCGTTTCGTTGTAGCTGCCGCCCCAGTAGTTCCGCGACCGTTTCCCGGGTCAGGTCATCCTCCGTTGGACCCAGGCCGCCGCTGGCGATGACCACCGGTACGCGATTCAGCGCGTCACGAAAGGCCTCCGCCAGCAGTTCCCGATCGTCGCCCACAATCGTCTTGCGCAAAACTTCAATGCCCAGCTTGTTCAGCTCCTCGGTGATGAACAGCGAATTGGTGTCGACGCGATCCGGCGTCAACAATTCCGAACCAACCGCAATGATTTCCGCTTTCATGCGCAATATTGTAGCTCAGCCCGGCGCGCAAAAAGATTGGGCGGGCTCTAGCAACTACCAGGTTTTCATGGATTTCTCAGAAGAGAAAAAAATCAGCAGAGCGATAGGCCGCGGACGCTCCAGTCCAAAGTGAACAGGGCATTGTTCGCCGCAAGAATGGCTCGTCCACTGGGCAGCAGTGCCATGCCCACCAGCGCCGGGCCACTCAACACATGCTCGGCGTGGCCTTGCGGTGTTATCCGTACCACTCCGCGCCGGCCCGCGTACGAAGCGGCGATGTACAAATTCAGGTCTTGATCGAAGGCCATGCCCTGGGGCCGTCCTAGCCCACGATAGAACACGTGCACTTCTCCGCCTTGCGTGATGCGGTACACGCGATCGTAGCTCGACGTGGTCGGCCCGGTAACATACAGCTCTCCACTAGGATGAAATGCCAAATGATACGCCGCGACAGAAGGCTCCAAGGTCGCGAACACAAAAATTTCCCGCTGCGGGCTGATCTTGAAAATGGTTCCGCTGCGATCCCCAACAAACAGATTGCCGCTGCGATCGAAGGCCAAGCCGGTCGCAATGCCCATCCCCTCGATCCAGTCTTCTGTTTGGCCGTTGGCGGAAACGCGGTGGATAGTGCCGTCGTGCCGGCAAGAGACAAACAAATCGCCGCCGGGACCTATGGCCAAACCAGTCGGATTGGTTAACGAGGTGACGTATGGTTTCACCGCGTAATTCGGCCCGATCTTATAGAGGGAAACCGGTACTCGCTGACCTCGTGGCCCGCTGAATGTCACATAAATGTTCCCCTGAGCGTCGACCGCGGGATTGGCCACAGGATGCAGATTGTCGGCGATCTGGTAGGCGATGGCGACCGGATATGGCTGGCTTTCATGCTTCGCGTTGACCACCTGAATCGTAGCGGCGGACACATTTTCCGGCACTCGGGCGATCAGCCGGTTACTACTCGCCAGCGCTAACGGCGCTTCCACTTCGCCGAACCGCACCACTGGCCGCGCACCCGGGCGCGAAATGAAACCGCTTCCGTAAATGGTAATCTCACCACCCGGCAGGGCCGCAGTCGGAGCGATTCGCTCAATGTGCGGGATTCCGTTTTTGTCGTGTGTGCTACCGAACCCGAACTTCATAACACATAAAAGTGTAGCGCGAGACGCAGACAAATGGCAGTGTACACCCCGGCCATCCAATCGTCGGCCATGATGCCCCACCCGCCCGAAAGCTTCTCCAGACGCCGGCACGGAAAGGGCTTGGCAATATCAAAAATGCGGAACAGCACGAATCCCGGCAGCAGATACTTCCAGTTCAACAGGCTCATGCCGGTGTACAGCGCGAACATGCTGGCGTCGGTCGCGTGCAGGAAAGTGGTTGGCGTGGTTATTGGTGCCAGCCCCAAAATCAGCGCCAGATGCACCCCTGAGACTTCATCGATTACCACATACTGCGGGTCTTTTACCCGCGCATACTCTGCCACGCGCGTGCTGCTGCGTGTTCCCAGGTACGCCAGCACGGCCCAAACTACGATGGAAGGCGCCAGCAGAATCAATGCGCCCAAGCGGCCGGAGAGCAGCGGCGCGTTGGCCCCGGTACTGACTTGGATTCCTTTGCCCAGCAGCACAAACCAAGTGTAGGGGTGCGAGATGATCGCCACGATCAGTCCAACCAACGAACCCCACGTACCCGGTCCTGGCTTCAGGTAACCCGCCCCTAAAGCTGTGGCTAGGGCATACGCGAAGCGCGGTTTTTGGTGGACTTCAGTGGCGGGCTCCTCAATGGATGGTTTCATCAGTTTTGTGTTTGCCCTCGCGTAAAGCACGCCGGTCGTTCTCGGGAATTTCCTCTTCGTCGAAAATTGGATCAGACACCACGTATTTCTCCGCCGACCACGCGCCCAGGTCCAGCAACCTGCAGCGCTCCGAGCAGAACGGGAACTCCGGGCTCTTCAGGGAATCCGTTTCTTTCTTGCAGATCGGGCAATTGTACTTCATGGTGAAAGAGTCTTCTACCACAGTGGCTCGCCACAGCACAGAGTAACCAGGCGAATCAGCCCAGCACTCGCAACGCAGCGCCGGTAGCAATCCGTGTCATTGGCGATGACGGAGCTGCCGTGGATGGTGTTTGAGTTTTTGGCCTCGGCAGTATTTCCACCACGCGTCCGATCAGGTCGTACGCGTCGGTTTGGCTGATCTCCACCTTCACCACGTCCCCGGGCGCCGCCACCTCTCCGCTGGTCAATTCAATGTCGGTTAGATACAGCTTGCCGTCAATATCCGGAGCCATTCCCTCCAGGCGTGCTTCCCACACCAGTGGGTTGTCCTTGGAAGGGCCTTCGACTAGGGCAATTTCCCTGCGCCCCTTGAGACCACGCAGTTTTTCCCGCGAAATCCTCCGCTGCAAGGCCATCAAGCGGATGCGCCGCTCTTCGATGGTGTCGGCATCAACCTTGCCATCCAGCCCAAAACTGGCGGCATTGTCGACGTCGGAATATTCGAACACACCCATCCAGTCGATTTTGGCGGCCGCTACGAACTGATACAGTTCCTCGAAATCGGCCTTGGTCTCGCCGGGAAAGCCCACGATAAAGCTGGTACGCAAAGCAATTCCGGGAACGGTCTTGCGAATACGCTCAATCAGTTTCAGGAACGCATCCCCGTTCGACCCCCGCTTCATGCGCGCCAGCACATTGCGGCTGGCGTGTTGCAGCGGCATATCAAAGTACTTGGCCAACCGGGCATGGGGGGCCAGCGTATCCAGCAACTTCTGTGTTACGCGGTTTGGATACGCGTACAGAAAACGGACCCACAGCAGTTCATCGATTTGGGCCAGCTTTGCCAGCAATTGCGCCAGTCCGTCACGCAGACCCAAATCCTCGCCATACGACGTGGTGTCCTGCCCGATCAACGTAACCTCTCGTGTCCCTGCTTTGGCCAGATTTTCCGCCTCGCGCACCACCGATTCGAACCGCCGGCTGCGGAACGCGCCTCGCAATTGCGGAATAATGCAGAACGAACACGGATGATCACAGCCCTCGGCAATCTTGATGTACGCCTGATGCCGCGGCGTGGTGACGATGCGCGGAGTCAAATCGTGATACAGGAACGAAGGTGCTTTTGCCGGCAGCAGCCGCAGTTCGCCCTGCACCGCTTCCAGGATGCGCTCGACCTCGCCGGTTCCCACCACCGCATCGACTTCGGGCACCTGTTCCAGAATCTGTTCCCGGTAGCGCTCCACCAGGCACCCGGCCACAATCAATCGTTTGGCGGCTCCGAACTTTTTGTGCTCCGCCATTTCCAGGATGGCGTCCACGGATTCCTTCTGCGCCGGCTCGATGAAGCTGCAGGTGTTCACCACCAGAATTTCGGCTTCCTCTGCCCGCGGCGTCAGTTCATACCCTTGCCGGGTCAAAATGCCCATCATCACCTCGCTATCAACGAGGTTTTTCGGGCATCCCAGCGAAATGAATCCTACCTTGGCCATAGAAAGAACTGCGCCCTATACGCAATCTGACAAGTTTAGCATGTGGCTAGACGAACCGCCGACGCGGGGCCCACGGGGTGTTTCAGTGCGATCGCGGACTGGTTCGAATTTGTTCGAGCAAGGCGCGCAACCGGAAGGCGTCGCAGGGCAGCCCGCCGAACCGGGCTTGAACATACAGGTCCGTGAATTCCCGCACCGCTGGCGCCAGCCCGCCCTGCAGGCCCAGTGAAGCAGCAAACTCCCGTGGCGTCTGCGTTTCCCGGTGCGGGAATCCCCGTTTTTCCAGTAAACGCAGCAGCTCTCCATAAAGCCGCGAGGCCAGCTGCGGATTGTTTCGCGCGGCCGCGGGAATCCGCTCCAGCCAAGCGAAACTCACCCAACGCAAGAATGCACGTAACCAGTCCAGCCGCAGCAGCACCAGCAACAGCAACAACACCATCGGCACTACGAAACGCAGCAATCCGTGCGAACGTTGCCATTCGCTCAACCGTTCCATGCTGTGGTCTTGCAGCCGCTGTATCTTTTGCCGCCATTTGTCCTTCCAGTTCGACGACAGCTGGCCTACGCTTCGCGCCAACGAAATCTGGTGCGAAAAATCGTAGTTGATCACCCATTCGTTCCAGGTGAGTTGGAACCAATCGATGTACAAGGCCAGGCGGCTCACCAGGCCGCCGGACTGTTCGTTGGAAGGCGGCGTCGGATCGAAAGTCAGCCAGCCTGTCCCTGGGAAGTACGCTTCCACCCAACTGTGCGCGTCGCTTGCTCGCACAATGTAATCTCCCGCTAAATCGTTGTATTCCCCAGGAAGAAATCCGTTCACCTCCCGCGAGGGAATTCCCTGGGTGCGCAGCATAACCGCCATGGCGGTAGCGAAGTACTCGCAGAAGCCCGCCTTGGTATCGAACAAAAAGTGTGCCAGGGGATCCTGTTCCCGCGTACCGATTATGTTCAGCGTGTACGTGAATTTGGTCCGCAAATATTGTTCGATGGCTAGAGACTTATCGTACGGAGTATCGGCGCCGGCTGTGACTTTGCGCGCCAGCTCCGGGATACGCCGATCCAGATTCACTGGCAATTGCAGATATGTCCTTCGAATTTCCGGGGAATAGTTGGTGCTTGCGGTCCTTGCCTGCTCCGGGCGGGCCATCGGCAGAATCGAAATTCCTTCATAACGAATTTGCGAGAAATTGTGAAATGGGTTGTATATCGAGCCAGTAGAATCCACGCTCAAAAAGCTGTTTCGTGTCGCTCCGTCATAGGTCCCGGCATCTCCAGAGAAGTTGCCCCGCAAAGCCACTACCTGTGCGGGCGCGAATAGTGCATCGCTTGCCAGCGGCTGCAGCAAGGTCACAAACTGCACTTGCATCGTCGAGCGCCCTTCCATCTCCTTCGGTGACACCACCGGGATCCAGCCGTTGGATACCGGCTGCGCTTTCCTCGTTCGCGACCCTCTGGAATACCAGCGGCGTCCATCGAAGTCCGTCAACGCTATCCCGCGCCAGCGCAACAGCGGATAATTCACCGGGGTTCCGGTTTGCACCCGCATAACCACCACATTGCTTTTCTTGATTTCCCCGATTTGCCCCAGCTCGACATTATCGGTAAAGCCGCTCATCAATGACGGCTGCAGCCCCGTGCGCGCGAAATAGCCAGCGCTGAATCGTGGGAACAGGAAAAACAACAGTGTTCCAAGCACCACCGCCCCGACCGATACGCTCAAGGCCGCCAAAACCAGGGCGCGGTGGAACTTTCGTTCTCTTGCCGTGTTCACACCCACCGGCGGATACACGGCGCCGCTGGCGCTTCGGCGAACCTCCAGGCCCACGAAAACCGCCACGGCAAATCCCAGGAACACCACAAAGAACGCAAGGAACGACGTGTCTACGGTGAAAATCGCCGAGGCCAACACGCACGCAAACGCCAACATCGCTAGGAACAACGCGTCGCGCTCGTTGGCCACGCTGTAAAACCGCACCAATGTCACAAATAGCAGGAAATGTACCACCGCCAACAACGCGGCATACAAGCCGGGATTCGGCGCATCGCCTACCATGGCCCGCGACACAAAAAACAAATCTGCTGGAAACACAAAAACGTACGCTACAACCAGCCGCGTGGCCAACTTGTGCGTTAATTCTGGCGCACGTCCGCGCCACCACCGCCAGCCCTTATACACAACCAGCCCCGGAGCGATGATCATCGTGACCAGGTCCAACTTCCCGGTGCCGACCAACGTCAGTACCGCCGTCAGCACCAGGAAAAACAGCGCCGTCCGATAAAAACGGTCGGCGGGCAGGGAATTACTCGGGGCTGCAATCGACGAAGCCATCATGCAAATTCAGAATAGCATTTCACCGCTGCTGGCCGGTTCAAACCGTCCAAAGGATAACGGTACTTAGGAGCGGGTTCAGCAAAGCAGCGCTGTTTGCTTCACTGTGCCGCTTTTGCCGGAGTTCTCCTCCATAGCCAGCGCCGCCAGCGCGACTTTGCGCGTCAGGTTCGATACCGCCACCGCGGACAACTGATCGAGACCAAGCACCTGGCCGTCCGCTATTGCCGGAAGCTTCCTCACCTGCGCCCGGAACGGCAGCACCGTAATTCGCCGGTAGGTTACGGTGTGGCGCACCTTCGCCAGGGGCTGAAAACTCGCCGGCCCTTTTTTGCTGATCGACAACGTGCGCTCCGCGAACCAGCGAAGCTCCTCCTCTGGGTTCTTCTGCACTGGAATGGTGGGGAAGTGCCACATCCGGGAGAGCAGAACGCCTACATCCTGTGTCACCGTGGATTTTCCAACTGCGCTGCGAGGCGACAGGAGCAAGGTCCTCCCGCGACTATCTAGCAGCACCAAAGCGGCCAGGATAATCTCGACCGCTGCTTGCTTGTTTCGCTTCTCCGGGATTACATCCACCAACCCTGCCTTCCGTGCCTGGCAAAACTCCGTCACCGGGCAGACCAGACATTGCGGCGAGCGCGGCGTGCAGACCAGCGCGCCTAGCTCCATCATGGCCTGGTTCCAATTGCCCGGTGCTTGTGGTGCCAACAGCCTGTCCGCGGTGCTCTGCAAGGCCTGCCAGCGCCCGTTGCTTCGCAAATCGCCACGAATGACGCCCAGTCGGGCAATCACTCGCGCTACATTTCCGTCGAGAACCGCCAATTTCTTGCCGTAGGCGATGCTTAGAATGGCCGCTGCGCTGTACGCTCCGACGCCGGAAAGAGCCAGCGCCTTTTGCGGCGTGTCCGGGAATCGTGCGCCGTGTTCGGTCACAATCTGACGCGCCGCTTTCTGCAGGTTACGTGCACGCGAATAGTAGCCGAGTCCTGCCCAGTGCCGCAGCACTTCCTCTTCGGGCGCTGCCGCTAACATCCGGATGTCCGGAAAGCGCCGCAGGAAGCTCTCGTAGTACGGAATCGCGGCAGCCACGCGGGTTTGTTGCAGCATAATTTCCGAAAGCCAGATGTGATACGGATCGCTGGTGCGCCGCCAGGGCAGGTCGCGCTGAAAATCGGCGAACCAGTTCAGCAATTTTCTTCGAAAGCGGGAAAGTTCCGCGCCCGTTAGCATGTCGTCCCGATAGTTTCGCACATATCAAAGAGAACGATGCGTGCTGCGTGAGTCGTGCGCAGCCCCGGGCTTGGACGGATATCGCGATGGTTTACCGCGCAATGGTCGGACTTCAGGACGCGGCTTCTTCGGCGAACACTACGTATGACGAGTTCCACACCTCGGCGGGAATCGACCCTCGCGACTGCGAGGTAACAATAATCTTGAATGACTCGGGCTGGGTGGCCAGTTCGGTCAGCGCATATTGTTTCGCGTTCACCGGTAACGCCTCGACCAGCGCTAGATGCCGCAAAATCGCGAACATGTTCTCGCTCGCGCTAGCCAACGGAACGCTGGCTGAGGCGCTGCGGAATTCCAACAGAGCGCCGCGTTCGTGAAAACTCCAGGCGATCGCGGCGCACAGGTCCACGGTTCGCTCGAAGCGCTCCTTTTCCGCGGGCGCAGCATTGGCCTTTGCCGCCTCGCTGTGTGGATCGAGCACCAGCAGCACCCGGGTGTCGTCCTCGCGCGCGAACTCTCGCACCATCAGCGAACCCAGGCGTGCCGATGCCTTCCAATGAACATGCCTGGCGCTGTCCGTCGGCAAGTAATCGCGCAAAGCGTACAAATCTTGTCCACGTCCTTTGGCCAGAGTTTCCAGGGCGCCTTGAATTCCCGGCAGCACTTCCAGGAACTCCTGAGTCGCTTCCACCGATGGATACACGAGCGCTTCCGAAGCGATATCCACCCGGCGCGCCTTTTGCAAAAACCCGAACGGGAACCGCGTCACAATCCGAAATGCTTCCTGACGATACAAGCCGCGTCGCGCGAATCGCAACGGCACCGACTGCCGGACCGTATCTCTTCTCGGAATGTATGGAAAATAAACCGGCGTTGCCAGAAGCACCGGAGCCGGCGCCTTCTTTTTCTTTGACCCTTCCACGCGCAACGAAAACGATGGCAGCGTCTGCTTTTCGTTCCGCAGTTCTACGATGCTGCGCACCGTTTGTCCCGCGAAAATATGCTCCGGCAGTTGCAGGTTCAGTTCGACGCCCATAAGCGTGAGTGAAGAAAGGATGCCGGACATGAGAATGCTGGCAATCAGGCACGCCAGAATCAGGAATAACAGATTGTTCCCAGTATTGATTGCGGCCAGGGCCACCAAGACGATTCCGCCAATGTAAATCCAGCCCTCCCGCGGCAGCCGGTACTCCATTCTGTAGGTGATCCACCGCAATGGTGTGCGCTTCGCCAGGACCGGCACAAGTGTCAGGCCCACCCAACCCGCCACCAGCAGAGCCGATAAGGCCGTCGCACTAGCCAGCAGCAAATTGCCGATTCGCGCTGCGGCGCCGGAATACACAGCCAACACCAACGCCACGCTGAGCGCCGCCATCGACAACACAAACGCGCGCACTCCCGGCCGGTCTGCTTTGTCCCAGAGGTTCGCAAGCGATGTATGCAGGCTCACAGCGGTACGCGGACAGACTCGACAATTTCGCGAAGCACCGATTCGGTAGTCTCAGATTTCTTCTGCAGTGAAGCGTGGCGAGTGCTGGCCACTACACGGTGCGAAAACACCGCTACCGCCAATTGCTTGAAATCGTCCGGCAGGCAATATTCCCGCCCTTCCAGGAACGCTCGTGCTTGCGCCGCGCGTTGCAGCATCAGCGTGCCCCGAGGACTGACCCCCAAGGCAAGTTGGTCGGATTTGCGGGTGCGATTCACAATTTCCAACGCGTAATCGTGCAAGCTGCTTTCTACTTTCACCCGGGTCACCGATTCCTGCATCGCCAGAACGTCCGACACGTCGGCAATGGGTTCAAGCTCTCCGATCGAATTGTCCGTCGTGCGGCTGCGCAAGATCTGCCGCTCCGTCTCATGTGAGGGATAGCCCATCTTGATGCGCATCAGGAAGCGGTCCAACTGCGATTCGGGCAGTGGATAAGTGCCGTGATGTTCCACCGGATTCTGGGTCGCGATCACCAAAAATGGCTGCGGCAGCGCCAGCGTGCGCCCGTCCACCGTGACTTGCGCCTCGTTCATCGCTTCCAACAGCGCTGATTGCGTGCGCGGGGTGGTTCGGTTGATCTCGTCAGCCAAAACAACATTGGCGAATACCGGGCCGGGGCGGAATTCAAATTCGCGCGTTTCCGGATTGTACACGCTCACCCCCAACACGTCGGTCGGCAAAAGATCGGAAGTGAATTGGATGCGCTGGAACGTGCAGTGAAACGATTTCGCCAACGCCTGCGCCAGCGTGGTTTTCCCCACGCCGGGCACGTCTTCGATCAGCAGATGGCCGCGGGCCAGCAGCGTGATCAGCGCCAATTGGATCACATCTTCCTTGCCAAAAATGGCGCGCGCGATCGAGCGTTGGAGCTGTGTGACCACTTGCGACGTGACAGTCGGCATCGGTTGAAAACCAGTACTCTTCCTGTTACAAATAGATGAAGTGCGTTGCTGCAGCCTTTCCTTGGCTGCGCAACGTTCTTACCCCGTTTTCAGACGGGCGATTAGCTCAGTGGTTAGAGCGCTCGCCTCACACGCGAGAGGTCAAAGGTTCAAGTCCTTTATCGCCCACCATTCCCTGCCATTTTCCCACATTGCCGCGCTTTCCTGCGGTGCCATTCGCCTGTTTTTGTGACTTGTTTGCTATTTGGCCGCTGGGGCAGGCGTCTTGTATATTGGCCCGGTGCAAACGTTCCTACGCGGGATTGAGTTCCTTACCCTAAGCCTGTGGCTTGGCGGCGATGTTTTCTTGAGCTTTGTGCTGGCGCCCGGCGCTTTTTCAATTCTCGAGAGCCGCGACGCCGCCGGGATCATCGTCGGCTATTCCCTTGCCCGTCTTCACATTGCGGGCATTTTCCTGGGCTTGCTGTTCTTGCTGGCGCGGCTCTTGCGCACTCATAGCTTCGCCAGTTTCACCAATGCGGCAGCTCTTTGTGTCGTCTTGATGATGCTGCTCACTGCCGCTTCCCAGTTCACCGTGAGTAACCGCATGGCACGCCTCAGGCTACAAATGGTCTCCGTGCAGAACACCCCGGCAAGCGATCCTTTGCGCGTGGAGTTCAATCGCCTCCACCACATCTCCGTTGCCTACGAGGGCGCCGTTCAGCTCCTCGGGTTTGCTGGACTGTTTCTGCTGGTCCGGGAGACCGCGCGCCCATAACTGTTTCTTCGTGCACCACCCCGTTTTGATGGCTTGCTGCGGCGGCGTTTTCTAACCCGGATCTTCTTGGTGAACGCATACCCAGCCCGTTCGAACGCTCGCCACATGTACCAACTGGCCACCGTGCGGTAGGGTCTCCAGCGCTCGCCAAATTTCAATAACTCTTTCGGTGTGGGCATGTGTTTTTTTCCATATGCCACGGACCAACCCTTCTTCACTCCCAGATCGTGAACCGGCAATACGTCCGGCCGTCCTAAACGGAAAATCAAAAACATCTCCACCGTCCACGCGCCAATTCCTCGCACGGATATGAGTCGTTTCACCAGCTCTTCGTCGGATAGCTTCAGCGCCTCTTTGTGCGTCGGCACGATTCCTGCCGCCGCCTTCTTGACCAGATCCTTCATGGACGCCGCTTTCGCTGCGGATAATCCCGCCTTACGCAGTGTCGAGGTGGGCAGCTTCGACATTTTTTCCGGTGGAGGCGGATGGCCATTCTCACCCAGGGCTATGATCCGCCCATAGATTGTCGCCGCGGCTTTGCGGGTAATGGATTGGTAGCAGATTGCTCTGATCAGCACTTCATAAGGGGAGTGGTTGTTCTGAAGATCGATCTGAAACGGACGCAACTCCGCAATTAGCCCCTTCATCTGCTGGTCGCATGCACACAAATGCCTCACAGCCTCGTCTAGTTCGAAGGGCAGCGTCATCGCTGGTGGAGGATTGTCGGTCATCGTTGGCGAATCACCATAATACAGAATCCTCGCGTTGGTAAGCGGCAAACCGCCATGCCTGCGCAAAACGGCCACCTGGGCTCATATGCTAAAATGATGGATCGATTTGGCAGAAATTTCGTGCGCTGTCACCTGTGGTTCCTTATAAGAACCAGTCACCTGACATCACATCATCCGTGAAGGATTCCCACATTCATGCAAACAGGCATCATTGGATTGCCGCAAGTTGGAAAAACCACGCTTTTTCGCATCCTGACCAAAGCTCATATCGACAGCAAAGGCGCTCAAGCCGCGCATGTGGGTGTCGCTAAAGTTCCGGAACCGCGCCTGCAGGAGCTCGCGAAACTCTATCATCCCAAAAAGATCACTTACGCCACAGTGCAGTATGTCGATCTTCCCGGCGTGCAAAAAGAGCGCATGCGCGAAAGCCTGGCCACCCTTCGCGACGTGGATGCCATTGCGCACGTCATTCGCGTCTTCGAAGATCCCAGCGTGCCGCATTCCGAGGGAAGCATTGATCCCCTGCGCGACGCCACCAACCTGGATTTGGAACTGATCCTCTCCGATCACGACCAAATCTCCAAACGCCTGGAACGCGTTGAGAAGGACCTGAAGAAAAAGAAGGATCCCAATCTGGAGCTGGAAAAAACAGTTTTGGAGAAGTGCAAACTGCAGCTGGAAGCCGAACGGCCATTGCGCGAGCTGGAACTGACGCCCGAGGAACGCAAGCCCATTAGCGGGTTTCTGTTTTTATCGCAACGCCCCATGTTGTATGTGCTGAATCTGGGCGACCAGGAAGCCGCGGAGATGGATCAAGCCATCGAGAAGCACAAGCTGTCGGCGTTGCAAGGCCGCCCTAATACCGCCGTGGTTGCCGTTTGTGGCCGCTTGGAAGCTGAACTCGCGGAAATGGACGAAGCCGAAGCTGCCGAACTTCTAGCCTCCTACGGCTTGCAAGAACCCGGCCTGAACCGCCTGATTCGCGCCACTTACGACCTGATGGGCCTGTTTCCATTCTTCACTGCGGGCGAGCCGGAAGTGCGCGCCTGGACCATTCGCAAGGGTTCGACGGCCGTAAAAGCCGCGGGCGAAATCCACAGCGACATCGAGAAAGGTTTTATTCGCGCCGAAGTGGTTCGCTGCGACGATCTCCTCGCCGCAGGTAGCATCGCCGCCGCCAAAGAAAACGGCCAGGTGCGCCTGGAAGGCAAGGAGTACATCGTGCAGGAAGGAGATGTTATTCTTTTCCGCCATAGCGGATGAGCAGTCTTGAGCTTTAAGTTTAGAGTTCATAGTAAACAGGCTACTGTCCCGAAGCTACAGCACCGTGGATTTTGGTTTAACTTATTACTGAAAACCGAGAACTTAGTACTTCTGTGTCCCACGAACTCTCATTTCGCATCGCGCTCGCCGCCTTGCTTGGGCTTGTCGCCGCCGGTGGAAACGTGCTCGGCGGATACTTCGTGGTGCGCCGCGAGTGGCCACGGAAATACTTGCAATATTTTCTCGCCCTTGGCGCGGGGTACATGCTGAGCGTAGCGTTCGTCGAAGTCATTCCGGAATCGGTTCATCTCGCGGGCGAAAATGCGCTGGTCTCCGTGCTGATCGGATACTTCCTGATCCATCTGTTCGAACACACCATCGCCCCGCATTTCCACTTTGGCGAAGAGACTCATCCGGAAGAAATGCATAGCCATCACGCGCGGCGCACCGTTCTTCTCGGCATGGCCATTCATACCTTTTTCGACGGGGTCGCGATTGCCTCGGGCTTCTTGATTTCCACTTGGTTGGGCACGGTTATTTTCGTGGCAGTGTTCCTGCACAAATTGCCGGAGGGATTCACGGTTGCTTCCGTCGTGCTCGCTAGTGGCCAAGGAAAAAGTCATGCGGTACGCGCCGCAGGCCTACTTGGCACCGCCACGCTGGCCGGTGTGCTGCTGACCAGCCAGCTGCAAGGACAGCTCAAATACGCGCTGCCCCTTTCCGGTGGAGTGACGGTTTATGTCGCGGCCACCGACCTGCTGCCGGAGGTCAACCGGGAGCCCAGCTGGCGGACCGCCTTCCTGGTTTTCATCGGCGTCGCCAGCCTGCTGATTCTAAAAGCCTTATTCGAAGTCTGACGGTCGGGATCGACCCGCGGTATCTTCCTCGCCGCCCCGCCCGATACCGCAACTTTCTGAGAACAAATGTGTTTGCTACAGTGTGGGTGCTATGGCCAGGACCGACGTCCAACTTATGCTGGACGTGAAAGCTGGTGACGAAGCCTCTTTTGAGCTTCTATTGCACCGCTATCGCACTCCACTCGTCAACTTCTTGTACCGCATGGTGCGGAACCGGGAGCAGGCGGAAGATCTCGCTCAAGATGTTTTCCTGCGTGTCTATCGCGCGCGCGAAGACTACGTGCCGAGTGCTAAATTCACTACTTGGCTCTTCCGCATCGCCACCAATCTGGCTCTCAACTCCGTCCGCGACAACCGCTATAAGAAGTTGGAAGTTTCCATCGACGCCCCGGTCACCGTCGATGCCGAAGATGGCGACGAACGGCAGCTGGATATTCCGGAAAAACACCCGAATATCGAGCAGCATCTCGTCGAGGGTGCGCGCAAGAATATGATTCGTCACGCCATCGACAAGCTGCCCGAAAAGCAGCGCGCCGCGGTCCTGCTCCACAAGTATCAGGAGTTGGACTATGCGGAGATTGCCAAGATTCTCAGTTGTTCGGAGAGCGCCCTCAAGTCGTTGCTCTTCCGGGCTTACGAAGCGCTTCGAGTGGAACTAGCCCCGCTGGTCGCGCAGCAATTGAAGCATGAGGGGTAGGGAAAGCAGGCGGTTATGAGTTGCGAAAGAATGGAAAGCCGGATCCTGGGTTACCTGGATGGCCGGTTAAAAGAAAGCGAGCGGCAGGAGGTCGAGAAGCATTTGGCCTCGTGTGCCGCGTGCCAATTGCGCGTGCAAGAGTTCCGCGCTGTTTCCGGGCTTCTTGATGAATTGCCGATGATTGAGCCTTCGCCAGCATTCGATGCCCGTGTCCGGGCGTTGGTAGCCGCCGAGCCGGTGAAGCAAAGCTGGTGGGCTTGGCTGCGGGTTTCGCCCCGCGTGGCTTTTGCGGCTTCCATGCTGTTGCTAGCCGCGCTTTGGCTGGGGTTCTCTCATCGTCCGACACCGCAGTTGCCTTGGAGCAATCCAGTCGTAGCTGATGAGCAGATGATGCAGGATCTGCCGGTGCTGGAAGATCACGATGTGCTCTCGAATTTCGAGCCGTTGAAGGAATTGCCTCCACCGGTTCAGGCGGATCAGGCCTCGGAGTCCCAGGAGCAGATGTAAGTTGTGGCGCCGGTTTTCCGGCGCGAAGCAGTGGAGCAGTGGAGAGAAGAATTACAGCGGGCACTAACGACGGTGCCGCGCGAAGCGGAACAGATCGAAGCAGAGTGATGCGAGCCAGGTCCCAATTCGGATTAGCGATTCTTGCCCTAGCTGCCTGCGCGGCGCTAACCGGCAACGCATGGGCTCAAAGGCCCCATAGCGACCGTCCGCCGGAGTCTCATCCGGCGCAAGAGCCTGCGCATCCGCAGAATCGCAATCACAATGACCGTCCGCCGAGCAATCCGAATCGGCCGTCGGGGTCAGGCAGTGGGAACGCCGCGCAGTCGCACGTTGCCCCACAGACCAACTTCAATAATTCCTATCGTCCTCCGAACCTGAACCCGCGCCAGCAGTTGGGTGTTGGCGCCGCGCGCCCCTGGGTTGACACTATGCGGGATCTCACGCCGGGGCAGCGCGAACGCGTGTTGCAGAACAGCCGCGCCTTTCAAAATCTTTCCCCGGACAAACAGGCCAAGATTCGCCAGCAGTTCAATCAGTGGGACCACATGACTCCGGCGCAGCGCGCCGACCTTCGCCAGAAAGAGCAGACTTGGCGCCGCTTGACTCCGGAGCAACGCGATTACATCAAAAATGATGTGCTCCCACGTTGGCGGCAAATGCCATGGGATCGCCAGCAGCTGCTCAAGCAAAAGCTGGGCGTTCTTCAGAATATGCCGGAGTCCGCGCGCAACCAGCGCCTTAGTGATCCCAATTTCACTCGCGGCATGAACGACGACGAAAAATCCCTGTTGCGCGATTTAAGCCACACCCACGTCGGCGCTCCCGATTCGCCCAACGAATAACCCCCCCTCGTCAGTTCTGAGTTTGCAGTGCGACCACGCGGGCGCGTTGAGCTGATCACTGATTGCTGACCCAGCATTCGCGCCACACTCCGCTGCGACCGATTTACCGCTAAAATCATCCAAGCAAATGGTGAATTCCATTCTCGATCTCTCAACAAGGTTTCGTGCCCTAAAGCACCGTAATTTTCAGCTTTTCATCATCGGGCAACTGATCTCGCTGATCGGCACGTGGATGCAGAACACGGCGCAGCAGTGGCTGGTCTATCGCTTGACCGGATCGGCGGCCTTGCTGGGCGTCTTCGGATTCGCCAGCCAACTTCCCATGCTGGGCCTGGCCTGGATGGGGGGCTACGTGGGTGATCGCTACAACCGTCATCGCGGCGTGATAACCACACAAACCTTGTCGATGATTCTGGCATTCATCCTGGCCATCCTCACGCTGACTCACTACATCAAGACTTGGCACCTCATTTTCATTGCCTTCCTCGTTGGCATCGTGAACGCGTTCGATGTGCCCATTCGCCAGGCCTTTTTCGTTCACATGGTGGGCCAAGAAGATTTGCCCAACGCCATCGCCTTGAACTCTTCGATCTTCAATGGCGCCCGGGTGATCGGTCCTGCCATCGCGGGATTCACGATTGTTCTGGTTGGTGAAGGCTGGTGTTTTTTCCTCAACGGCCTTAGCTTCGTCGCGGTGATTATTGCCCTGCTGATGATGCATATCAAACGCAACGGATCAAAACCTTTGCTGGAATCGCCGGTACGCAGCTTTCTTGAAGGATTCCGTTTCGCTATGAGCGATGTGCCTATCCGTTCGACTCTGCTGCTGCTTACCCTGCTTAGCCTATTCGGTCTGCAGTACTCCGTTTTCCTCCCCATTTATGCCAGCGACATTCTTCACGGCGGTGCCAGAACTTTGGGACTCCTCATGAGCGCCGCGGGGGTGGGCGCCGTTCTGGGAGCCTTGCAGTTCGCCGCGCGCACCGAGTACAAAGGACTGGCCCGTTGGGTCGCTTCCACTTGCACCACCTGTGCGCTCAGCCTGCTGATCTTCTCTTTTGCCACCTCCTTCTGGCTCTGCGCCGCGGTCCTTTTCGTTGTGGGATTTGCCGCCACCTCACAAATGGCCGCCACCAACACCGTTATTCAGCAGCGCGTTCCCGACGAAATGCGCAGTCGCCTTATGGCCGTGTACGCGACCATGTTCATGGGAGTCATGCCTCTTGGCGCTCTGATCGCCGGAGGCATAGCCAAGCAGATCGGTGCCCCTTACACCATCCGCATCTTCGGCATTGCCGTGCTCGTCGGTTGCGCCGTGTTCATCTCTCAGGTGGTCTTGAAAGTGAAACGCCAACAGCCGGCCCCGGTTGAGCCGAACTTGGTTTCCTAGGCGCCTCACGGATGGTCGATGTGGGAATCAGAATTCGATCGCACCCTGGTCGTGCAACAACGCCAAGTAGTTCAGAAGGTCCTGCGTGACGCGCTCCGGCTCAGCCTTGGCGTACAACTGGTGTAGTCGTTCAGCGATCTGCTGCACCGTGTGCTTGCCGTCGCAAAGCATCACAATTTCCAAGCTTGGGCCGCTCAGCCGAAGCTGTCGTCCCTGCATCAGCAACATCCGTGGCTGCTGATTCTGGTCGTTCACGCGAACGCCGGTAGCCAGCCGCGGCGACTCGGTCATCTCTGGTTTGCTCATGGGCCTGACCAGTCCATCCCAATCCGCTACTTCAGTGGCCCTAAAATAGCACAGCCCCAAAGGCGTGAGCGGTGCCGATCTGACCGTCCAACCAACCACTATTAGTTGTGAGCCACTGAAACAGTTCACCACCGAATGTCGTAGTTGCTGCGCACGCTTCCTGCATTCGCGCTATTCAACAAATTATCCACACATTGTGCGGATTTCCCTTGACAACCCTGCAAATATGCCTATTCTGTGGAAGAAAGTGGGGCAAAGTGGTCGGTAGTGGGGCACAGTAGAGCCAATGCTCTCTTTTTCGGGGCCGTGGTCCTAGTGGATATACCATTCCTCCATCGAGACGGCGCACATGAAATTGCGGGGAAATTCTCTGGCCAAAGTCGACGAAAAGGGTCGCCTGAAGATACCCGCATTCTTCCTGGAAGCCCTCAAGGAGTATGGTACCAGCTTTTACATCACTAGTCCCAAAGGCGAGACGGCTCGCATTTACCCGCTTAAGGTGTGGACCGAGATTGAAGAGAAATTGGCCAACTCGCCAAACACCAAGCAGAAGCGCAAGTTTTTGTTGAGGACCAGCTACTTCGGGCAGGTGGCGGACCTCGATGGGCAAGGCCGGGTGTTGTTGCCCTCGATTTTGCGAGAGAAAGCTTTGTTGAAGGGTGATGTCGCGGTGCTGGGCATGTCGGACTACCTGGAAGTCATGAATGACGCGCTCGCGGTAGACCAGATGAAGAACGACCCCTTCACCGATGACGACGAAGACGCTCTCGGGGTTTAGTCGGTTTTTCGTCAGAGTGGGGCGCACAAACGCAATTGGGCACGCCGCATACGCCGGTGATGTTGGCAGAGGTGTTGGAATGGCTGCGAATAAAGCCCGACGGGATCTACGTGGACGCCACCGCCGGAGCGGGCGGACACTCCGCGGCCATCGCCGCCCGGCTATCCACGGGCCGCTTGATCAGCCTGGACCGGGACGCACAGGCGCTGCAGATCGCGCGGGAGCGGCTGACAGGGTTTGCGAGCCAAGTGAGCTTCGTGCAAACGGTCTTCTCGAAGATAGCGGAGGCCGTGCGCGGGTTGGGGATAGCAACGGTGGACGGGGTCTTGGCCGACTTGGGAGTTTCGAGCATGCAGCTTGATCAACCGGAGCGCGGTTTTTCGTTCCGGGAAGCCGGCCCCCTGGATATGCGCATGAGCGGCGGGGACGCGGCGGAAGACAGTTTGACCGCAGACAAGATTGTGAATCGCTGGCCGGAAAAGGATCTGGCCGATCTGCTGTACCGCGAAGCGGAAGAGCACGATTCCAGAAAGATCGCCAGGGCCATCGTCAAAGCGCGGCCCATCCGGGACACCGCGCACCTGGCAACGGTTGTGGCAGGCGTCCGGAAGCAGTGGGGAAGGCAGAAACTGCATCCCGCGACAAAAACGTTTCTGGCGCTGCGGATAGCGGTGAATCGAGAGTTGGAGGAACTCGGGCAGTTTCTTAACCGGGCCCCTGCCACTTTACATTCCGGCGGTCGTTGGGTGGTTTTGAGCTATCACTCCCGGGAAGACCGCCTGGTGAAGCGCGCGTTCCAGGAGGGCCACCGGGCAGGAACGCTAAAGGTGCTCACCAAACACGTCATTACGCCCACGGGAGACGAGCAGAGAGCAAACCCGAGATCGCGTAGCGCGAAACTCCGGTGCGCGGAGAAGGTGTGAACATGGCGACAGCGTATCAGTGGGGCGGGTCAGCCGATCGGAATTTCCCGCCGTCGGTGAAATCTCGACAAGCAGAAACGCCCAGACCTGGTCTGGTCGCGCATCTGGCCAAATCTTCTGCGGCAGTGGCTCGTAAAAAGATAAACGGCGATGCGGTGGAATTTTGCACCGTCAAGAGAATCGATAACTCCCGCCTGGTGCGCCAGGTGGAACCGGTGCGAATGCGCAACCTGTACAAAACCGTGGCACTCGGCGGCATCATCGCGGCGTTCTGCATGCTGTACGTCTACCAGCATTTTCGCTGCATCGATCTCGGCTTCCAATTGGAAGATCTGAAAGCCAAGACGCAACAGGCGCAAATCTTAAATAGCAAATTGAAACTCGAAATTGCGTTTTTGCGCGACCCTCGTCGCATCGACGTGATTGCCCGCCGCCAGTTGGGTCTGACCCAGCCCACCACCAATCAGGTTCGCGAATACACCAGCCAGGATGGAGCGGAAGTGGCCGCCATGCAGTATGTGCGCCCCAACCGCGCGCCTTAAACTCGCAGGGTGATCCGCGAGCGCTGCACACCACACGAGTTCTGAATCAAATTGCATTTCGCACGGAGCGCGACCCGGAAGCCAGGCACCATGGAGCAAGAAAAAGTTCATGTTCGTCTGCTGGTTCTTGCTGGGTTCGTGCTGTTCTGGATGACCGCGGTCTTTGGAAGGGTCGCTTACCTACAACTATTTCTTCACAGCGAATATCTTTCCCGCGCCGCCCGTCAGCAACGCCACACCATCGACATCTACCCCAAGCGTGGCGTCATTTTTGACCGCAACATGCATCCGCTGGCTATGAGTGTTCCGGTGCAGTCGGCCTTTGCGGTGCCTGCGGAAATCAAAGACCGCGCCATGGTGGCTCACTTGCTCTCCGGAGCCGTAGGAATGCCCGCCGAAGAGATTCGCGAAAAAATGGATTCGGGCAGTTCCTTCGTGTGGATCAAAAGAAAGCTGCCTCCGGCCAAGTCGGAGGCCGTCGAGTCGCTCAACCTGAAGGGTATTTACTTGCAGGAGGAGAACCAACGCTACTATCCCAAGCGCGATTTGGCTGCCCACGTTCTGGGCTTTGTGGACGTCGACGAGAAAGGCCTGGGCGGCATCGAGCATGAATATGACAATCTGATTCGCGGCAAAGAAGAAAAGATCGTGGTGATGACCGACGCGCGGCAGCGCTGGTTTGACGGCGGCGAAGCGCAACGCGATCGCGGCGTCAATGTAGTGCTCACCCTGGACGAAAAAATCCAGTACATCGCCGAGCGCGAACTGGCCGCCGCCATCGAAAAGACCCATGCTCCCGCCGGCTCCGTGATCGTGCAGGACCCCAACAGCGGCGCCATTCTTGCTCTGGCCAACTGGCCGAAGTTCAATCCCAATTCCGCTACCGAAGTTCCTACCGAAGCCCGCACTAACCGCGCCATCAGTGACATCTACGAGCCTGGTTCCACTTTCAAGTTGATTACCCTCGCTGCGGCCTTCGATCAGAACCTGATTCGTGTCGATGAGGTATTCGATTGCCAGAACGGCGCGGTCACCGTAGCAGGGCATCTGCTCCACGACCACAAGCGCTACGGGATGTTGACGGTCGCGGACATTTTGGCGAAGTCCAGCGACGTAGGCGCGATTAAAGTGGCTCTGCGGTTGGGCTCGCCGAAATTTTACGAATACATCCGGGCGTTTGGATTTGGAACGCCTACAGGCGTGGACCTTCCGGGAGAAAGCCGAGGGCTGCTGGAACGACTAGAGCATTGGGGTTCCTTCTCTATTGCCTCGATCTCCATGGGACAGGAAGTCGGGGTGACGCCGCTACAGATGGTCACAGCGGTGTCGTCCATTGCCAATGGCGGCTTGCTTTACAAGCCGCATGTGGTTCAACAGTTGCGCAAAGGTGATACTGCTCTGCCGCTGCCCATGCCTTCCGCATTCACGGAACCAAAACGCGTGGTTCGCCCGGAAACAGCCGCAATCCTACGAGGCTTGATGGAAGGCGTAATTTTGCATGGCACTGGCCCAAAGGCCCGCCTGGATGGTTGGACCGCTGCCGGAAAGACCGGCACGGCACAGAAGATCGACCCAGCAACGGGACGATATTCTCCACACAACGTCATCGCCTCGTTCACCGGATTCGCCCCAATCAACAATCCCGCTGTAACCATTCTGGTCTCCATCGATTCGCCCTCCGGTTACCCTCATGGCGGCGGCGACGTGGCTGCTCCGGTTTTCAAGCGCATCGCGGAACAGATCCTGCCGTATCTCGATGTGCCACAGGACGTGCCTGTGAATCCGGAGTTGGTTCAGACCGCCTACCAGAAAAAGAACCAGCCGGAAGATGACTCGCTGGACGACCTCGCGGCAGTCGACTTCAACGCGCAACCGGAAGGGAATGAGGAAAGCGCCAAGCCCGAACCCGCAATCAACCAACATGCCAGATCGTCGGAAGTGCTTACGTCCGCGGACGATGGTGGCGACATTGTGGTTCCAGATTTCTCTGGCAAGACCATGCGGGATGTAACCGAAGCCTGCATGCGCCTGGGACTTGACCCGGTATTGGTTGGCACCAGCGTTGCAGTTCAACAAACGCCGGCCGCAGGTGCGAAGGTGCGCCGGGGCACGAAGGTGACGGTGGAGTTCAGCGATACTCCGTCGCGTTCGGCCAAGTCGAAATAGGAAAAGGGCTTAGAAAACGCCGATGCCAAAGGGGACCAGCTGTACGTCAGAAATAGGGTTGGACCCAGGTCCAATCAGAGAGGCAGGACGGAAACAGACTGTGGCTGAACAGGAACACAGCGGTGAACTGACGCTGCGTGTCTTGCTCGATGGGGTGCCGCTGCGCTCCGCCCCCAGCCAGGATTTGCGTGTCCGCCAAGTAACCAACGACTCTCGCAAGGTGCAGCCTGGGTCCTTGTTCGTGGCTATTCATGGACTCGCAACCGACGGCAACCTGTATGCCAGGGAAGCGGCCACCCGCGGCGCCGTTGCCGTGCTCAGCGAGAATTCCGCGCCCGCCGATTGGCCGCAGCAAATCCCCTGGGTCGAAGTCACAGACAGCCGCAAGGCTCTGGCCATCACCGCCGCCAATTTCTGCGGACAGCCTGCCCGCGCCCTCAAGTTGGTGGGAGTTACCGGAACCAACGGGAAGACCACCACAACCTCGCTGATTGACTCCATCCTGCGAGCGTCTGGCGCAAAAACCGGCCTGTTCGGAACCATCGCCTACCACACGCCCTTGGGTGAACGTCCTGCGCCCAACACCACCCCGGAGTCCCTGGACCTGCAGAGCTTCTTCGCGGAGATCCGCGATGCTGGCGGCATTTACGCCACTATGGAAGCCAGTTCTCATGCCCTGGCGCTCGATCGCTTGTGGGGTTGCCACTTTGCCGCTGCTGTATTCACCAATCTCACTCGCGACCATATCGACTATCACAAGACCTTCGAGAACTATTTCGCCGCCAAACGCCGGTTGTTCGAAGGCACCGGTGCCGGTGCTCCCGATCTCGCGGTCATCAACGTTGACGACGAATGGGGAAGAAAACTGGCCGGATTGGCTGCCAAGACGCTCACCTATGGCTTACAAAACGGCGCCGATCTGAAAGCCAAAAAGTTCCAACTTAGCTTCAAAGGATTGGACTTCACCGCGCAAACGCCCAAGGGTTCCATTCAAGTGGAATCCGCGCTGGTCGGCCGCATCAACGTATACAACATTCTTGCGGCCATCGGCGCCGCCATGGGACTTGGAATTTCCAATGCACAGATCGAAACGGGCATCCGCAACCTGCGCGCCGTGGCCGGGCGATTTGAGCGCGTCGATTGCGGCCAACCTTTCCTGGTAGTGGTGGACTACGCACACACCGACGATGCTTTGCAGAATTTAATCCGGACTGCGCGAGAATTAAACACTAAAGGCAGAATCATCACCGTGCTTGGTTGTGGCGGCTCGCGCGACCGCACCAAGCGGCCGATCATGGGTGAACTTTCGGGACGCATGAGCGATCTTTCGATTTTGACCAGCGACAATCCCCGGCAAGAGGACCCTCTGAAGATCATCAGCGATATCGTCGTCGGCATGCAGAAATCCGGCGGCAAATACCTGATCGAGCCGGACCGCGCCAAAGCCATCCAAGTCAGCATTGACGAAGCTCGTCCGGGCGACATGGTTCTGTTGGCGGGGAAGGGGCACGAGGACTATCAGATTTTTGCGGATCACACGATTCACTTCGACGATCGCGAGGTCGCCAGAAAGGCGCTCCACGATCGCGGCTATGCGGCACCGCCCTCGGGCGGCACAGGGTTTGGCACGTAGCGCGCTCACGTCTCGTTTGCATCCCGAGACCACGCCTGCGGGCCAGCGCAGTGACTCGCTGAACAAAGGAGGAGCCCTCAACCGGTGAGTACGCACAGGAAGGTGCCCTCGCACGGTCGAGCTCATTACCTCGGCCGGACCCTGGAGAAAGCCAGCCTTTTGAGGAAACTATGCGGTGGACGGTTGCACAGGTGGCTAATGCGGTGGCGGGCCAATGCGGGAACGGACTTGACCCCATGGCCCGGCTGGCCGGTGTCTCGATTGATTCTCGCACGCTACGTCCCGGAGAACTGTTCGTCGCCGTACACGGTCCGGTTCACGATGGACACGACTATGTGGCCGCGGCCATGGAGACCGGCGCGTTGGCCGCAATTGTGGCCGGCCCGCTCCTGTCGCGTTTCCCGGGATGGCTACAGGACCGTTGCATCGCCGTTCCCGACACGCTCCAGGCATTGCATCGCCTGGCTCGCGCCGTACGCCAACAATGGGGGAAACAAGTCTGCGGCATTACTGGCTCGGTCGGTAAAACCACTACGAAAGAGATCGTGGCGGCATTGCTTGGTTCGAAGCTACGGGTGCTGAAAACCGAGGGGAACTTCAATAACGAGTACGGCCTGCCGTTGACGCTGTTCCGCCTGGATGACACCGACGACGTGGCCGTGCTCGAAATGGGTATGTCATTTCCCGGAGAACTGAAGCGTCTCGCCACGATTGCCCTTCCGGATGTAGCCATTGAGACCCGCGTCAGCCCGGCTCATCTGCTGAATTTTACATCGGTGGACGACATCGCCCTGGCCAAGCGCGAGTTGATTGAGGGCTTGCAGGGCAGCAATTCCGTCGCGGTGTTGAATGCGGATGATCCGCGGGTTGCGGCCATGGCCTCCGTGGCGCCCGGCCGCGTGATTTTCTACGGCGTCGAGAATCCGGCGGAGTTTTCCGCGGAGGGAATCGAAGACCGTGGCGCGCTCGGGACTTCGTTCACGCTGGTGCACCAACAGAAACGCACGCGAATGGAACTGCCGCTTCCGGGCCGGCACGTGGTGTGGAACGCGCTCGCCGCCATCGCGGCTGCCAGTTTGTGGAATATCCGCGATGGCGACGCGCAAGAAGTGCTTCGCAAATTGCGCACACCGGCAATGCGAGGCGAACTGATTCGCTTCACCAATGGCCTTGCCTTGATAAACGATTCGTACAACTCCAGTCCCGCGGCGCTGCAAGCCATGATCAATTTGCTGGCTGCCACCCCCGGTTACCAGCGCCGCATTCTAGCCGCGGGAGAAATGCGCGAGCTGGGTCCGAGCTCTCCGAGACTGCACCGCGAAGCGGGTGAGCATGCCGCCAAAACCGGGAAGATCGATTACCTCATCGGTGTGCAAGGCGACGCCTCGCAGATCGTCGAAGGTGCGGTCGCGGCAGGTCTGCCAAAGCAGCGCGCCAGGTTCTTCGCCACACCTGCCGAAGCTGCTGAGTTTCTAGCCGATCTCATCGGACCCCACGACTTGTTGCTCGTCAAGGGATCGCGCAGCGTGAAAATGGAGCGCATCGTCGAAGCGTTTCTGGGACGTTTTGCTCCCGTCGATGCGCCTTCCGCGGTGGGAGGAGCGCACTAAATGCTCTACTACCTCCTCTACCACGTCCTGCAGAAATACTTCAGTCCGCTGAACGTCTTTCGATATATCACCGTCAGGACGGTTTACGCCAGCCTGACTGCCATGTTTCTGGCCTTGGTGTTTGGTCCCTGGCTGATTCGCAAGCTGCGTGAACTACAGATTGGCCAATTCATTCGGGAAGAAGGGCCGCAGGAACACAAAAAGAAGGCCGGCACACCGACCATGGGTGGCGTGCTGATCGTGCTTTCGACCGCGATTCCCGTGCTGATGTGGGCGGACCTTTCGAATGCCTTCGTGATGCTGGCGCTGTTTGCCCTGCTGGGATTCGCCGCCATCGGGTTCATCGACGACTATGCCAAAGTGGCCAAGCGCCGCAATTTGGGGTTGACCGGGAAAAGCAAGATCGTGCTGCAAGTCGCGGTGAGCTCGTTCGTCGGTTTCATCCTGCTGATGTTGGCCACCCACAGCGCCTATTCCACACAATTGATTGTGCCGTTCCTCAAACGGTTCCGGCCGGACTTGGTGATTCACAGCCTGCTGAACGCGCCGCACTGGTGGCCGCTTGCTTACATACCCTTCATGGTGTTCGTCGCCGTGGTCATCACCGGCAGTTCTAATGCTGTCAATCTGACCGATGGATTAGACGGCCTGGCGATTGGCTGCACGGTGATCGCGGCCGGCGCGCTTACCGTTCTGACCTACGTCAGCAGCAATTTTCGTTGGGCCGCTTACTTGGAAATTCAGTACATCCCGCGCGTGGGTGAACTCACCGTGTTCTGTGGCGCGCTGGTGGGCGCATCGCTGGGTTTCCTGTGGTACAACGCGCATCCCGCGGAAGTCTTCATGGGCGACGTGGGATCGCTGTCGCTTGGCGGCGCCCTAGGCACCGTGGCCGTCATCATCAAGCAGGAAGTCCTTCTTGTGTTCGTGGGGGGAATATTTGTGGTGGAGGCCCTGTCGGTAATTCTGCAAGTGACCTCGTTCAAATTGCGGGGCAAGCGAATCTTTCGCATGGCGCCGATTCACCATCATTTCGAACTGCTGGGATGGAGCGAGAGCAAAGTGATTGTGCGATTTTGGATTGCAGCGCTGGTGTTTGCCCTGTTCGCGCTGACAACCCTGAAATTACGTTGAGGTTTGGTTTGAGGAACGAACGGCAACATGCCCGGCTCGATTGAATTACGAAAAATGCGCGTGCTGGTCATCGGACTGGCGCGTACCGGCATCGCCACGGCGCTGTTTTGCGCCAAGCACAATGCCATCGTGACCGCGACGGATACTCGGCCTGAAAACGACCTCGGCGACGCACCCGCCAAATTGCGTGAAGCGGGCGTCACCCTGGAATTGGGCGGGCATGTGGAGAAAACCTGTCTGGCGCAGGACCTGATCATCCCGAGCCCCGGTGTTCCCGCAGACCATCCACTGCTGATCAAAGCGCGTTCCAAGCGAATCACCATCTGGAGCGAAATCGAACTGGCCTACCGCTTCCTGGAAGGCGAGCTGATCGGCATCACCGGTTCCAACGGCAAAACCACTACCACCACCTTGCTGCACCACATCCTCAAGCACGCCGGCAAACAGGCCATCCTCGCCGGCAATGTGGGCACGCCACTGATTTCGTGCGTCGAGGTAATGAACTCGCAAACTGTTTCGGTCGTGGAGCTGAGCAGCTTTCAGCTGGAATTGATCGACAAGTTTCGCCCCAATATCGGCGTGTTCCTGAATCTCACTCCCGACCATCTGGACCGCCACAAGACCCTGGAGGCGTACACCGCCGCGAAAGCGCGCATCTTTGCCAACCAGACGGAATTGGACGCGGCGGTATTGAATGCCGACGATCCGCCGACGGTTGCGTTGCTTCCGAAGAAACCGCAGCTGTTTTGGTTCAGCCGCAACAAGACGGTGGACCAGGGCGCGTGCGTTCGCGACGACGGCGTTGTGATCGTCCATCGAGGCAAGCAAGAGTTTGTGATGAAGATCGCGGACATTCCCCTTCCCGGGGCGCACAACCTGGAAAATGTCTTGGCCGCGGCAACTGCGGCGCGGCTGGCCGAAGTGGACGCGGCCAGCATCGGCAGTGCCGTGAAAAGCTTCACCGCGGTCGAGCACCGTCTGGAGTTTGTCGCGGAAATCGGCGGGGTGCGCTACTACAACGATTCCAAGGCCACCAATGTGGACGCCACGCTAAAAGCGTTGGACGCGTTTCCCGGGCGGATTCTCGTTATTCTGGGCGGCAAAGATAAAGGCAGCGACTATACCGTGCTGCAGAAACCGCTGCGCCAGAAAGCCATTCTGGTCCTGTTGATCGGCGCTGCCGCCGACAAAATTGACCAGCAAATCGCAGGAAGTGTGGCGATTGAGCGTGCCGGCACACTGCAAAATGCCGTCGCCATTGCTTCGCAGGCCGCCAAACCGGGAGACGTGGTGCTGCTGGCCCCCGCTTGCGCCAGCTTCGATCAGTTCCAGAATTACGAGCAGCGCGGGCAAGTCTTTAAGGACCTGGTGCACCGATTGGCCCAGCGTTCATCAGAAAATTCCTCCAGAAAGGAACGCCCCGAGTGACCCGTGCTTCCGAAACCGACCGCTGGCTGTTTGGTGTGACCTTGATGCTTTGCCTGCTGGGTGCGGTCATGATTTTCAGCGCTTCAGCGGTCACCGCCCAGGAGCAATTCGGCCACTCTTATCATTTTGTGTTGCGCCAGATCGTTTGGCTGCTAGCCGGGCTACTCGGGATGTTCGGGCTGATCAAAATGGACTATCACAAGCTGCGGGAACCGGCGGTGGTTTATACCGTGCTCTGCGCTGTGCTGGTGATGCTGGTCGGCACTTTTTTCTTGGACAAGTCTCACGCCACCCATCGGTGGATCAAATTCGGTCCGGCACAAATTCAGCCCTCGGAGCTGGCCAAACTCGCTGTGATTTTGTATCTCGCCTGGTTCCTGGACCTGCGTCGCCGCGGTATTACCCGTCTGGAATTCTGCAAAGATGACTTGATGCGCACGCTTCTGCCGGCGGTCGGGCCCATTTTGATCTGCGTAGCGCTGATCGTGATGCAACCGGATCTGGGAACCTCGGTCGATATTCTTCTGATCATGACCGCGATCCTCTTCGTTGCGGGACTCTCCTGGAAATGGATTGCCGTCGGGTCGGCTGCCGCGCTGCCGGTGCTCTTCTTCCTGATTACCCATGTTTCCTACCGCCAGGCCCGGCTCACCGCGTTTCTTCACCCGGAAAGCGATCCGCAAGGCGCGGGTTTTCAGTTGTTGCAGTCGCTGATTGCCGTCGGTTCCGGCGGCTTTACCGGCGTGGGTTTGATGGAGAGCAAACAGAAGCTGTTCTACTTGCCCGAAGCACACACTGATTTTATATACGCAGTGATTTGCGAAGAATTAGGATTCATCGGCGCTGCCATTGTGATTGCGTTGTTTGCTGTTTACGCCTGGCGCGGCTTGCGCGCTTCCTTCAACGCGCCGGACGGATTCGGGCGGATGCTTGCTTTGGGTGCCACCTCGATGGTCCTGTTTCAATCGCTGATCAACTTTGCGGTGGTCCTCGGCATGATGCCGACCAAAGGGATTCCACTGCCGTTTGTGAGCTATGGCGGTTCGAGTTTGCTGGTGATGCTGTTGGCTACTGGCGTGCTCCTGAATATTGCGCAGCAAGGCGACGGCAACGCAGGTCTGCGGGCTTGAGGCGCCAACCGTGAAGCTGCTCATCGCGGGTGGAGGCACCGGCGGCCATGTGTTTCCAGCAATCGCCATTGCGCAGGAATGGCTGTCACGCGGCAAGGAGCGCGAAGTGGTGTTAGTCGGCACGCAACGAGGAATCGAGATGAAGCTGGTACCCGCGGTCGGCTTGCCGCTGGAGACGATTCGCGTCGCCGGCCTGAAAGGCAAAGCTGCAACAACGCTGCTGAAAAATCTGGGAATGCTGGGGATGGGGTTATCCGATGCGATGGGCGTAGTGAAGCGTCACCGGCCGGCTGTGGCCTTTGGTGTAGGCGGCTACGCCGCCGGACCGATGTTGCTGGCCACTTGGCTGCGCGGCGTTCCCAACGTGATCTTTGAGCCGAACGCGGAGCCTGGTTTCACCAACAAACTCCTGGCGCACTTGGCCAAACGAATTGCCACCGGCTATCCCGTCTCCGCGAAAGCGTGGGGTGCGCGAGCCGTTGTGACCGGCTGTCCCGTGCGGCCCGAATTCTTCGCCATTCCGCCACGAAAGCCCGAGCCACCCTTCCACTTATTAGTGACTGGCGGGAGTCAGGGAGCGTTGCCGATCAATCGCGCCTTTATGGAAGCGGCCGAGCTTTTGGCGCAAAGAAAAGCGCAGCTGCAAATTGTGCACCAGACCGGTGAGCGCGCTTATAATGATGTGCGCGCCGCGTACGCGCGACACGACCTGCCCGTCGAAGTTGCGCCTTTTCTCGCCAACATGGCCGACCGTTTCGCTTGGGCTGATATCATTGTCTGCCGGGCGGGCGCTATCACCGCCGCGGAGGTGGCCGCAGCCGGCCGCGCTGCCATTTTTATTCCCTTCGGGAAAGCGACCGACAGCCATCAATTGCGCAATGCGCAGGAAATGAGCAAAGCCGATGCCGGCCGGTTGATCGCGGAACCGGAACTGCATGCCCAACGATTGACTCAAGAGATTTTCTCTCTCCTGGACCAGCCCGGAGAGATGCAACGACTGGCGGCGAACGCGCGCAGCTTGGCCCACCCTAACGCCGTGCGCGATATCGCCGATTTGATCGAACAGGCCGAGCGGCGGCCGAGCCGGAAAGAACTCCGAGGCACATGATGGTATCGTTTCGCAATTTTCAACGCATTCATATGGTGGGCATCGGCGGCATCGGCATGAGCGGCATCGCCGAAGTGCTGCTCACTCTCGGGTACTCGGTAACCGGTTCGGATACCAAGCCATCCACCATCACCGAACGGCTGGAAGATTTGGGCGCCGCCATTTACGAGGGTCACAAGGCTGAAAACGTCGACAATGCCCACGTCGTGGTGATTTCCTCCGCCATAAAACCCGATAATCCCGAAGTGCTGGAAGCGCACAAACGCAAAATCCCGGTGATCCCTCGCGCCGAAATGCTGGCCGAGTTGATGCGTCTGAAATACGGCATCGCCGTTGCCGGCGCGCACGGAAAAACCACCACCACTTCCATGGTCGCTTCCGTATTGGCGGCGGCGCATCTCGACCCCACGTTTGTGGTGGGTGGCAGGGTCAATCAGGCCGGCAGCACGGCGCGCGTCGGCAAAGGCGAGTACTTCGTGGTGGAAGCGGACGAGAGCGACCGCAGCTTTCTGATGTTTGCGCCAGTGGTCGCTGTAGTCACCACCATCGACCGCGAGCATCTCGATCAGTACGATTCCCTCGAGGATATCCAAAACGCTTTTCTTCAGTTCGTCAACCGCGCGCCCTTTTATGGTGCCGCCGTGCTTTGCCTCGATGAGCCCAACGTCCAATCGATCATTCCAGACGTGAAGCGGCCCATCATTACTTACGGCACGTCCAGTCAAGCCGACTTGGTGATCAGCGACATCGAATTGAAAGGCTTAGGTAGCTCCTTCCGCCTGACTTACAAGGGAGAAGACCTGGGGATCTTCGCATTGCCGCACCCGCCGGGCATTCACAACGTCAGGAACGCCGCTGCCGCTTCCGCCGTGGCGCTGTACCTGAACGTCGCCACGGATTTAATCCGCGAAGGACTGGCCAAGTTCGCGGGCGTGGCCCGCCGCTTCGACGTAAAAGGCAGCGTGAACAACATCACCGTAATCGATGATTATGGCCATCATCCCGCGGAGATTCGCGCCACGCTCGAAGCCGCGCGTGGTTGCAAATTCAATCGTTTGCTGGTGCTGTTCCAGCCGCATCGCTACACACGCACGCAACACCTATGGAACGACTTTTCCCGTGCATTCAACCAGGCGGACGTCCTGGCCCTGGTGGACATCTACGCGGCCAGCGAGAACCCCATCCCGGGCATTACCACCGCGGCCTTGGCTAACAGCATTCGCGAAGCCGGCCACAAAAATGTGAATTACTTCGAGTCCATGCAGGACGCCATCGAGTTTCTGTTGCGCGAGGCGCGCCCCGGCGACGCCATTTTGACCATTGGCGCGGGCAACGTCAGCCGCGCCAGTAACGAGTTGATGCTGCTGCTGGGAACCGATTTCACGGTCGACGACGGAGCCAGGGATGCACATCGAGGCGCCTAAACTTCTGCGCGCTTTGCCGGAGCTGCAAGTGCAGCTTCAGCCCGCCGTGTCGTTGAGTGCCCTGACCTCGCTCTGTATCGGTGGCACTAGCGACCTCTTGCGGCTCAACTCCCATGAGTGCATCCCGGAGCTGTTGAAGCTGTTGGATGAGAATGCGGTGCCGCATAGATTCCTGGGTGGCGGGTCGAACTTACTGGTTATGGACGGCGAACTGCCTTTCGTAGCTCTGCAATTGGCGCAGCCTGATCCCGACGTGGCCATTGACGGCAATATCGCCACCGTGGATGCTGCCGCCGATTTGGGTAAGACCGTCACGTTCTGCGCCAAAAACAACCTGGGTGGTATGGAAGGACTGATTGGCGTGCCGGGAACCGTTGGAGGGGCCTTGCGAATGAACGCTGGAGCCTATGGAACGCAGATCGGGTCCTACGTCCGCGAAGTAAAACTGTATCGAGCCATCACGCGCCGCTTGGAAACGCTCCACGATGGCGAAATTTCCTTCGAATACCGGCACACTTCTTTTGCGCCGGATGATATGATGCTGGCAGTGAAGCTGGAACTCCCCTCCAAGCGGTACCAGGAAATTCTCCAGGGCATTCGTATCTGCAACGAAAAACGGCGCGCCAGTCAGCCGCTCGGGCAGAAGAGCGCCGGCTGCATCTTCAAAAATCCGCCAGGAGCCTCGGCTGGCCGGATGATTGATGAATTGGCGTTAAAGGGATTCTCCGTGGGGGACGCGCGTGTAAGCGACCGGCATGCAAACTTTTTCGTGAATACTGGCTGCGCGACAGCCCAGGACATGTTTCGACTGATTGCTTATGTGCGCGAGCGGGTTCAACACGCTTACGGCGTTACTCTCGAAAACGAGGTGGTGGTGTGGAACGCGTAAAGCCCATCCAGCGGAGCGTCTCTGCCGCCGCTACTGAGCACGAACCATACCGGCCCGAACTGATTGCCGAGGACGAACCTCGCTATCTCCGCCGTCAAAAACCCGTGGAGATTCGCCGCAAGAAATTCAGCGGCAAGGGCGGAACCTACTACCGCCGCGTGTTCGCTTGGACCCTGGTCGGCGCCGCGGCCGTTGGTGTGACCGTATTTTCAGTACGCTACTTGCTCTATTCCCCGCGGGTGTTGCTGCTGAAGCCGGATCAAATCGAAGTCAACGGAAATCATATTGTGGTGCCCGAAGATGTGCGGAAATTGTTCTTGCGCGATCGCAATCACAGCGTACTGAGCATTCCCTTGAACACGCGCCGCCGGGAGATTGAAGAGTTGCCGTGGGTCGAAGAAGCGATCATCCAGCGAATCTTGCCGAACCGTTTGCGCGTGTTCATAACCGAACGCACTCCGGTCGCTTTCTTCCGCAACGGCACCGAGTTGACGCTCATTGATGCTCATGGCGTTCTTCTGGATCGCCCGGAAGGCGAAGATTTTCACTTTCCGATCATTACCGGACTCTCGGAGAACTTGCCTCGCGAAGAACGAGAAAAGCGCATGCAGATCTACCAGGAGTTCACGAAGGATGTGGATTTGGTGAAGCCGGGCGCTACCGACAATATCAGCGAACTGGATTTGAGCAGTCCTCGTGACCTACGCGTGGTGCTCACCGGATTGAGCGGCGCCACCGACGACCATGCGGTCACCGTGCATTTTGGGCAAAGCGACTTCGCCGGAAAATATCGCATGCTGGTGGAAAATTTTGCGCAATGGCAGGCCAACTACGGTGCCGTCCATTCCATCGATCTTCAGTATTCCCGCCAGGTGGTGGTGAACCCCGACACCAGCGCCTCCGCGCGAAAGAGATAGTCGAGCAGGAGAGAATTTTGGCGAAGAAAGACAAATACTTGGTCGGGTTGGATATCGGAAGCACCAAAACCTGCGTGCTGCTGGCGGAAATTGAAGAGGAGCAAGTGCGTTTTCTGGCCCTCGGCGCTGCCGAGTCCAAAGGGCTGCGCAAGGGTTTGATCGTTAATCTGGATTCCACGGTCAGCTCTATTCGCCGCGCCGTTGAAGAAGCGGAGAGCGTCGCCAACCTCCCGATCGAGTCGGCGGTGATCGGTGTAGCGGGCAGCCACATACGCGGGGTGAATAGTCGCGGCGGCGTTTCTTTGGGACCGCGGCCGCGGGACATCGAACGCGACGACGTGCGCCGCGCCATTGACGCCGCGCGGAACATCTCCTTGCCCGAAGACCGCGAAGTTTTGCACGTTTTGCCTCATGAATTTCGCGTGGACGCGCAGAATGGCATTCGCGACCCGATTGGCATGATTGGCCAACGCCTGGAAGTCAATGTTCACGTCGTGACCGCGTCGAGCTCCGCCACGCAGAACCTGGTGAGCGCGGCCAACAAGGCCGGGATCTTGATCAATGACACTGTCCTGGAACCGCTGGCTTCCGCGGAAGCTTGCTTGACGCAGGATGAACGGGATTTGGGATGCTGCCTTCTGGATATTGGGGGAGGCACAACCGAACTGATCGTGTATGGCGGCGGAGTGGTTCGACACACTGGAGTGGTCGCCATCGGCGGGGATCATTTCACCAACGATCTTGCGGTCGGATTGCGCACCCCCATTCCCGAGGCGGAACGAATCAAGCGTCATCACGGCTGTGCGGCGGCTGCTTTCCTGCCCGCCGATGGGTCGATCGAAATCGCCAGCGTGGGCGATCGTCCTCCGCGGACCATTTTTGCGCACGCGCTGACGGAAATCATCGAGCCGCGCGCCCAGGAGCTGTTGGCCCTGGTCGCCGACGATTTGCAACGGGCGGGACTGAGCCAGCAAATTCCCGCGGGGTTCGTTTTGGCGGGAGGCGGCGCTTATCTGAATGGATTGCCGGAGTTGACCGAGCAGACGTTCCATTTGCCGGTGCGTGTGGGGCAACCGCGCGGCATTGCGGACCTGCCGGAGGCGGTGGTGCAGCCGGATTACGCCACGGTGATCGGCTTGGTGTTAAGCGCGGCAAAATCGCGCCGCACTGCTCCGCCAAAAGCCTCCGGTTTTGTTTCCAAGTTACGCGCCATGTTTGTGGGAGCGTAGCGACCCGGCCGCGCGAAAAAAGGCCTGCTGACGCGGTTTTTCCACAGGCAGGGAAAATGTTCAGTGGCGTCGCTGATATACGGGATTTATAAAGGACTTTCACCAGCCGGACAGGGGGAAACCGCATGACAGCAAAAGAATCGGGCATCCGGATGAGCTTTAGCGAGGAGTTGCAGCCCGCCAAGCTCAAGGTGATTGGTGTCGGCGGCGGCGGTTGCAACGCGGTGAATCGCATGATCCGCGCCAAGCTGGAAGGCGTGGAGTTCATCACCGCCAACACTGATCTGCAAGCCCTGAGAATGTCGCAAGCCCCTGTGAAATTGCAATTGGGCGCGAAACTGACCAAGGGTTTGGGTGCCGGCGCCAACCCTGAGGTCGGGCGGAAAGCCGCCCTGGAAGACACCGAGAAAATCATCGAGGCGCTCGAGGGCGCGGACATGATTTTCATCACTTCGGGATTGGGCGGAGGTACCGGAAGTGGCGCGGCGCCGGTGGTGGCCTCGCTCGCCAGTGAGTTGGGCGCTTTGAGCGTCGCCGTGGTCACCAAACCCTTCGCTTTCGAAGGCAAGCGCCGCATGCTGCAAGCGGAGCAAGCTTTGCAAGAGTTGGTCGGGGTCGTGGACACCGTCATCGTGATTCCGAACGAGCGCTTGATGGAGACCGTCGAGCCGGGAACCAGCTTCTTCGACGCGTTTCGCATCGCTGATGACATTCTGCGTCAAGCCGTTCAAGGTATTTCAGACATCATTACCGTCCCCGGAATCATCAATCGCGATTTTGCCGACGTACGGGCCATCATGCACGGCCAGGGCTACGCGGTTATGGGCACAGCGGTGGCGAGCGGCGCAAACCGCGCGGTGGACGCCGCGAATCGGGCCATTTCCAGCCCGTTGCTGGAAGACAATTCCATTCAGGGCGCGCAGGGCATTCTCATCAACATTTCCGGCAGCTCTTCGCTGTCCTTGCACGAAGTACACGAAGCTTCCAGCGTCATTCAGAAGGCTGCTCACGAAAACGCTAACATCATCTTTGGCGCGGTGATGGACGAAGCCATGAAAGATATGGTCAAGATCACCGTGATTGCCGCTGGCTTCAAGGAAGCCAAGAAACAAGTCCCGCAGCAGAAACAATCCTTCTTGCCGCGCACCTGGAAGGCCGGTCGTGACGTGTCCGAGCAACCTGAGCTGCCGGTTACCCCGCCTAACGTGGTCAATCAAGTGAACCAGGCCAGCCATCCCAGGCCCGTGGTTCGCGACACTTCCCAGGAAGTGGTGAAAGATGACTTGGACGTGCCTACTTTTCTCCGGCGGCAAGCCCAGAAAGCATAACGCTCTCGCGATTTGTGGCAACCAACCGGTACGCCGCTGGGTCGCGGCATACCGCTATCACGCGGTGTTCGACTGCCTGCCTGCAACCGAATTGCGGGGTGCGACGGTTTTCGCTAGCTCCACCTTCATGTTGTGAATTTCCGTCTCGAACCTCTGTAAGTTGCTGCTGCCATAAGGAAGCACACTGCCTAATCCCGAGTGAAACTCGCGCGCTTGCGTGCGCATCGCCATCTGCCCGATATTCGTCGCGTCCAGGCCCCCGCCTGGCATGATCAGGATGCGATTGGCGCCTGCCTTCACCAGTCTCTGCAGGGTTTCGACCGCTTGCGCCGCCGTTTTCGCGCCGCCTGCCGTCAGTATTCGTGCGGCTCCTGTTTCAATGACATCTTGCAAAGATTGTGTAGGGTCGGGAGTCTCATCGAACGCGCGGTGAAACGTGACCTCAAGGGGCCGCGCCCACTGCACCAATTCCGCGGTGCGCTCGATGTCCACCGAGTGGTCCGGCTTGAGAATACCAAACACCACCCCGTCCATCCCCAATTCGCGTGCGGCGGCAATGTCTCGCTTCATGGCTGCAAATTCTTTTTCGGTGTACACAAAATCTCCAGAGCGCGGCCGGATGATCGCGAACACCGGGATTTCCAGCTCTTCATGGAGTTTGCGCATCGCCGCCATCGACGGAGTAAGCCCGCCCCGCACCAACTCCGCGCAAAGCTCGATTCGGTCGCCACCACCGCGTTCCGCGGCCAGTGCCGTGTCCAGGGATTCTACGGTTACTTCCAGAAGCGGGTAGGATGCCACGTTAACCTCTGCCATCTGCTCGGCGAATCGCTTATATACTCCCTGTAATTGCGATATGCAACAGGCACCTGGCGTCGACGCCCGGCACGAATTCAAGGACGGGACGCTCCGAAACAGAACCAGTGTTTGGCATCCCTCTCAGCGCCGTGTTAGGCTTCTGCCAAATCAACCGGACCCTTCCCACCAGAATTAACTTGGCTTGGGAAGCCTCTGAACTAGGAGACCGAATATGCAAACGAATCGCATGATTTGTGGCTTGGGCATCGCGGTGCTCGCGGTCTTTCTCAGTGGCTGCGAAAAGCCGTATCACCAGGAGAACGAGCGCTATGTTTTAGTGGCCACCAATATTGATCTTCCTTATTGGCAGGAGGCGTCCGCGGGCCTGACCGACGTCGGAAAAAATACCGGAGTCAAAGTGGAATTGGTCGGTCCCAACACCTTCTCGCCTCAGGACGAACTCAACACCTTTCAACAGGTAGTCGGTCAGCACCCCTCGGGCATTCTGGTTTCCGTCAGCGATCCTAAAATATTCAAGGATCCGATCGACCATGCCATCATGCAAGGCATCCCGGTCATTTGCATCGACGCCGACGCGCCGGACTCCAAACGCGTGCTGTTCATCGGCACCGACAACTTCCGCGCCGGTGAGGAAAGCGGCAAACGCATGGCCACGCTGCTCGGCGGCCAGGGGCGGGTCGTGGTCGTGACCCTGCCGGGCCAGCACAACAGCGAGGAGCGCGTTCGCGGCCTCAATGAAGCTTTGAAAAAATATCCCGGTATTCAGATCACCCAAACCATCGATGACAAGGGAGACTCCGGCGTCGCTGCAGACGCCATTTCCGCTTTGTTGATCAAGAAAGAAAAAATCGACGGAATCATCTGCCTGGAAGCCTCCGGCGGTGAAGGTTCAGCAGACGCCCTGCACCGATTGGACATGACCGGCAAGATCAAAATCGTAGCCTTCGACAAGGACCCGCAAACCTTGGACGCCATCGATCGCCAGTGGATCACCGCCACGGTCGTGCAAAAACCCTACGTCATGGCTTTCTATGGTGTTCGCTTTTTGGATGACCTGCACCACAACGTCGTCCACGAATTCAAGGATTGGGCCACTGCTCCGACCGACCCGTTGCCCACTTTTGTGGACACCGGCACGGCCGTGATCGACGCCACCAACCTTGCCGCATTCCGGCAAGCCCTGGCCGAACATCCCAAGCCGGTGATTTAGACCAACTGGCGAAAGATCACGCCAAACCGTAAGCGGCGAACGTCACGATCGAGGCCACGCCAAGTCCCGAGCCCAGAACCGCTCCCGCCAGAACGTCGCTCAGAAAATGCATCCCCAGGATGACCCGGGAGATGCCGATGCTGACAGCCAGGAAATACAGCGGCCATTCCAATCCCGGATAGTAGCAGCTCACCACCAGAGCGATCGAGAACGCCGTCATGGTGTGACCGGAGGGAAACGAAAACTGATCGGGAGGGAGAACCTTGGCCCAACAGTGCGGCTGGACTTGGCAGGGCCGCGGGCGATGACTCAGTCTTTTCAGCCCCTTGAACACCAAGATTCCCAGCAGCGCCGCGGATCCGGCAGCGCCTACGGCCTCGTAGCCACGCGGGCCACCAAAGGCAATCAGCAACGCGCCCAGGCTATACCATAACCAGCCATCGCCCATGCGTGTGGCGGACAGCATCCAGAAGCGAATCCATCGCGGCGCTCGCCAGCTGTTGACTCGCCGCATCACGCGGTGATCGCGATTCTCGATGAATCCCCATACTGATCTGGCGCCTGCCATGACAACCTCTTATCCTGCCCAGTTGGCTTCCAGGCCCCGGTCGACGTCCCAAAGCATTCGTGGGCGCCGCGTTTCCCCGAGCAGGGAGCCCGCCCATTTGCGGCAAAATCGAATTTCGTTCAGCCAGTGCGCCGCGGTAATCATGGGCATGAACACGCTCAACGGCAGCAGGGCCACGGCCAGCGGCTTTTCCTTTAGCAGCCCACCCGCGAACCGCCCGATATCCAGTGTCAGCTTCATATAGGAGCCGTGTTCGCCGTGCACCACGCCTCGTCCGGAGCGCAGGCCCAGGAAATAATCACCAACCGTGCGTGAGCCGGGCACTTCTGTGAACGTCAAACCCACACCGCTGAGTGTGTGCGAATCGCTGCCACCCACACGGATTTTCCCCAATCTCCTCGCCAACAATTCCGCGCTTCGATTCGCCTCGGCCCACATCTGGCCATTGCGCACTTCCAACGCCGGGATGTACGAAGCAAACCAGTTGAAATCCTGGAACTCGCGCCTCCCCGTCAAGCCGGAAAACACGTGGTTTACGCTGAAGAACAATTTGCGTTCGGTCAAATACATCAGCAGCGCGATGAAATCATTCCTGCGCCGCTGAATTTCCACATGATCCTTTTCCGTAATGCCGTAGACTCCCAAGTGCATTTCCGTGCCGCTGGGCATGCGTACGGTTACTTCCTCGCTAAGGAAGAAGTCGGGATGTCTCCGCAGGGCTTCGGCGGCGTCGATGGAATCGTGGTCCGTCACTGTCACGATGGACATTCCGCGCTGTTTGCAACGCTGGTACACGTCTTCGGGCTGGTTGTAAGATTCACGGCAAATGCCGGTGAGGCCCGGGGTATTGCACATCCCGGAGCCGGTGGTATGCACATGAAGGTCGCAGCGCATACAAAAATGTTAGGCCGAGGATATGAACAAACCGTGAAGAGCACACAAAATGTGAGTGAAAAATCTGGTGGAACTTATTGAACACAAATAACTTTATTGGTTTTCCACATGGCATGTTGAGTGCTCTTGCTACACCCGCCATCCGCTGTGCGAGAATGCCCCGATGAAAAAAATCCAGATCCTCTTTCATGATGCCGGCGGTGGGCACCGCAACGCCGCAGTGGCACTGCAAACCATCATTGCCCGGCAGGGGCGGCCTTGGCAGGTGGACCTGATTCAATTCCAGGACCTTACCGACCAATTGGACATCCTGCGCAAGTTCACTGGGATTCGCATTCAGGAGCAGTACAACATCTTGCTACGCAATGGTTGGACCCTCGGCTCCAAACAGCTTCTCCGCGTCTTGCAAGCCACCATTCGGCTGTTTCACGGCCCCATGGTCAAGTTGCTCGTTCAGCACTTCCAAGAGCAGCCGGCGGACTTGTTGGTATCGGTCATCCCCCACTTTAATCGCGAGATTGGTCAAGCCTGGTGCCGCAGTTACCCCGGTCGTCCCTTTGTAACCATCATCACCGACCTGGCAGACTTTCCTCCGCACTTCTGGATCGAGCCCATGAAAGACCAGTATGTCATCTGCGGAACAGAGCGCGCGGTGGAGCAAGCACGGCAAATTGGCAAGGATTCTTCGCACATTTTTGCCACTTCCGGGATGATTCTTCGGCCCGATTTTTACCACGCGGACAACACCGATCCCGCTTCGCTTCGCCGCGAACTGAACTTGCGTTCCGATTTGCCCACCGGGATGCTGCTGTTCGGCGGGTTCGGGTCCCAAGTGATGTACCAAATTGCGGAACGGCTCGATGCGGCGGGGTTGCCGGTGCAATTGATTGTTATCTGTGGCCGCAATGAAAAACTCGCCCGGAAATTTCGCTCCCGGGCTTGGAAGATGCCGCTGCACATCGTGGGGTTCACAAAAGAGGTGCATCGCCTCATGCTCGCCGCCGACTTCCTGATCGGCAAGCCCGGCCCGGGCAGCGTTGCCGAAGCTATGGTTCGCAAACTCCCGGTTATCCTGGAGTGCAATGCGTGGACTCTTCCACAGGAGCGCTATAACACCGAGTGGGTGCGGGAAAAGGGTGTTGGCCTGGTGTTGAGCAATTTTCGCGAAGTCGCTTCGGCGGTGCGCGAATTACTGCAGCCCGGCAAGCTGGCCGAAGTACGCGCCCACACGGAAGCGCTGAACAATCGCGCCGTTTTTGAAATTCCGGAGATTTTTTCCAGATTACTCGGCGAGCAGCCGACTGATCCTCAGTTGCTGGCGCGTTCTGCCCGCGAAGGATGAGGCAGGTGCGGCTGCGCATGCGGCGGTTCCGCAGCCGGAGTCGCATGGGGCTTTGCACAGGTGATGGCCCATCGCCGTGCCGCATATTTGGGCAAGTCACACATTTTTGTGCATCCGGCCGATGTCTTGGACATCCCGCATCCGCAAGAGCAGGTGGTTACGCGCGGACTTTGCATCATTGGGGAGTCGTCCGCCCACGCAGCCAAAGCCAATAAGCACATAGCCAGCAGTACATCCAGCAGCAGCCAGGCACAAGTTCGAGGGAGACGCGCCGCTACAGACGTTTGCATGCGCTAAGTGTCGACTCTGGCCTGCGAAAAACCGATAGCGCAGACCTACCAGGCGATTTTGTGACATTCGGCTTGGGAGTACTAGAGCACGACTAGGTGCCGAAGTTTCGAGTTTCGAAATGAACCTCGCGCACTAATCTGAATCAATACCCGTCCCCTTCCGCCGGACCTAACTATACGTTTTTTCAATAGATTGAGAAGTTGAATCATGCCATGGAACCTGGCGCTCGCCGTGCATTACCCGCGCTGTCGGCGCGTTTCCGTAGCGAGCTTCACGGAACAGCAAGCGAGGGGGAAGGGGCTTGCTTGCGGTTTCGGGAGTTCGTAACCACCTGCCTCTGAGAGGGAAGCTAGGATGGATGACCCCACGCGCCAGTGTGAAAACGACACTGGCATGGAAACGCGCCTTCCGGGGCTCCCGATCCCAAGCGGGAGCCCCAGTTAATTTTGGCCGCTCTCGGCTTATTTCCTGGCGCCCGGTGGCGTCACGCCGTTCAAGCGAAGGTACATAGCGGCTTCCGCATAGTGGTCTGCCCAACTGCTGGCCAATACTAACGCGAACCAGGCTCGCGTCACTTGTTTGCCGCCGAATCCTTCGGTGCTCTCCCCTAGCTTGGAATCGTCCATCTTGCCCAATGCTTCGGTGCAGAACGCGAATGAGCTTTGCAGAGCTGCGACCAACTTGTCCTTCGAGTCCGTTTCTTTCACTTCCTCGGCCTTAGGAGCTTCAACTCCGGCGGCCTTGCTGCAGAACATGTAATTGGATCCGGTCATGTGCGTAACCAAGTGGCTGAATGTCATCTGGTCCGGTGTAGGCTTGTAGCTGAATTTGTCGGCTGGCATGGCTTCCACGACTGCCACGGTGTTTTTCTGCCGGCCGGGGAGGATGTCTCTGAGGGCGCTACTTACCGGATTACTCGATTGGGCAAACGCCACTGCTGTGGAACCGCACACGCTCAGGAACAGCAGAATCAGGCTTAGAACCGTCCTCATCATGGTGTATCTCCTATTTGCCGGCCAATCCAGGGGAAGAGCAGCATAGCGCAAGCCGGGCTATACGCAAGCGCAGATTAGACGACCGTCGCGGCAGAGTTGTTTCACGGCATTGCCGCAACGGTATTCCTCGGGTCTCGTGTCAGTGATTGGTCTCGACAGGCGACGGGCTTATTTTCCGGCGTGGGCTGCGGTGCGTTCTTTCACCTGTTTTGCCAGCGCCTGCATCTGCTCATTCGTGATCTGTATCTCACCGTCTAGTAGCACCAGCAGGTGCGCGGAGCCAGCGTCCTGGAAGCGCGCGTCTTTAATTCTGGCGTAGCCCTGTACGGCCGGGGGGAGTGTCGCGGTGAGGTCGGTGCCCTTTTGCAATGCCTTTAGGATGGCGCTTCGAATCTTCTCGCGCAGCATTTCGCCCAGCGCGCCCGAACGCAACAATTCCCCCAGTGAACCGTCTGCCTGAATCGCTCCAACTTCGGGAACCAGCTGCAATTCGGTGTGGTCCTCGGCAATCTCTGGCGTGAGCTTCATGTGGATGACCGCGTTGCCGCCGACCAGCCGTTTTGCTTGCTGCTTGCCAAATACTTTGGCACAGCCCCAACGTTCGTAGTGCAGTTGCACTACCGCCTGACTGGCTGGTTCGTCAGGAGTAAGAGTGGCCTGCTGGATCGCAATCCGGTCGCCGCAGTGGTCATCCTTGTCGAGTTGTTCCGCCAGCAAGTCGGTCATGTGCTGCTGAAGACCGAATAAGTCGGCGGTAAGTTGCAGATTCAAGACATTCAGCCCATGTGCCTTCGTAGTCAGAGTCAGCAACGCGGACGCGGTTACCGTCACCGCCTGGTCTTTGATGTTCACCGGAATTCTTACCGGAGGAATCTTGATCGTAGTGGTCTGATCGGCGGCACCAGCAGAGGTCAGGCTGGCAAACCATAACAATCCCATCACAACGAATAACGACAACTGCGGGCCGCGTTTTCGCACAAGAAATAAGCTCCTGACTTTCTGCAGAAATTCTTATCGATCTCCTGGATGGATGAGCACGCGGTCGCATCGGTTGCTTGGCGATACGCATGCCGCATACGGGGTGGCCTATTGGCGGAAAATTACGGAGACACGAAACTGACAGTAGAGGCTAAATGGCGGAACGCCCGTCGGTCGCTAACCAGTGTTGCGCTTGTCGAGCGTCTTAGTTGACCCTTCGCGTAACCGCGATTCCTGCGTGCGCCAGCACATTGGCGATCTGCGTCTCGCGCAAGCGCGAAGCATCATATTCGAACGTGAGGTGATTTTTCTGCTCGTCCACCGAGAATTTGCGCAACCCGTAGGTGTTCGCGAATTCGCCGAGGCGGTTTAGCTGCTGCAGGCTCAGCGGGGATTGCAGTTCAAAGGTAATCTCCAGGAGTGTCATGCGCTGAATTATAGCAAGTCTTCGGCAGCTTGTGCCGGGTGCGTCGAAGGTGTCTTTAGCCTGTGCGTTCACGGAATTTCTGGCATCGGCTGCCGGCTCCGGCGGCATTTGCATTTGACAAGCAATAGGGGGTAGGGGTATAAATAGGGGCAGGGGGTATAGCAACTGTGGCAACAGCAAACCATGCGGCCTCTAAGGCTCTGCTTGCGTGCGGGTGCGGTCCGGTCGATGGCCGCAAAGCTGCCGGCGTCGACCCCGAACTGAAAGCCGCTAATCTGAAGCGCTTGCGCCGTATCGAAGGCCAGGTGCGCGGACTGCAGCGTATGGTCGAACAGCAACGCTACTGCGCCGACATCATTGTTCAGGTGGCTTCTGTCCAGGAAGCGTTGCGCGGATTGGCGCGCAACCTGATGAAAAATCATTTGCAGCACTGCGCGGCAAAAGCCCTAAGCAGCGGGAAGCCTAAAGAGACCGCCGCGATGTATGACGAATTGTTGGAACTGATTTACACGCATCTGCGCTGAACATTCGCGCAAGCACCAAGGAGAAATGCCGTGGAACGCGACCCTGTTTGTGGGATGAATGTCAACCCGGAAAATGCCAGAGCCCGCGCGGAGCACGATGGCAAAGCATATTACTTCTGCTGCAGCGGCTGCGCGCAGAAATTTCAGCAGAATCCGGCTAGGTATCTTTCTGCGCCGGGATCCACGGAAAATACTCGGACGGTCGTGCCTGCGGCTACAGCATCGGGAGCTGCCGTCAAGCCGGCCATGAGTTTCTCCGTTCTCCCCGAACCTGCCAAACAAAAAGATCCCGTCTGCGGAATGATGGTGGACCCGCAGAAAGCGGCGGGCAAGGCCGTGCATGATGGCAAAACCTATTATTTTTGTTCACCGCGATGCGCCGAACGTTTCGCAAACGATGCGGAAAAATTCCTGTCATCTCCAGACACCGCGGGAATGGAGGGCCCCGCGCCGAAGATCAGCGCCGCTGCGCAGCCCGAGGGCATTCTGTACACCTGCCCCATGCACCCGCAAATTGTTCAGGTTGGGCCGGGAACGTGTCCAATCTGCGGCATGGCCCTGGAGCCAATGGATCTCGTTGCGGAGGAACAGGCCGATCCCGAATACGAATTGATGCGCACGCGCTTCTGGGTCAGTGTGGCGCTGTCATTGCCCATTTTGATCCTGTCCATGTTCGGAGAAGCCCTCGGGCTGCGTTGGCAGAGCGCAACCAAAAACGCGGTGGAGTTTTTGCTGGCCACGCCAGTTGTTCTCTGGTGCGGCTGGCCGTTCTTTCAACGTTTCTGGGCTTCCCTGCGCAATCGCAGTCCGAACATGTTCACGCTAATCGGCTTGGGCACCGGCGCAGCCTACATCTACAGCGTTGCCGCCACTCTATTCCCACAATTTTTTCCGGCCTCTTTTCGCGACCTGCATGGGGGCGTTGCGGTCTACTTCGAAGCGGCTGCGGTCATAACGACGCTGGTGCTGCTCGGGCAAGTGCTGGAGCTGCGCGCGCGGCACCGCACCAGTGGCGCGATTCGCAAGTTGCTGCACCTGGCGCCGCAAACGGCCCATCGAGCGTCGCCCAACGGAGACGTGGACGTTCCGCTAAGCGACGTGAGACCGGGTGATTCACTCCGGGTTCGGCCGGGCGAGCGCGTGCCCGCCGACGGCACGGTGCAAGAGGGTGCCAGCGCCGTTGACGAGTCCATGGTAACTGGCGAGCCCTTGCCCGTCGACAAAACCGTTGGGGACAAAGTTACCGGCGGCACGCTGAATACCAACGGAAGTTTTGTCATGCTCGCTGAACGGGTCGGCAGTGACACGCTTCTGGCACAGATCGTTCGAGTTGTGAGCGAAGCGCAACGAAGCCGCGCGCCTATGCAGCGGCTTGCCGATCGCGTGGCTGCCTACTTCGTGCCTGCTGTGGTAATTGCCGCAATGGTGGCCTTCCTTGGCTGGGCTGTTTGGGGGCCGGAGCCGCGCTTTGTCCACGCCTTGCTGGCTGCCGTGTCTGTCCTGATCATTGCATGTCCCTGCGCATTGGGTTTGGCCACGCCCATGTCCGTCATGGTGGCGGTGGGCCGCGGAGCAACCGCCGGAGTTCTGGTGCGCAATGCCGAAGCGCTGGAAACCCTGGCGCGGGTGGACACGCTGGTGGTCGACAAAACCGGCACATTAACCGAAGGCAAGCCGCATGTTGTCCAGTTGCAGGTGGTCGATGGGTCGGGTTTGCCCGAAAACGCCATGCTCTCTCTTGCGGCCAGCGTAGAACGCTCCAGTGAGCATCCCTTGGCGCAAGCCATTGTGCGCGCCGCGGAAGAACGCAAGCTGCCGTTTGCGCCAGTGACCGACTTCGAAGCCTCGCCCGGTGGCGGTGTGCGAGGACAGGTTTTGGGCAAGTCCGTCATCGTCGGAACTGCCCGCTTTCTCAGCCACGCGGGCATCAATGGCCCATTTCACAGCGAGGAACCCGGTTCGCAAGCACCCGCAGGATCGACGGCGATCTATTTAGCGGTGAACAATCGGCCAGCGGGAATTCTCTATTTGTCGGATACGGTCAAGGCATCCACTCCAGAAGCGATCCGCGCGTTGCGGGCCGATGGCTTGGGCATTGTGATGCTCACCGGAGACCAGCGGGAAGCCGCGGCAAAAATAGCGGCCCAATTGGGAATCGACGAGGTTCACGCCGAGATCTTGCCTCAGCAAAAGAGCGATGTCGTGAAAAAGCTGCGGGCCGAAGGGCATCTCGTGGCCATGGCCGGAGACGGCATCAACGACGCGCCAGCTCTGGCAGCGGCGCATGTAGGCATCGCCATGGGCACCGGCACGGATGTAGCGATGGAAAGTGCGGGGATCACGCTACTGAAAGGCGATTTGCGTGGCCTGGTGAGAGCGCGGAAGCTTTCTAGGGCCACAGTAAGCAATATCAAGCAGAATCTGGGATTCGCCTTTGTCTATAACCTACTAGGCATTCCCATCGCGGCGGGTGTTTTTTACCCTGTTTTTGGTTGGCTGCTTAGCCCGATGATCGCCAGTGCGGCCATGAGCTTTAGTTCCGTGTCGGTGGTCAGCAACGCGCTGCGTCTGCGCGGCATCCGCCTCTGACGTTCGGTTGTAGTGTTATTCCCGTGCGGGACTTCCCCATAGCTCAGATAGAAAATCCGGGCTCATCGACCTGACCTCGGCCCTCTCTCCTTCGTCTATAAATCGAGTCAACGGGAACATTGTCTCGAAACCATGCGTATCTGTGGATGAGTGTGTGGACCAGTCCAAAAACTCGGGGGTCGGTATGTCCAGTAATGGGAATGGGTTAACCAATGGCAGGGCCGCCAGGAAACGCCGCCGGCGAATCATCATCGCCTCGGTAGCTGCCCTGGTGGTGATCGGCGGTGGTTATGGCGTTTATGCGGCATTGCGCCCCACTCACGAAATTGACCCGTCAAAATTGGCGGCTGTTGAGCGCGGAGACCTCGCGCGGGTAGTCGTGGCCACCGGAAAGATTCAACCGCTATCCAAGGTTGAAGTAAAATCCAAGGCTAGCGGCATGGTCAAGAAACTTTATGTCGACTACGACGACAAAGTGAAAGAAGGGCAGGTACTCGCCGACCTGGACAAAGTCCAACTGGAAGCCGTAGTGCGCGAGGCGCAAGCCAACTATCAAGCGGCGCAAGCGGCTGTGGATTCCGCCAAAGCCCAACTGGAACGCAATAAGGTCGACGCGGAAGGGCCGGATGTGCCGTTTCTGAAGCTGAACATGGACCGCGCCGAACAGATGTACAAAGACGGCGTGATGTCCAAGAGCTTTGTTGAGGACGCGGAGAAGAACTACCAATTGGCGCTGAATAAGCAAATGAGTGCGCAACGCAATTTAATGGTGTCGCGCGCGGAAATTTCCAAATGCGAGGCGGAAGTTTCTCAAGCCAAAGCGGCTCTGGAAAATGCCAACGAAGACCTGCGCAATTCCACCATCGTCAGCCCGATCAATGGCTTGGTGCTTTCGCGTGACGTCAGCGTCGGGGACGGTGTTAGCTCCATCCTCATTCTTGGTTCGCAAGCCACGCTGGTGATGACTCTGGGCGACACCAGCGAAGTGTACGTTCAAGGAAAGGTGGACGAGGCCGACATCGGCAAGGTGTACCTGGGCCAACCCGCGCGTATTGTCGTGGAATCCTTCAAGGATAAAAAGTTTACCGGCAAGGTGACCCGCATCTCACCGTTTGGTAAAGAGAAGGACAACGTCACCACCTTCGAAGTGCGCGTATCCATTTCCAACCCCAATGGCGAGCTCAAAGCCAATATGACCGCGAACGCCGAAATCATCCTGGAAGAAAAGAAAAATGTATTGATGGTTCCGGAAGCCTCGTTGATCTACGACAAAGATCGCAACGCCTCGATCGAGCTGCCTGACCCCAAGGCCGACAATGGGCGGAAGAAAGTGCCGGTGAAGCTGGGAATCTCCAACGGGGTGAAGACCGAAATCATTTCCGGATTGACCGAAAAGCAGCAAGTCATTCTGCAATAGCGGCCCTTATGACCTTCCAGGATCTTTTGCGGGATACCCTGGCCACGCTTTGGGCCCATAAGCGGCGGACCCTGCTGACCATGTTCGGCATCGCCTGGGGCATCATCTCGATCACGTTGATGGTGGCGGCAGGCGAGGGCTTGGGCCGCGGCATTCAAAAACAGCAGGAAAACTTTGGCAAGGATGTGATGATCGTCTTCGCCGGCCGCACCAGTATGCAGGCGGGCGGGTTGCGTTCCGGCCGCGTCGTTCACTGGATGGAGGACGATTACAAAGAAGTCGCCAGGGAAGCCCCGGCGTGCAAGTACGTCATTCCCGAATCGGGCAACAACGTGAAAGTGCACAGCGCGTTCAATAGTGGGGACCTCGACACGGTCGGCTCGCTTCCTCCTTTCACCGAGATTCGCAGCATCACCGTCGACCACGGCCGGTTTTACAACTATGAGGACAACGAAGAAGGCCGGCGCGTGGCTTTCCTGGGCAGTGACGCCAAAAAGCAGTTGTTTGCCGACCGCGAAGCGCTGGGGCAAACCATCGAACTGAATGGCATTCCTTATACCGTTATCGGGGTGATGAAAACCAAGGACCAGAATTCCAGCTACGACGGCGTAGACATTCGCAAGATTTTCATCCCGTTTGATTCCATGAAACGCGATTTCCCTCCCAAGCCTCCCGCCGTCGAGCATTCCGTCGACCGCCTCTTGGCCGCGCCGTGGTCTTTGGAAACGCATCCGGATTGCGTGCGACAGATTCGTCGCACCCTCGGGCGCTTGCACGATTTCGATCCGCGTGATGAGGAAGCCGCCAGCATCTGGGATACGGTCAAAAACGCGCAAGCCAACCGAATGATTTTCGTGGGCATGGAAATCTTTATGGGCGCGGTGGGCGTCGCGACCATTTTCCTCGGCGGCCTGGGCGTGATGAACGTGATGCTGGTCAGCGTTCGCGAACGGACGCGCGAAATTGGCGTGCGCAAAGCACTCGGCGCGACCAGGGCGTCGATCCTCCGCCAATTTTTCGTGGAAACCGTAATTGTGGTGTTCATCAGCGGCGCCGTCGGCTTGATTATTTCGTACGGGCTCTGCGGTCTGGTGAAGCTGATGCCGCCCATCCCGTATTTCGATGGCCTGGATGCCAGCTGGAGACTGGCGGCATCGACTGTCGCTTTGCTGGGCTTGATTGCCGTGCTCTCGGCGTTATACCCGGCCAATCGCGCTGCTTCGGTCGACCCGATCGAGGCGCTGCGTTTTGAAGCAGGTGGATGATGCGGGTTATTAGTTTTAAGTTCTAAGTTTTTTGGTTCGCTATCGAACTGCAAGCGAGGTTGCCGTGCTGAGTGAAATCTTCAAGGAAGCTTGGATCGCCCTTGGTCGCAATCGCGTGCGCAGCCTGCTCACTATGACCGGCATTTCCTGGGGCATCGTTGCCGTGACCCTGCTCCTCAGTTACGGATCGGGCTTTCGCAGCGTGTTGCTGTACACCTTCGAGGTCTTTGGCAAAGCCGCGGTGATCTGCTGGCCGGGCACAACCAGCGAACAAGCGGGAGGCGAGCGCGCCGGAAAAGAAGTCCACTTCCAGCAAGAAGACGCCGATTGGGTGAAAGCGCAGTCGCCGCTGATCAGGTGGGTAACCCTGGAAACGGTGAAATTCGAAGGTATTTCCCACGATGAACGGCTCTCCGACTCGGCTACCCGCGGAGTGTTTCCCGAATACGGTGAAATGCGCAACGAGGTGCCCTCTGAAGGGCGTTGGATTTCCGCCGAGGACGTGCAGGAACGGCGACGCGTGGTCTTCCTGGGCGCGCGCTTGAAGAAAAAGCTGTTCAGCGGCGAGCCCGCGGTGAATGAAACCGTGCGCATCAACGGCGTGCGCTTCACCGTCATCGGCACCATGGACATGAAGTTCGCGGACAGCTGTTACTTCAATTGTGACGACGAGTCCGCGTTTATTCCGTACACAGCAGCGTCGGACATTTGGGACGCGCGTTATGCCAGTGTGATGGTGTTCGAGCCGGTTGCTCCGGAGTTTGAGGCGCAAGCGATGCAACAATTTCGCACCGCTGTGGGCAACCGCCAGCATTTCTCCCCCAATGATAAGCGAGCCATCACCATGTTTGGCCGCCAGGAGTTTAAGCCGATCTACGACGGAATCACCTTGGGCATCGAGGGCCTGTTGTTCCTGATTGGCGCGATGACCTTGGGGATCGGCGGCGTGGGTGTGATGAACATCATGCTGGTGTCGGTGGAAGAGCGCGTGCGCGAAATTGGATTGCGACGCGCACTGGGTGCCCGCAAATGGCATATTCGCTCGCAATTCTTGATGGAAGCCCTGGTGCTGACGTTGGCCGCGGGAGCCGTCGGGATGCTCATTTCGTGGTGCCTGACTTCACTGATCGGTACGTTGCCTTTCCTCGGGCCAGCGTACGAAGACGATAGCGGCAAAGTGGATATCCATCTGGCGCTTTCCACTACCACCTTGTTCCTGTCCACGTTCATCTTGATCGTGGTCGGAGTGATCAGCGGCTGGCTGCCGGCCATGCAGGCTGCGAAGCTGGATCCGGTCGAAGCGCTGCGCTACGAATGACCCGCAAGCCGGGTGTCATTGCCGGACTCCCCTCGTCAATAAATTGCGCAACCACACAACTCCTGCTGCGCTCATCTCATCCTTGTTATATTTGTAGGACTGCTCCGCGTGTTCGAGCAGACTTGCACAACAACGAGGAACCATGACACCAAGCAGGTTCACCACATTTCGTTTGCTTGCGGCGCTTGCCGCGGCTGGCTTGATTCTTCTGGTTAGTGGAATCGTAGAAGGCCATGCGGTTTTGAAGGAGTCGCGTCCCGCGGCTAACAGCAAAGTCGCTGGCCCGGACGTGCCCATCATGCTGAAGTACAACGTGCGCATTGACGCCAAACTCTCTAAAGTGCAATTGCTGAATCCCGACAATTCCACCAGGGATCTCACCCTGGACGCGCAGTCTTCCCCCGATACTCTGAACGGCAAAGCCACCGGGCTGAAGCCGGGAGCGTATCGCATTCGTTGGCAAGTGCTGGCGCCGGATGGACACATTACCCGGGGCGAAATTCCGTTTACGGTCACGGCTTCCTGAACGGGGAAAATGGTTCAACTGCTGGGCATCTTCGGATTTTTGGTGGTGTTGCTGCGCGCTGCGATCTTGTGTCTTCAGACTCTCACCGTGGGTGGAATTGTCTTTCTCACCGTGGTTACGCGAACCGCCGAACTACGCAGCGAGGAAATGCTTCGGGCGAGCTGGAAGCTGATACGGAGATGTGCCTTGGCGCTGGCCTTTTCGCAACTGTTTTTTGTAATTGCCAATTCCATGGTTCTGACCTACTCGACGGACATTCCTTGGCGAATCGTCCTGAGCGCCAATTTTCTGTGGGCCGGAGTGCTGGCGATTGTCGCGGCCTTGGCGATTGCGCTTTGGCCAGTCACTCTACGGAGGAATGTAAGCCCCCTAGTGTTTTTGCCGGGTGCAATGATCCTGGCGGCTTCGGTCATGACCAGCCATTCCGCATCGCGAATGGACCATCGCGCCATGTTGGTAGGCTTGACCGCCCTGCATTATCTGGCCACCGCAAGCTGGATCGGGGGCCTGCCGTATTTGCTGATCGCAGCGAAACGCGCGACGGTCCCGCCTGCCCGGAACCAAATCGCTCAGAATTTCTCAAGAGTGGCGCAGATCAACGTGGCCACCCTGATCTTGGCCGGCATCCTGATGAGCTGGGTCTACGTAGGCTCTTGGGACGCCATGTACGGCACCGCTTACGGCGTTATGCTGGGCGCAAAAATTGTTCTGCTCGGCGTGCTGTTGCTTCTGGGCGCGGCGAATTATTACATCGTGCGCGATCTTCAGACGGACTCGGGGATAGGCGCCAGGAGCTTGCTGCGCTTCGCGGAAGTGGAGATTGGGATCGGCCTCACGGTGATTCTGGTCGCGGCGTCGATGACCGCGCAGCCGCCAGGCGTGGATCTAACCGAGGATCGCGTGACCCTCCACGACATTGCCGAGCGCTTCGGCCCGCGCATGCCACGATTTTCCAGCCCTGCCGTCACACAAATTTCGCCTTCGACCGAGCAAATGGTGAAAGATATGGCCGCGGCGGGAAAGAAGCTGCCCGCGTCGTTTGTTCCGGGGGATTTGGGATTCAACACCGACACGCCGGCAGATATTGCCTGGTCCGAGTACAACCACAATTGCGCGGGGCTGGTGGTGTTCCTGATGGGCATTCTGGCGCTGCTTTCACGGAGCCGCTATTTTTCTTGGGCGAAGATTTGGCCGCTCACGTTCCTTTTGCTGGCGGTATTTTTATTCTTCCGCGCCGACCCCGAAAATTGGCCCATGGGACCCAACGGATTTTGGGAGAGTTTCGCGCAAACGGACGTATTGCAGCATCGCCTGGCGGTGCTCCTGATTATCCTGTTCGCGATATTCCAGTATCGTGTGGAAACGAACCGGCTGAAGTCCATGGCCGCTGCGCTGATCTTTCCGGCGGTGTGCGCGTTGGGGGGAGTCGTGCTGCTGACGCACACCCACGCGGTCACGAATGTGAAGGAAGAGTTGCTGGCGGAGTTGAGCCACACGCCGTTGGCGCTGTTTGGAATTATGGCGGGGTGGTCGCGCTGGCTGGAATTGCGCTTACCGCAGGAGAATCCCACGCGGAAATATCTGGCCTGGGTGTGGCCGGTTTGCTTCATCATGGTTGGGCTGATTTTGATGGATTATCACGAAAGCTGACGTCGTGTCATTCCGGTGCGAGCTGAGGAGGTGCAGCAACAGTGGCGAAAGCGGCTCTAATCGTGGTGGACGTGCAACGGGACTTCTGCGAAGGCGGCGCACTGGCGGCAGCGGACACTCTTTCGCTATTGTCGCCATTGCAGAAAACCATCGAAGCGGCACGCCGGGCAAAGGCTGCGATCGTATATACCAAGGATTGGCATCCTCAAGAGCACAGTTCGTTCGAGACCATCGGCGGGCCCTGGCCGGTGCATTGTGTGGCCGACACACCCGGCGCAGAACTGATGCCGCCGCTGCACGCGCGACCAGAGGAGGTTGTTATTCACAAGGGAGTCCCGGTGGCGGGTCCTGGGTATTCCGGTTTCGAATCAACGGGATTGCAGAATCGGCTTCAGGAATTGCAGATTGAACGCCTGGGGGTGGTGGGCATTGCCACGGAATATTGCGTGCGCGCCACGGCACTGGATGGCCTACAACATGGGTTCGAGGTGACGGTGTTAACCGACCTGATTCGCGCCGTGCAACCAAAGGAAACCGGCAAGGTGTTGGCAGAACTGCAAAAAGCCGGCGCGAAAACTACCACCAGCGCCGACTGGCTGGGGAGCTTGTAGCTAGCAAGAGAATCCGTTCACGTGCGGCCAAGAATATCGTCGAAATAGGCCAGGAGTTCGGGAGAATTCCAGTCTTGCGGCCCGATGATCTTGCGAAGGATCACGCCTTTGCGATCAATGATGTAGGTCTCGGGCCACATGGACGTGCCGAAATCGGTGGCGATTTTCTTGGAAGGATCGCGATAAGTTGGAAAATTGAGGCGCTGGTCACGGATAAACTTTTCGTAAGCGCCCGGGTCCTCGTCCACGCTCACGCCCAGAACCACGCCATTGCGTGAAGCGATGCGCTGCTGAAGCGCCACCAGGCTGGGCACTTCTTCAACACACGGGCCACACCAACTGGCCCAAAAATTCAGTACCACCACTTTGTTGCGCAGGTCCGATAAATGGGCGGGCTTGCCGTCCAGCTCCAAGGCAAAATCCTCGGCCTTCTTCCCGGCAATGGAAGACTCGCCTTGCCGGTAGTGAGGAAGGGTAAAAAAGGCCAGAACAGCGAAGGCAAAGGTCATGCTGCCCCAGGCCATGATTTTGCGCAGGATGTTGTTCATCTACAGCTATAATAACGCACAGCAACCGCACCAGGAAGCGCTGAAAACCTGCGAAAATGATGGCCACTTCCGCGCAAAAGCCGATTCTAGTGAGTGCCATTGTCCCGGCACGCGATGAAGAGCCGTCAATTGCCGTGTGTATTGAATCGCTGGTGGCGCAGTCCGATATTGGCGAAATTGTGGTGATCGACGATGCGTCCAGCGACCGCACGGCGGAAATCGTTCGGCGGCAGATGAAAGCGTTCCCTCATTTGCGATTGCTGCAAACCCGGGAACTGCCGGCAGGCTGGGTAGGCAAGAACTACGCGCTATCGCTGGGGGCGCGCGAAGCCCAAGGCGAATGGCTGCTGTTCACCGATGCCGATGCCGTTCATAGCAAGGGTTCTGCAGCTTCTGCTTTGGTCGTCGCCGCGAAAGAGAATGTTGTGATGGTCTCCTTTTCACCGGAACAGCGGATGCAAACATGGTACGAAAAATCGCTGATTCCGTACGTGTATTGCCGTTTGGCCAAGAAGTTCTTCTTCCGGGAAGTGAACGATGCTCAGAACCCCGCGGCTGCCGCGAATGGCCAGTTCCTGATGATTCGCCGTGACATTTACGAAGCCGTGGGCGGGCACGCCGGCATTGCCGGGGAAATTCTGGAAGACGTGGCACTGGCCAAACGAGTGAAATCAGCCGGTCATCGCATATGGTTCGGCAGCGGCAAAGGAATCGTGCGCGTGCGCATGTATCGGAGCTTTGACACCATGTGGGAAGGTTGGAGGAAGAATCTTTACCTGCTCATGGGAGGCACCAGCCAAGGCGTGGCCAACGAAGTGGCGGGAGCGTTGCTGCCACTGATCGCGGCGTTGCTCGCCTCGGCATTGGCCGACTTTCTCACCAACTCGTTGCTCGACGCCAGCGGTGTTTTACTGGTCACCCTGATCGGAATTAGCACACGGTACGGGTGGGAATTGCGACGCAATCAGTTTCCCGGAATGCTGTGCTGGTATGGTATTCCCGGCAGGCTGCTCTTTGCCGGCGTGTTGTGGGCCTCGTATCGAAGTTACAGGAGCGGCAAGCTGGAATGGAAGGGAAGAGCGTATCCAGCCGGCACCCTCCGTGCATCGAAATAGGTGACAACTCTGGCCATGGTGTATCTGACGCGCAAGATCGAGTTTTCGGCTTCGCATCTGTATCACAATCCGGCGCTCAGCGCCGACGAAAACCGCAGGATTTTTGGCAAATGCAATAATCCGCACGGCCACGGGCACAACTACACCCTGGAAGTGACCGTAGCGGGCGAGCCGGATCCGGTGACTGGAATGGTGCTGGATTTGAAGGAACTGAAAGTGATTCTGGAACGCGAAATCATGCAGCGTATGGACCATCGGTTTCTCAACTATGAAGTGCCGGAACTGAAGGACCAAATTCCGACCTGCGAGAACATCGCGCGCGCTATTTGGAAATTGTTGGAGCCGAAAATCACCCAAGGCCGCTTGCACAAAGTGCGGCTGTATGAGTCGCCCGACATTTTCGCCGAATGTTACCGCAACGGAGCGAGCCAGCCGTGAGCAACGATCTGAAAATTGTATTCGGCCGTCGGTATCGCTTCGCGGCATCGCACCGGCTGCACAGCGACCAGTTGACGGCTGAACAGAATTTCCGGGTCTACGGGAAATGCAACAATCCTTACGGGCACGGGCACAACTACGTCGTGGAGATCAGCGTGTCCGGAACGGTGCATCCCGCGACCGGGATGATCGTGAACCTGGTGGACCTCGACGAGTTTGTGCAACGCCAGGTGATCGAGCCGTTCGACCACAAATCGCTGAACCACGACGTACCCGCCTTTCACGCGACCGTGCCCACCACCGAGAACCTTTGCAAAGAGATTTACCAGCGCTTGAAACACTTCCCGCTGGCGAAACTGGAACGCGTGCGCATCGAGGAAACCTCCAATAACGCTTTCGAGTATGCCGGGGAAGAAATGCGGGATCGCATGGCGGTCCGCTAAGGGGAAAAACCAGTGAGCAAGCCGTCGGAAATCATATTGCACGAAGGAACCCTGGAAATACCCAAGGAAAGCATCGCCGATCTGGTGCGCAGGATGATCGTGCTTCTCGGCGAAGACCCGCAGCGCGAAGGGCTGCGCAAAACGCCGGAGCGCTATGAGAAAGCCTTGAAGTTCCTAACCAGTGGCTATCATCAGAATCTGGAATCGGTGCTGAATGGCGCCACCTTTAGCGTGCACTACGACGAAATGGTGGTGGTGAAGGATATCGAATTTTTCAGCCTGTGCGAGCATCACCTGCTGCCATTCTTTGGCAAAGCGCATGTGGCGTATCTGCCCAGCAAGAAAGTTTTGGGGTTGAGCAAGATTGCGCGCCTGGTGAACATGTTTGCGCGGCGTTTGCAAATTCAAGAACGCATGACCAGCCAGATTGCCGACGCGATTTCGGAGAAAATCAGCCCGGAGGGCGTGGGCGTCATCATCGAGGCGCGCCATCTGTGCATGCAAATGCGCGGGGTCGAAAAACAACACGGGCAGGCTGTTACCAGCGCCATGCTGGGTTCTTTCCGGCACAACAAGCAGACCCGCGACGAGTTTTTGTCGCTGGTGCGTTCGAAGCGAAGCTAAAACATTCCGCAAGAGTGTAGTCCAACCACTGAACCTGAGGTGTGAAATGAATCAAAGACAGCTTGGGGCCGCCGGTCCCTCAGTATCTGAAGCCGGCCTTGGTTGTATGGGTATGTCGGGCATCTACGGTCCCGTCGAGGACGAAGAATCCATTCGCACAATTCAGGAAGCCATTGAGGCAGGCATCAATCTGATCGACACCGGAGATTTTTACGGCATGGGCCACAACGAAATGCTGATCGCCCGGGCCATCCAGGGGCGCCGCGACAAGGTCCTGCTCTCAGTAAAATTTGGGGCCATGCGCACACCCACCGGGACGTTCAGTGGTTTCGACGCTCGTCCGGTCGCGGTGAAGAATTTTCTGTCCTACAGCCTGGGACGGCTCGGAGTGGATCACATCGATATTTACCGGCCCTCACGCCTCGATCCGGCCGTGCCCATCGAGGAAACCGTCGGAGCCATTGCTGATCTCATCCGGGAAGGATACGTGCGGTACATCGGATTATCGGAAGTGTCTGCGCAGACCGTTCGTCGGGCGCAGAAAATTCATCCGATCGTTGATCTGCAAGTCGAATATTCGCTTGTATCACGAGGCATCGAGCGCGATATCTTGCCAGCGTTGCGCGAAATGGGCATTGCTGTCAGCGCCTATGGAGTGCTGTCGCGCGGTTTACTGGGCGGGTCGAAACCGGCGGGCCCAAAGGACCTGCGCGCGCATTTCCCGCGTTTTACCGCGGAGAATCTGCAACACAACGCGAGGTTGGTGAAAGTGCTGGAGGACATCGCCACAGAACACGGTGTGAGCGGACCACAACTGGCAATTGCTTGGGTGTTACGACAGGGGCAAGACATTGTCCCGTTGTTAGGACCGAGAACGCGTCAACAGCTGCGCGATGGATTGGGGGCGCTATCGCTGGAATTATCAAGCGAAGAATTGAGGCGGATTGCCGCAGCGGTTCCCGCGGAGAGTGTTGCCGGAACGCGCTATGACGCCCGTCAAATGGCGATGCTGGATAGTGAGCAAGCAGCGAAGGCGACCTCGTGAACAAGAGGCAAACAAATCGATCAGCAATTTCATTTCTTTGAATTCGTGTTAGGAACGAGCCGGCCTTGGAGCCCGATCCGAATGGCCGAAATTATCATGAACAAACATAAGCAAGTTCTGTTGGGGCTCATCGCACTGGCGCTGATTCTGTGTTTGGGCGCTGCATCTCGACAGGAAATTGCACGGCTCAGACAGCTAATGGGCTGGACCACCGGCCAGACGCTCGCTGATGTGGGTGCGGGCGCGGGGGAGATTGGAATCGCCGCAGCAGGTGTGCTGGGCTCAACCGGGAAGGTTTACTTGACTGAGTTGGACGAGAGCAAGCGGAAAGTCCTCGAGGAGAGAGTCAAGGACAAGGGGCTGAAAAATGTGACCGTGGTGCAGGGAGCCGAGAAGCAGACCAACTTGCCGGATAGCTGTTGCGATGAGATTGTCCTGCGACGCGTCTACCATCATTTCACCGCTCCTCTGGATATGGATGCCAGCTTGCTGCGCTCGCTGAAGCCCGGCGGGGAACTTGCGGTGATCGATTTTCCGCCGCGGAAATGGCTCACGGAGAGCGAGCCGGTGAAGGGCGTTCCCGTGAACCGCGGCGGTCACGGCATCCCGCAGAAAGTCTTGATTGACGAGATGACGTCCGCGGGATTCCAGGTGGAGAAGGTTGTGAGTGATTGGCCGGAAAACAGCTATTGCGTAATCTTCCGTAGAGCAAGATAAACGCAATTCACGGAAGGCCGGTTCGTTCGCGGCAGTCAGCGCTAACCTTGACGAGCGGGGCGGGAATACCTGATCCGATTCGCGGCTGCACCATCCGGCGTGAACGTAACCCGCAAATCTCAGATATAACTAGACTTTTGCTTGATACCGGGGGCCGGGTGTGGTGAACTGCACTACGAAAGCACATGCTCGGTCAAAGAGTTAGCCACTATGTGATCGAACAGAAGCTCGGCGAAGGTGGCATGGGCGTGGTGTATCGCGCGCGCGACGAAAAGTTGCAGCGCGATGTGGCGCTGAAATTTCTGGGCACGCTGCCTTCGGGAAGCTCTGCCAGTCACGGGCGAGCGCTGCAGGAAGCGCGCGCCATCTCTGCGCTCAATCATCCCAACATTTGCACGGTATACGAAATCGACGAGGTCGACGCGCAACCTTACATCGCGATGGAGTATGTGGAAGGTCGCCCGCTGAGCATGGAGATTCCGTCGACGGGATTGTCGCTCGATCAGGTGGAGCGCTACGGAGCGCAATTGGCCGACGCGTTAGCACACGCGCACAGCCGCGGCGTGATTCACCGGGACTTGAAAGCCGCCAATGTGATCGTCACACCCAGTGGACGGCTGAAGGTTCTGGATTTCGGTATTTCCCAACGATTTGAGCCCGGAAAAGCCGGCGACGGCACTACCGTGCTGGACCAGTCGTGGGAGTCGCAACACACGTTCACCGGAACGCTGCCGTATATCGCGCCGGAAATCCTGAAAGGGCAAGAAGCGGATGTCAGGAGCGACATATGGTCACTGGGTGTGCTGCTGTACGAGATGGCGGCGGGCCATCGGCCGTTTCGCGGTTCCACCGGGTTTGAGCTCAGCGCGGCGATCCTGCGCGAGCGGGCGCCGGAAATTTCTCCGCCGTTGCCACCGGTACTGAAAAGCGTGATCGACAAATGCCTCGATAAAGACCCGGGGCAGCGCTATCAAAGCGCCGGGGAAGTGCGTGCGGCGCTGGAGGCCGCTTCGACGGCATCGCATACACATGATTTTTCGGGGATACGGCCGGAAAAGCCGACTGCGCCACCTTTGTTTTCCGCGCGAAACCTAATGATCTTGTGCGTCCTGGTGGCGGTGGCGGGGGGTGTGCTGTATTGGCTGAACGGCCGACCGGTGAAGAAGGCACCGGCAGCACCGTTGCCGGGAGCTATCCAGTCGATCGCCGTTTTGCCATTAGCCAATCTCTCGGGCGATCCCGGGCAGGACTACTTCGCGGATGGCATGACCGACGCGTTGATCACCGAGCTGTCGCAAATCCGCAAATTGCGGGTGATTTCGCGAACTTCGGTGATGCAGTACAAAAGCACACGAAAGTCACTGGACCAGATCGCCCAGGAACTGAACGTGGACGCGGTCGTGGAAGGATCGGTGGTGCGCGCGGGCGACCGTGTGCGCATTTCCGCAAAGCTGTTCCAAGCCAACATTGAAGGGGCTTTGTGGGCCGACAATTTCGAGCGCAATTTCACAGATATATTGGCGTTGCAGAGCGACGTAGCCACGTCGATTGCCCGGGGAATCCAGGTAGAGCTTAGCGGAGCGGAACAGAATCAACTGGCCCGAACCCGCAGCGTGGTGCCGGAAGCGTACGAAGCGTACTTGAAGGGAAGATACGAGTCGGAGAAACGAACACCGGAGGCATTCCGGGATGCCGCGGACTATTTCCAAACGGCGGTCGCCAAAGACAAAACTTTCGCGGCGGCCTATGCGGGATTGGCGGATTGCTACCAATACATGAGCAATTACCAGATCGGTTCGCCCGCGGTGTTGATGCCGAAAGCGCAGGAAGCCGCGGAGAAGGCAGTGCAGTTGGATGACCGCTTGGCACAAGCGCACACATCGCTGGCGGCGATCCGGTTCTATTACATGGAAGGCGGGGACATCGAAGGGGAATTTCAGCGCGCCATCGCGCTGGATCCCAGTTACGCGCAGGCCATTCACTGGTACGGACTGTACCTGGCGGCCACGGGGCGAAAAGAAGAGTCGATCCGGGAATTGAAACTGGCCAGCGAGATCGATCCGAAGTCGCTGATCATCCGGGCCAACCTGGGCTTTGTGTATTATTTGGCGGGAGATTACGACCGCGCCGAAGATGTGGAGAAGAACGCCATCCAGATGGATCCGAGTTTTATCACCGCGCACAGTTATCTGGGGCAAATCTACGTGGAAAAAAAGCAATACACCGAGGCCATCGACGAATTTCGCACGGCATTGTCGCTGTCACCCGGAGATGTTGCGGGACAAGTGGATCTGGCGTATGCCTATGCGGTTTCGGGGAAGAAGGCCCAGGCCGACGAGATCATGCAGGAGTTGCGAAGTAATCAGGAAAAGAAATATGTATCCGCCTACGACTGGGCGGTCATTTACGCGGGATTTCTCAACAAAGAGAAAACGTTGGATGCGCTGGAAGAAAGCTACCGGGAACGCAACGGACGGATCGTGAACCTTGCGGTGCATCCGCAGTTCGCGTTCTTGCGAGGGGAGCCGCGGTTTCACAAGCTGCTGGAGCAGATTGGCCTGACCCTGGCCGGACACGAAGGCCAGGAGACCAGCGCGGCTGGCGGGGCACACCAGTGAGCCGGGAGTAACCTGCACAAACGAGGCTTGACGATTTTCGAGCGGGTCCGGTAGACTCCGCCAAACATGCACGTCACAGGTACTTGCCGTCACGGCGTGTGCGCGTCACTTCCAGCGAAGAGGAGAATGACCTATGCCTAAACTGTCTTTGAAGCCGGTGCAACAAGAACTCAAGAGGGTTTTGAAGAAGCTGGAACAAGAAGCGAAAAAGGCGCGACTGACGCCGAAGCAGAAAAAACAGTTAGCCAAGGACATCAAGAACGTGAAAAAGCTGGCCAAGTCGATACCGCCAAATTGCAAGAGTTACGATGTGGGGATTTGAGGAGACTCGAGCGAACAGGAGGTCGTAATGGCAACGTTGACCTTGAAAGGCGTCGAAAAACAATTGCAAGACATCCTTGCCGAACTGGAGAAGCAAGCGGGAGGCCCCCAGTTGCCGAAAGCCAAGAAGGACCAGTTGGCGAAGGATATTAAAAACGTGAAGGCCTTGATCAAAATATTGCCGTCGCATTGCCACAAAATCGGTTCGTACGACCTGGGAATTTGAGAGATCAGTGTCTGGTCAACGAACCGAATTGTGGAGCGATGGCGCAGGCAGCGCGTGTGGAGAGATTCCCATAGGAAAGTGTACCGGCGGTCGCCGTTGGTAGTGAGCTACTGGCTGGGACCGGCGCTGGTGTTTGAGAATTATGCTACGCAGAAGCAGAGCGCCGGCCCTGTATTCGTTTCGGAAGTTTTGGATTTTTGCGGTAGCGGCCGGACATTCGGCGAGTTAGTGAAAAGGTTCCCGGAGCAGGGAGAACGTTCGCTGCGGGCTGCGATTCGCCAGTTGCTGAAGTATTCCCTCCTGGAAGTCAGCGGAAAAGAGACAAAAGCCGCGGATCAAGCGTGGAGCAACTGGCGAAGCTGGAACCCCGCGGCAGGCTATTTTCATTTTTCCACCAAGAATCCAAAGTTCGAAATCAGTGAGATGGGCGATCCGCGTCGGCTGCAACGAATCGCGCGGGAGCACCCGCTTCCGCCTCGGGTGAAGAAGTATCCGGGCGCGGCGGCGGTGGCCTTGCCGAAGGGGGAAGCGAAGGCGGAGTTCGCTCGTGTTTTGGAGCAGCGGCGGACCTGGCGGGAGTTTTCCAGCAAGCCGATGGAGCGCGAAACGCTGGGGCCGCTTTTGTGGTGGTCGTCTGGAGTGCAGGGCTGGGCGAGGATTCCGAAAGTGGGTGATTTGGTGCTGAAGACCGCGCCGTCGGGCGGGGCGATGCATCCGTTGGAAGCGTACGCGTTGGTACGAAACGTGGAAGGGCTGAGCGCCGGAATCTACCACTACGATGCGGTGGGTCACCGGCTGGAGTTGCTACGAAAGGGAATTGGGAAGGGCGAGATCGCGGCGATGCTGGCGGGGCAACGATGGTGCGGCAACGCCGCGGTGGTCATGTTGCTGACGGCGGTGTTCGAGCGCACGCAGTGGAAGTACGAGCATCCCCGAGCGTACCGCGTGGTGTTGGCGGAAGCGGGTCATGTATGCCAGACATTTTGTCTGACGGCGACGTGGTTGGGGCTGGCGCCGTTCTGCACAATGGCGCTGGCGGACACGAAGATCGAGCGAGCACTGGGAATCGATGGGGTCAAGGAATCGGTGCTGTATGCGGCGGGTGTGGGGATGAAAGCGGAGCGGAAGGCGACGGCGGAGCGGCTGCGGATTTGAGGGTTACTCGATACGGGCGACTTACCTTCGCTCGGATGCGCCGGCGTCAGGCGGCCGGAATCCCTCGGAGTGGCGATGTGGTAGCATCGCGCTATGAAGATAGATAAAGCGAAATTCGATTCGCTGGTGAAGAAGGTAGTTGCGGCCAAGCCGGTGCCGCGCACTTCAGTAAAGGCCAGCAGCAAACGCAACCCCAAGCCGATGCACGCGAAGTGAGGCTAGCGCAGGCGAGTTGTTTTCGGACGCTGAAATCCCCTCGAGGCCTGGGCATGCCTTCGTCGCAAGGCGCTGAGGACAAGCGAGTGGCGGGAGAAAGCGAAGGCGGCGCCAGCAAGCGAAGGCGGCGCCAGCAAGCATTGCTGAATGAAAGTCGAAAGTTTAGTTTAAAGTCGAAATGAGAAGAGAGATTCTTCGCTCCGCGGACTTCGCTCAGAACGACGTTTTTTGTTGGGAGGAAGAGAGATTCTTTCCGTAAGAAGCGCGGAAAGGGGAAGAGGTCTTCGCTGCGCTCAGAATGACGTATTCATTTTTGTTTGGGGACAAGACGCAAGGGTTGAGATCCCCTCGAGGCTCGGGGCAGGCCTTCGGGCTTGCCTGCGGCACGCAGGCACGAAACGCGGTCAGGATGACCAGTGCGTGCCACGCGAGAATTGGGAGGCGCGGGTGAAGCGGTGCCCTAACGAAGCATAAAGGCGGCCGATCTGAAGTTCGGCCAGGACACAAGCAGATGCAAACGGCGATGGCGGCTAACTCGGCTCATTACGGCGTGAAAGCGGGCAAGCAAGCCGCCGTCCGGCAAAGAGGGTCAGCCTATTTCTTGACGATGGGGACGGAGGCGTGGGTGTTCTCCCAGGCCATGTTCAAGGTGCCGCCGTTGGAAGTTTTGTCGAAGGAAATGGTGAAGTTCTCGACGGGAGACGAGAGTTTGGCGACTTTCATATCCACGCGAGCGAGGTCGTTGGAGGGCCCGGGATATTGGGTGCCCCATTCGCCGGTTTTCTTACTGATGACCAGAGTCCACTTATCCTCTTCGGGGACGACGAAAAGGGTGTAGTGACCAGCGGGAACGAGGGTGCCGCCGACGGTGACGTCGGCAGTGTTGACGAAGCTGGTGGATTCATTCGCGCCAGCGCGCCAGACTTTGCCGTAGGGAACCAATTCGCCGAAGATTTTGCGGCCACGGACGCGGGGGCTGGAGTAGTCAATGGTGATGGACTGGCCGCCGCCAAGGTCGAGGTTTGCGGTGGCGGGCGGACTGGGGCGCTGCGATTTATCCTGGGCGTGACAAGCAGCAACGAGCAGTAAAGCGAGACAAAGTAGGGTAAAGCTGGCAATGGCATTGCGCATGGCGATTCTCCTGTGGAGTGGCAGTTGCTCGACGGGCGAGAGCGTGCCGGTTGAACCGAAGCTTACCGGTAGCATTGAACAAGATTTAGGGCTGGGTTGCAAGGAGCAGGGAGATTGCGGGTGGGGCACTGAGGAGACGCGGAGAATGGGAGGAGGGGTTTAGGCGCACTTTGAAGGGTGTTGTGTGCCCTTTACACTCGTCTCACGGATGTGTTATTTTTAGTTAGTCGAAGAAAAGAGGAAAATTCGCAGGGACGACGGTGGGGGGCACTTGAGCGACGCCAAAGTAATGTTGATCGAACAATTCCGCACACACGTAAAGGATACGGGATCGCCCGAAGTGCAAATCGCACTGTTGAGCGAACGGATCAACTACTTGACGACGCATCTCAAGAGTCACGTAAAAGACCACGCATCGCGCCGGGGGCTAATCATGATGGTAAACAAGCGGCGGCGCTTGCTGGACTACCTCAACCGGCGAGACCCGGATAGGTATCACCAGATTGTTGAACGCCTTAGCTTGCGCAAGTAACGAATCGCGAGAAGGCTTGCGACGGCACTTGCGGGTTCACGAACGCACAAATTCCCACCAGAATCTGTACGCCAACCGGAAGGTTGGACGTGAATATAGCTGGTCTGTGACGGCAGACGGAGCGGCAGCGGCCTGGGTGTAGTTGCGTGCGGAGCTGTTCCACTTCGCAACAAGTCCTCTTTTTTCTTTGAGATAACGTGCTGAAAGACCCACTGTGGACAGGGTCAAAGGAAGAGAATATGTCTGAGAACAACCATACTGTCGCGCCGCACCAGGCTTCCATCGACGTTGGGGGGCGCACGCTGTTCCTGGAAACTGGGAAAATCGCCAAACAGGCCAACGGAGCAGTAACTGCGCGCTATGGGGACACGATTGTATTGGTAACCGCGTGCATAGCGCCAAAGGCGAGCGACCGAGACTTTTTGCCACTGACGGTGGACTATCGCGAGAATACTTACTCCGCGGGGAAAATCCCCGGTGGCTTTTTCAAGAGAGAAGGAAGGCCGACGGAGAAGGAAATATTGGTATCGCGGCTGATTGATAGGCCGATGCGGCCACTGTTTCCGGAGTCACTGAGGCAAGAGACGCAGATTATCGCCCTGGTGCTGTCCGCAGACAGCGCGAACGACCCGGATGTAATAGCGGTGACCGCGGCGTCGGCAGCGGCGTACTGTTCGGACTTGCCGTTTACCGATCCGATCGCGGCGGTGCGTGTGGGGCTGCTGGACGGGGAGTTGGTAGCGAACCCTACGGTGGCGGAACAAAAGACCAGCAAGCTGAATATTGTGGTGGCCGGAACGGAAAAAGGCATTGTGATGGTGGAAGCCGGGGCGTTCGAGGTTTCCGAAGAGAGGGTGGCGGAAGCGCTGGAGTTTGGGCACGAACAGATCAAGAAGATCGTTCGAGGGATCAAAGAGCTGCACAACCAAATCAAGCCGACCAAGGTGGTGATCGAGCCGTTCCCGTTTGATCAGTCGATCTACGACAACCTGAAGAAGACCTACGGGCCGCGGCTGAAGGACGCGTTGAATACGGAAAAGCATCCCAAGAAGGAAAGCTACAACCTGGTAGACGAGCTGCATGACGAGATACTGAAGACCATTCCGGAAGACGACGAAGAGAAGATTACGTTGACGAACCGGGCGTTTGAACGGTTGCGCGAGGATTTCTTCCGCGAGGAAGTGATCAAGGCGAAGCGCCGTCCAGACGGGCGGGCGTTCGATCAGATTCGCAAGATTTCCTGCGAAGTGGGATTGCTGCCACGGGTACATGGGTCGGCATTGTTCACTCGCGGAGAGACCCAGGCGTTGGCAACGCTCACGCTGGGCACCAAGGAAGACATGCAGCGGTTGGATTTGCTGTTTGAGCAGGACACCTTCAAGCGCTTCATGCTGCATTACAACTTCCCCCCGTTTAGCGTGGGCGAAGTGAAACCGTTGCGCGGGGCCGGGAGACGCGAAATTGGGCACGGAGCCTTGGCGGAACGGGCGCTGGCGAACTTGTTGCCACCGGAAACGGAGTTCCCGTATGCGATGCGCGTGGTGAGCGACATTTTGGAGTCCAACGGGTCATCGTCGATGGCCACGGTTTGCGGCGGGTCGCTGGCGATGATGGATGCGGGAGTGCCGATGAAGGCGTCTTGCGCGGGCATAGCGATGGGGCTGGTGGTGGGTGAGGATGGGAAGTACTCCATTCTTACGGATATTGCCGGGGCCGAGGATCACTACGGGGACATGGACTTCAAGGTTGCGGGAACGCGCGATGGCATTACGGCGCTGCAGATGGACATCAAGGTGACCAGCATCAGCGTCGCCATGATGCGAGAAGCGTTGGCCCAGGCCAAAAAGGCGCGGATGGAGATACTCGAGATCATGGAGCAGACGCTGAGCTCGCACCGGCAAAGCATTTCCGCGTATGCACCGAGGCTGTACAAGCTGAGCATACCGACGGAGAAGATCCGGGACTTGATCGGACCAGGCGGGAAGAAGATCAAGTCGATCATCGAGCAAACCGGAGTGAAAATCGACGTGCTGGAAGACGGCACAGTGCACATTTTCTCGACCAGCGGCGCGGCAGGAGATCAAGCGTTGCAGATGGTGCGCGACGTAACCGCCAGCGCTGAGGTGGGCAAAACTTATCTGGGCAGGGTGGTGCGGCTGGCGGAGTTTGGAGCGTTCGTGGAGTTGTTCCCGGGCACCGACGGGTTGCTGCACATCAGCGAAATTTCCGAGCACCGGATACGTGACGTGCGTGATGAATTGAAGCTCGGAGACCAGGTGTTGGTGAAAGTGCTGGCGATCGAAGGGAACAAGATCCGGCTGTCGCGGAAGGCGCTGATCAAGGAAGCACGGGAGAAGCAGGCCCAAAAGCGGGAGAGCGCGGCCGCGGCTCCGGCGACAACCAGCGAAGGCAATTAGTCCGCAGCAGAAATTTGGCTGAGCAAGGCCCCTGAGTTTCGGGGGCCTTTTCTTTTTATGATGGTGCAATCGATGTGCCATTCCAGCGATGGCTCGAAATGCAGGGCCTCAGGGACTTGCGCGCCCTGAAAGACTTGCACGCGACCAGCTTGGCGGCTTTAATGAAGAAGGGTCGAGGAGAATCCAGCGATGAATCTGAAACGACTTGTGATGATAGCTGGGGTCGTGTGGGCGATGAGCTTGCCGTTGTGGGGGCAGACGGAGAAGCGGAAGGTGATCATTGACACCGATCCGGGGACCGACGACGCGATGGCGATTATGCTAGCGCTCAATTCTCCGGAGCTGGAAGTGGAGGCGTTCACCGTGGTGCCGGGAAACGTGGTGGCGAAGCAAGGGCTGGAAAACGCGCTGAAGCTGGTGAGCGTGGCGGGACGTTGCGATGTGCCGGTGGCCGGGGGCGCGCAGCATCCGTTGAATCAGAAGACGTACACGGCGACGTATTGGCACGGAAAGAATGGACTGGCGGATATCGAGCTGCCGCCGTCGAAATGCAAAGCAGACCCGCGGTTCGCTGCGGATGTGATCATCGAACTGGCACACAGATACCCGCATGAAATCACGCTGATTCCAATCGGGCCGCTGACGAACATCGCGCTGGCAGTCTCGAAGGACCCATCGATCGTGGGACTGGTGAAAGACATTGTGATTATGGGGGGCTCCATCAGCGGGGGAAACGTGAACGGAGCAGCCGAGGCCAACATCTTCGGCGATCCGGAAGCGGCGCAGATTGTGTTTAACGCGGGGTGGATGGTGACGATGGTGGGATCGGACGTGGGCGAACGCACGCTGATGCAACGCCGGCACCTGGCGGAACTGGAGGCCGGACACGGGCCCCAGAACGACGTGGTCACGAAGATTGCGCGGTTTTATATCGAGCGCTCGGAGAAAAACGGCTGGGACGGCGCGGCCATGTACGATCCGTTGGCGGTAGGGGTGGTGATCGATCCGACGCTGGTGAAGCTCAAGGATATGCACGTAGACGTGGAAACAAAGGGGGAATTCACACGGGGAGAGACGGTGGCCAACCGCATGGGTTCGTATGAAAACAACGTGCTGCACGGCGATCACTACGAGATTGATGGGATTGTTCCGGTGCCGAACAATGCGCGGGTGGCGGTCAGCTCCGACGCCGAGCGCTTCCTGGAGATGTTCATCAGCCGGGTGAAAGACAAGTAACCGGAGCGCAGCTAATCAGGCGTGGACGCAGTGCACGGCATCAAGAGCGCCCCAGAGGGCGTCCAGGGCTTGATGGGTGGTGGCGAGAATTTCGTCCTCGTCGCCATGGGCATGTTGTTCGAGCCAACCCCGCCAGGCGGCGCGATGGATTTTGTCGGCTTCTTCGTGCACGGTGAAGTAAGCCAGCCCCTTGCTGGAAGTCACGCCATAAAAATTGCGAAGGCCGGCGATCTTGTTGGTGGCGATTTCGGGAACTTGGGATTCGTAAGCGTATAGGGCCGCGACCGCTTCCGCGACCGAACGATCGCCGACAATTTCGCGAAAGGTTTCCACGACCGCCTGGGTGCCGGGAAGAGCGGGGCAGGAGGTAATGTCGTCTTCATCGACGCCAAGAGTGGCGGCGAAATCGCGCCAGAGCTTGGGATGCGGACGAGTAGGGTTCTCCTCTTCGGCGAGATTTTCGAGAACGATGTTACGAATGGGGCCTTCGGTGCGGGCAGCCAGGACACGGAGATGCTTAGGGAAGGCTTCCACGTGGCGATAGTATTGCGAGGCGTACAACTGAAGGGCTTCCCGAGTGAGCTTGCCCATCTGCCAGTCCCGGTAGAAAGGATGCTTGAGAAGATTTTTGTCGGCGATGGCGGCATCAATCTTGGCGAGCAATTCGGTGTTCGGCATGGTGGACTCCCTCCCGTGGTTTTGCGCCGCACAAACGGAAAATGCCAGGGGCGCTCCGCAAGTGATGAGACTGCGGGATTCTATCAGAGTTTTTGGAAATTTGTAGGTGATCGTTTGCCGGTTGAGAGCGGGTGTTCTTGGTTATTCCTTGACGTGGAGGCGCTCGATGGCGGCACCGACGGAGGAGAGCTTCTCGACGATGCGCTCATAGCCGCGGTCGATGTGGTAGACGCGGTCGATGACGGTTTCACCGGAGGCGATGAGAGCGGCGAGGACCAGACCGGCGCTGGCACGCAAATCGGAAGCTTGGACAAGGGTGCCGGAGAGGGGAGCAGGGCCGCGGACGATGGCGCGGCGTCCGTCGATGGAGATGTGAGCGCCCATGCGCATCAACTCGCTGGCGTGGAGGAAGCGATTTTCGAAGATGGTTTCGGTGATGACGGAAGTGCCTTGGGCTTGCGTGGTCAGCGCCATGTACTGCGCCTGCATGTCGGTGGCGAAGCCGGGATACTCTTCGGTGGTGACGTCGGCAGCGACGAGTTTGTGTCCATCGTGGACGCGGAGCGTGCAGGCATCGGGAATTTCGACGGGCACGCCGACGGATTGCAGCTTGGCGATGATGGCGCCCAAGTGCCCGGGAACACAATGAGTGATGGTGAGATCGCCGTTGGTGATGGCGCCTGCGATCAGGAAAGTGCCGGCTTCAATGCGATCGGGAATGATGGAATGGGTGGCGCCGTGGAGTCGGTCGACGCCATGAATCTGGAGAGTGCTGGTGTCATCACCGTGGATGCGCGCGCCCATTTTGCGCAAGAGATGGACCAGGTCGGTGATTTCGGGTTCGCGGGCACAATTCTCAAGGACGGTGATGCCATCGGCCAGAGTGGCGGCCATGAGCAGGTTTTCGGTGCCGGTGACGGTGATTTTTTCGAACACGATGTGGGCGGCTCGTAAGCGGCCGCCGGCGGGAGCTTTGGCCTGGATGTAGCCATGCTCGGTGGCGATCACAGCGCCCATTTTCTGGAGTGCGGCTAAATGCAAGTCGACAGGACGCGCGCCGATGGCGCAGCCGCCGGGCAGGGAAACGTGAGCCACGCCAGAACGAGCCAAGGCCGGACCCAAAGTGAGAATGGAAGCACGCATGGTCTTGACCAATTCATAAGGGGCGACGGCATCATTCATGGTTTCCGACTGAATGGTGTAGGAACTGGCGGGAATTTCGGTGGTGGAAACTCTGGCGGACATGAAGGCCAGCAGCTTGGCCATGGTGATGATGTCGCGGACGATGGGAATGTTGTGAAGGATGACTGGTTCGGGGGTAAGCAGTGCGGCAGCCATAAGGGGTAGAGCGGAATTCTTGGCTCCGGCGATTCTTACGGTGCCGTGAAGGGGTTTGCCGCCGCAGACGCGAAATTTATCCATGTGGCCAGCCTATTCGCCAAGGACTACATGTAAATTGCCATTGGCGGCTTCTAGGGCTTTGAGGGCGTTCTCGGCGGACATGCGTCGTTTGAGCATGGTGAGAGCGACGCGGAGATTGTGTCGGCATTGCCGCAAAGCGTGTTCGGCTTCCGACACACTCTTGCCGGTAGCTTCGACGAGAATGCGCTTGGCGCGGTCCCTAAGTTTGCGATTGGTTTTGGTTAGATCGATCATGAGATTTTCGTAAGCGTGGCCGAGACGCACCATCGTAGCGGTGGAGAGCATGTTCAGAACCATCTTTTGTGCGGTGCCTGCTTTCAGACGGGTGGATCCAGTCAAAACCTCGGGGCCAACGTCGGGAGTGATGGCAATGTGCGCAGCGGAGGCCAGCGGGGAGTTGCGGTTGACGGTGACCGCGATGGTGAGCGCTCCGCGGCGTTTGGCATAGGCGATGGCGGCGATGACGTAAGGAGTCGAGCCACTGGCGGCCAGGCCGACGACGGTATCGTTTCTTGTGAGACCAAGTTTCCTGAGATCGCGGCGCGCTTTGGCGTGACTGTCTTCGGCGCCTTCAACCGGCTGGGTGATGGCTTTGTTGCCGCCGGCGATAACGCCACGGACGAGCAGCGGGGATACGCCGAAGGTGGGGGGACACTCGGAGGCGTCGAGCACGCCGAGACGGCCGCTGGTGCCGGCCCCGACGTAAATCAGGCGCCCGCCCTTCTGGATGCGGGCGACGATGCCATCCACGGCACGAGCAATGGCGGGAAGTTGGCGGGCCACCGCCGGAGCGACACCGTGATCCTCGCAGTTCATTAAGTGCACGATTTCGCGCGAGGACATGTGATCGAGATTTTTGGAAGCTCGATTGCGTTGTTCGGTGCGCCGCTGATCCGCGGCAGCAGCAAATCGGTTTGAGGGCATTGCTAAATTATAGCGTGCCACACGCAGGCGTCGGGCCGCACGCGGCAAATAGAACAACTCGGCGGGAAGCAAGTCGCACCAGCAGGAAACAGCTGTGATAGAACTGAAGTAGCCGGCATTTTTCACGAGGCGAGCATCACAGGCCGTGGGTTCGCGTTCGTTGAGATTCTTTTCGCAAAAGGCGCGAAAAGAGTAAGAGGTCTGAGTGCCTCCTCATCGGAGGCACTCAGAATGACTGCGTTCGTAAACAAATCTTATGGATGTCCTGAAAAAACTGTTTGAAGAACATTTCCACGCGCCGGTGGAGCGCATCCAGCCGCTGCAGGGCGAGCTGGGAGGATCGGGACGCAATATTCTGCGGCTGTCAGCGGGGAAAACCACGGCCATTGGCATTCTCTACGGGGTACGCGAAGAAAATATCGCGTTTCTATCGTTCTCGAAGCATTTCCGGAAACACGGACTGGCGGTGCCGGAGATTTATGCGGAAGACTTGAGCCACGGGGCGTACCTGGAAGAAGACCTGGGGGACACAAGCCTGTTTGAGCTGCTTTCGAAGAACCGGGCAGGCGAGAAAATCGCGCCGGAAGTGATTGGGGCATACCGGGAAGCGGTGGCGGCGCTGCCGCGTTTTCAAGTGGAAGCGGCACGAGACCTGGATTACAGCGTGTGCTATCCGCGAGGCAGTTTCGATCGCCAGTCGATTTCCTGGGACCTGAACTACTTCAAATATTACTTTTTGCGGCTGGCCTCGATTCCCTTCAGCGAGCAAGCGTTGGAGGACGATTTCGGGCGGCTGACGGATTACCTGCTGACGGCACCAAGCGACTACTTCCTGTACCGCGATTTCCAGTCGCGCAACATCATGTTGCGGGAAGGCAAGCCGTATTTTGTGGATTATCAAGGCGGGCGCAAAGGGGCGTTGCAGTACGATATTGCGTCGCTGCTGTATGACGCCAAGGCGGATCTGCCGCCGGAAGTCCGGCAACAGCTGCTGAACGATTACCTGGATGCGTTGGAGAGCTTTGTGGACCTGGACCGGGAAGCGTTCCTGGAACATTACTACCCGTTCGTTTATATACGCATTTTGCAGGCGCTGGGAGCCTATGGGTTCCGGGGATTTTACGAGCGCAAGACTCATTTCCTGCAAAGCGTGCCGTACGCGCTGAAGAACCTGCGGTGGTTGTTGCACAACGTGACGTTGCCGATTGAGCTGCCCACGCTGACCGGCGCGTTTCAGAGCATGCTGGCGTCGGACAAGCTGTTGGGTTTGGCCAGCGAAGCGGAAAATCTGGTGGTGCGCATTTTCAGTTTTTCGTTTCACAGCGAGCAACCCAAGGACGAAACCGGCAATGGAGGTGGATTTGTGTTCGACGGGCGCAGCCTGCCAAATCCCGGACGCGAAGAGCGCTTCAAGAAGCTGACCGGCAAAGACGCGCCGGTGATGGAATACCTGAATCAGCAAGATAGCGTGCATCAATTCATGGCCAGCGTGCACTCGTTGGTGGATGAGAGCATCAGCGCCTACCGGCAACGCGGGTTCAAGAATCTGATGGTGTCGTTTGGATGTACCGGCGGGCAGCACCGGTCCGTGTACCTGGCGGAGCAACTGGCGAAACGATTGCGCGGGAAGAACGGGCTGCAGGTAGAGGTGCGACATTTGGAGTTGGAGAAGATGGGGCAATGAAAGCGATGGTGCTGGCCGCTGGATTGGGGAAGCGGCTGCGCCCGCTGACAAATGAGCGGCCCAAGGCGCTGGTGGAGGTTGGCGGCAGAACGCTTTTGGAGATTACGCTGACCCGGCTGCGCGCATTTGGGGTGCGCGAAGTGATCATCAATGCGCATCATTTCGCCGACGCGATTGCGGAGTTTCTGGCGGTGAAGAGGAACTTCGGAATGCGCATCGAGATTTCGCGGGAAGAGGTGTTGCTCGATACCGGCGGAGGATTAAAGAAGGCGGGCTGGTTCTTTCGGGAGGGCGGCAGCCAGGAACCATTTCTTTTGCACAATGTGGACGTCATCAGCACGATCGATTTGGGGAGCATGGTGGAGCAGCACGCGAAAAATGAAGCGCTGGCCACGTTGGCGGTGCAGAAGCGGGAGACCTCGCGGCTGTTGCTGTTCGACGAGCAGTTGCAACTGTGCGGCAGACGCACCGTAGGAAACCAGCAGGATGAAATTGTGCGTGAGGGTAGCAACCTGATGACGCTGGGGTTTGCCGGCATTCACGTGATTTCGCCACGAATGCTGAGGATGATGGACGAAGAAGGAGTGTTCTCGATCATTGACGTGTATTTGCGCTTGGCGGGTAAGGGAGAAAAAATTCGCGGGTTCCGCGCGGACGAATACTACTGGAGAGATTTGGGCAAGCTGGAACAAGTGGAAGCGGCGAATCGGGATTATGCGGAGAATCGTTTCTAGTGAGTTTCTGGTGATAGTCAAGAGTGGAACTCTTGAATGATGCACCAGAGTGGTGCATACTGGTGCTATGAACTCGGAAAAAAGGAAGGTGCGGCGCAGCGTTAGCCTTTCGGCAAAGACGGCTTCCAGGGTGAGCAGGCTAGCGAAAACGCGAAAGGTGAGCGCTAATCGAATGTTGGTGGAACTGATTGAGGACGGTCTTGAAGCCGCCAAGTCGAAAGAGCAGGAGTTTTTTGAGTTAGCTGTGAATTTCCGGAATGCCACTGACCCTAAAGAAGCCAAAAGGCTGGGCGATAAACTGGGGCGGATGGTATTTGGCGGATAATGCCGAGGATTGCCAACTGGGCAGAGCTACCAATTCCCGTTCGTGATCACCTGCTGGATCGCATGCGCGACCGCGCCATCAGCATCAATGACCTAAACAAATTGCGTCTGTGGATTGAAAGCCGGCCCGAAGTCCCGGAGGGCAACTGGTACAAGGATTTTGGCTCGTTCAAAATCTGTGGCCGCGGGCCGTATCCAAAAACATTCTTGCTGCCCGGACACGCAGCGAGAGGTGAACCGCTCTAACAGCATTGGTGAGGCTGAAGCCAACTCAGACCGCAGCCGGCGCATTCTGGGCAGCTCGGTCCACCAAAAGAAACTATGGGTGGACGACTTGGGCGGCTAAGCCCAGGGCGGTCATGACCGCGTCGTGGAATTCCGGACGGACGTCGGCGATTTTCATGTTTTCGCGAGTGGGATTGACGCGATTGGTCAGCAGAACGACGAAGAGCTGGCGGTCCGGGTCGATCCAGATGGACGTGCCGGTGAAACCGGTGTGGCCGTAACTGTGGGCGGAGAAATAATGGCCGCTGGAGCTGCCTTCCGTGGGCACCACCCAGCCGAGGGTGCGGGTATCCTGCGCGAGAGCTTGGGGCTGAGTGAACTCCGCGATGGTGGCACGCTGCAGAATGCGGTGATGCGCGTACACCCCGCCATTCAGCAACATTTGGCAGAAGGCGGCAAGATCCGGTGAGGTGCTGAACACTCCGGCATGGCCGGAGACACCGCCGATGGCATATGCGTTTTCATCGTGAACTTCACCCTGAATGAGGCGGTGACGGTAGCGTTCGTCGAATTCCGTGGGAGCAATTGCGGGCCATAGCTGCCTGGGCGGGTTGTACATGGTGTGCTTCATGCCCAGCGGCTCGAAAATATATTGTTCGGCGAGCTGATCGAGGGGCTGACCGGTCAAGCGCTGGATGATTTCGGCCATCAGGATAATGCCGAGATCGGAGTACACCACTTTGGTGCCGGGCTGGTATTCCAGAGGCTCGGCGAAAATCATGCGCAAGGTGTCT
>DASPVD010000100.1:0-7511 GCA_035622555.1 Candidatus Eremiobacteraceae bacterium | reverse complement strand
CAAATGCGCACGGAGGCATCTAGTCGGGATCGATCTGCCGCCGGTCCCGAGGGCGCGTAAATCATCGAGCAAGGGAACCTCCTAAGCGTTCTCCCGACAAACAACAGAATCGTGCTCCAATAGCATTATCATCGTGATAATTCGACCATGACGTAATCACGATCCCGAACGAGATTCATGACCTCGCACGCTACTCATCGTGGATGATGTTGTTCAATGCGGCGGATGTGTACTTCGATCGGCATCTCGACAAGCGGAGCGCGCCCGCTCCGTAAGCAGGTCCATTACTGCGGTTTTGATCGCCGGTGTGTGTGATCTGCAGCAATGGGTGTGTCGACCCCTCCGGCACGGATCATAGCTGTAACGTCGAAGGAGACATCACTGAGGACAGACCGCTTGTCTCCTTTCGGACACCGCATGTCACTTTTCCTGCAAACACTGGTTCTTCGCGGCATATTGTCCGGTGAGCAGGAGCATCACCTAGAGGTGTTCCGCATGAAGAGGAGTTCCACATGAAGAAGATTCTGACGCAGTACGGAGTGTGTGCGCTTGCGGTCGCTCTGATGGTGCCGCTGGCGTTGGCGCAGGCGCAGCCGGCAGGCTTGCAGGCCGCCTTCGGAGAAGATGCCGGAACGCTTTCCGGCAAATTCACCGCACTCGCGCGTGTTATGTCGGGCAAGTACGACTGGAAGCCCGGCCAAGGCGTTCGCTCCGTCAGCGACGTGTTCAACCTGATCGTCAGGGAGAACCGCTTGCTCACCGGCGTGCTTTCGGGCACACCGAATACCGGGGCAAAGCCCGCGCCCATCACCGATCCGGAGAAATTGCAGGAAGCTCTGAAGGTTTCTTACATCGATCTGCAAAAAGCGATTACGGGACTTTCCGACAACGACCTGCGGGCGCCGGTGAAACTGTTCGGAGAGGACATGACGAAGCAGGGAGCGGTGATGCTGATTCTCAATGATCAACACGAGCATCTGGGGCAGTCGATCGCGTACGCGCGCAGCAACGGCGTGGTGCCGCCCTGGTCTAAGTAGGAGCGCCCCTCGCTCGAACCCAGCTGTTGCAGGCGCTCAAACAAGTGTCCGGCGGATGTTAAATCCGGGTGTTAGCCGAGGAGAGACTTATCACAAGAGGTGAAGAGAAAATGATTAAGACCATTGTTTTATCCATGTGTCTCGCAGCTTCCTCACTTTCGCTTAATGCCCGTGCGCAAGATGTGCGCCAGTATTCTGAGGGCCCGGTCACTGAGGTGGACTACATACGAGTTGAGTACGGGCATTTTGAAGAGTACATCGATTGGCTAAATTCGACATGGAAGCCGACCATGGAAGCCTTTAAGAAAGCTGGGCTGATCATCGATTACAAGGCCGTCAGGGCCACTCCAAAGACACCGGATCAGCCCAATATATTTCTTATGATCACTTTTAAAGACGGGGCTGCGGCTTTAGATAAAGGCGTCGAGCTAGAAGAAGTGGCTAAGAAAGTAATCGGTAGCACCGAGGTTCAGAACAAGGCCAGAGTGGGCCGGAATGAATACAGAAAAGTTCTGGGCAATGAATACGTTCGTGAACTTATTTTGAAATGAAAATTGTTATACGTGCATGTGTTCAAAGAGCGCGCGCGAATATTTTATAGACTTCGCAATGAGCTTATCGGTCTGCGGCGTAGGACCGGCCGACACTGGTGCCCCGCACGCCCGTTAGCGTCATGACCTGCAAGCCCGCGCTTTCGGTCCTGTTTTTCCCAAACGTAGAAATCAAGATCGGAAAAGAGAATGCCATATGAATAAAAAGAGAACGGGCGCAGTGTTCGTTGCACTCCTTATGTGCGGCTTGGCCTCTCGAGCGTCGGCGCAGGAAATGGAACCCGAATTCAAATCCAATGCCGATGACATCACGAAGATTCGTGCCGTATTGGAGGAGTTCCGTCAGGATATTATTCACAAGGACGGGTATGCCATAACGAAGCTCGTGCTGAACCCCAATGTGCTCTTTCACCACACCAACGACCAGGGCGTCCGGATGGGCGACTAGGTCGTGTCTACATAGCGCTCTTGAGCCGCGTCGGAGTTCTCGATGAAGTTCGGGTCGGCGGTGAGGCGGTGGTTGTCGGGGAAGGAACGGTCCGCTCTTAGCGGAGTTGCGGCGGATGGCAAGTAGTAGCAAAGAGCGTCGTCGACAAGAGACTCAGTCAAGGCTACGATGCTCGCATGAGTGTTATCCGATCTCCCGCGGAATCATGCATCGCCAGTCACCTTGGCTTCAAAGGCATGCAACCCGATGCCTTCCGGGGAGATTACTCGCAGTCTCGAGGAACCGGGTTGTCTACCATACGGCGCTGGGAGTTGCCTATCGTCAGTGACCAAAGAGCATCGTTGGGTACATAGGCAACTTCGACTATCTCCTCGCTACAGCGACTTTCTTCTCGAGCGCCGAGTTGTCAGGTCATCGGATCCGGGCGGATATAAGTGAGTGTGTGGTGCGTCAGCAGCTTGTGATCCGGGCTGAGGCACTCGGCCACGCCATACACCAACCTCTTGCCCAGCTTCAGAATCCGGGCGTGGCAGCGGAAATCCTGCTGCTTAGCGGCGGCCAAGAAGCTCGTCTTCATTTCGGCTGTGACACAGCCATCATCGCTGCCCAACAGGGTCTTTATCGCCAGCCACATCGCTACGTCGGCGGCGGCCATGAACACTAGCCCGCTGACAATGCCCCCGGGGCGCTCGAAAGCCTGCTGGAACGGTACGACCAGGATGCAACTCCCGGGAGCGATGGAGTGCACACGAAAGCCGAAACTGCGGATGAAGGGCAAGTCCGTGAACTGCCGCTGCAACTCAGCTTTGCTCACGGCTGTCTGTTTGGAGATCTTTCTCGGAGACATCGCAACTCCCTCCCAGTGTTCGCGGAAATCAGAAAGACGGGAAGATCACTACATTCTGTGTCATTTTTGTTCGTTCGTTGCGCCGGACTATGCAGCGATAATAGAACATGGATCAAATCACTGAGATTCTTGAGGCCATTGGAGTCGTCGAAGCATCACGCTTGAGCCTCGAAGACGACTTCTGGGCAATGAAGAATCGTGTATTGTCCTGAACCGACTCTTCACCGCCGAAGCTCTGCAAGCTATAACAGACTTCTCACATGCGGAAGTCCTCTTCCTGTTCCACGAAGTTGATAGAGCCTCTACCAAATCGCTGTAAGAGGGCTCGGGACGCTAGCGACCTCGGGGACGACGAGGGCGATCCCAGGCCCGGCGCAAATTGCCGATGCTTTGTTCAATCTGTTAAATAGCCCTCGAACCGGGGCCGCATCGTCAGTATTTAAGTCCGGTGTCACAGAGTATCGTGACGACATTCGCGTTCAGTCGAATATGTCCGGATCGCAGGAGCTTGACAGCGGCGCACACATTCGCTGCGGAGGAGTAGCCGACGTGTAACCCTTCTTTGTGCGCCAGTTGACTCCGCCACTCAATAGCTTCTTGATCGGTCACCGGCAGCGATAGATCCATGAGTTCCGGTTCCCACAAATGCGGTGCTACACCGTAGCCGGTTCCCTGCAATATGTGACGTGCCTTGCGGACCGAATGTCCAGCGAGCACCTCTGCTCCTTCGGGCTCCACCGCTGCGCAGATCAATCCCGCTCGCTGCTGCTTTAGAAACCGTGCTGTACCCACAAATGTGCCGCCGCTTCCTACGCAAGCCGTAAAACCGTCGATTGCGCCGTCCAGTTGCTTCCAGAGTTCGGGACCGGTTCCTTCCTCGTGAGCACGGACGGAATTATTGTCGCGGAATTGATCCACATAGAATCCATTCCTATCGGCGGCAATTTGCAGGGCGGCCGCCTCGGCTGCTGCTATGTCGGCTCCAGTGACAAACCCCTCCGTACCATCTATCTGTGGTACACGCACCAATTCAGCACCGAACTCTTGAATCATGCGAGCCCGTTGACGACTGTTGCCGGCCGACATCGTTGTGATCAGAGGATGGCCAAGCACATTACAGACGACTGCCAAGCCGGCCCCAAAGTTTCCGCTGGTCATTGAAACGACGCACTGCCCTGGATGTAAGTCGCCTCGTCGGATCGCACCTTCGACGATAAGGCGCGCGGCCCGATCCTTCACACTACCGCCGGGCTGCAAGAACTCGGCTTTCGCGAAAACCCGCCCAGGCCCCCGATACACGCGTTCTAGAGCTAGGAGGCGCGTGTTCCCGATCAAGTCGAGCGCATTCGGGCTGATCAACCTTCACCCGCCTGCGTGTCTAGATCGACTCCTATACCCTCGAACTCTCGGTCAGGGACCGCGATTCCCGTGATCCTACTGATTGCCGCCGCGGCCAAGCATTTGATGAAATCCAAGACTGGCAGTGGCGGATCGGCCTGGGCCAAAAGTATGGGAAGTTCAGTGCAGCAGAGCCCCGCCGCATCGCATCCGCGAGCACGCATTTTCGTTATTAATTCCATCACGTATCGCTGTGCATCCACAGGTCCAATTCCTCCAACGATTCCCCAAGGTCTTCACCGCTGGAATTTCTCTTTTTGGATTATTCGCATGCATTTATCCCTTAGCATCGAGATCTGCATAAAGAGCCATGTTACGGTCGCTGCGTGCCTCGATGGCCTTGAGAACAGCAGCCATGTCAGCATCACCGAAACCGAGCGCACGCGTCTCGCCATAGAGCGCGTGGCAAACATCGAGCAGTGGCGAGGCGATGCCCGCCTCGCGAGCCGCTTCGGCGATTAGGCGATTGTTCTCCAGGACGTTCGAGATCGTTGCCTGGACCGCGAAATCGCGGCCGACGAGCTTCGGCACCTTTATGCGCGAGACGTCACTTGCCATCGGCCCGGCGTTTAGAACTGCCACGAATTGATTGAGGTTGAGACCGTGGCGGTCGGCAAAATGGACCGCTTCGGCGAGGCCCGTGACGAGTGAGATCAGAAACAGATTGACCGAGAGCTTCATCAGAAGAGCGTTCGGTACCGGCCCGCAGATCATCGTCTCCCGGCACATTGGAGTTAGCAGCGGGCGAACGTTAGCGATGGCTTCTGCGTCGCCGGCGAGCATGGCGACGAGTTGGCCTGCCTCAGCGGGCTTGCGTGAGCCGGAGACCGGCGCTTCGACGTAGTATCCCCCGACAGAGCGAACGTCTGCCTCGAGCTCACGCGAATAGGCCGGCGAGGTGGTGCCCATGTGGACGACCGTGCGTCCCGTCACCCGGGCCGCGAAGCCGGCGCCACCGCGGTCGAGCACGGTGTCAATCGCTCCGCCGTCGACGAGCATCAGGAAGACAGTTGCCGAGTGCGCGAACACGTCCGCCGCCTCTCGAGCAACATCCGCACCCGCCGCTGCAAGAATCTCAGCTTTGGCACGTGTGCGGTTCCAGACTAGGAGCCGCGTACCGGCCTTGACGAGGGTCAGCGCCATGGCCTCTCCCATCGTACCAAGGCCGATGAAGCCGATCGGATATGCTGCGTCCATCATCGAGTCGCCCCATTGCTCAGCGCACGCACGATGCTTTGATGAAGAGCCGCACACATCACGCGTCGGTCGCTCGCCACAGCATGAGGGAGGTAGCGAAGAGCGCTATGAGCGATAGTGCTAAATTTAACCAGCGGTAACCCGGTCGATGGAGTCAAATTGCTCCCTGCACCGCCCGGCTGGCGACGCGCACCATCACTCTACACACTGATCTGTTCATACTGCCCCCACTGCGTCTGCCATAAATCTAAAGACCTTCTGCATGCCCTCCGTCGAAATGCCGGCCGCGTCAGGCAGAACCGTGAGTTGATTACCACCGAACGGTGTCGAACTGAAAACATCGACGTTTTGAAATGTGTGCTTCATGAGATTAACCTTCTGTGTTTCGCCTCAAGCCTTGACGACGAGGTCGATCTCAACGCAGGCCCCCAGCGGCAGCTCGGCCACCGCCACCGTCGTGCGGGCGGGAAAGGGCTCAGTGAAATGCTTTGCGTAGATGCCATTCATCGCGCCGTAGTCACTCATGCTCGTGAGAAACACGCCGACGCGCGCAACGTCATCGAAACTCTTGCCGGCCGCCTTGAGAACCGCCGAGAGATTCCGGAAGACGCGCTCTGTCTCGGCCACAATACCCCCCTCGACGACCTTGCCAGTGGCCGGGTCTTGGCCGACCTGACCGCTGAAGTAGAGGAAACCACCGACTTCGATCGCCTGGGAAAACGGGCCGACCGGCGGCGTAAGTTCGGGCGAGGTAATTGCGGTCTTGCTCATGGCAAACTCCTGTGGATACTGGGTTAGCTGGTCAGCACGGTGGAACCCGAGGTTACCCGCGATTCCAATGACTTGTGGGCGTCTGCAGCATCCGGTGATGTTGGAGTGGCAACAAGACAATGGTCTTAATCATTGTTCTCTTCACCTTTTGTGATATCCCCACTCGGCTAGCAATATCCTGATGCAAGATCGAAGATTCTGCAACTTCATTATTGTCACGATTATAGTACCATTGGAGCACGATTCTGCTATTCGTCGGAAGAACGCTTTAGGAGTTCCCGTCCGGTCCCCAACATCATCGTCGTGCCGCACCTGCGGATCTTCACATGCTGAACGGCCTTGTGACCCGTCCGAGCTTCGTGTTCGACGCTTGACTCCTGACAGGCTTGGACGAGCGCTTCGAAGTCCGACCGCTGGCCCACGTCGTTCAGGTTGCAAACCTAACGCAGGATTCCCAGGCGACAGTATCAGGTCCCGGGGGCTGGATCTCTGAAGAGCCCCACTGATAGTGGCATCTCTTGCCAGCTCGTCGGTTCTGATGATTGCGTGCTGATGGGGGTTGAATCATTCGGTCGGCAGGAGGCTGCGAATCTGCCTCACCGCGTAATCGACCTTCATATCCAATGCGAGCTTCCCCAACTCCGCCGTTGAGCGGCGTGCGTCACCCAGGATTCCGTTTTGTGGACTGTGCGGCCCGAACTGCGCCTTACCATCGACGACGGGATCTCCCTCTGCAGAGGAGATAAGATCTCTGCGCACCCATGTGCTGTCCTTATCGAGATACATCATTTCCGAGGTGTCAAAAAGGTAACCGTGGAGGCCGGGTGGATAGCCGTGCTGCGCCAGGTATTGATCGAACGCATCATTGGCGGCCCTATAGACTTGGTCACAGTAGAATACACGAGCTCCTCCGCTTAGCGTGCCGTCGAGCTTCTTGGCGACCTCCGCGTAGACCTGCGGCTGGCCGCCAGCGTGATCGCCCATCAGAATCACATTGCGGAAACCGTTTAGGGCCGCCTGCTCCGCGATGCGCTCGAGCATGGCAGCGAGCAGCTCGTTCGTGATCCCGATGGTACCGGGAATCGATTCTGCATCGTTCGGAGTGTAGGGCAACACCGGCAGGAAGATAGCATTGCCAAGTTTTCTCGCGATCGCCTCGACCGTCGCATGCGCTATGAGGTTATGGCCGCCGTTCGCATTCTGGGGGCCTCGTTCCTCGACACCGCCGGTGTAGATGAGCGCCGTCGTCTTGCCCGCCGCGA
>DASPVD010000099.1:0-9860 GCA_035622555.1 Candidatus Eremiobacteraceae bacterium | reverse complement strand
AGCGTTCATAGATCGCTCGCAGAAGTTCCCATCGCCCTTTGTTCCCCAACCCTGGCCTCCTCAAATCCTCTTTTGGTTGGGTTACATTCTAAATGGCGCGACGTTGCACCCTTCGGTTACATTCTAGACGACGCGATTCGCAAATAGCCATCGCAAATGCAGGTCTGCTAAAATGCTGGGAGCGACCACGCGGAGAGGTGACTGAGTGGTTGAAAGTACTCGCCTCGAAAGCGAGCGTACGGGGAACCGTACCGTGGGTTCGAATCCCACCCTCTCCGCCAATCTTTTCCGTCATATTTGCCTTCAGTGAGCCATCACGGAGTGAACGGCGGATAGCAATCATAGTTTCGCTGGCTGACGATTTTGCCATCGCGAAAGGTCAAGAACATGGCGACAAACGCCTTCATTTCGGTTCCAGCCGGCAGGCCCATAACTGGAACCGCCAGCACTCCGGTCCATTCCAATTCGACCGCCACTTCATCTCCTGCCTCGATGATCCGCTGCACATGGTAGTTTTGCGAACGCAAAATCCGCTGGCCTTGTTCATAAGCGGCGCGCAGGTTCGCTGCTTGACCGACACGTCCATTCGGCGAAATCCGGTTTGGAAATTCCTGGACAACAGCATCCGAGGCAAAAAACTCAGCGACCGCGTCAGAAGAACGGAGCGAACCTACGGCCTCAAGATATTGATAGACCAGCGCGGTTTGCGAAGGCATTTTCCACACCTCTGTTGAGTTCAGGCTCGCCTGAGCCGCATTTCCTCGGCCGAGTCTTATCTACGGATATCCATGGCTTGCACTCAGCCATGGTCCAGCGGCATCAATCAGCGACAGACTGGGTCCACTTGCGCCGCAAAATTCGTGCGCATCGGCAATGCCATTTGGTGTGCTGCGGCCGCCCCTTCCAGCATGCCTGGGCCTGGCGGCAGGTTCAAATCTATAGAACTGCGATAGAACTCGTCGCGCTCGGCTTCGGGAAGGGTTACAAACCGGAAACCTTTGCTGCGATACAGTTGTAGCAGGCGCGGCAGCATTTCTGCATCGAACGCCCCAACGTGCATCAGTAACACGTAGGGAATGTCCCGCTGATACAGGCTGTGCGAAATGCTTCGATAATACTCGATGCTCTGGTCCGCCGCGGCCAGATAACTCTCCTGCAGCTTTGTTATTCCTGCCGCGTCGTTCTTGGCCCTGCATCGCGCATAGGGCTCATTCCAGAGGTAGTCGCCAAAACTCATGGTCACCGCCGCGACTTTGTATCCGCGTTCTCGCAAAAAATCGCGGAAGCCTGCTCGCTTTTCCGGTGTGTCGCCTTCGGCCAGGAATGGGTAGCGAAACCATCGCCAGTCCTCATTTTTCATCAGTTTGCTCAGCACCGGCTCGTCGCGCAGCACATCTTGCTCGAACTCTTCCAGCGAGTGCTGGTTCAGGTTCATGTGCGACCAGCTGTGGTTCCCCAACGGATTCCCCGCAGAGTGCCATGCCTCCAGCACCGCTTCATCTTGCGGTTCCTCCTGTATCCGCAATCCATTCACGAATCCGTAGATCCGGGGCGCGTTCGCTTGTTGCAACGCCGTAATGATTTTCGTAATCACCTCTATGCGCGTATCCCCTGGCGGCAACGGGCCATGCGCCGGCAAATCGTCGAAAGTGATGGCCATCTTAGGCGCAGAGTCGGCAGACGGTGTGAATAGTGAAACGGGCACCGCCTCGCCCATTGCCGCATATCCTGCGGGCGAAGGATGCAGATGATCGCCAGAATCAAATGTGGGTAGCAGCCGCTCCGGGTGTTCCGGGTCACGCATGACCTTGTCGAAATCGATCACCGCGTCGAAGTGCTCCGGAGCGCGTATCCATTCGTTGATGGTTAGCCGATCGGCCTCATTCGCTGGACCGGGATGATAGAAGCTTGATCCGCCAAACGGAAGAAGCGTCCCACCAATGACTCGGATATCGTGCGTGTGCGCGCGCACGATTATCTGCTGATAAGCTTCGATCATCCCCCGAACCAGCGCCTCATGGTCAGCCCGCGGCACTTCGGCCTTCAGCGTCAGCATTCCGAGATCGTTGATCCCTTCCAGAACGATCAAGTAACGAATTTCCGCTCGCGCTACTATATCGGAGTCGAAGCGCGCCAGGGCGTTCAGCCCCAATCCGTCGTTGAGCAGGCGGTTTCCCCCAATGCCTTGGTTAAGAACAGCCACATTGCGTGAAGCCGCTGATGCTTGTAAGCGCTGCGCCAGCACATCCGTCCAACGATTGTTGCCGTTGGTGGTCGCGCCGTGGCCGTCGGTGATCGAGTCGCCCAGAACCCCGACCGCGTTTGCTCCCTCTGCGGCAGCCACTTCGATTCCCTCAATGAAATACCAGTGTTCCACGCTTTTCGCACCAGGGAGTTCCATCGCCGAAACCAAATCTCCGTGGCCGATGTACGACGTGGTTCGCGAGCCCGGATGCCCAGTCTGTTCGGCGGGCGCGGTGTCGACGTGGAGGGTGATGGCCAAGTCCGATAAGGCGCTCACGGCAAACGGCACCGCGTCGGAAACATAGTCGGCGTGCGCCGGGATGATCACATCCGTTGTACCCGAGAAGGTCACCATCTTATCGCTACCCTCGGCAATCCGCTCAGAACCCGCAGAAACAGGTCGGGCGATGTGCACCGCGGTGACGTGCAGCGGACTGGTGCCAAAGCGATTCGATAGGCGCACGCGAAGTTCACTTCCAGCGATGGACAAATGCACGATTTGGCGCAACGTGGCATCCCTAAGGTCTTCCGCGGCCAAGGCATTACTGGGCTCAACCAGCTGCTGCGATGCGGCCCAAGAACCGATCCATCGCGTTTGCGGATCATTCGCATCGGCGCCGTTCCCCGCAGCGGCCGCCAACAAAAGAACAGCAACGCACAGTTTGGACACGACGGCAATTTTTGGTGAGCGTTTGCTTGACAAGTTCTCCTCTGAAAATCCTTATTAGAAACCTACCCCCGCAATGATCGCGCAACCGTACTTGCTCAAATTGTAGCAACGCTGACTCAACACCGGCGGTGGAACAGCCCAATAATTCTGTGCGTGCAATCGGTGCCTGCACCTGCACGGACCCGACTCGTCTTTCAGTTTATCTTGATCGATACCAGGCTCGATAGCCACCTGCGCCGCTATGAGGATCATTCAGAGTCCGCCTGACCCACGGCAGTGCCGAGGATTCACCTTCCGACGCTCTCGATCGCAAAGGCCCGCACGCCATTCACATTGATGCGTTTCCCATGCCCCGTAATTCCGGGCACTCCGATCTGGTCCAGAATCGAATTTGTCACTCGAACCGCATTTCCCGGAGTGATCACTATGTAGATTTGGTCTCCCTGGTCCGGGACAAACACCAGTGGACTGCCGGCGGCGACGCACAATTTCGCGCAGAAGGCATGATCGTACGCGTGTGTATGGGCGCTAAGAAAGCAGTTCGCATCGGTGATTTCGCCCCTGAGGTTCACGGTTTGCCCTTGCACCGCTTGGCCAGCCAGCAGCTCGATGTTTCCTTGCTTCGCTAGTGTTTGTGCTTTCGATAAGTCCGGAACCAGCGCTTCCACCTGCTCAAACGGCATGCTGTTCAGGTTATTGCGATCCCCAAATTGCCACGCGCATAACCCAAGTGCAGGAAGCAGCGTGACCAGCGCAAGAACCGGCCATTTCTCAGCGCGCGTTTTGCTTTTCGGATTGTTGGCCATGCCTGCGTTCAGCGGCACTTTTCTGAGTGCTCGCTCCCGTGTAGACCACACGCCATATGGAGTTCGATCCATCGTCGGTGAACAGCAGCGAACCATCGGGAGCAACAGTTACTCCCACGGGCCGGCCCCAAACATGCCGGTTGTCCACCACGAATCCGGTCACGAAATCTTCGTACTCCCCGCTGGCATGGCCGCTGTGATGCATCGGCACGCGTATGACTTCATACCCCGAGCGCACCGCGCGGTTCCACGAGCCGTGCTCCGACGCAAAAATGTCGTCCTTGTATTCGGCGGGGAATTGCGAGCCTTCGTAGAAGGTGATCTCGAGCGAAGCGTTGTGCGGCTGCAGGAGCACGTCCGGCACCAGCACTTTATCCCGCAATTCCGGATGTTTGCCTTGGTGCCGCGGATCCTGGTGGCTACCCATGTAGTACCACGGCCAGCCGTAAAACCCGCCGGCTTCCACGTGGGTGATGTAGTCGGGCACCAGATTGTCGCCTAAGCCATCCCGTTCGTTGACCGAGCACCACAGCGCTCCAGTCTTGGGATCGATGGCCAAGCCACCCCCGGCGTTACGGATTCCATACGCATACACGCGCATGTTCGAACCGTCCGGGTTGAACTCCAGAATATCCGCGCGATTCTTCTCCGCCGGCGTGGTATCAGGATCGTCTACGTTGGAGGAGGATCCGACGGCGACGAACATGGTTTTGCCGTCGGGGCTGAACTGAATGTCGCGCGTCCAGTGGCCACCGCCATGTGGCAGGTCCACAATATGTTCCGCGGGTCCGCTGGCCTTCAACTCGCCATTTCGGTACGGAAACCGCACCACCGCGTCGGTATTCCCTATGTACACCCATTGCGGATTGTTTCCGACCGGATAAAAAGCGATGCCGTAGGGCCGGTTGAGCTCCGAGGCAAACACGCTTACTTCCTTGGGCTTTCCGTCCGCCGTTATCCCCCGAAAAATCCGGATATCCCCCACGCTGCTTTCGGCCAGGAAGAAGTCCCCGTTCGGTGCGGTGCGGATCAACCGCGGATTGTCCAGTCCGGTTGCGTACAGCTGAACCGTGAATCCTTGCGGGGCTTTGGGCCATGCGTCGGCGGGTCTGGCGACGACTTGCGGCCCGTTATTTGCCGAATCGGTTACGTATGGCGCGGGCAGCTCTGGCGCGGTGATCTTGCGAATCTTGCCGGGCTCCTCCACACGAAAATCTGTAAACGGCGGCTGCGGTAGTGGGGCATTGGTGGCGACCGGCGTGTATGCTTCGGAGACTGGACTGCCGCTCTTCTCACTCGCCGAACTCCTCAGCGATTTCAAGTACGTGACGATTTGCCATCGCTCCTGCTCCGGCAGTTGGCCCCAACCAGGCATCCCGTTGTTGATCGATCCCTTGGTGATGAACCAAAACACTTCCCCATCCGGCGCGGATTGTGTTGGACCTGCCGTCAGCGCAGGAATATTGCCGGTTCCTTGCCCATTTGCCCCGTGACAGGACGCACAATTCGCAGCGTACAGCTTCGCGCCCGCTGCGGCCGCTGTCGATTGTCCGGCATAAGGGTTTTTCTGTTGAGCCGCGGAGGCGGGGGCGTTGTGGTAGTGGGCATCTTGCGCGGCTGCCCACCAGCCTGCCAATAATACGGATACACCCACCGCAGCGATTGGGAGATAAGATCGTAAACGCGCGTTCACAGTCATCCTCCAGTTCATTGTTATTGTTCTGTCAATGCGATTTCTGCCATAAGGAATCGCGGGCGGGTTTTTCACGCTGGGATTGTTAATGTACCACCGAAGCCCTGCTGTTGGTGGTGCCCATAGCCACTCGGCCAAGAACTAAGACTTATCCTTTGGCTGTGTAGCCTCATCCAACACATGCAGCAACTTAGCACACCCGTTTCATCTGATGCCCGGCCATTTTATCGGTTGCACTCTCGCTCCGCTTGGCCCGATGATGATCCTGACTTTGCCGAATACCAGCCAACAGACTCTTTCTGCGGACCTTGGAGGATATTATGGACAGTCAAAAGACCTCTGCCGCCTCGGCGGGAGCCGTTACTTTAGGCGGTGAACTCACGGTCCACCGCCTCGGTTTCGGCGCCATGCGCCTGACCGGCGACGGTATTTGGGGACCACCAAAGGATCGCAAAGGGGCCATCGCAGTCCTGCGCCGCTGCGTCGAGTTGCATGTCAACTTCATCGACACCGCCGATTCCTACGGACCGCATGCCAACGAGGAACTCATTGCCGAGGCGTTATTTCCCTATCCCGCCGGCCTGGTGATTGCCACTAAAGGAGGATGGAATCGTCCCGGACCCAATCAGTGGACTCACGATGCCACGCCGGCGCATCTTCGTGACGCCGTCGAGGGCAGTCTCAAGCGGCTGCGGCTGGATCGAATCGACGTCTATCAGTTGCATATCCCCGACCCAGTGGTTTCCTTCGACGATTCCGTGGGAACGCTCGCCCGATTGCGCGAGGAAGGAAAGATCCGCGTGGTGGCGCTTTCCAATGTCACCCAAGAGCATATTGAGCGGGCGCGCCGCATCGTGCCAATCGCTTCGGTACAGAACCGCTACAGTTTTGCGGATCGCGAGTGGGACTATGTGGTGTCCTACTGCGAAAAAAACGGAATTGCCTTCATTCCCTGGTTTCCCCTGGGAGCGGGCCGCGTTGCCGGACAAGTGCTACAGGAAATTTCGCGCGCGCGCAACGCCACTCCCATGCGGGTGGCGCTTGCCTGGCTGTTGAAACGGTCTGCGGTTATGCTGCCGATCCCCGGCACATCTTCGATACAACACCTTGAAGAGAACGTTGCCGCGGCCTCGTTGCGCTTGACCGACGAAGAATTCCGCGCGCTTTCCCGGGTGCCGCAACTGGTTGCCACACGCTGACGCCACCGCCGAACCATGACAAAATCACAGAACCGCGGGCCGGCAGTCTGCCCGGCAACTTTACTAGAAATATGTAGGCATTCCTTTCGCGAGGTATACTACGCTCCGTGACTCCATCAGGAGCGGAACAGTGGACCAAGAAAAAAAAGATCATCAGCTAGGAATGGATCGCGAAATTTCTCGCCGCGATTTTCTAAACGGCGTGGCCATTGGCGCAGGCGCCGGCTTGCTGGCCGGCTCGCTCGGACCGGAACATCTCTTGGCCGCGGGAATTCTCGACGACTCCTCGCCCGAAAAAGCTCCTGACTATTACCCTCCCGCCAAAGTGGGCATGCGCGGGAATCATGATGGCAGCTTTACCATGGCTCATCGCATGCGCGACGGTGAACAACCAGACGCCCTCGGGCAGCCCTCGCCTACCGGCGAAACGTTCGACCTGATCATTGTTGGTGGCGGGATCAGCGGCCTGGCGGCAGCCTACCGTTTCCGCCAAAAGGCTGGTGTCCAAGCGAAAATCCTGATTCTCGAAAATCACGACGATTTTGGCGGCCACGCCAAGCGCAACGAGTTCCAGGTCAACGGCCGCATGCTGCTCAGTTATGGGGGCACGCAGTCGATCGAGAGTCCCGGCAGCTACAGTAACGAGGCCAAAACCCTGCTAAAGGAACTCGGTATCGACACACAAAAATTCTATAAGGCTTACGACCGGAAGCTTTATTCCCATCTGGGCACTGCAGCTTTTTTCGACCAGGAAACTTTCGGTCAAGACGGCCTGGTCACCGGCATGAACAGCACGCCGTGGCCCGACTTTCTGGCAAGAAGCCCTCTACCGGAAGCGATGCGCCAGGATATTGCCCGGGTCTACACTGAAAAAGCCGATTATATGCGGGGCCTTTCGCTGGAACAGAAAGTGACCAGGCTGAAGCAGATCAGCTATGCCGAATACCTGACCAAATATTGCAAACTTAGCCCGTCCTCTTTGCCCTTCTTCCAGACCTTTCCTCACGATCTTTTTTGTGTCGGCATCGAAGCGGTGTCCGCTTTGGACTGCTACGAGGCCGGCGATGATTACGGTTCGTTCACCTATGCCGGCTTCGACGGTTTGGGGTTGCCGCCGCGCGAAAAAGAAGAGCCGTACATCTTTCACTTCCCCGACGGCAACGCCTCCATCGCGCGCCTTCTTGTTCGCTCGCTGATTCCCGGCGGGATTCCCGGCAATTCCATGGAGGACGTTGTCACCGCGCGCGCCGATTACAGCAAACTGGATCGCCCGGAAAACTGGGTATGTCTTCGCCTCAACAGCACGGTGGTAAACGTCAAGCACGCTCCATCCAAAGACGCGGCCAAAGAAGTTCATGTCATCTATACGCGCGCAGGCAAACCATACGTTGTGAAGGCGAACTACTGCGTCCTGGCCTGCTACAACGTCATGATTCCTTACATCTGTCCGGAATTGCCCGATGCTCAAAAAGAAGCGCTCTCCTATTTAGTGAAGGCGCCGCTGGTTTATACCCATGTCGCCATTCGAAACTGGACCGCCTTTTCCAAGCTGGGAGTACACCAGATCGTCGCGCCGGGCAGCTATCACACTTACGCCGCGCTCGATTTTCCCGTGAGCCTTGGCAGCTATGAATTCGGCAGTAAGCCCGAGGAACCCGCCGTGTTGTTCATGCTCAGAACTCCCTGTCAACCGGGTCTGCCGGTCCGGGACCAAAACCGCGCCGGGCGCTACGAACTTCTGCAGACCCCTTTTTCCAAATTCGAACGCAACATCCGTGACCAACTCGGTCGCATGTTAGGCTCCGCAGGCTTCGATCCCGCCGACGACATTGCCGGCATCACCGTGAATCGCTGGGCTCACGGCTATGCCTACACCCCATTCGGGTTGGACACTCCCAACTGGAAGGAAGGCGAACAGCCCTGGGTACGTGGACGCCAGCCCTTTGGCCGCATCACCATCGCCAATTCCGATGCGGGGGCCAGCGCTTACACCGACGTGGCCATCGACCAGGCCTATCGCGCCGTGGGCGAACTGTTGGCCCACCATTCCTAACAGTTCAACAATCCACTAGCCGTCCCCATCCTCAAGATATGCAGTGCACCTCATTCAGAAAGTACTGCTCAGAAAGTACTGCTTCGACAACCCATCACGTGGAATCTGCTCTGTTCGCTTACCTCCGCCCTAATCTGAAACTGCCCATCCAGGTGGAATCTTTGGACAAATGAGGACGAATGCCCATGAAATATTTCATGCTGGCCGGTGCTTTGCTGCTGATGATTGTGGCGCTTGCTCCGGCCCGGCAAAATACCAGCAATGACGAAGCCGGCCGCGTTTTAGCCTTGGAAAATATTTGGAACCGCGCCTTGCAAGAGAAGGATACAACCGCGCTCGAGATGCTCCTGGCCAACACCCTGGTCTCCGTGGATATCGATGGCAGTGTGCAATCCAAGAGCGAGTTTCTGGCCAGCATCAAAGCGCCCGATTACCAACCCTCCCAAGTTACAACCGAACGCACCTCCATCGAGGTCTATGGAAACGCGGCGGTAGTCGTGGGTATTTTCCGCGTCAAAGGAACCGAAAAGGGCAAGCCGTTCACGCATCGCGAGCGATTTGTCGACACGTGGATCAAAACCAACGGTGCGTGGCAGTGTGTAGCGACCACCAGCAATCTGATTATTGCCAAAGAAGGTTCAAACTGAATGAAGAGCAATGCGAGCGTGAAGGGATTCCCGCGTTCCGTCTGGTTACCAATCCGAATATTTCGTCCCGTCTAGTGCGGTCCCCTGCGATTGAGAATAAACGTCAAACACGTTGTCTCCGCCCCAGCTGGTCGAATCCGGATCATCCTGAATGGATCGCAGCCCCCATTCGGCGCGCCCGGTCATTGGATCGACCGGAATGCGGCGCAAGAACCGCACCTTGCGGTTCCCCGCAATAACCACGCCCTTGACCAGCGTGTCCAGGTCGGGCGGATAACCGTTGCTGGTGAGTTCGGTCCGGAAGGCCATGTTGTCGGCCATATCTTTGTACCGGTCGATGGCATCGCGGATTTCCCGCAAGCAACGGTGCAACTCAGCCTCACGGCTGCGCACGATGGTGATACGGATTAAAGGTTCTGCGGCACTCGCCAAAATCAGCAAGATGGTCGACGCGATGATCAACTCCAGCAGCGTCATACCTGCTTCCGCAGCATGGGCGCGTCTGGGGAATGTTCTGGCTGACCGCGAGACTTTCACGTTCCCATCCT
>DASPVD010000098.1:0-71286 GCA_035622555.1 Candidatus Eremiobacteraceae bacterium | reverse complement strand
AAAAACCTCTCGGAGTATATCGCCGAAGGAATGGGGAATGGAATCACGCGGTTGACCTTATGACCGACGTGCCTGCGTACGCTGCTGTCGGCGCGAACGCTGGCCGGAGAATGGTAGAATTACCTCAAGCAGCGCGCCCGTAGCTCAGTTGGATAGAGCGTCTGCCTTCTAAGCAGAGGGTCGCCCGTTCGAATCGGGCCGGGCGCGCCATTTTTTTGCCCCCACGTTGAGGCGGAGGCTCAAGCCGCACGTTAAGAAGGCTGCGCGCTACTTCCTATTTGCCGGCATCCTGAAAACAACCAATTGCAACTGCGATGCTAGCGAGCTAGATGCCGAACGGCTGGGGAATAGGTATCATGGAACCTTCATCAATTTCGCTTCATGCGCACGTGGAGGAAAACCGTGCCTTTGGAAATAACGCAATCTGAAACCAATGGGATTTGCTTGCTGAGGCTCAAAGGGCGCTTGGCGCTCGGTCAAGAAAGCAACGGACTTCGTTCAACGATTGACGGTCTTCTGTCCTCGGGCGCGATACGAATCATCATTAATCTGGAACAAGTCCACTACGTGGACAGCGCTGGCCTTGGGGCGCTCATCGAAATGCACCGAAAGATCAAGGCCAAAGGCGGGCGACTGATGTTGTCGAATCTCGGGCCGAAACTGAAGCAGGCCCTGGAGCTCGCCCGGCTGATCAGCCTATTTGAAACGTCGGCGACCGAAGCTGCTGCCGTCGAAAGTTTCTGAGTTTCCTGGGTGTTGGCCAGGGAACGCCTACTGTGTTGTCCCACTTATAACTGAACAAACGACTGGCGCTTCAGGGGCGCTTCGCGTCCTGGGCTGAAAGCCCAGGCCTACAGAGCCCAAGTGATTGCCAAGCACTATGTCGCGGCTGAAGCCGCGACCCACAAAGCAATGGGACTTTTTCCGCGCCTGTGAAGCCGCCGGCTGCTAAAGAGAATGCGAGGAACTTCTGGGACGCGACACGAGGTCAACGTGCGGAGCTGGAGTGCGGCTGCGCTTCCAGAGACGCCATGGTGTTGGGGAACTGCGAGGGCAGCAAGCGGTAACCATTGCGGGTGCGAATGTGACAACTCTTCAGGCGCTCCGAATTCAGCTTCACAGTGATACTGCGCCAGCCGCGATTGGGATTGGGACGAGGATAGTAGGAAAGCGAATACAGGTGTGCGAGATCATCCTTGATCGATTCGAAGGCTTGTTCCTCGTCGCGCCAGTTTTTGGCGAAATAAACTTTGCCGCCCGTATCCGCGGTCATACGTTCGAATACCGCGGTGGAGATGGGCTCCAACTGGGCTTGACGCGTGCAGATCATGTAAATGGCCGTTCCGGTCGATTGCGCCAGTTCCGCCACGTCTTCCGGCGGCACCACGCTGGCGTTGTCGGGTCCATTGGAAAAGACCACGATCACTTTGCGTCCGGTCGATTGCGCGGCATCCTTCACCGCCAGGAGCAGGCAGTTGTACAGAGCCGCGTCATCGCCGGCCACAGTGGCACGCACCGCGCGCAGCACCTGCGAGCGATCGGAAGTGAGCCGCGCGGCCCGGGACAAATCCCGACTGTAGGAGTAGAAGGCCACGCGGTCGGTGCCGTCGAGCGAGCGAACAAAATCGGAAATGGCGTCCTGGGCGAAGACGAAACCGCGATACATGTAGTTGCTGGTGTCAAAGAGCACAAACACATTCGCGCCGGTAAGCATGGATTGCAGTTCTGATTCCGTTACCCGCGCATGATCATTTTGTTCCGTCGCGGACGATTGGCTTTCAGGGGCCGGGTTCGGCGCGGGCGTTTGCGCTAACCTGTGGGTGGGCCCGCCGCCTTCGGCAAAAGTGGCAACGGTCTGCGGAATACCATCTTCTAAGATGGTGAAGTCACCCGGCTGCAGGCCGGTAACATAGTTTCCCTTCTTGTCGGTGACCGCGACATTCAATTGGACCAGGTCAACGACCACGCGAATCGGGGCGTCTGCGCGACCTTGTCCATGCGCGAGCGTCCCCGAGCAGAAATACACGGCGAAACACAGCAACAACAAGGAGCGAAATAATTTCATGGCAACCCTCGAAACTCTTCCAGCGCAGCGACCAACTACAACGAATCAATTGGCGCTTGCGGGGCCGGTCGCGCGGAACGCAACCTTGCCTTCTCGAAACTGCTCGCCGGTTTCGTGCAAAGCGCGCAGTACCGCCGGCCAGTCATCCAGATCACTGGCGAAGATTTTCTGAACCATTTGCCGGGTCAGCTCAGGCACCACACGATTCAGCATCACCGGTGGATAGCCCAGTTCGTCGGCCAAACGCGCCCAATACAGATTCCCCGAATCCCAGCACTCGCCCATCAACCGGCTATTCATTCCGCCCAAGGCTGGAAACGGTTTGACGTTCACAAATTCCCGGCCGTAAGTGTGCGCGAAGACAGGATGAATGGTGCCAAAATCGCGGGCGAGTTTTTGCAAATTGACATCGTCAGGCGCTTTGCGGGAAAGCTCCTGTAATTCCGCGCCAGCGGGACTGAGGGCCTCGAGTTGGCCGGGGTCTCTCTTTCGAAACTCCATGGTCAGATAAAAGGTATCGGCAGGCATGACTCCCTGGACCGCGTCGCTGGCTGTGCCGGCCTGTAAGGCCTGTTCCACCCAAGCGCGCTGTTCCGGGGCCATGCGATCGGACAGAATCCCGATCGCTTTTTCGCGGAGTTGCTGGTCTTTGGCCGCTGCGACCAGCAATTCTTCTCCCGCGCGCTGATACAACGCCACGGCGTGCATCTCGTTCCGGCTCACATTCCACCAACGGGGCACGGTGGCGTTGCTCAACACTTCCGGCACCAGCTGTTGCCAGATCAACGCCTGCACGTGATCAGGGGCTATAAAATCCTGCTCGGCTTGCGCCAACACATACGGCAGGTCGGCCAACGAACCCACCAGATGCGCGCCGCCCCCGGCGGGCGAGCCAGCTCCAAATAATTCGGCGCCCCGCCACAGATGCTCGACGCCCAAAACGGTTTCTCCGGAAAAGTCGTGGGAACGAACAAACAGAGCATTGTTGTGCAGCACCTGCGAACCAGGGGGCTCGTAGTAGGCGTAGTTCAAACCCACCAGGCTGTCGCGCAAAAAGGTCGCCAATTGGCCGCGGGCCTTTTCTCGTTGCGCCCCGGATGCGGATGAGCTGAGCACCTTGGCCAGATCCGTACGCATCTGCAGTTCGGTGTGGCGGTTGTTGTATACGCCGGGGGCCCATCGGGTCCGTTCACCGGCGGTAAAGATCGGCCTGGGCATTTCAAATTCGCGAAGTTCAGCCGCAAGCGCCAGCAAGCGATCCTTGTCAGCCCCCTGGTGATTTGCTTGCTTCAGACCATCGTCCAACGCAAAGAGGGTGTCCAGGGACACCAGCCTCTGATCGGCCATTACCGCGCGGATCCTGTTGGCCATTTCGGTGTGCATCTGTTTGCCGTCAGCATCGGACTGATACGCCCCGGCGATCAGGTCGATCAACCCCTCTTGCGAGAAGGTCGTGTCTCCGGTGGCGGCCATTACTTCTTGCACCGAATCACGGGCGGCAGTGAAGAGTTGCACGGCGTTTCCAATTTTGCCGAATGGCTGGATCGCCGCTTGGAAGGATGGATTAAGCCGGGCCCTTTCGATCTGCCCCTGGCGCGCAAAGATCTGCCAGATGCCCACATTGGCTTGGAAGATGCCCATAGCGTTGCCGCGCAGGCTTATGTCGGAAATTTTATTCAGCGCTTCCGCGGTGTTTACGAAGTTAGTGATAGAGCCATCGCTCAGTTCCGGAAACTCGGTGAACAAACGGTACTGATCGCGGAACTCCGGGAATTTTTGAGCCAACAAAAAAACGGTGGCATCGCTCAGTTGCCGCTGCGGGCCCCGGCGGTAGTCCAATTCACTGAGCCCCAAGAAGACTTGCACGGGCGCGTCTTCGGTTTCTTCCCGCGAAAAGGCGAACATGGCCTCGACCACCTGATCGGCAGTATGCCAATTGCGGAACCGTTTGCCCGAGTAGTGATACAGTTTGGCATTGCGGTCCAGGCCGACAATGTCGCTCCAGATTTCCGCGCTCCCGGGCACGTACGGTTCGCCATTGGATTGCCACTCCAAGCGGGCGACCAACACGAGCAATTCCGGGGCCGGCCGGAAGGCCATTCTCGCGGTCGCATCGCCGGACACACCCGGAGAGCGGAATGCGGCGTAATACCGCTTGAAGCGCTGATCAGCCGCAAAATGCTGTTGCTGCTCTTGGCTAGTCCGCGCCATCGCGTCAAAATAGGCAGCCAGCCAGCCGCGATCTTTTTTGAACAATTGGAAGGCGAACTCGGAGGGTTGCCGGGGACTCGCGCCCACAAGATCCTGCCATTGCTTCTCGGCCGCGGGTCCGCCCGGAACGATCACCGCGCCCGACCGAATGCACACTTGACTGCCGTACAAGTCCAGAGCCGGAGCGAGCGGAAACAGCTTTGCCAGTCCGAGGCTTTTCTTTAAAATCACGCGCGTTTCAGGATCGATGCGCGAAAGCGCCCAGTAAAGACGGGCCAAATCCTGCTGGTATAGGAAAGCTTCCAATAAATCCTTATGCTTTTGGCCGTTCACCGAGGCCACTGCAGTCCAGTCATCCGCAGCAAACATCACCGGCACTTTGGATCCCGCATAGTCCAAGACGAATGGGCGGTTTTGCTGCAGCGATTCTTCCAAATCCACCAGAGGAAATCCCGAATCAGTGGTCAAGAACGCCCGGTCGGCGTCCGCGGTGACTAAGCTCATGCGGCGGGATCCGCAGTCACCCTGAATGCGGTAACCCAGCACATGCAGGAGTCGTTCGGCGTCACGGCAGCCTTCCAGGTGCAAGCTGACATTATTGTTGGCCAAGGCGGTCAATTCGTCGGCCTGTTGAATGTAACGACGAACCAATATCAAATATTCGGTGGGCCGCCCCACCTCGTAGCCGTGCAGCAACATGTTCCGAGCGAACAACGGCAGTACTTCACCGGACGACAGATTTTGACTGAGTCCCGCCATGCGCAGGAATGATCGCAACGGCCCAGGTATGGTGATTGTACTTTCGGATTGCTGGCTCTCGGCGGCGCGGTTCGAGGCAGCAGAGGGCAACGCTGAGCCACGAGCGACGGGGACCATCGCACCTGGTAGAAGCAGAACAGTTGAAGCCAACCGCAACAACCAACGAACGAGGCACTTCATGGCTACCCCACCTCGACAAGAGGAGCATACGGCGGAGTTAAGGCCCGGGATGCGAGTTTACCTTTCGCGTCCTTAATACGAATACGGTAGAAACCGTAGTCCCTCCGAGAACTACGGCCACCCAGGGAAGCAGAGTGTAGCTCTTAGCCAGAAAATTGCCAACTGGCTTTTTGTACATTCTGTGTCTCGGAATCCGGCTGGTGATTCTGAGACTGTTCCCTGCTGACAGCGTGGTTCGGATGACTTTGCGAAGTGGAGTGTGTAAGCTTTCCCCGGCGCCATGACGGAAACCATTCGTTCGGTGCATGCATTGAAAACAAAGGGCCCGGTAATAGCGATCGTAGTTTGCGCCCCTGCACAATGGACATAACGCTTTTCACTACAATTGTTTTTCTTGGGTCGTTGCTGGCGGGATTCCTGGGAGCGCTTACCGGCCTGGGTGGCGGTGTGGTGGTAGTACCTCTGCTCACGCTGGCTCTGGGCGTGGACATTCGTTACGCGGTGGGAGCGTCTCTCGTTTCGGTGATCGCGACTTCCTCGGGAGCCGCGGCAGCGTATGTGCGCGAGGGCTTTTCGAACATCCGCATCGGCATGTTTCTGGAAATCGCCACGACCTTTGGTGCGCTAGTGGGAGCGTATCTTGCCACGCGTTTGCAAACCCATATCATCGGCCTGATTTTTGGACTGGTGCTGCTGTTTTCGGCCTTTTTTTCGGCGCGCGAGCCCGCCCAAGTTCAGGGCGAAGATGCTCCAGACCAGCTAGCGCACTGGCTGAAGTTGGAAGGCTCCTACCCGTCGGAGAAGGGTGAGCAGCACTATCGCGCCCGCCATGTTCCTCTGGGCTTCGGGGTGATGTTCGGGGCGGGCACGCTGTCGGGACTTTTGGGCATAGGTTCCGGGGCGCTCAAGGTTCTGGCGATGGATCAGGCCATGCGACTTCCGTTCAAGGTTTCCACGACGACCAGCAACTTCATGATCGGAGTTACCGGGGCTGCGAGCGCGGGCATTTATTTGAGCCGCGGCTTCATTAGTCCCGGGTTAGCAATGCCGGTGATGTTAGGGGTGCTCGCGGGTTCGTTGCTGGGAGCGCGAGTGCTGGTGAGAACCCACTCGCGATCCATTCGCCTGGTTTTCAGCCTGGTGGTAGTCGCGTTAGGCATCGAGATGGTCTTCAATGCACTGACGGGGCGGCTGTGATTACCGATTACCAAGTCGAACGCTCGATTTCGGTATTGCTACGCACAGGGGTGCTACTGGCGGCGATGGTTGTGCTGGTTGGAGGCATCTTATATCTGGCACACCACGGAAGCGCTCATCCCAACTATCACGCGTTTCAAAGCGAGCGTGCGGAACTTCGAAGTCCCGGGGCGGTGGTTCGTAGCGCGTTGTCTGGCAGAAGTGATGCAATCATACAGCTAGGGCTTTTGCTTCTGATCCTGACGCCCATTGCGCGAGTGGCCTTTTCGGTTGTGGCCTTCGGCTTTGAGCGCGATCGAATGTACGTGATCTTGACCCTGATTGTGTTGGGGGTGTTGTTGTATAGCTTGATCGCGGCGTAAGCGGTAAGCGGCCCACAAGAAAACACCCTTTCCCTTCGCGTTTCAGACTGTAAATGCCCCGTTGATAACCACATACCGCACGCCTGTACATTACATAACGACGTAAAGCCTTTCCCCGATAGTGCCGAGGTGGCGCTGCGATAACAATGACTCCAGGATCCAACCTGTTTGACGTTTGCTCCCGTTTGGCATCGTTTGGCTGGACTCGTTTCAGAAAGGAGATCCAATGCTTCGCTGGCCAGCGGCTTTCCTCACCGTGACAATGACTGCGTTTCTGTTGGGCCTACTCGAACCTGCTCTTGCCGCTTCCGACGCGCTCAGGATGCTGTTGATTCTGTCGGTGCTGATCCTTTTTCGCTCCCCCGTGTGGCTGAGCAGTTGGCGCAGCAATGGAAGAGCAGGGGTTGCGTGATGATCGACTACACCGCCAGTCCTGAAGCCGAATTACTGGCGCTGGCGCGAAAAGGCAATGAAGGGGCGTTTACGGAACTGGTCCGGCGCAACTGGCACATGATATATCGCATCTCCCGGCGGGTAGTCAAAAACCATGAAGATGCCGAAGACACGCTGCAGAATGTGCTGGTGAAGGTATATCAGCGGCTGAATGGATTTGAGGAAACCGCGCGCTTCTCTTCCTGGTTGTTTCGCGTGACCTTCAATGAAGCGCTGATGACGCTGCGGCGCAACCGGTCACGTCGCCAGGAAAGCTGCGTGGATCTCGGCTATCTGGACAGCAACGGCCGGGGGATTGATGAGCTTCAAGACGTCCGGGTGAACCATGAGCGCCAACACATGAATCGCGAGCTGGCATCAAAAGCGATGCACCGCCTGAGCCCGTCGTTGCGCCGCGCTTTCCTGCTGCACAAGCACGAAGGCTGGACGCACCGCGAGATGGCCGAAGAATTGGGAATCACTCAGGCAACCGCCAAAATGCGTGTGTTTCGCGCGCGCCGGCAACTGCGCGATGAGCTGGCCGTACTCACGCGCTAACAGAATTATCCGGACAGGGAACCCACCGCGGGCGCTTTCTCCAGCCGCCGCTGCATTTCCTCGAGCGAGATACCCTTGGTTTCCGGATACATGAGCAACACCACGAAAAATTGCACGATCATCATGGCGGCAAAAAAGACGAACGGAACAGAGCCGGAAATCCCGGCAATCGTCGGGAAAGTCCAGGCAATCAGCGCATTCATGATCCAGTGAGTGAACGCACCGAGGCTCTGACCTTTGGCGCGGACTCGGGTCGGAAAGACCTCGCTGAGATAAACCCAGATGACCGCGCCCTGCGACAGCGCGAAAAATGCGATGTAGGCCACCAGCAGCCACACCAGCCAATACTGATGGCGCCCGGTCGCAAAGATTGCAGCGACTCCACCCAGACAACTGGCCGTTCCCAGCGCGCCGATCAGCAGCAGAATCTTGCGCCCGGCCTTGTCGATTACCGCCATGCCGATCATGGTGAACAGCAGATTGGTGGCGCCGACGGCCACGGCTTGCAAACCGCTGGACAATTTCCCGAAGCCGGCGTGCGCGAAAATGTCGTTCAGGTAATACAAAATCGCATTGATTCCGGCCAGCTGGTTAAACATGGCGATGGTAACCGCCAGGAAAATGGGGAAGCGATAACGGCGTTGGAACAATGGTTCGCTCTGCTGTCCGCGTTGTTGGCCAATTGAGGCCATAATCTCTTGCAGCGCTTTCCGGTATTCCGGCTCACCGGTTCGCTTCAACACTTCCGCGGCTTCTTCGACCCGTGCCTGCTCTGCCAGCCACCGCGGGCTGCGAGGAATGGCAAATAGCAGCAACAGAAAGATCGCCGATGGAAAGGCCGCAATTCCCAGCTGCCAGCGCCATTCGAGGGCTCCTAAGTTCGCCAAACTCACTAAATAGTTGGAAAGATAGGCCAGCAAGATTCCAAGGACGACGTTGAACTGGAAAAATCCCACCAGGCGTCCCCGGAGGCGGGCGGGAGAGATTTCGGCAACATACATTGGTCCCAAAACGGAGGAGGCGCCGATTCCGAGGCCTCCGATGAAGCGGAAAAACAGCAGTACGTACCAATTCCAAGCAAAGGCCGCCCCAACCGCAGATGCAAAATAAAGAACGGCGGTGCCTCGCAAACTGTCTCGCCGCCCAAAGCGGTCCCCCGGAAGGCCAGCCAGCATGGCGCCAAATATGGTTCCGAGCAAGGCGCTGGCCACGGTGGTGCCGAGCGAGCCCTGGGTGAGGTGATACGCGGCGGTGAGGCCGCCGGTGGTTCCGGCGATGACGGCGGTATCGAATCCGAACAGTAAACCGCCGAGAGCCGCCACGATTGTGCTTTTCAACAAATAGGCGTTGAGTCGCATCGCGGTCCTTCCCGGTTAGCTGGTTTCAACGCGGCGCCGCGTCCAGATAGTGAACGTCGGGCAGATCCCGCAAGCGTTGCGCGGCCGTCTCCGGCAAAATGTCGCGTTGCGGCATGGCCAGCAGCTCGTAACCGACCATGAATTTCCGCACCGTCGCCGAGCGCAGCAGCGGCGGATAGAAATGCGCGTGCAGGTGAAAGCCCGGATAAGTTAAGCCATCGGTAGGGCGCTGGTGAAAACCCATGGAGTATGGAAACGACGTTTTGAAAAGATTGTCGTAGCGAATCACGGTCTCACTCAGGATTTGCGCCAATCCCAAGCGTTCCTCGTGGTGCAAATCCAACAAGGAGCCCACGCAGCGGCGGCTGATCAACAACGTTTCGAATGGCCACACCGCCCAGAAGGGAACGACCACGACGAAATGTTGGTTGGCGCAGACAAGGCGTTGCTGTCCCTTTAGTTCCAACGACAGATAATCCGCCAGCAAGCTGGACTGGTGGGTCTCATGGTAATCCCGTTGATTAGCCACTTCTCGCGCCAACTCGTCGGGCACGCTTTGGTTCGCCCAAATTTGGCAGTGGGGATGCGGATTGCTGCAGCCCATCATGGCGCCGCGATTTTCGAAGATCTGCACGGAGCGCACATCCGATTCGGCGCCTAATTTGGCGTACTCTTCGCACCAGGCATCCACCACGATGCGGATTTCGTTCACGCCCATGCGGGCCAGCGTCAAATCGTGCCGAGGGGAAAAACAGAGCACACGGCAGCGCCCCGATTCGCTCTTTGCCAACAGCAGATCGTCTTGGCGGATTTCGCCCTGAGGCGTATCCGGGCGCAGCGCGGCGAAATCGTTGTCAAAAACGAATGTGCTGGTGTATTTGGGATTCTGCACGCCACCGGCGCGGGAATTGCCAGGGCACAAATAACAGGTCGGGTCGTAGGCCAGCTCAGTTTCTCGAGCGGTAGCCTCCATCTGCCCCTGCCACGGACGATCGGTTCGGTGCGGGGAAACCAACACCCATTCCCGCGTCAGCGGATTCAGTCGCCGATGCGGGTGTGCGCGCAATTCAAACTGCGCCATTTAGACCGGTGCTCCTGATGCACCCGTGCTCATTAGTTCTCCGTCTGCCAGGCATGGCCCTAGCTGCCGCTACTGTAACCATCAGGAAAGTTCTTGTGCCACTCCCACGCGCTTTTCAGTATGGCGTCAAGATCGGCAAATTTCGGTTTCCAATTGAGCTCCTTACGGATTTTCTCGGAGCTCGCAATCAACACCGCAGGATCGCCGGGACGACGAGGCGATTCCACCACCGGAACCGTGTGCCCGGTCACGCCGCGCACGCCTTCGATCACTTGGCGGACCGAAAACCCCTGCCCGTTGCCGATGTTATAGATGAGCTGGCCGGAATGCTGCAAGGCGTCAAGAGCCAACAAGTGGGCCTCGGCCAGATCGCTGACGTGAATGTAGTCGCGCACGCAAGTGCCGTCCGGAGTGGGATAGTCCGTGCCGAAGATCTCGATGTGTTTCTGACGCCCCAACGCGACGTTCATGACTCGCGGCACCAAGTGGGTCTCCGGCTGATGCGCTTCGCCCAAATTGGGAGCGGCCGCACCGGCGGCGTTGAAATACCGCAAACTGGCGTAGCGTAAGCCATGAATCCGGTGGAACCATTCCAGCATTCGCTCCACCAGCAGCTTGGACTCCCCATAGGCGTTGGTGGGCTGCAGCGCATCGTCTTCCTGAATCGGCGTCCTTACCGGATTGCCATACAGCGCCGCGGTGGAGGAAAAAACAAAGCGGGTCACTCCCGAGGCCAGCATCACTTCCAGCACCGTCAAGGTATTCGCGGCGTTGTTCCTGAAAAATCGCTCAGGAAATTTCATGGATTCGCCGGCTTCGATGAAAGCGGCAAAATGCAGCACTCCATCAAAGTGATGCACGCGAAACAGCGCGGAGAGATTGTCCTTGTCGGCCAAGTCCCCGAGCACCAGTTCGGCTCCGCGCGGCACCGCCTGTTGGTGCCCTCGGCTCAAGTTATCAATCACGGCCACCTGATGACCAGCGCGCAACAACTGCGCGGCCACCACACTCCCGATGTATCCAGCGCCGCCGGTAACCAACAGTTTCATGTCAGGAATCCCTCTTCCAGTGGAACGAGTGTCTAAATCGCCACAGTCTGGGTCACGACAGACGTTTCCAACCACCCGCGACCGCGCAAACGTAGCTAGCCGGTGGTCCGCTCGTGTCCCTGCTCTGATGCGCTGCTTGAGCCGACCGGTTGCGGAAGCCAGTGGCCAGTATAAACTATTACATTGCTTGGCTTTCCCTTTCGGGTGAACTTTATTAGGATTCCATCAAAGCCCTGAGGTGGAATACATTGTCGAAACCGCGCGTCCTGCTTGCGGATGATCACACCCTGGTCGCGGAAGCCTTTAAACGCCTGCTGGAGCCCGAATGTGAAGTGGTGGCTACGGTAGGTGACGGCCGGGCGTTGTTGCGAGTGGCGTCGCAGCTCAAACCAGACCTGCTTCTGGTCGACCTCAACATGCCTCTCCTGAATGGCTTGGATGCCAGCGAACAGCTCAAGCAAGTGCTGCCCAATATCAAAATCATCGTGCTAACCATGAACGAGGATCCCGAAATCGCCGCGGAAACCATGAACAAGTGGGCGTCTGGTTATCTGCTTAAGAAATCGGCGGGCAGTGAGCTGTCAAAAGCCGTTCGCGATGTACTACATGGGAAAAAGTATGTTACTCCAGCTCTTCGCCAGGCTTTACGAGAGATCGCTGCGCGCGATTCCCGCTCGGAGAACGCACGGACCTTGACTTCGCGGCAGCGTGAAGTCCTGCAATTACTTGCCGAAGGCCACACCATGAAGGAGGCCGCGGCCATCCTGAACGTGGCCACGCGCACGGTTGCGTTCCACAAGTATCGGATCATGCAAGATTTCGGCCTCGGGAACAACTCCGAGCTGCTGCGCTTTGCGATAAAACAGAAGCTGATCAATGAAAGCTGATCGGATGATCGCTTGCGGTCTTGCTAGACTTGACGGGAGTGAACGGCACTCATTTTGAAAGTGTCTGCTGGACCGCTTTATCTCGCCAGAAGTTCTGGCCCAGTTCCGGCAAGGTGTAGACGGGATCGAAGTATTCGTAACGGCGGGAGAGCGCTTCGCGGTCGTCACCCTCGATGCCGGTTCGATAGTTTTTTGTCCAGTAGGAAATGCCCAGTTGACGATCGTATTCCTTCACCTGGTGTACCCAGCGCTTTCCGACAAAGGGCACGTCGCAGACGATGCGTGGAGTAGCGAATCCGGGCAGATAGCCCATGATGTCGTGCTGCAATTGTTGCGCTTCATGAATGGCCAAGCGCCAATGTTCAGCGTTGGGGATCATGTCGCACTGGTAGAAGTAATAGGGCATGATCTTGCCGTGATCGAGCAGCATGAAGCAAAGATCAAGAAGGTCTTTCTGCGTAGTATTCACGCCCCGCAACAGGACGCCTTGATTGCGCACGTCGCGGTAGCCCATATCCAGCAGAGCCTGCACCGCCTTGCGCACCAGCGGTGTCACTTGCCGTGCGCTATTCACGTGGGTGTGCACGGCGATGTCGATGCCGCGTTCCCGAGCCTTCTTGGCCAGGCGCTCCATTCCCGCCAGCACACTGCTTTGCAAAAAGTGTTGGGGTATGGCGATCAAGCCCTTGGTGGCTAAGCGGATGTCCTTGATGCTGGGGATATCCATTAATTTGGAGACGAAGTCCTCTAACGTGGCAATGGGAGTGTTTGCGATGTCGCCGCCGCTGACCACCACGTCGCGCACCGATGGGGTGACCATCAAATAATTCAGCATCTGCTGGTACCGCTCGTTTTGCGGAATCTGAAACTTCAGTTTTACGACCTGTGGCACGTCGTTGCCCACCAGGTCCATGCGCGTGCAATGCCCACAATATTGCGGACAGGTGGAAAGGAGTTCCGCCAGGACCTTAGTGGGATAGCGATGGGTCAGCCCTTCGACCGCCCACATGTCGGCTTCATGCAAAGAATCGCGGCTAGCCTTGGGATGGCTGGGCCATTCCGGGTGGCGGTCGTCGAAAGCCGGAAGCATGTAGCGACGAACCGGATCGTTCCACAGGTCGTTCTCATCCATAGTGTTGAGCATGTGGGGAGGAATGAGAATGGACATGGTGGCGCGTTCTTTAATGTCGCGGTCCAAGCTCTGTATCAAGGTATCGGGCAATAGGTTCCCGAATACCTGCTGCAACTCGGCTAAGTTCTTTACCGTGTGTCGCCGTTGCCACAAAGCCGTTTCCCAGTCTTCCCGGGTGACGTCTTTGTAACCCGGCAAGCGTCGCCAATCAGGTTCCACAAACTCACGCTTCAACGGATACTGAAACGGCTGTTCGCCGGCATGTACTCGGCCAGCAGGCTTCCAGGTCGGTCGTAGCGGCTTATTGGCGGCCGCAGCAGAGTTCGATCCATTCGTAATAATGTTTGTGTCGCTCATGGGTGTGTTCCTGGAGCAGATGGACGGGCCCACCCCGTTAAGTCTTGCAAATACGTTTCATCTCAGAGTACCCCACCTACATCCGTTTCCGCCACCCCCACCGGCCTAAATGCGAGCTTAAGGGAAACACTTCCTCACCGCAGTTCGCTGGCACCTGACCCAATGCCATTTATCACAGATTTGTAAATTCTCCCGACCAATCGAACCTTTTGGAGGGCTGGTTCGTCTATCCGGTATCGCCATTTAGGCGAGCGCAGTGGTCCAGTAGGACATCACGGTCTCAGCGTGCCTCGAACGGCTGTGGATCCGTATTTGCTGCGGTCTCGCCTGCCCCGAAGGTCATGCTTGCGCGGTGGTGTGCCTGCCGTTTCCCGGGGGTTTCCACAGTTCGGTCAACTCGGCTGTCGAATTCGCCAGGGACGATTCCGGCAAGTACAAGGAGTCACCATGCGCACGCGTCCTCGATTTCGCACCCGCACAGCTTGGCTCACGATCTTTCTGGCGTCGCTATTCTTGGCGGCCCGTCCCACATGGGCTTGGCCCGGTTCACAAGGAGACTCGCACGTTGCGCTGGCCAACGTGAACACCGGTGTTGGGTCGAGTGACGCCATCGCGCAATACAAGTTGGCGTACTCGTTGCTCAATGAGCCACACGGCGATCCCGCTTCGGCGCTGCCCTTTCTGCGTTCCGCGGCCTCTCAGAATTTCGCTCCAGCCCAGTTTCTTTTGGGCTACCTCTATGAGCACGGGCACGGCGTTCCGGTCGATTACGTGCGGGCGGCCGAGAATTATCGGGCAGCAGCGGCACAGGGACATGCAGCGGCGGAGAATAATCTGGGGGGCCTGTATCAATATGGTCACGGCGTGCCGAGAGAGTTGACCCAGGCGCTGGAGTGGTATCGGGCGTCGGCCCAACACGGCAATCCCGCCGGGCAATATAATCTCGGGTCGTTCTACTACCTTGGGTACGGCACGCCGCGAGACCTAGCGCAAGCGTTGCAATGGTTTCGCGCGTCAGGCGAGCAGGGTTTCGCCGCGGCACAAGCAAATCTGGCGCTTTTCTATTTCAAAGGTCTCGGGGTAGGGGTGAACTTCAGCGAAGCGGCTCATTGGTCGCGTTTAGCCGCCGAACAAGGACTTCCCCACGCCGCTACGAATTACGCGTACTTGTGCGAAGAGGGCTGGGGTATTCCCCAGGACTACGTTGCCGCGTACCTGTGGTACTCACGGGCCATCGCCGGCGGGGATAAATCCAGCAGCAAGCGGCTGAAATCCGTCGCCCATCATTTGACCCACCAGCAAATCAAGGAAATCGACTCACAGGTGGCGGCGGATGCGGCTCGCTTGAAACAACAGACTACTTCTGCGGCGAATCAGGATCCGTCGCTCACGGAAGCGCCATAGAACAGCCAGATCCAACCGAAGGTTAGACCCAGAACAGATGCGGCATCTGCGTCGGCCCGTCGTGATGTCCGGTCAGGTTCTTTTCCAACCCTTCGCGCGAGGGCCGGAGTTCCTTGCGCATCCTTTCCATATCGCTGTCCGGGAAAGCGGTGAACGCTCGCACAATTTCAATATTGTGCTCGAGCATTTCTTTGCGCGGCATACCCACCACGGCAGTGGACACCGGCAGGCTCAGCGAATACCGCAACAGCGAATCGATATCGGTTTTGGCCTCTGATTTTTTCAGCAAGTATTCCTGCCCGGTGATCTTCATAGCGATCACGCCCAGGTCCTTGGCGCGCGCTGCCGGCAAGGCTAGTTCCTCGAACCGGCCATTCTGGGCAGCGTTCAGGGCCATTTGTACGCAGTCCAGATCATGCCGCTCAATGGCTTGAGCCAGCACTTCCCCACTGGTATGGCTAGTCATACCAATTGCCCGTGCCATCTTCTGCTCGCGCGCCTCCAGCAAACTTTTCAACGCCCCATTGGGAGCTTCGATTTTGGCCAAATCCTCAGCCCGCCCCAAACTGTGGATGTGCAGCAGGTCCACATGGTCGGTCTGCAAGCGTTTCAAGCTGCCTTCCAGGCGGCGGAGAAAGTCGTCACGAGTGCGGTCGGGAATTTTCGTGGCTAGCCAAACATCGTTGCGGCGTGTAGCCATGACCTTGCCGACGCGCGCTTCGCTCTTGCCGTCGCCGTAGGCATAGGCCGTGTCGAGATAGGTGATTCCCTGATCGATAGCATGATTGAGGACCGCCAGCGCCTCTTCTTCCTCCTGGTACATCAAGAATCGACTGCCGCAACCAAACGCAAGTATGGACACCTGCGCGCCGGTTCGTCCCAAGGTTCGCGCGGGCAGCGCATGGGGATTCACCGGCCGCGCCTCTGCCCATTCATTCAACAGGGTGTAGCCCACGCCCGCTGCGGTCCCTATGCCAACCTGTTCCAGAAATTTTCTTCGCGACAGGTCCTTAACCATTGGGTCACTCCTTCCCGGGGTATCCTGCTTTTCTATGCTCTTCGCGGTTGGCTGTCAAAGGAAATGAATGTCTCGGCCGGTTCCTTCGATGCGTGCTGTTTTGAGCCCACACGGGCTGCGGGCCGTCCATTCCGGGATATACTTTTTCAACCCCGCCCAGCGCAGACTTAAGCCTTTTGGAGGCATTTGCCATGGCTAAGCTAGAGCATCGGGTGGAGTTGAAGGGCAGTTCGCGAGAGGCGATCGCGGGTGGGCAGGACGCCGGGCCAGCGGACCCCAATCAACAGATTGAAGTTAGCGTGCTTCTGCGGCGCGGCTCGAAAGCCGGCAAATTCCCCTCCGTTGCGCAACTTGGAGTTCAAGCTCCGGATCAGCGGAAGTATTTGAGTCGCGAGGAGTTCGCGCGCCAACACGGCGCGTCGGCGGCCGACCTGAAGAAAATCAGTTCTTTTGCCAAGCAATATGGGCTGCAGGTGGTGAGCGAGGATCGCGCCCGCCGTATGGTGAAAATGAGTGGCACAGTGGAGGCATTCAATGCTGCTTTTGGCGTCGAGTTGCGCCATTGCCGTCACAACTCGAGCACCTTTCGCTATCGCACCGGTGCATTGACCATTCCGGCCAATCTCGAGCCCATCATCGAGGGCGTATTTGGTCTGGACAACCGGCCGCAAGTGAAGCCCCATTTTCGACTTCGCAACAAGAAGATTCCCAATCGTCCGGCGCAAGCCGCCGCCAATTCCTATTCACCAGTGCAAGTGTCGGAAGCTTATAGCTACCCGAGCAACGCCAACGGCGCTGGCCAGTGCATCGCGGTCATTGAATTGGGCGGCGGTTACAACAGCAGCGATCTGGACTCTTTCTTCAGCAATCTCGGAATCTCTCCACCAAAGGTCACTGCAATCTCCGTCGATGGAGCGACCAATTCCCCCACCGGCGACCCGAGTGGCGCCGACGGCGAAGTTGAACTGGACATCGAAGTGGCCGGAGCAGTTGCTCCAGGAGCACAATTAGCCGCTTACTTTGCCCCGAACACGGACCAGGGTTTTATCGATGCAGTCACCACTGCGGTGCATGATGCAACCCTGAAACCTTCGCTCATCTCCATAAGTTGGGGCGGGCCAGAAAACTCCTGGACCGCGCAGTCGCGCAATGCCTTGAATTCCGCGTGCGAGGACGCCTCCACCATGGGCGTCACGGTTCTGGTAGCCTGCGGCGATGATGGCGCGAACGATGGCACGTCTTCGCCCACGGTGGATTTTCCCGCGTCCAGCCCTTATGTGGTCGCTTGTGGAGGTACGCGGCTCACTCTTTCCGGCACCACTATCCAAAGCGAACAGGTCTGGAACGACCTTTCCGCGAACGAAGGAGCGACCGGCGGCGGAGTCAGCGAAGTGTTTGCACTTCCAAGCTTCCAGCGCAACGCCAGCGTGCCTAAAGCTCCCAATGGCTTTGTTGGCCGTGGCGTGCCCGACGTGGCCGGCGATGCCGACCCCGAAACCGGTTACAACGTGGTCGTCGATGGACAGTCAACCGTGATCGGAGGCACCAGCGCAGTGGCGCCGTTATGGGCCGGCCTGCTGGCCAGAATCAATCAGGTACTGGGCTCCAATGTGGGCTATGTCAATCCCCTGCTGTACTCCGCCAACACTGAGGCCACATTTCACGATATCACTTCGGGAAATAACGGCGATTATTCGGCAGGTCCCGGTTGGGATGCCTGCACCGGCCTGGGCACTCCCAATGGCGCCGCGCTGTTGAAAGCTCTGCAGGCCAAGTAGCTAGAGAAAACCGGCGCAGCCCAGGGCGGGAATTCGTCACAGAGGCACATTCCTAGAACGTGCTATGCTCGCGAAAAGGACGCGACCGTGAATTTGCCCGCCTGGCCTAGCATCATTAGCATGTCCGTCGTGCCGGTGGTAATTATCTCCGCGTGTGGACTGCTTTCCTTGGCCTTCTATAGCCGGCTAGCCGCGGTGGTGTCGCGCTTGCGGGCTTTTCAGCGTGAAATGCTGATTGAGCAGGAAAAAATGGAGCGCTCGGGCGGCTCGGATCCGTCGGGCTTGATCGAGGTTTTGCGGACTCAAACGCACCAAGTCACCCGTCGAGCTCGATTGATCCGCACGGCGCTGTTGTTTTTTCTGACCGCGGTCGCGCTGTTGATTGTCTGCAGCCTGACATTGGTGGCTTCATGGTTTGCGCCCCCGGCGGCATTTCTCGCTGCTGTGTTCTTCGTCCTCGGACTGTTTGCCATGCTGGCGGGCATCATCGCGGCCATGCTGGAATTGCGGGGAGCCCTGCAACCGGTAGAACTGGAAACCCGCTTCGTTTCCAACACGATCGATCCGGCATATTCTGAAGGTCTGCACGAAACCGAACCGTTGCTGCCGGAGGACCAGCCCAGCAACTCTTCTCACTTGCGGCGCTAGCGGGCGCGGGCTACTACCAGCGTCAGATCGTCAAATTGTTCACCGACGCTGAACTGCTGCACCGCCCGTTGGATGATCGCGATCAACTCCGCGGGGCCAGCGGAACGATTCTCTTTCACCACGGTAGCCAGCCGCTCCTCTCCAAATTCGTTATCGTTGGCGTCGTTGGCTTCGGTAACGCCGTCGGTGTAGATGACCAGAATGTCGTGCGGTTGCAGCGTGACAGTTTCCGTGGTACACGACCATTGCGGAGAGATTCCGATCACCGGGGCGGTGGACCCCAGCCGTTGCACTGCACCTGTTGATCGAATCAAGAGCGGCGGATTGTGCCCGCAATTGGCGTATTCCAACTGCCGCGAACGGTCATCGTAGACGGCGAAAAACATGGTCGCATAGCGATCGTCCGGCGTGTTTTCGTAGAACAATTGATTCACCGATTTGAGCAAACCAGGCAGCCACTGCCCTTCGCGACTGGTATTGAGCAGCTCCTCGCGCGCCACCGCGGAACGGCTACGCAGATTGGCCTGCAAATTGGCCATCAGCAGCGCGCCCGAAATGCCCTTCCCCGATATGTCCGCCAGCACCAATGCCAAATGGGTGCCACCGAAGTCCCAAAAATCGTAATAATCGCCGCCAACCTGGCGCGCCTGAATGCAGCTTCCGGCATAGTCCAGCGTTTCCAGACGCGGCATTACCTGCGGAAACAATCGCGATTGCACCTCGCGAGCGATCTGCATCTCCCGTTCGGCCCGCCGGTCCAACTCCAAGCGATTGGCCATTTCCTCCGCCAATCGCATATTCTCGAGAGCGATTGCCGCCTGCCCGGCCACCGATTCCAGCAGGCGCTTGTCCTCGGAGGAATACGGCTCTTCCGAGCGACGGGGCCCAAGAACCAGCAAGCCCAGGAGTTTGTTGTTTGGCCCAACAATGGGCACCAGGCATTCCGGAATCAGCGCCGCATTTTCTGTGGGTTGGTCGTCTACCGGCGGCGGCACATCCCAGGCTTTGGCGTTTCGCGTCAGCTCAGCGACCAGCGGAAGCGTGTCGGGAACTGTGTTTGCGTGGCGGAGAACGAAGCGCGTCCCCAACCGGGATGGAAACATCGGCCGAGGCAGTGCAGGCGAGGGCTGGCGGTCTTCTTGCGCCTCGCTGATCCCCTCCACGGCCAGGGTCCCGTCTCGGCTTTCCAAATAACAGGCCAGCGACTTGGGATGCAACGCTCCTTCGATGTGCAGGGTTAACTGTCGCGCCAATTCGTGCCGTTCGGTCACCAGCCGAGTCTTCTGCGCCAAGTCCTGCAGGATCATTCGCGCGTCATAGGAACTGCGGAAAAATGCGCGGTCGATGCGATCGGTGCCCCGTTTCACAACCGGCCCCGAGACCCACACCAGCGCCACACCAAAGGCTGCGCTTAGCCCCATGCCAAATTGCGAATGCTCCGCGAACAGCCCGGAGAAGAAGTGAGTGAAAGCGAAAATGGCCAGCATCGCAGCACAGAAAAGCAGCAGGAAGTAGCTACGCTGCACCAGGACATAACGCGCGCTGTGCCGCAAGAGCGCGGGAATTTCCAGAACGCGATGTTTGACGACGGCGTAGGCGAAGGAGAGCGGATAAAGCAGCACCAGAAGAGCGAGGGGCGTGTCAACCCAAAATGAGGGATGATAGCTCGAGAAGTCGATAATGATGTGCTCGACAACCCAAGGGAGTACTCCGGCCAGGGTACCAGCAAGCAGAATGCGCGATTTGCGGCGGGACTCCGCGGAAGTTTCCGCGCTGACGCAATTCCACAGCAGAGAGACAACGCCGAGAAATAGCACGGTGTAGCTGAATGCCAGGCGCAGGTGTTCGGAACCTTCGGAACCGATCCTGTTCGCTACAAACAGCGGCAATCGAACATTACCGTCCCGTAGGCCGGGCAAGATCTGAACGCTGCAGATGGCCAGAGCGACCCACTTCACCCAGGGAACACGTTTTTCCAAGGGAGATTTTTCCGGGAACAGCGCAAAGAAAATGTAAAAAACAGCGGGGATTAATGCTAGGAAGACGCTTCGATAGACAGCCTCGAACGTTGCCAAGGCAGGAGGGAAGAAAGCCGGATCATTAGAAGCAGGTACGGTGACGAAACAGGCAAACAACAAAGCCAGGAGCCAAGCATGAGGATTGTCGAGCCGCAGGAAGAGTACGGCGAATCCCACGAGAATGAAAAAGGTGGGAAAAAAACTGAGGATTTCGAGGGCGGAGCTTCGCGCCACACCCTCGACCGCACCTTTTTCAAAGCCGGGAGCAGGCCGAAAGGTCGCGTGTAACGTCAGGAACTCGTGCTCACCTGGGCGGCGGACGGTTACGTCCACGGGATCGCCGGGTTTGGAGTGACTCCAGATCTTGCGAAGTAGAGCATAGGAGCGCAACGGGTGACCGTCGAGCGCGACAATCTGATCGCCCGCGTGCATCCCCGCACTTTCCGCAGGACTACCCGGGATAACGTTGAAGACGGGAATGGATGACGTGGCCGGATCGTAGAAAGTGTCGCGGTCTTGATTGAAACCAAGCTCGACCCGGTAAAGACTCGTGTGCAGGGCGCCATAGATCCAGACCGCCGCATAGAGAGACGTTAATGCGCAGAAAATGACCGCCACAGCGACCAGCGCCGGCTGCGGAAGCGAGCTCCATCGCTGCGGGAAAGGTTTGGACGTGCTCATTTGCAGTACAGATTATGATTCGGACGCACCCTGGTCAATGCGCCCGGTCACCAGCCCACCGGACCACCGTACAGATTCATTACGTTTTCACATTATTTTTGTGAGAAAATCCGCGGCAGAGGCTGATCGTTGGCCGCCTTCGCGAGGTTCCTTCGCTCACCGTGGTGCTATCGCTTTCACTGGCTTGCTATTTGCGCACAACTGCGATGCCTTTTGGGTTCACCAGGTTCATGAAACGTCGCCCAGTCATGCTGCTGTGGGCTGCCGCCGCGATGACGCTGGCTCTCGCTAGTGGATCGCGAGCCGACGATTTCAAGAATTTCAAGCCGACCGGGTACGTAACCGATCGTGCCGGGATCATCAACGCGCAAACCAAGACGCAACTCGAAGCGCTGTGCACAGAACTGGAGCAAAAGACGGGCACGCAAATGGCCATCGTCACCGTCAAGTCGCTCGACGGCAACGAAATTCAGGAATATGCCAACGATCTGTTCAAGCAGTTAGGGGTCGGACAGAAGAAGCAGGACAACGGCGTAATGCTGTTTATCGCTCCCAACGAGCGCAAGTACTGGATTGAGGTTGGTTATGGGCTCGAGCCCATCATTAATGATGCTCGCGCCGGGGACGCCGGACGCCTTATGCCTCCGTATTTTCGCAAGGGCGACTACAGTGCCGGGGTGAGCGCCGCGGCCTGGCAATTAGCCCAATATATCGCCGACGACAAAGGCGTGAAGCTCTCGGGCGTGCCGCAAGCGCGGGCGGCCCCGCAGCGTGAATCAGAGCACCTTGGCACTTGGATTTTTCTGGGTATTATCCTGCTGGTGTTCTTGATGTCGCGTTCCGGCAGGTCTGGTGGCAACCTTAACCGGCGTGGTGGAAGCGGCCTCGGAAACGCCTGGTGGATTGGCCCGATGATCGGCGGTGAATGGGGCGGAAGTCGCGGCGGTTGGGGCGGCGGCGGAAGTGGTGGATGGGGTGGCGGAGGAGGCGGCTTCGGGGGATTTGGCGGAGGCATCAGCGGGGGTGGTGGCGCGGGCGGTAGCTGGTAGAAGATTCGGTTTCGAAATACGGGTGAAATCATGGAAACAAAACTTACAGAACTGGTCAGCCGCTTGAAGGAAGCAGCAGGAAAGAACCTGGAATCCGTGGTGCTGTACGGTTCCGCTGCGCGCGGGACGTATCGCCCAGGGACTTCCGACCTGAACGTGCTGTGCACGTTGGTGACGATCGACGTGCACGAGCTCCAGCTGCTCGCTCCCGTCGTTCTCTGGTGGACCCGCGAGGAAAAGGAGCCGACTCCGCTGTTCTTCCTTACGGAAGAGATGCAGCGCTCCACCGACGTCTTTCCCATCGAAAGCCTGGATGTGAAGCGAGCGCACCGGGTGCTGTTTGGAACCGATCCCATCGCCGACCTGAACATCCCTATGAACCTGCACCGTGTTCAGGTGGAGCGCGATTTGCGGCTGTTGCTGCTGCGCTTGCGCCAGCACATTCTGCACGCCGGCAAAAACGAAATGGAATACACCGCCATTTTGAAGAGAACAGCATCTGGCGCATTGACGCTGTTGCGGCACACCTTGATCGCTCTCGGCGAAGAGCCACCCGAAGAGCCGGCGGCCACTTTTGAACGAGTCGCCTCTGCCACCGGTGTAGATGCCAGCGCGTTTCAAGCTGCTTACGATTTTCACGAAGGCCGCGGTGTGCCCGAAGATGCTTTTGTGGTGTACGACCATTACATCCACGCGTTGGAAAAGGTAGTGAACGCGATGGATCGGCTGGTTCCTAAGAGCGAGTGGAAGCGGGCGGCTCCGTAGGAATCAGCCTGGTGTGCTAACGGGAATTTAATCGGCTCGAGTTTGTAGAGGCAAGCTGATTGATGCCCGACAATTGAGGTGAACATGAAAGCTGCGATTATTGTGCTGGTGATCTTAGTACTTTTGGCCTTCATCGTGGGTTCTGCCTACGTCAGCCGGCGGAATGAAATGGTCACAAAGCGGGAGGCCGTAAATGCGGCCTGGGCGCAGGTAGACGTAGTGCTGCAGCGTCGCGCTGATCTAATTCCCAATCTGGTGGAAACGGTGAAAGGCTATGCGGTGCAGGAGCAAACCGTTTTTGGCGATATCGCCGCAGCGCGCGCCGCTTTGTTGGGCGCTAAAACGCCCGCGGACAAAATCGCCGCCAATAACCAATTGGATGGTGCGCTAGGCCGTTTGCTGGTGATCGTGGAGAACTATCCGCAGCTCAAATCCAACGAGAATTTCTTGCGTCTTCAAGATGAACTCGCGGGCACCGAGAACCGCATTGCCGTGGAGCGCCGCCGCTACAATCAGACTGTTCAGGATTACAACACCTACATCTCGCTGTTCCCCAACAGCCTGGTCGCCGGTTTCGCGGGATTTACCCGCAACGACGCGTATTTCAAGACCGATGAAGGCGCCCGCCAGGCTCCGAAAGTGAATTTCGATTTCGGCAAGCCGCAAACTGCACCCGCACCCACGCCAGCGCCGGCGCATCCGTAGCCGGCATCGCTTGGTTCGAACGTGCTGTGTGACGCAAAGATTAGATGCCCGCCGTCGCTATTCGATAACATACGCAGGAATAAAATCACGTATTTCGTTGCTAACGATCGCCGGCTCAGCGCAAGAATTCGCTGAGCAGCATATGGAAATGGTGAACGCCATTCTCGCGCTTCACCGAATAGCGTCCGCGATCGTAAGTAGCGGACTGTAATCCCCGCTGGACTGCTTCACAGATTTGCACGTCTTCCTGCTGGACGGCATCGCTGAAGGCGATGGCTTTGGCAATGCGCCCGCGAACTTTTTCGGAAGCCACGTCGCGAAAGTACCACTCGAAGATGGTCAGAGTCTTATCGTGGGAGAGCGGCACAGTCAGATTCGTCGACAGGTTGTCGGGATAAAAATTGAGCATTAGATTCGGAAACACCCAGAAGTACAAAGCCTCCTTCAAACCCTGGGCATCGGGCGAATAAACACGTTCGCCGGCATCGCCCGGTTGCACTTCCTTCACCGGACCAAGTTGCTGAGAATGGTAGCGAAAAGTCTCACAGCGATACCGCGGATAATCGATCTCCTTCATCAAGCCGGGATGCACGATAGGGATGTGATAGCCCTCCAAGTAATTGTCGACGTACACTTTCCAATTGCAGTTAACGACATAATCGCGGCGTTCCGCGAATTGCAATCCGTCGAAACGAAAATCGCGCGCCACTTCCGGAATGTTGCCCAGATCTTCGGCCAGGGATGGGCCGCCAGCCGCAAAATTCACGAAGATAAATTGCCGCCAAGTCTCGCAACGCAGGGGAACCATGCCCATCGTCGAGCGGTCGAAAAATTCCATCCCCTCCACTTCGGGCGTGCCAATCAACCGGCCATCCAGTGTGTACGTCCAGCCGTGATAAGCGCAATTGAACACCCGGCGGCAGCCGCTGCCTTGCGCGATTGGTCCGGCGCGGTGCCGGCACACATTGCTGAAGGCGCGCAAAGTGCCACCGCCATCGCGCACCACCACCACGGGCTCTCCCGCCACCTCGCAGGTGAAGTACGACTCACAATCGGCTATTGTGCGTGTTTTGCCGTTCAATTCGCCGCAAGGCTGATGCAGCGTTCCGACCAGCTGCCACGTCCGGCGGAAGATCCGTTCCTTCTCCAGCGCCAGCACCGCCGGGTCAGTGTAGAAGCGTGATGCCAGCGTTTCCGCGCATTCCAACTGCGGATGGACCTGAGGTTGCAAGGGTTCGAAAGACATGGGATAAGGTCAAACTCGCGAGCAGTTCGGCATGCAGGCGATGAACCAAGCGTCCACAGCCTGGACCGAGGAGGTCAACCGCGCTTCTAGAATTTGCGCGTTTCCTGGCGCGACCAGCGCTCGATCACGATTTTCGATTCGGTGTAAAACTCCACCGCATCCTTCCCCTGGGCGTGCAAGATCCCAAAGAAGCTCTCCTTCCATCCGCTGAACGGGAAATACGCCATCGGAGCGGCTACGCCAATGTTGATCCCGATATTGCCCGCAGGGGCTTCATAGCGGAACTTGCGTGCCGCCGCGCCGCTGGTGGTAAATAAAGAAGCCTGATTCCCGTATGGGCTTTTACGTATAAATTCAATCGCATCGTCGATGGTGTCAGCATGAATCAAGCTGAGCACCGGTCCAAATATTTCGGTGTTGGCCAGGGAACTGGAGGCCGGCACACCATCCAGGATGGTTGGTTTCACGAAGTTGCCATGTTCGCGTCCGGCAATGTTGGTGTGTCGCCCATCGACGACCGCTTTCGCCCCGTCACTTACGCCCGTGCCAATCAATGACTCGATGCGCGACTTGCTTTCCTTCGAAATCACCGGTCCCATTTGCACGCCTTGATCCAATCCAAAGCCGACGTTAATAGAGGATGCGGCTTCGGCGATCGCATCGCGGAATGTTTTTTGGGCGTCGCCAATGGTCACGGCCACGGATACAGCCAGGCATCGTTGGCCCGCGCAGCCAAATGCGGAATCGCTGATGATCTGTTTAGCCAGGTCCATGTCCGCGTCGGGCAGCACGATGACGTGGTTCTTGGCGCCACCTTGGCATTGCATGCGCTTTCCCGCGGCCGCGGAACGTTGGTACACGTGCTTGGCGACAGGCGTGGAACCGACAAAACTAATGGTGCGCACCGTTGGATGATCACACAAGGCATCAACCGCTTCTTTACCACCGTTCACCACGTTAACTACGCCCTTCGGAATCCCCGTCTTCTCGACCAGCTCCATGATGCGGCGCACGGTCACGGGCACGCGCTCGCTGGGCTTCAACACGAATGTGTTTCCGCAGGCGATGGCGTAAGGCAAGAACCAGAATGGGATCATTGCGGGAAAATTGAACGGCACAATCGCCGCAACTACTCCGAGGGGCTGTCGAATCAGTGTCTCGTCCACCCCCGGGGTGATGTCCTCGAGGTTGTAACCCTGCATCATCAACGGAATGCCGCAAGCCACTTCCACGTTTTCGATGCCGCGGCGCAACTCGGCCTTGGCTTCCGCGAAAGTCTTACCGTTCTCGATGGTGATTGATCGCGACAGCTCGTCGATGTGCTCCTCGAGCAGGCCCTTCAGCTTAAACAAATACTGGATCCTTTCCCCCGCGGGCGTGCGCCGCCAAGCCGGAAAGGCCTCGGCTGCCGATTGCACCGCGGCATCCACTTCGGCTTTGGAGGAAAGCGGGGTGCGGGCAATCAGCTCTCCGCTAGCGGGATTGGTAACGTTGACAAACTGGCTGGCCGAGGACTTTCGCCAGGTGCCCCCAAAATAGTTGGGAATTTCCGTTACAGGGGTGGTAGCTGTACTGCTCATGCGAGGACTCCGTGCCTCCGTCCGCCGGGCAGTGGACGGCAGGGCTTGCGATATGAAGAGTAGCGGTCCAGCGGACCGAATTAGCCGTGCCAGTTTAGCAAAAATCCTTGCGAACCGCGCCGGCCCTCAAGCATCCGAAAGAATTCACCGGTGTTGTCGCTGAGTAGGGTCAATCTTATTTCAGCGTGGCATACGCCTCGTACGCTGCGCCGATCAACGGCGCGGCTTCGTTCAACACGATGGAGAGCGGAACGTCAGACAGCATCTTTTCGAAGTGCCATTTGTCCTTGAACGCATTGAAAAACGTGCTATCGGTCATCTTCGGCAGAATCTTCACGGCAATGCCACCAGCGACGTACACGCCGCCCAGCGCCAGAACTTTCAGCGCCAAATTCCCAGCCTCCGCACCATAAATGCTGGTCCAAAGATCCAAGGTCTCCACGCACACGGGACATGAATGATCCAACCCGCTCTTGGTAATGAACGGCGCGGGGTCCGCATCGGGATCTTCGAAAATCGGGTGTTGCACGCTAGGCGCTATGAATTCGTGCAAAGTCCGAAAGCCCCGGCCGGAAAGAATCAGCTCGCAGCTAACCTGCGGGTACCGGTGGCGCATGAACTTCAGCAATTCGACTTGCTGATCGGTGCGCGGCGCAAAATCAGAATGGCCTCCCTCACTCGGCACGACTTTGTACCGGTTGCCATCCCAAAACAAAATGCCTTCGCCGAGTCCTGTTCCCGCGGCAAGCAGCGCACGGGATGCCGCCGGAACGGGTGTCCCGACATTCAGCACGCAAAAATCCCCGGGAGGCAGATGCTGCAAGCTGTGTCCGGTCGCGCCGAGATCGTTCATCAACACAACCGATTTGACACCGACCTCCTCGGCCAAAATTTCCGCATCCACAATCCAAGGCAAATTGGTGGCGTGAATCTTATTGGCGATGACCGGGCCGGCCACGCCAAATCCCGCGGCGCGAATCTTGTCGGTGCCCAGATAAGGCGAGGCCCGACGGCCAAATTCCCGAATGATCAAATCAAATTGTGCGAATTCCTTGCTGGCGAAGCGCTCTTGAAAAACAAATTCCAGTTTCCCGTTCTTTTCTGCAAAGAGTGCCAGGTTGCATTTGGTACCGCCGACGTCTCCCGCAAGAATCACCGTTCCTCCCAACCAATCCCTACCCCTATATTAAACCGTTTTAAGGGTTATACCATTGTCTTGCGTCTCTTTCGAGCAATTGATCCGATTCCCTGGGCCCCCAGGTGCCGGAAGGGTATTCCGGGACGGTGGCCGTTTTCGCGGCGCTCCAGACGTCTAAAATCGGTTCCACCAAAGACCACGCGGCCTCTACCGAATCTCCGCGGTCAAACAGGGTTGCGTCTCCGCGCAGGCAATCGTTCAACAAGGTGGAATAAGCGCTGCGTGAACCATTCCCAAATGCCTTGATGTAGCTGAAATCCATGGTCACATTGCCGATGCTCATTTCCGTGCCGGGTTTCTTGGCGCCGAAGGAGATGCAAATTCCTTCATCGGGCTGTACGTTGAGAATCAGGCGATTGGCCTGGACGTCCTTGTCGCGGAACACGATATGCGGAGCGCGTTTGAATTGGATCATGATCTCGGTGCTGCGCTTGGCTAAACGCTTCCCGGTGCGCAGATAAAACGGCACTCCGGCCCAACGCCAGTTATCGATGAGCACACGCATAGATACGAATGTTTCGGTGCGCGATGTCCGGCTAACGTTGTGCTCCTCGCGATATCCCGCCAGCGGCTTGTCGCCGACGTTGCCCGGAGCGTACTGGCCGCGCACCACGGATTGCGCCACCATCTCTAGATTGAAAGGCCGGATCGACTGCAATACCTTCAACTTCTCGTTGCGTACGGCGTTGGCATCGAAAGAGGCGGGCGGCTCTACGGCCACTAATGAAGTCAACTGCAGAACGTGACTCTGGATCATGTCTCGCAGGGCCCCGGCAGTTTCATAAAAACCGCCGCGCCGTTCCACGCCCAGCGTCTCGGAAGCGGTGATCTGCACGTGATCCACGTAATTGCGGTTCCACAGTGGCTCAAAAATCCCATTGCCGAAGCGCAGCACCAGCAGGTTTTGCACCGTGTCTTTGCCCAGGTAGTGGTCAATCCGGTAGATCTGCTTTTCTTCGAACACGCTCAAAACGATGTGGTTCAGTTCCCTTGCGGATGCCAAGTCGCGCCCAAAGGGCTTTTCGATGATGATGCGCACCCATGAATCTGAACACGCAGGCCGTGCTAGCCCCGAATCGCCCAAACACCGCACAATCGCGGGATATACCTCCGGAGGCGTGGACAAGTAAAACAAGCGGTTTCGGCACAAATTCTTCTCGGCATCCAGCTGCTCCAAGCGTTTCGCCAGCTGCTGATAGGCCTTGACATCGTCGTAATCACCCGGCAAATAGGAGAGATTGGCGGCAAACTCGTTCCACTTCTGCGGATCAATCGGACCAACTTCCGAAATGGTCTTGGCCGCTTCTCCCAAGGTGCTCCGGAAGGAATCGTCGGTCATCGGGGTGCGCGCAAAACCCACAATGGCGTAGCGTTCGCCTAAGGACTTGTGCTGCGCCAAATCGAACATCGCGGGAATTACTTTGCGTTTCGCCAGGTCGCCCGAGGCGCCAAACACGACAATGGCGCACGGTTCGGCCGTCCCGCCATACATCGATACGGACCTTGCTCTCTCGTCAGCCATAGTGATCCTCCCGCAGATTCAAAGACATTTGGATGCTCAGGCGCTTCAGAACTATACCTCAACGCCCAAGGCTCTCAGGTCAGTGCGTAACTGGTTAGCGTTTTGGTGGTGCACCACGTTCATCCCTAACCGCCGCGGATTTTCGAGGTTCAAGCTGCGGTCATCGATGAACACGGAATTCTCCGGGGGGCGCTGCGAAACCTCCAAAGCGACGCGATAAATGGTTTCCTCGGGCTTGCGGGCATTCAAGTAACAAGAGCTGAAGAAGGCTTGAAAATCGCTGCGCAAGTTGAAAGCCTCGATGCGGTATTGATTCAGCTCCCGGGGCTCGTTGTTGATCGAGGCGATGTAATATTTCCCGGTTCGCGCGATCTCCGCGAGCACTGCTCGCGTTTCTGGGTACTGTTTGGACTGCGCAAACATGAACGCCGTGAACTCTTCGCGAGTGAACGGCCGTGGCCTGTAGAAAAGCGTGCGATCCAGATATTGGTTCAAGGTGATCTGCCCCGCGTCAAACGCCGGGAATGAGAGGTCATGGCGCTCGCGAAATTCCTCCCAATCCAGCCCGAAGGTTTGCGCCGCGTCCATTCGCGAATTGTGATCCCAACCATTGGTCAGAATAACGCCGCCAATGTCCCAAAACAGCGTGGTTATTTCGCCCACAAAACTACCTCCCCCTAAAAGAGCCAAAGACGAATATCAGATTCGTTGGCCTGAAGGAAGGAAAAAAACTTTGACAATTAGGGGGTAAATCGATGTACAGCTTGCGCAAAGACTTGCAGCAATTGTTCAAGCGCGGCTGGAAGCTCCTGGCTTAAGTGTAATCGGATCACCGGCCTGTCACAATGCACCAGAGTATCGTATTCGCTCAAGGAAAGCGCTTGATGCAATTGGCCAAACGTGTACGAGGCTCCCGGTATGGCCTGGTCCTCCAGGGGATCGGCGGTAAACAGAATGCACAGCCCGGACGGCAGTGAATCACGAAAGAAATACGTGGAGTACTCGCGATTATGTGGCCCGAACATCATCAAAACCGGCCGCTTCAATGCGCGGCTCAATAAGGCGCGCAGCTCGTTGAATTTGCTATAAACCGTGTCCCATGCGGCAATTTCCACGATTAAGCTTATATGCTTCGCAGGCGTTACGATGCGAAAAAACGTGCGCAAGCCATCAGCAAGGCTTAGCAGGGAAATTTCCTGTCGAGCAACCCCGTCCGCGTAAAGTTGAATCAGGCGATCTGTAATCCGCGCTGACCGCTGCAGCAGATTGCGTCCGCGCGAAAGTTCGTCCAGGAGCTCTCGACAAAAGTGCCGGGGTAACCGGTTATCGGCCATCTCGAAGGGATCGAGTCCGACTCTGCTGCTGGCCAGTATTGTGGCCGCTTCCCACTTGAACGATTCTGTGAGCAGACTGAAACTGTCCCGCAATTCCAGGTGCACGATTGGAGTCCCGTGCGCCCGCAACCGGGCGACGCATTCGTTGACTGGCTCATGGTTTACGGTAGCCGCCGTCAGCGCCACTACCCCGACTTCATTCTCGTAACCAGTGACGTCGGGTATGGCCCCCGTAACCGGAACAATCCCCGGCGACACCTGGGCTAAGCTTCCTCCAATCATTTGGCCCAACCTGCGGGAATATGCAACCAGAGATGGACTCGCCAGCAACAATAAGTAGGGCCGGCCGCCAGCCATAAGCGTCGTCAGGAATGCCGCTAGCTGCACCGCCGGATTCGCTTCCCGCGTTTCCGTATCGCTGCAAGCTGCCTGAATTTCCTGCACGGCCGGCAATATTTGTTCAGGTTTGCCGAAGCCCGAGGCCAACAAAAAAGCCGCGAATTGGGTCAGTGAGCAAAAGGGTGCAGGTACGGCGCTAGTATCCGACTGGATTTCACGAAAAGTGTAACTTCGGCTCACCATGGCCAGATAGGAGTCCGGCTCAGTTTCCGAAACAAATTGCCTGGTGGCGTTGGCGCCGACAATGCGCTCCAGTTGGTCCCGCAAATACAAGAACAGGCACTGGTCTCGCAGCCAGTAGTGGGTCTTATTCGAGAGAACAAACAGGGTCCGAGCAAAATTCAGCTGTTGCTCGTTTTGTCTGAGCAGGTCGGGCGAGGTGCTGTCAAAAATGGTGATTTTCCGAGTGCAACTGTTTTGGCAAAACTCCAGAGCTGCCCTTACACTCAGGTTCAGGCTCTCCAAGGCCAGTAGGGCATGGTCGAGCAATCCCTCCGCATCGGCGTTCTCAATGATTTTCGTCAGCATCCCCAGAAAATGTGGGAGGTGCTTGGGCAGCGAGACCCAGTCCAGTTTCCGGAGTGCCGGACTGTATTCCGTCAACTGGCGCGGCCAAAGTGTGCTGTCGCCCTGCCACAGCCGTTGAACTCGCCGCTCTCGAATGAATTCTCGCAGCTGCCCCTCAAACTCGCGTTGGAGCACGCCCGGAAAAACGCTTTGCGACGGTAACGGCACCGGCCACCAACCCGATTTTCTCCGTACATTGAGGCCGAGTTTCCTCACTGCGCCAGAATCAAAATGTCACATGCACTGGAGCTAAACGGAGCGATTGAAACTGGAGAGAAACGCTACGTTATAAATACCGGACCTCTATTGCAACAGCCGCAGGGCTGACGGACAATGAGTAGTCTTTGGAGGACCTGCATGGCTAACGATTCGTGCGAACCGACTCCGCCCAGTGAACCGGTGAAGCCCGGCACGCGCATGGTGCACTGTGTGAAGTTTGGGAAAGAGTTGCCTGGGCTCGACCGCCTCCCTTGGAAGGGCGAGCTGGGCAAGCGTGTCTACGAAAACGTCTCCAAAGACGCTTGGAAGCTGTGGCTGGAATATTCCAAGATGGTCATGAACGAGTATCGCCTTAACCCTTTGGATCCCAACTCGCAAAAGATTATGGAAGAGCAGATGGAGCAGTTCTTTTTTGGCGAAGGCGCCAAGCTCCCGGAAGGCTACGTCCCACCGAAAGCCAAAGGGTAATGGAATTTGGCAGTTCCGCGCAGAGGGGAGCGCGTATGCTTTTGCGCGCAGGATCTGCCTGTGCTTGTGTTCCTACCGAGAAGGTAAGCCACAAACTGAGAAGAATTAAGCCGGTGGAACTGCGTGTGTCAACGGATGCTCCACTGGCAGCCGTTCGCCAAACGTAAAGCGCAGTCTTCGATGCGCCTCGCGCAGGGCATTTTCGACTCCCCCGGGTTCCGCGCCACGCGCGAACAAGAAGCCCAGGTAACTGGAACCCTCGGGCCACGCGGCAATGAAATCATGCAAACGCGCGGTAATCTCCAAGCCGGTGATCGCGTGGACTGCAGTTGCTTCGTCCTGTCCCTCGACCTTCTCCAGGATTCCACTCCGTGGAACCGGAATCATCATAACGCCTGAAGCCGCCTTTTCGCGGGGCGCGTCGGCACCCGGCATTTCCAGCGCATGGCGCAAAAGCAGCTCTTCGAATTCGATGCAATCGCTTCCACTCGCCGGCTGAAATCGCAGCGCCCGAGCACAAAGTCCGCCGATCGGTCGCGGCGCAATTTCAAGCGGCCATACGCCCTGGGCATTCAACCGAAACTCAGCGTGCACCGAGCCGTGTGTGAGCCCAATCGCGCGAACCGCACTCTCCAAACACGTTTCAATGGCGCGTTGTTCATCCCTGGGTAACCGCGACGGCGTCACATAGATCGACTCTTCAAAGTACGGTCCTTCCAACGGGTCTGGCTTATCGAAGATCACCAGTATTCTCAGTTCTCCCGCTGTCAGCAGCGCCTCCACCGCCACTTCGCGGCCCTGCAGATAGCCTTCGACCAGCATTTCATGCAGGTGAGGGTCCCGCGTCGCGCGAACTTCGGCTGAATCCAACAAGCGTTTCAGTCGAGCGGCACCGGCCAGGTACTCTTCGCGACAATTGGCCCGCATCACCCCTTGGCTTGCGGAAAGGGAAAGGGGCTTCAGCACGCAAGGGTATCGAACTCCAGTCAATGACGGTTCTGGCAGCGGGTCCAGGGTCATGCTCTGAAACCACGGTACCGGCAAGCCAGCGTCCCGCAATACTTCCCGCATTCGCAGTTTATTCCGGCACGCCTCGACGCTGGCGGGATGGTTGTGCGGCAATCCCAAACCCCTGGCCACATAGGCTGCGGTAGTGGCCGGGCGGTCCCCAATCACCAAAACCGCATTTACCGGCAGGCCGCGCTGCGCCTCCAAAACACCCGCGGCCGCTCCCTCCGGCAGTTCGAAATGAACAGGCAGCGCCCGATCGTTCCAAGGATCGTCCATCCTGCTGCAGCGGTCGGTCGCATAAGCGATTTCCACGTCCAGCTTATCCGCGGCGGTCTGAAACGACCGCGTCTGATACCCCAGTTTGGTCGCGAACAGCAAAACCCGTTTTTTGCGAATGGTCATGGCCTCGAGACTACAAAAAACTTTCCGCCTGGCGGAACCCTTCTTTCACTCGAGTAATGGGGACCAACTGGTCCCGAGTGGGTTCAGCTCAACAATACCAAGGCTCGTTTAGGTAGGGCACCGTGGAACGGGGCGCCAGCAACGGCAGGGCTTGCCGTTGACGGTTGGCCGCCTCGGTTACCGTCTTCCACATCTTTTCGAATGTGTCCGACCGCCTGCTCTTCAGCTTCTCGCTGGAGGCCACCATGTCCTGCAACCTGTCGCACAGCGCATCAAGCGCTGGGTTCGCATTTTTCCACGGGTACACCAGCAATTTGCCGTCAAACGGCCCGACCATTTCGCGCACCTCTTGCAGTTCCAACAGGCGCGAGCCCGCGGGGATTAGCAACCGGATGGCCAACTGGATCGGCCCAACCGCTTCCACCAGGTCCAGTTGCGCCAACTGTTCGAACAGGTCGAGCAGCTGTTCGAATGTGGTCCACGGCGTAAAGGGAATAAAGGTTGGTTGCAGGGTGATGCCCGCGCGCCGGCAAAGGTCGACGGCACGGAAAAAGTCCGGGCGAGTATGACTCTTGTCCAGTTTCTTCAGCACCACATCATCCAACGACTCCACCGCCGACACGATGAACAAGCAGTTGGTATCACGGAGGGTGGCCAGCAGTTCGGCGTTCTGCAGCAGATGCTCCACCTTAATAGTCGCGTCGTAGCTTACTTCCGGGAATTCCCGGTGCAATGCCTCGACCACTGGAATCGCGTGCCCCACCCCGTTAAAGAAATCAGGGTCGCCAAAGGTAATGTGCCGAGCGCCGGCGGCCACCTGCTGACGGATATCGGCAAGCACCACCTCGCGGTCCACAATCCGGAACACTCCTTCGTACACCGGCACAACAGGGCAATGCCGGCAAAGATGTTTGCAGCCACGGCTTGCCTCTGTGTAACCGACCACACGATGCTCGCCCGATGGAAGCACCAGGTGCGCATAGGAAGGCAGCGGAGGCAATCCCGATCGATCCGGAACCTGAAAGCGCAATCGGCTCCGCGACACATTCGAATCCAGAATATGGGTTTGTGGAAAAGCGGATAACCCGGAAAGATGCTCCGCTAGATCCACCAGAGGCTGCTCGAATTCCCCACCCAACAGGCTGGCGATTCCATGGGCGCGCAACACGTCCGCCGAGAGCGACGCGTACAGGCCGTAAGCGCATAAGTGCGCTTGGGGATTAAGCGCTCGAACCGAGTCAAGCAGTTCCACGGTGAGCCGCGTGGCCGTATGCATCGGCACGTAAAAGGCGACCAGGCCCGCCTCCCGCACCGCCTGCTCATCCAGTTGCTCTCGGGACAAATCCAAACAACTCACCGCATGCCCGCGCTTGCGCAACCACGCCGCCGGGGACGCCAAGCCAAACGGCTGCCGCCCCAGTTCATACGTCGAAATCAGCAGGATCTTCACGAACCCTCATTATAGCCGCCTCCGCTTACCCCCGCGATTTCGGTTATCATAGAAGTCCGTTTTGCCACGAAAGGAAGTAGAGAATGCCCATTTCCGCAGCAAACTCCTTTAATGCGCGCGATAAACTGAATGTTGGCGCGCAAAGCTTTGAAATTTACCGGCTGGAAAAGCTGGAACAGCAAGGGCTCGGTTCCATCGGCAATCTTCCTTTCTCCCTTCGCATCCTGCTCGAAAATCTGCTTCGCTGTGAAGACGGCCGCTTTGTTCATGCCGATGACATTCGCGCGCTGGCGACCTGGGCGCCCAATAGCCAGCAAAAAGAAATCGCCTTTATGCCTGCGCGCGTGCTTTTGCAGGACTTTACCGGTGTGCCTGCGGTGGTAGACCTGGCTACCATGCGCGAAGCCATGCAAAAACTCGGCGGAAATCCCAAGCGCATCAACCCGCTGTTCCCCGCCGAATTGATCATCGACCACTCCGTGCAGGTCGACAGTTTCGGCACGCCCAACTCTTTGAATCTCAATGCCCAATTGGAATTTCAGCGCAACCTGGAGCGCTACCAATTCCTCCGTTGGGGGCAAAATGCTTTTCGCAACTTCAAGGTGGTGCCGCCGGACACGGGTATCTGCCATCAAGTCAACATCGAGTATCTAGCCCGGGTGGTCTGCGCCATGCCCAACGGGAATCGCCTGGAAGCTTATCCCGATTCCCTGGTGGGCACCGATTCTCACACCACTATGGTGAACTCGCTTGGCGTATTTGGCTGGGGCGTTGGCGGCATCGAAGCAGAGGCGGCGATGCTCGGTCAGCCGCTCTCCATGCTGGTGCCGGAAGTGGTTGGCTTCAAGCTGCACGGCCGCCTGCCGGAAGGTTCCACGGCCACAGACTTGGTGCTCACGGTCACGGAAATGCTTCGCAAGAAGGGCGTCGTCGGCAAATTCGTGGAATTTTATGGCTCTGGCCTTTCCACCTTGAGCGTCCCCGATCGCGCCACCATCGCCAACATGGCACCGGAATACGGCGCCACCATGGGTTTTTTCCCAGTCGATGAGGAAACCCTGGCGTATCTTCGGTTCACGGCCCGTAGTCACGAACAAATCGCATTAGTGGAAGCTTATTGTAAGGAACAAAATCTATTTCGAACTGACTCCGTTGCCGATCCTCGGTTTAGCGACAAACTCGAACTGGATCTCGGCACGGTGGAGCCAACCGTGGCGGGTCCAAAGCGGCCCCAGGATCGTGTGGCGCTCAAGAATGCCAAATCGTCCTTCACCAAAGTGGTGGAAGGCGCACCCGTAAAGCAGGTCAGCGTCAAAAACAATGGCGATGCTTTCGAGCTTTCCAGTGGAGCCGTGGTGATCGCCGCGATCACCAGTTGCACCAATACTTCCAATCCTTCCTTGATGCTAGGCGCCGGGCTGCTCGCCAAAAAAGCAGTGGAGCGCGGGTTGCATGTCAAACCGTGGGTGAAGACCAGCTTGGCTCCCGGTTCCAAGGTCGTAACCGATTACCTGCAGTCTTCTGGCTTGATTCAGTATCTGGAAAAACTGAATTTCCACCTAGTCGGTTACGGCTGCACCACGTGCATCGGCAACAGCGGCCCTCTTCCCGAACCGATTGGCGCAGCCATTAAGGAAAACAATATGGTCGCCGTAGCGGTGCTCAGCGGCAATCGCAATTTCGAAGGACGTGTGCATCCGCTGGTTCGCGCCAATTATCTGGCGTCGCCGCCTCTGGTTGTGGCCTACGCCCTCGCGGGTCGTATGGACATGGACCTGACCACAGAGCCTCTGGGGACCGACTCAGCAGGAAAAGCCGTTTACCTTCGGGAGATCTGGCCCACACCTCAGGAAGTTGATGCGACGGTACGTTCCGCAGTGAGCACGGAGCAGTATCGCAAGGAATACAGCAAGGTCTTTGAAGGAGATGCCCACTGGAAAGGCATGCACGTGCCCGAGGGCGACCTTTATAAGTGGGACGACAAGTCCACGTACATCAAGCTGCCTCCCTATTTCGAAAATATGCTCAAGAGCCCGCCGATGCTTGCGGATATTCATGACGCCCGCGTTCTTGCGGTGCTTGGCGACAGTGTTACTACCGACCATATCTCTCCCGCAGGTTCCATTGCCGTCGATTCGCCTGCGGGAAAATACCTGATCGCCCACGGCGTAAAGCCCCACGACTTCAATTCCTATGGTGCGCGTCGCGGCAACCATGAAGTGATGATGCGCGGCACCTTCGCCAATATCCGTTTGCGGAACCAGCTCGCTCCCAGCACCGAAGGTAGTTGGACTATTCACCTTCCCGATGGCGAAAAAATGTTCATCTACGATGCCGCTGTGAAGTACCGCGAAGAAGGCGTGCCGCTGCTCGTGATCGCTGGAAAGGAATATGGCTCCGGCTCGTCGCGCGACTGGGCCGCAAAAGGCACGCGCCTGCTCGGCATCCGCGCGGTGCTTGCCGAAAGCTACGAGCGCATCCACCGCAGCAATCTCGTCGGGATGGGGGTCCTTCCGTTGGAATTCTTACCGGGCGAGAACCGCGAGTCTCTCGGCCTTACCGGTCATGAAGTCTTCGACATCGAAGGCGTGGCCGCGCTGGCGCCGCGCAAGGAAGCCACCATCCACGCGAAATCTGCCGACGGTAAAGTAAAAACCTTCAAAGCTAGCATGCGTATCGATACGCCCGAGGAAGTGTCGTACTACCGTCACGGCGGCATCCTGCAATACGTCCTGCGTCAGATGCTCGGATAGTTCCGGCGAGTCGGCCCACTGGGGGGTTTCGTATCTGGCAAAAGCCAGGCAAATACATTGCCTAGTGTGGGTATGCCCGCGCTACCTAGGATTCCGCGCCGCGGCGCTGGGGCCGCCTCTGGTCCTTAGAAACAAGAGCAACACCACGCCCGCCACAACTGATGCCAGGCCCGCTACCTGTGCGTTGGTCAATCCAAAAAAGGACCGTGGATTGATGCGAATGATTTCGACCAAAAAACGCGCCACGCCGGTCAGGATCAAATAAGCGCAAAAGGTTGTCCCGCCCGGTTCGAGTTGGCGATTTTTCAGAGCTTTCGTTCCCAGGTGCCACAGAAAAGCGCCGATGGCGCACCAGACGATCAGTTCGTACAGCGGTGTGGGATGAACGAGTTGCGTCGTCGGCACCACCCCATTGGGAAAGCTCATGCCCCAAGGCAGCGAAGTCGGTTTCCCATAGTCGCCATCACCGGAAAGAAAGCAGCCGATTCGTCCAATTCCATATCCGAAACAAGCCGCCGGTGAACACGCGTCCAGAAACTGCAGCAGCGGCAGTTTCACCCGCCAGCCCATCGCGACCAGCGCCGCAAATCCTCCAATCAGTCCTCCGAACCAAGCGAATCCGTAACGGCTGAACAGTAGTGGCCACGGGTCGGCAAAGAATACTCCTGGATCTTCCAGCAGGTGATAGAGCTTCGCACCAGCAATTCCGGAAAGTCCCGCCACGGTGATCATCAAGAAGGCGTCTGCCTTCATCCCGCGTCGATTAAAGTCCGCCTGCAAGATATAGGCGGAACTGATCAACGCCAGCGCGACCATTAATCCGAACGTAGGGATAGTTAGCGGGCCCAGATGCAGGTAGGGAATCATTCGTCAGTGTTTTCGAAGCTCCTCAAAAGTATACATGACACGGACTTTTCAGGCCGTCCGCCAACGGCGATGAAACAACAGCCCTATCGCCAGCCACCCGCCCAGCGCCACCCATTCCGCCATCGAGAAATGTCCCGGCACGTTTGGCAACCACTTCATCAACACCAGCAGCAGCGACACCACAATTCCGGCTGCGGTTACAATGCGTAGGCGCACACCTTTTTCCACCATATAGAAGGATAGGCAGGTCACTAGCCAACCAAATGCCGAGGCCATCGATCCCACCTCGGTCACGGGCACAAGCAGGGCGTCGCCCACCAGCAATCCCAGCAAGGTGCCGCCGGCGACTCCCCCAATCGCCACGCTGGGCGTCAAATACTTGACGTGAATCTTTGCGAATGTACTGGGGATGGTGTGCCGCCGGCCAAACGCAAACAACAGCCGTGAAGCCGCCACAAAATTCCCATTGAACACCTGCAGCAGCCCAACCAGCGTCACGCCCAGAATCAATCGCACAATCCACGTTGAGTGCGCGCCCTGTCCGAACGCAATTGCGGTCGCAAAGCGCCTGCCCAGCAATCCTTGCCACGGCGAGATATACGCGACCGCTCCCACCGCGAGCACGTAAAAACCAGCCCCGATTATCAAGGCCATGGCCATGGCCTTGAAGAAACCACTGGGCGGAAATCCCGGGTGTGATTCTTCCGCCACTTTCGGCACCGATTCGAATCCGGTGATGAAGTACGGCACAATCTGCAAGGCCAACAGGATGGAAACCACCGGAGCATGAGTGAACAATGGCCGGAAATTGGCCGGATGACCGCTGCGCCCGCTGATCACCAGCAGGAACAAAAACACTCCCAGCAGCGCGGTTGTCGTCCAGTTCTGAAACGTGGCACTCGCGCGTATCCCGCGATAGTTCAGCCATGCCAGAAATAGCGTCAGCGCGGCGCCGAGCAGCAAGCGGGGCAAAAAGACCGGCTGACCCGCCACGCTGTAGAGTTGCAAACGGTCCAGTCCTGGAAAAAGAAACGCCAACAATTTTCCGAGCGCCACTGCTTCCCACGGGCACACGATGAAATACGCTAGCAACATGATCCAACCGGTGAGGTAGCTCACCCACGGCGGAAACACTTGCGCGCTGTACGCTGCTTCACCCGACGCATCCGGTAGCCGTTTCACCCATTCGCCGTAGACGTAGCTCACCGGCAGCAAGAGCAAACCGCCGAGCGCGAATCCAAGCATAGCGCCTACGGGCCCGCCGCGGCCGAGCCAGTCATCCATCATCACCACCCAGCCGGTACCGATCATGGTCCCAAAACCGAGTGCGAAATAATTCCCGAGATTCAGTTTTCGCGCGAGGCCGGCCCGTGAACCGGGGTGAGAGACTTCCGCAACGACGGTCATTGAGGCGTAATGCTATGCAGGGATGTTCGCTAAGTCAACGAAGCTGGGAGCAAGGTGGCGCACGCCTCTCAATTGCTCACGGTTCGGCAGACAATTTTCTGCACCGAAAATGTGCCGAACTGGATCCGCGATCAACACGAAAAACCCGCAAAATTACTGCTTTTTTCTTGACAAACCACTGCTTTTGGCGCAAATTCTGCGTCACAAAACTTTGGGGACGCGGGCCCGCCCAAGGGACTCGCGTGAGGGCAGAGACTCAGGTTCAGAGGAGGATCGGATGGAGACCTCGATTGGTGTGTTCGATTCCCGGGAACGCGCGGAGCAGGCGGTGAAAGAACTGCTGCAAAAGCATGTCCCAGAGGAATCCATTATCTTCTTGACCCGTTCGGAGAGCGAAGCAATGAGCTTTGGGAAGGAACTGGGCACCTACGCCGGTGGGTTCATTGGCGGAGCGGTCGGCACCACAGCTGGCCGTGTCGGTGCGACCCTCGCGTTAATTCCTGGTTTTGGCCAGGTCTTCGCGCTAGGCGTGGGTGGCGCGGCGCTCCTCGGATACCTCGGCTCAAAGGTCGGCGGCAATCTCGCGAAAGGCATTTCCCAAGAGCCCAGTGCGCCGAAGCCGGCATCTGCCGAGAAAGCGGGCGAGGAGGGCGCTCAGTTATTAGAGGTACTCAAACAAGGGCGTTCGGTAATCGTTGTGCGCACAGAGTTCCAGGAAGTAGCTGGGGCCGCCTCCGGCGTTCTCGACAAACTGAGTATTGGAAAACAGGCTCCCAGGTCCTCTAAACCAGAAACGTCCACCCGGCAGTCGGGCGACATCATGATCATCGATGCCAGGGGCAAGATCGGCTTCGGCGAAGGCGTTAGCAGGCTGCGAGAAGCCGTCGCGCAGTTGAACTCGAGCGGCGTAAAGAAAATCATCCTGAACTTGAAAGAAGTGGATTACGTCGACAGTTCCGGGATGGGCGAAATTGTGCGCAGCCACATGGCCATCCGTAAGCAGGGCGGTCACCTGAAGCTCGCGAATCCCAGCAAAATGGTCAGCGAACTGCTCGAGGCCACCGGCATGAACAAAGTCTTCGATATCCAGCCCGACGAGGCTGCCGCAACACATTCGTTTCAAGCTGCTGGCGCGCACGCCGGCAACTAGCGTAGCCGCACCATCTGGTGCCCGCGTCTGCCCCGCCGCTGCACCCGAGGCAAGCGCACTGCTGTGTGGCCCTGCTTTGCAACCAACTGGACGCCCCGGTGCGCAGTATCGCGGCTTTAGTCAGTCTCCAATCGCGGAGGCTCTACTTCATCATTAAACTGATTTCGCTTCTTGTAGGCCATCCATGCAATACCTGCGCAGATCAACACCGGTGGAATGGCTAAGATCAGAATGCCGCTGCGCAGCGCTGCGATCATTCGCGAACCGGAGCTGGCCGCCTGGGTATAGCAAAGCGCGCAACTCTGCGCCAACGTAAGCGAAGGAGTGAGCAACCAAAACCCCGGAATGCCACGCAATCCCAGGGCGCAAACTCTCCTGATTGACCTGCTCATCGCCGCCCCTTTGTACTACAGTCCTGGAGTCCTCAGGTGCAAGAGGCGCACGCTGTCTCCCCAGATCATGTTCATCATCAACAGGACGAAAATCGTAGCCGGTATCAGAGTCAAGAACAAACTCCGCCGCTCCTCGGCCAGGTGCATGAAGTACATCAGCCCCAGAGACGCACTGCAAATCGCCAGTAGCAACAACAGCACCACCAGCACCGCCACTGAGAAGTGCTGAAATGCCAGGAACACTTCGACCAGGAAAATCCCTAACAGCACGAAATACACCGGCAAATACTTGCGAATCACGGTTCCGGAAGCAGAAGCTGCGCTCATCGACTCTCCTTGTCTACCCACGCTTCACCGCGTGATGTTGGTTAAATAAACCAAAGGCACCACGAACATCCAAACCAGATCCACGAAATGCCAATACAAGCCGGTGGTTTCCACATGACTGGGCGTGAGTCTTCCCCTTGAGAACTTCATTGCCACCACGAACAACGCAATGACCCCGCTGATCACGTGCAGCAGGTGCAGCCCGGTGATCGTGAAGAACGTCTGCCCGAACAAGCCCGATCCAATGGTGATGCCGCGCCCAAACAGCTCAAACCATTCGCGAAGATGCAGCAGCGCGAAAATGGCGCCGAAAGCCATGGTGGAGTACAGGAAACGCCGGGCCTTACCTCGATCTCCAAGCTTCGCGGAATCCACCGCTCCCAGCATCGTCAAGCTGCTGGTGATCAGAACAAACGTCATGACGATCACGTTGATAACGCTCTTGGACTCAAATGGCCGAAACCAGTTGGGTGTGCCCACGCGAAGGTAGCCATACGCCATCAGCAACGCCCCAAAGGTCACCGCGTCCGAAATAATGAACAGCCACATCGTGAATTTTCGCGATGGTATGGCGTATGGCGATTGTTCCAGCAGGGCCTCGTGACCTTGAACTGCCATATCGGTTTCGCTCACTGTCCCATCTCCCCAGGTTGGCGCTACAGCTTCATGAGGCACAGCAAAAGCAAGTACAGCCACAGCGCATCCATGAAATGCCAGTACACCGCGGTGTTGTCGAATAAGCTGCGCCGGACCGTGGTGTGGCTGGCCAGCAGTCGTCCCGCCAGGTAGACCAGAACCGCAATGCCCACCAACACGTGCAGCGCATGCAAAAACGTCAGCAAATAAAAGAATGAACTGTTCGGATTGGTCGCCAGGTAGATACCTTCGGCGCGAAGTTCCTGCCACGCACGGAATTGTCCGGCGCAAAACGCCAAGCCTAGCAGTAAAGTGATCAGTACCCACGCACTGCCCTTGTTCGTTGATTCAGCATTGGCCAGCGATCTGGCCGCTAGGGCGCGCCGCGCATTTTCCAGCGTGATGCTGCTGATCAAAAGGACCGCCGTGTTCCAATAGAGCACCGAAGGCAGCGTCAGATGACTCCAATCGGCTGTTCCTTCGCGCACAAACAGCGCGCTGGTGAAGGCCGCAAAGCTCATGGTGATCGCAAATACGCCGACCCAAATACCACTGCTTGATGCTCGTTCCCTTCCCCCGTAAACGAAGGCGGCGTGGGCGGCGCCGCGCTTGGCCGGAGGAAGGACATCCGTTTGCGGACTTACCGGCGGAGCGATCGTCGAAGACATAGTCATTGGTTCCCTTGCAGAATCTCGCGGCGCGAGGAACATGGCGAACCCTGCGCCGCGCCTCCGTATCTCCCTAGTCGCCACTCGCGGGGACTACCTGCTCCGGAGAATCCTGCATTACAAAATCTCCCTTGGATCCTTTCACTCCGTATTGGAATGGGTCGTGATACACGACCGGGTGCTTTCCACCAAAGTTGTTCCACGGCGGAGGCGACGTCACCGACCATTCCAGTGACGTGGCGTTCCAAGGGTTTTCCGCGGCGGGTTTGCCCTTGAACCGGCTGTAAATCAAGTTGAACAGGAAAATGAACTGCGCCGCGCCGGTAATCAATGCTGCGATGGTCATGAATTCATGCACTCCGAGATACGGCTGCATGAAATCATCCACGAAAGACTGGTACCGGCGCACATTTCCCACGATTCCCAGGTAGTGGAACGGCATGAAAATGCAATAAGCCCCGACGAAGGTGATCCAGAAGTGCAGCTTCCCCAAGGACTCGTTCATCATGCGTCCGGTCATTTTAGGGAACCAGAAGTACGTTCCCGCAAACACCCCAAACAGCGATGCGACTCCCATGACCATGTGAAAGTGCCCCACGACGAAGTACGTTGCGTGCAGGTAAATGTCGATCGACGGCTGCGCCAGGAAAAAACCGCTGACTCCCCCGGCCACGAACATGGAGATGAATCCCAACGCGAACAGCGACGCCGAATTAATCTGAATATTGGCCCCGTACAAACTGCCCAGCCAAATCAACGTCAGCACGGTCGCGGGAATTGTGATTGTCAGCGTCGGGAACGAAAACGCCAGCGCGGACATGGGATTCATTCCGCTGAGGAACATGTGATGGCCCCACACCATGTAGCTCAGGAATCCAATGGACATCATCGAGTAGATCACCACTTTCGAACTCAGCAGAGGCTTCCTGATGCTGTTGATCAGAATGTGCGAAATAATTCCCATCGACGGCAAAATCGCGATGTACACTTCCGGGTGGCCGAAGAACCAGAACAGGTGCTGCCACAACAGCGGCGACCCGCCCGAATGCGGCTGCAAACGGTCGCTGATCACCAGCCCTCCAGGAACGTAAAAGCTGGTTCCCGCATGGCGGTCCAAAATCAGCAGAATGCAGGCGGGCAACAACACCGCGAAAGCCAGCAACGCGATGCACGCGGTGATGAACCAGGCCCAGGTGCTCAACGGCATGCGCATCAGGGTCATCCCTTTGGCCCGCAAGTCCAGGGTGGTGGCGATGAAATTCAGCGAGCCCAGCAGCGAGCCAACGCAAAATATCGCGATGGACAACCCCCACAGGCTCATGCCCCATTGCATCCCCGGTCCCGCATCCTTGCCCACAGCGCTCAGCGGCGCGTAGCTGGTCCAGCCGGCAATGGGTGGCCCGTCCGGGATGAAGAACGCCAGCATCAACACCACCCAACCCGTAAAAGTGACCCAGAACGACATCATGTTGAATCGCGGAAACGCCATGTCCTCCGCGCCTATCTGGATGGGCAAAAAATAATTGCCGAACGCGGCGAATGGCGCATTGGTCAACACGAAGAACACCATCAGCGTTCCGTGCATGGTCATCAGCGACAGGTAATACTCCGGGGTGATCACTCCACCCGGCGCGCCTGCGCTGGATAGATGTTCCAGCAGCGGAATTTTCGCCGTCGGCCACACCATGTGGATGCGCATCAACCACGACAGCAGCATCCCGGTGAACACCGCCACCAGCGCCAATCCGTAATACTGTTTTCCGATTATCTTGTGATCCAGGCTGAAGACGTACTTGCGAATGAACCCGGCCGGGGGCGCATGCACGTGAATCCGTTCAACCGAACCTTCTGCCATCGCCATCACCTCACTCCCAAATCTTCCCGGCTATTGTGCGGCTTGGTCCTTCAACCACTTCTCGTAATCCGCTTCCGACACCACGTTCAAATACGCTTTCATGTTGTAGTGCCCCAGCCCGCAAAGCTGTGTGCATACGATTTCGTACTTGCCGATTTGCGTTGCGGTGAAATGGACGGAAAGGTCCAGCCCGGGCACGAAATCCTGCTGGATACGCAATTCGCGAACGTAGAACGAATGGCCGACATCCTTGGCATGCATCAGCAATTGAATTTCCCGGTTCACCGGCACGACCAGTTCGCCGGACACAATGTCATCCCGCGCGGCTACGTCATTCGCGGGATCCAGTCCGAAGTAGTTCTGGTTGCCCTCGTCAATTTTGTCTGGATGGATGGCTCCGAACTTTCCGTCCGGCCCCGGATAACGGAAGTAAAACGCGAACTGTTCCGCCTGCGCTTGAATTTGAATCGCGTCCGGCTTCGCCGGGGTGAAATAAACACTGGCCCAGGCCTTTTGCCCTAACACGCCCAGGGCCAGGATCTCCGTTCCCACCAGCAGGAACGCTGCGATCACCATTACGCGCGCTCCACCCGGGAAGTTTTTCAACGGACTGCCCGGCGTTCGTCCCGAAAACGACCATACGAAAAAGGCCAGCACCAGCTGCGCGGCTACGAATGAAATCCCGGCTTCCCACATGGTGTCCTTGAACTGTTCATCGATGGCATGTCCATGGGTCGAAATGTCCTGCGGCATCGCGAACATGTGGGTCACAATTGGGTACGCCGACGCTATCGCTATAATCACCAACACTACTGCCAGCAGTTTCCCCATGATCCTCGCCTCCGCCCCAAAATCGGGGGCGATATCAACCGTACTCGAGATGTGAATTGGCCTTTGTCAGTGTGAACCAAACGGGAACGCCAATCCCTTACTTAGTAGGGCTTGGCTTTGAATACAAAATTGATGGTCTTGGTTTCTGAACCTGTGATCGTCACTTCCTGCGACTGGTCGCCGTAGGACTCGTGCCAGGCCGTTATCGTGTATTTCCCGGGAGGCAGGTCTTTCAACGTGAACGAGCCGCCGTCGCCGGTCACCGCGTAGTGCGAATTCTTCAGCACCGCAAAATTGCCATGCATCCACGGGTGTACGTTGCACTTCACCGGGAAGATCTCCGCCTTGTCGTACTTTTCGCTGATTGGGGGCGTACCCGGCGGCTGCGATTTGTTCCACTCGCGGTTCAACTTCGGCAACGGATGAATGTTGTGCGAAGTCTGGTCTTCGTTCTGAATCTTCAGTTCCTGATTCACCTGTAACGCCAGAACGTGCGGAATGTAACGGCAGCCCTTTTGCGTGAACACCGCTGCGGTCGATGGGGCCGGTTCGTCCGGCGCGCCAGCCGAGATATACACCACCACGTTTTCCAGGCTGTTTCCGGAACTGGTTACCACCGTTTCCGCCAGCTGCGGCGTGGGGTACATCTTGGCGCACGATGGTTCTTTGGACATGTCGATGGGCTTCATCTTGGCGGGCGTTCCTTCGTAGGTCACCTTACCGCTGACTGTTCCTCCCGCCGGCCTCGGCCCGGCGATGGCCATCGCCGACGCGGCCAGCATCGCTACTGCTGCCAGCACTGCATGGTTCGTTCTCATTTCGCCTCCCGAATTCCCGCTATTTCTTAGGGTTTGACTCCCGACCCAGTGTTGGTGTTCTCCACTCGTTTGGCCTCGACGATGGCCTTTCCTTCCGGAGTGCTTTCCCATAACGCCAGTTCCGGGCTGGGATTGTTGTATTGCAGGGTGCGCAGGTAATGCACCAAATCCCACGCCTCGTCTGGTTTCACGACATCCGCAAACGACGGCATGGGTGTGCCGTCCAGACCATACTGCCTCCTCTGAACGCGGGCGACCAACGTCGAGCAGACAACAAGAGTCTCGTTCTTGATTTAGTTTTTTGGGGAGTGTGTGTACCCAAACACCCAGCGTGGCTGGATTTCCTCGCGACTTACCCCAAGCGCGATCCACCACGCTCGCCGAAAACTATGGTTGCGTCTCCCGTCAAGAGCGCGCGACGAAATCTCCAGCCCCTGAACCGGACCGGATGCTACTCCGAGTTTTGTCTGGGACGCAAGAGTTTTCTGAATCCAATCAAAAAAATCTTTTCCGAACTCTCTGTTGGTTTCACGCACAGCTTCGACCGGACTCTGCAAATTTGACACACGCCCGGTCCTTCTGTCCGGTTGGAGTATTGCCTAGCCTTATTTCAAAAGGGTTTGAAAGAGTCCGCTTCTGTGACACCCACTGCCCAAGGCGTTGTGGTGATCTTCGACGCAGCCGACGGAGGAATCGTTGCGGCCACCCTGGCGGATATTCAGAAGTATGTTTCGGGCGCGCTCCCTCGTGATGCTTTCTGGTCGCAAAGCTATTTAGATCCGTCCGACGCATTCCGCCCAAAGTCAAAGTAAGCGCTCCAGTTTCGTTTCGGCTCAAGTGGTACACTCACCGCGTGCCAATCGCAGAATGCGCTTCCACGCCAACTCGCGGCTGCACTCTCAACATTTCGGTCTAAAATGTGTCTGCTCTAAATTCCGCACTGGAAGGAAGCTCCCATGCAATCAAACGCCGCCATCGTTGGCCTGGGCTTTGTAGGACGAGCGCACTTGGACGCGCTGCGCCGCCTGGGAATTACGGTCCAAGGCGTTCTGGGCAGCACGCCCGAGCGATCTCGAGCCGCCAGCGAGTCCCTCCGCATCAATCGCGCTTATTCTTCCCTGGACGAACTAGCCGCTGATGGTACCGTGCAGGTCGTCCATCTCTGCACTCCTAATCATCTCCATTTTCAGGCAGCGAGCCAGTTGCTGCGTGCAGGCAAGCACGTTTTGTGCGAAAAGCCGCTGGCACTCGATTCCCGCGAATCCGCAGCGCTTCTTCCTCTGCTCAAAGAAACGGGCCTAGTCGGGGCAGTTACCTACAATCTGCGCTATTACCCGCTCTGTCAGGAGGCCCGTATCTTAATTCGTGAACGCGTGATCGGGCAGGTCAGACTCGTTCACGGCAGTTTCCTCCAGGATTGGCTGCTCTTTCCCTCTGACTGGAACTGGCGCCTGGAAGCAAAGCTCGGTGGAGAACTTCGCGCCGTCTCGGACATCGGTACGCACTGGCTGGATCTGGTCACTTGGCTCACAGGCAGCAAAGTTTCCGCATTGTGCGCCGACTTGGCCACTGTGCTTGCCACTCGTCACCGCCCCAAAGGCCGTGTCGAATCTTTTCAAAAAGCCGCTGCCACGGAAACGGAAGAGGTGATGATCTCCACCGACGATTACGCATCGGTCTTGCTTCACTTCGAAAATGAAGCTCACGGCGTGATGACCGTTTCACAAGTCAGTCCCGGCCGCAAAGCCCGTTTGTGGTTTGAAATTGATGGCTCGGAAGGGTCGCTGGCCTTCGATTCTGAATCGCCCAACCAGTTATGGATTGGCCGGCGCCAGCGCGCCTGCGAAGTCCTGCCAAAGGACCCAGCCTTGCAAGCTCCGGAATCTCGCGGCTACGCCGCATATCCAGGCGGGCATGCGGAAGGCTATCCGGACACATTCGTGCAACTTTTCAAGGACGTCTATGCTTACATCGCTGCGGGCAACATGCGCGCCCCGCGCAATTTCCCAACGTTCGAAACTGGTCATGAAGAACTGGTGTTGTGCGAAGCGATCGCTGACAGCGCCCGAAACAAATCCTGGATCACGGTCGGCGCCTAGGGTCAACAACACGGTCGCGGCTTTGCAGGGCACCTCTTTGGAGCTTGGGCGCAGTTCTTCACGATCGCCAACGGAAAAACGCTCGATCTGTATTCTGAACCTAGCGCGGAACTTGCTTTCTTTCCACGCAAAAGACGCGAGCCGATCCGCTTACGAATTGCTCAGGCTTCCTGTGGACTCTCGCACCACCAACTCCGCTGGAATTTTCTTGCGCATCACCGGGACTTCCTGCTTCTGATTCACGGCCTTGATCGCATCCAAAATCATCCCCACGCTCATTGAGCCCATCGCCTCCATCGGTTGGCGCACTGTTGTCAGTGACGGCAGTGAAAGGCTGGCCTGTGCCACATCGTCGAATCCAATTACTGAGCAATCTTCCGGTACGCGCAGGCCTTTCTTCTTTAACGCGCGCAGCGCGCCCAGTGCGGTCATATCGTCAAAAGCCATGAGCGCGCTGAACGAATTGCCTCTGGCCAGCAACTCGGTCGTCAAGTGCCCCGCGGCTTCGAAACTGGAGTTCGGATCCTGCGATTCCGGCAGCTCCGCGATGCGTTTGGGGTCGAGTCGCAGACCCACCGACTGCGCGAACGCGCGAATGCCTTTCCAGCGTTGGGCACTGCTCGCCAAGGTCTTCGGCCCACGCAAAAATGCAATCTGCCGATGGCCCAGATTGTACAAATGTTCCAGCGCCAGTGCCGCCCCGTTCTCATTGTCCACCGAGACGGTACTGACGTTCTCAATCTCGAAGGCCCTTCCAGCGATCACCGTGGGAACGTGCTTGCCGGTTAGATCCGCGAGCAACTTGATGTCCGTCACGAGCCAATTGGCTATGACGATCAATCCCTCCACTCGCCGGTCCAACAGCATTTCCAAATAGCGCTCGAACCGATGCGGTTCATTGTGCGCGTCGGCCAGCAGCGATAAATAGCTGGCCTGATACAGAGCATTTTCCAACCCGCGCAGGATCGGCGTGCAGAACGGGTCGGTGATGTCGAACACCATCACGCCAACAATGTTCGAACGCTGGCTTCGCAATGACCGCGCCAACGGGTTCGGGCGGTAACCCAATCGCCGGGCTGCCGTTTGGATTCTTCCTTTTGTGTCTTCCGGAATGTAGCGCGACAGTGGAGCGTTATTCAGAACGATGGAAACCGTCGATGCCGAATAGCCGCTCTCCCGGGCCACATCCCGTATGGTGGAGGTGCCGCTTCTTCGCATGTACGCTTCCTCACTTTGGTGCGGGATATTCGTAGCGCAAATTCGCCGGCATGCGATCGGAACGTTGCCGGGTATTGTATTCGAACTGGTATGTCAGATGTTCCGGGTCCAAGGGATATTCGTTATTTTCCGGATACGGATAGGCGATCAGCCCGTGTCTGGGCAACGGCTCCACGGTGAACGCGTTCGCCGCGTAAAAGTCCAAATCCTTCTCGAATCCGTCCGCATAGAAAAAATAATCCCGCGCCCACCCCGAGGGCAGCAGCGGCAGTCCGGCCGGATCAAATTCCAGCTTTACGCCTTCGCCGGAACTGAACACCGCAAACTTATCGTCGGAGCGCTTGAGTAGCTCTTTTACGTCTCCGTACCGCGTATAGTTCCCCGCTGCGCGAGCGTAGGGGCCGGTGGGACTACGCTGTGTGTACGAATACACGGTGTCGCTCGACGGATTCAACCGAATCTCCTTCGGATACCCTAGGAATGCCAGTTCCGCGGTGGCCAGGGGCACTTCGCTCACCTGCACGTTTTTCACTTCCGGAGTTTGATCGATCCTCACTCGATCCCAATAAATCTTCAGGTTCGAAACGATGCGAATTCGCCGTGTTCCAGCCGGAACTTTGCCACTGAGGTCGGTCACCATGGTTCGCGCCAGTCCCGCCGGGAATCCCATGTCTTCCACCACCCGCACCCACTGGCCTCGCGCATTCTGCGCTTCCACGTACGGCGCGATTACTTTGATCCCCGCCTGATCCGCCGAGTACATCGACGTCGCGGTGAAATAATCGGTGTAGCCGTCGAGCAACAACCGGAGTGGTTTGGCGGCGTCCCAATCGCCCAAATCCAGTTCAATCCAGTGCAGCTTGGCAAAACCCGCAAACGGTAGGCCTTCGAAATCGACCACATACTTGCGGTCGCGTTTCGCCAGCAACGGCAAGACATCGTGTCCGTGATCGTCCCACGCACCCACCGGCAACCGCGCATTCTCAGTAGCGATTACCCGAAATTCAGGAAATGGCGGATTGCTCACAAAACGCTCGTTCGGATTCACCTCGACGTTCGCAGGATGATCCACCGCCAACAGTCGCACTTGATCCAAATACACGGTCTCTTCCATCGGCTCCATGAACCGGAAACTTAATGCGGCGTCTTTCACCTGCACACTTTTTGCCGGCACCTTCAAGTATTCATCCGGATCAGGCACGTCTCGTTGACCCGGCGCGATCCAATGGCCCACAACGCCCGGCCCGATCATGTCGGCAATAAACTGGTATTCTTTGCCATTCCACGCAAACAGAATGGGACACGAACTTCCCCTCCGGTCCAGCTCGCCGATAGCCTGCGCTTTGTTGGACGCCAGATCAACTTCATCCTGTGGGACTCCAGTGGGCCACAACAGTCGCACCGCGTCGGTCACCTTCTCGGCTCCCAAACCCACCAACAGGATTCCGGAATTTCGCCCTAAGTAGCCCGACGATCCCGAAACTTCGAACTTCTGATACAGGGCGCCCGCGTAAACATCCACCTTCGTTCCGATGCCGCTCTTGTTGTCGTTCAGCGCCTTCAGGTCCACTTGCATCCAGTGATTCTTATTCGCGCCAATGTTCTGCAGCATCAGCGGCGAGCCGGATGCCTGCGTCACCACCACGTCCGGACTCCCGTCTCCCTTGAAGTCCGCCACGGCAAGTGCCCTGGGCTGATCCAGCTTCACTCCATCCAACTGCAGCTGCTTGGTGACATCTGCCCAACCCGCGTCGCCCAGGTTCCGCAGCATGCGAATTTCAGGACCGGTAGCGCCTTGTCCCACAGCCAGCAAATCCAACCAGCCGCCGTTGTCGTAATCGATCCAACTGATGCCCCAACCCTGCCTCCACCCAAAATCCGGCAAGGGCACACGTTCCAGTTTCTTGCCACCCACATTGCGCCACAAACTGATTCCTGGCGCCCCCGCGTGCGTAAACGCGAGATCCATCCAGCCATCCTTGTTGAAGTCGAAAACCGTAACACCCACGGCCGGCGGCAGCCCTTCTTTTGTGAAATCAACTCCCGGCAGGGGCGTAAACTTCCCTTCGCGCGGATTGAGATAAATGGCCGCGCCCGGTGCTCCGCCGGCAATCACAAAATCAATAGCGCGATCGTTGTTAAAATCCGTGACCGCCACGTCCGCGCCCGTCGCGTCTATCCCCAACCCAGATTCTCCAGAGACGTCGGTAAAGGTGGAATTTCCGTTGTTACGCCACAGTTTATTCTTTTGTCCGCTGCCGGGCGCCATGGTTACATACAGGTCCAGATCGCCGTCGTGGTCGTAGTCAACGAACGTCGTGCTCACGCATCCCTTCTCGCGAACAATGCCTACCTTGTCGGTCACGTCGGTGAATTTCCCACCATCGTTGTGAAACAGTCGCACCCCATCGGCTTCACAAACCACCAGGTCGGTCTTTCCGTCGTTGTCGTAGTCTCCGGGAGCACACCCCAGACCCTGGCCCGCCACCGCCAATCCCACCTTGCTGGTGACGTCTTCGAATTTGCCGCCACCCACATTTCTCAGCAGCTGACTGCTGCCACTGCCGCCCGCAACCAAAAACAAATCCGGCTTGCCATCCCCGTCATAGTCGAACACGCAGACCCCAGCGCTGGCGCCCGTTAACTGCGTTACCGGCTTAGCCTCGTAATGCACAGGAATTTCCGCAGGAGCATTGGTATCCGCTCCGTGCACAAACTCCGCCAACGAATATTTCCCCTGATCTCCGTACCCGGCTCCGAAAGGCGTTCCCAAGTGTTGCGCGGTGATTTTCTGGAAGTGCTTTATGCCTTCACGCGCAGTGTCGACGTCTCCCTTGCGCTGGTACGCTTTCGCCAGTCCAAACAGCGCGGACGCGTGGGTGGGTTCGATTTCCAGCGCCCGCTTGAAAGCCGCAATGGCCTGGTCGTACTTCTGCAGTTGCGAATACAAAAACCCTTCGAAATAAAATGCGTCAGGTTCATCCGGCGCGATTTTCTCGACTTGTTGAAAAGCCGCAATGGCCTTCTCCAGCTGAGCTGAATCTTTGTACGCGAGTCCGAGGTTGTACCAAACGTAAGGATCGTCGGGCAGCTTGGTGGAAGCTTCCTCCAACGCGGCGCGCCCCTGTTCCAGTTTCTGTTGTGCCATCAACGAAACGCCCAGGTTCAGACGTGCCTGCTCGAAACTCGGGTCCGCAGCCAAGGCCTGCTCGAATCTCCTCAGCGCCTCTGCCGACTTCCCCTGGTTCATGAACGCCACGCCCAAATTATTGAGTCGCAGCGCTTCGTTCGAGATTTTCTGCGTGGCGGACGTCTTCGAGGCTGCGCTGGTTTGTGCGGCGTGGGAACGTAAATCCGGCCAGCAACTCACGGCTATTCCAAGGACACCAACACTGCCTACCCACAACACAACCTGCCAATTTCGTTTCGTGGATCTCATCAAGGAAAGCTCTTTCTGGACGCGGCCAATCGAAAAGGCAATTATCGTCTTACCGATTCTCGCGGCTGCTCACTGCATCGTCAACCGTTTTTGTACCCGCATCCGCCGTTGTCCCAAATCGTCCGGCCATGCTGTGGTTTGACCACCAGCCGAGTTTCCCAGTAACGTGCTGAAGAGACTTATGCCTCCTTTCTTCTATTCCAATATCTCTGAAACCGCCCGCGCGTACCGAACTAAGAAAGTATCTCCCGTTGAGGTCATCACCGCTCATGTTGAACGCGCTCAGCGCCTCCAACCCAAGCTCAACGCCTTCGTTCATCTCGACGCTGAATCAGCTCTGGCCCGAGCGCGCAATGCCGAACTCTCCTTTTCGCGCGGCGAAGAACCAAATCGCCTCACTGGGATTCCGCTCACCATCAAATCCTGCATCGACGTCGCCGGTTGGCCCTGCCCCGCCGGTTCGCTCTTGCGCAAGGATTACGTGCCCACTTGTGATGCTCCGCTGGTCTCCCGTCTGGAATCCGCCGGCGCGATCCTGGTTGGCAACACCAACACCCCCGAATTCCTGATGGCCTACGAAACCGACAATGTCGTTCACGGCCGAACTTCCAACCCCTGGAATTTTGACTTCTCGGCGGGCGGCTCCAGCGGCGGCGAAGCGGCCGCTATCGCATCGGGCTGCTCCATGGGCGGAGTAGGTAGCGATGGCGGCGGCTCCATTCGCACTCCCGCCCACTTTTCGGGTGTTTGCGGGCTCAAGCCTACTCCCGGCCGCATTCCCTCCACCGGCCATTTTCCGTCGGGGGCCGGAGCCTTTGGCTGGATTGGAGTGGTTGGACCCATGGCCAGAACGGTCGATGACGTGCGCCTTCTGTTCGAAACCATGGCCGGCCCGGATCCCGGTGACGCCCTTTCGGCTCCCGTTCCGGTGCGCAAAGTGACTCCGGCCGAACTGCGCGGCCTGCGCATCGGGATTCTGGAGAATTCCGAACTGGGCCGCGCCACTCCGGAGACTCTGTCCACGGTTCGTCTCGCCATGCAGTTTCTCTGCGATCTGGACTACCGCGTCGAGCCCATCACGCTCAAATATCTCGATCGTGCGCTTGAGCTTTGGTGGTTTTTCTTCGGTCCCGCCATCGCCCACCTGATTCGCCGCGGTTCCCGCGGACAGGAGAACTCCCTCAGTCCTATGTTGCGGCACTATCTGGAAATCTGCGGCGCCGATGCGCCCGTTACGCTTGAATCCTTCATGAACGCCTGCGCCGAACGCGACCGTCTGCGCTCTGATCTGCTCCAACAGTTGCGCGACATCCCCGTTCTGCTCTCGCCGGTTTCGACTGCCCCGGCGTTTCGCCATGGCTCCGGCAACTATCGTCCCGGCGACCCTCACAACTATCGCGACACCATGCGCTTTTGTCAGTGGCTCAACGTGGCCGGCTTCCCGGGACTCTCTCTGCCCTTCGGCCGCTCGTCTGAAGGTCTACCGATCAACGTGCAACTGGTCGCTCGCCCTTACGAAGAGGAACTTCTCCTGGCAGTCGCCGAATCACTGGAACAAGCGCGCGGCCCCTGGAGCTATCCCAATCTGTAGAGTTGCTTCAACGAAGGCACGTGCGTACAGCCGTGTTTGGCCATTCTCTCGGCGAGACTCTTACTCCGGAGCCTGCTTCAACTCCGGACTCGGCACAATCTTTCCTCCCAACTGGTCCAGACCTTTATGCTCGCCCACCTCCATCACGTTCTTCGCCTTTTCGAATGCCGCGTCCGCTTCTGCTGTGCGTCCCAGTTTTTGCAGGATTTGCGCGCGCAGAAACAGCACGTTCTCATTCCCGGGCGCCACGTTGGTCGCCTCGTCCACCGCCGTCAGCGCCTCCGCAACGTTCCCGCGCCGCTGTTGAACCTTTGCCAGCACAAACCACGCCTCTGCCGAGCGCCGATTCAGGTCCAGCGCCCTCCGGCAAGCCGCTTCGGCGTCGCTGTCCCTGCGCAGGCGGTTGTACAACTCGGCCAATTGTTCGTAGTTCTCCGCCAGGTCCGGTTCCAATTCAATATCCCTACGAAACTCCACCTCCGCCTTTTCGCTTTCCCCCAAATCCACGTAGGCCATACCCAAATTGAAATGTGCATACGGCAGACTCGGATCGCTTGCCAGCGCCGCATGGAATTCCTCAATCGCTTTCTGGAATTCGCGATGCTGCAGATACGCTTTGCCCAAAATCAAGTGCAATTCCGGCGAATTTCCACCAACCTGCAGCAAACGCTGCATCGCTTTCTCATCCAGCGCCTTTTCTCCCGCGCTATTCGCCGCAATGCCCAGAACATACAGATACGTCACGTCATTCTGCATTTGCTCCCACAGCGGCTGTAGCGTTTTCGCCGCCGCAGGATACTGTTGGACAAACAGTTGGCAGAGTCCCAGCAGATAACGCGCCTGCATGGAATTGTGGTCATCCCGAACCACGCTTTCGAGCACCGGAATTGCCGCCGCGTAATTTTGCCGGCGGAACTGCACTAATCCAATATTCAATCGAATTCCGGCCATCTTCGGAGACAGCCGCTCGGCCTTCTCTAGGTTTTTCAGCGCTCGGTCCCAATTCTTCCGGCGCATTTCCACCACGCCCAAATTCGCATACGCCGCTCCGGATCGTGGATCCAGAGTCAGCACATGACGAAACGCCTCTTCCGCTGCGTCCAACTCACCCACCTTCAGCGCCTGCTGGCCTTTTTCGAACCACGCTTGCGCAGCGGTTGTATTCGATCGTTGTTGCGTGGCGCTCGTTTGGCCTGACGCATCAAGGCCTGTGATCATGGTCACAAGCAGACCGGTACATAACACGGTAAGTACCGGGACCATTAACCCCTTCCGCATTGTTGCCGCAACTCTCATCCCTTGTGCAGTTTCCGCCACTTTCCGCGCGCCTTCAACCTGATCTGGAACGACACACAACCTTCTGGCCAGCTCGCTCACCTCATACCCTGCCTCCGGTTTCTCATTTTGCTCTTGACACCCGCACTTCTTCGCAGTATTAACTCGATTTAATAAGGCTTTTCCGGAGTTGTGTTCCGTCGAGGACCGGAGATGTCCGGGCGAGTGGCTCTTGCTTGACGGAGTGGTGTGCCCGCCTATTCTCACTCTTCCTCACATCTCGCAGCAGCGAGAAGCCTCTAAGACCGTGCGCATGACGGAGGTCCTTTGTGAAACCATGTACAGTTGTTTTGGGGCGCCTCAAGAAAAACCCGGTCGCCTTACTTCTCCCAATACTTGTTCTGTTGCTTCTGGTCCCGTTTTCCACCCGCGCCCAGGAAAACGCGCTGATTAGCGGCACTGTGACTGACACTTCCGGCGCCGCGGTGGTTGGAGCTCAGGTGCTGGTCATCAGTTCCGGCGGGAACTTAACTCGCACGACAGTCAGCAACAGCGACGGTCTGTACGTTGTGTCCGCACTGCCCGCCGGCACTTTCGATGTCATCGTTACCGCCAAGGGCTTCCAGAAATTCGAAGCCAAAGCCGTCGTGCTTACCATCGCTCAGAAGGCCCGCGTCGACGTCGTTCTCACCGTCGGTACCGTCACGCAAGAAGTCGTAGTCACCGGGGAAAGCGTCGCTCAAGTGGATACCGAATCATCGGAGATCGGCAACACCGTCACCGGCAAACAAATTAGTCAGCTTGAACTGAATGGCCGCAACTTTACTCAGCTTATTAACCTCTCCGCCGGTGTAGTCAACCAGACCGGCCAGGACGAAGGCGTGGTCGGCGTGAATGGCAGCATCGCTTACAGCATTAATGGTGGTCGCACCGAATATAACAACTGGGAAATCGACGGCGGCGACAACATGGACAATGGTTCCAATGCCACCCTCAACGTCTACCCCAACCTCGAAGCCATCGCCGAATTCAAGGTACTCACTTCCAACTATGGCGCGCAATACGGCAAGAACGGTTCCGGCACGGTCGAAGTGGAAACCAAGTCCGGCACCAGCCAATACCACGGCAGTGCCTTTGAATATCTCCGCAATCAAGTCTTCAACGCCAACTCCTGGCAAAACGCCGGCCAAGGCATTGCCCGTCCGGAATACAAGAAGCACGATTTCGGTTACACCTTTGGTGGCCCGGTCTACATTCCACACCTCTACAACAATTCCAAGAGGAAAACTTTCTTTTTCTGGTCCCAGGAGTGGCGCAAGGAAATCGTTCCAGGCGGCACCATCAGCCAGAACGTTCCTTCGACCGCCGAACGGGCGGGCAATTTCAACGATGTTTGTCCCGCATACACCGGCGCGAATTTCTCGGTCAGCGCTTATCCCGATTGTCCTTACCAGTCCGGCACATCCGACGGCACTACCGCGACCCCGTTCCTAAACAATACTCTGCCCAACGCCGGCAGCTTCTCGTCCACCGCGAATACTCTCCTCGGTCTGATCCCGAAGGCGAATTCCACCAACAGCACATACGCCGCCGGCCAGGCCGCCGGGCAGCCCCTACCCGCGTACATCGTGAATCCCAGCTACAAAACCGATTGGCGCGAGGAACTGATTCGCATCGACCACAATCTCACCGATAACCACCGCCTCACCCTCCGCTACATTCACGATAGCTGGCAGACCATCAATCAGGGCCCCCTGTGGGGCGTTTACCCCAACACCTTCGATAACACCAACACCAGCTTCAAGGGCCCGACCACCAGCTTCGTGGCCCGTCTCACCTCCAACTTCTCTTCCAAGCTGCTCAACGAATTTGTGGCCAGCTACACTGCTGACCACATCATCCTCAGCGAATTGGGCAACGTCAGCCTGCCCTCCGGCGGCCTTGACCTGGTTCCCCTGTTCCCCGCGGCGTTTACGCAAGCCAACAAAATTCCCGCGTTCTCGGTCGGCAACACTCCCGGCACCGTTTACGGTAGCGGCGGCTTCTCTGTCGACACCGGCTACTTCCCGTGGAAGAATGCCAACCCCACCTACACCTATCGCGACATCATGACCGCTGTTGTCGGCAAGCACACCTTCTTCTTCGGCGGCTATTTCGTCTTCGCTCAAAAGAATCAGGAATCCAGCGTAGACATTCAGGGACAACTCTCTTACTACACCAGCAATCCCAACAGCACCGGGAATCCCTTCGCCGATCTACTGCTCGGCCAAATTGGCACCTACGCGCAAACCAGCGCGCAACCCTATTTCTATGACCGCTACAAAATCTTCGAACCCTTCTTCCAGGATGACTGGCGCATCACCCGCAAGCTCACGTTGAACCTCGGTCTCCGTTGGAGCTTCTACGGACGCTATCAGGAAAAATTCGACAAGGAGTTCAACTTCTCTCCAGCGGCTTACGTGCCTCCCACTGGCCCAGTCCTGTGGCCTTACACCGATCCTAATTATTCACAACTGTTGCTGCCCGGCGTCGACCAGTTCAACGGTTTCCAGCAGTGCGGCGCCAGCAAGCCCGCAGTCTCGTACATCCCCGTTGCCACTACCGGCTGCATGAAAAATAAATACGTCAACCCCGGCCCTCGCCTCGGCTTTGCTTATGATCCCTTCGGCAATGGCAAGTGGGCCATCCGCGGGGGCTACGGCATTTTCTTTGAACACATGAACGGCAACGAAGCTAACGCCGAGTCCTTGCAGGGCAATCCTTCTCCTCTGGTGCAGAACGGCTCGGTCAGCACCATCACCGGCTATCCCAACGTCGGCGGCGGCTCACAAGGCTACCCCAGCCCGTTCACCGCCACTTCCATTCCGAACCAGGTCCAGTGGCCCTACATGCAGCAGTGGAATTTGGGCGTGGAACACGAGCTCCCCGACCACGTGGTGACTTCTGTGGCGTATGTCGGCAGCAAAGGCACCCACCTGACGCGCATCTACGACCTGAATCAGTTGCAACCCGTGCCGGCCAGCCAGAATCCCTTTCTGGCTACTAAATCACCAATCACCACCGCGGATTGCGCCAACTTCGGCTCGCCGAATAGCGAAGGGTTGCCAACCACCGCCACGCTCGCGGACGGCACTACTATTACCGGCCAAGCCGTCGAGAATCTCTTCGTCGCTTGCGGAAATCCTGCTGCCAGCTACTACCGTCCCTATCAGGGCATGGGCAGCATCACTCGCCTCGACAACTCCGCCAATTCCATCTACAACTCGCTCCAAGCCAGCGCTCGCCGCTCTTTTGGCGACGTCACCTTCGGCGCCAGCTATACCTGGAGCCACTCCATCGACAATTCTTCCGATCGTTACGACACCCTCTTCGCCAATTCCTACGATCCCAAAGCGAGCCGCGCTAGTTCGGCCTTCGACATCCGCCAGTCCCTCTCTCTCAGCTACGTCTACGCCATCCCTGCATTCAGGCACTCTTCCGGATGGAAGCACACTCTCTTGGGCGGGTGGCAATGGTCCGGCATCACGATCGCGCAGACCGGGGCTCCCTTTACCGTGAACAACGGCACAACCTACTCCGACAATGCTGGTGTGGCGAATGGCGTCGGCACGGGCTCCTATCCCGACGTGGTCGGCAATCCCAACGTCGTTCCTGCCGCCGTACAAGACGCCTTCCACGCCACAGGTCTTTTCGGCAAGCTTCTCTACAACCCCACGGCTTTCGACATCCCTGTGGGCCTCACCTTTGGCGACGCGGCTCGCAACATGATGCGGATGCCCGGCCGCTTGAATTTCGACATGGGACTGTTCAAGCGTTTCGAATTCAAAGAGCGCTATGCCTTCGAGTTCCGTTGGGAAACCTTCAACACCTTCAACCACACGCAACTCGATTCGTTCAGTGGCACTAATCCCGGCGGCTCCGGTGGAGCGGGCGGCACTCTTGGTATGGGCTGCTCTCCGGTGGCCGCGTTGGCCGCAGGCACAGATCCTACCTGCGGTGGCTTCCTGGTTCTGAACGGTGCGCATAACCCGCGCATCATGCAGTTCGGTCTGCGGTTCCAGTTCTGACCCCACACCCCAAGTTTGCGGGACGCGGCCGCCGCCCAGACCGTGTCCCGCATAACTTTTGTTCGCAAACGCCACTCTTGCTCCGCACTCACCATCCACGGTGTACTTTCACGTTCGAGCCGTCGTATATTCGATTCGCACGTCGCAATTACGAGTCAGCAGTCTGTTTCCCCCGGAGGGCACTCATGCAACAACTCATGCATCGACGTACGTTTTTGGAAGCTTCGCTAGCCACTGGAGTTCTCGCCGCTCTACCTTCCCGCAGCTTCGCCGCCAGCCACCGCATCGAAAAAGTGGGCGTTCAGCTGTATACCGTTCGCGGGATGATGAAGACGGACTTCGACGGCACTATCGCCAAAGTCGCGGGCATCGGCTATAAGGAAGTCGAATTTGCGGGATATTTCGATCACTCACCCAAAGACGTTCGCGCCGTGCTGGACAAAAACGGCCTGAGCGCTCCTTCCTGCCACGTCAGCTACGATGTGGTGCAAAAGCATTGGCCGGAAACCCTGGAAGCCGCCAAGATCGTTGGCCACACTTTCATCGTCTGCCCGTGGATCGACGAGAACCTGCGCAAAACCGCTGACGGCTGGAAGGGTGTGGTCGACACCTTCAACAAAGCGGGTGAAGCCAGTCAAAAAGCCGGCATACAGTTCGCCTATCATAACCACTGGTGGGAGTTCGGTCCCGACGCCGCTCTCGACGGCAAGCTCCCGTACGACTACCTTCTCGCTTCCACGGATCCCAAACTGGTCAAGATGGAAATGGATCTGGGCTGGATCAGCGTTGCCGGAAAAGATCCCGTCTGGTATTTCAAAAGCAATCCCGACCGCTTCCCTCTCGTCCATGTGAAGGACTTTAAGACTCTTCCACACTTGGCTCCCGACCAGATTGCCTCGTATCGTCCGGAAAAGATCGAGAAAGAGGACATGATCGCACCGGGATCCGGAATCATTGACTGGAAGCGCATCTTCTCTTACTCCGATCAGGCCGGCATTCAACACTATTTCCTGGAACATGATTCCCCCAAAGATCCTTGGGCCACACTCACCGATGGCTACAAGTATCTTTCGACCGTGCGCTTCTAGCGCCCTGACCGACTCGCGTGGGTCTTCGCAGCCGTGCCTTGATGCCTAGCGCGAGATCAGAATGGCTTTTTGCCGCTGAGCCGCTGCTCATCGTCAGGGCGCGGCTTCCGCAATGCCGCACTAGGCGTAAGTTCAATCCGGTTCAGCCGTTGTGAGTGTCCTCGCAGCTGTCATCAGGTATGACCCTCGCGGTTTTGGTGCCTCCAGGCCACCCGTTTGCTCACCGTCCCGCCACGCCTCTTTCTTTTTCGCCTTTCCACCAGCAATGTCTCTCCCCTATAATCGGCCCTCATCAACGGAGCCCGCCCTTTGCCTGAAGCCGCCACCAGCGTCGAGCGCTACTCCCTCGCGGTCATCACCGACGACTCCGAACCTTATCCGGAAATTCGCAAGCGGCTCGGCAATGAATTCCGTACTTGCCTGGCCACCACCGAAGCCGAAATCAAGACCATCCTGGAAACCAGCGGACTTCACGCCATTCTCTTTAATCTCGATGCCATCGGCGATGGGCCCACTGACGGGCTCGACGTCCTGGAGGAGGTTCGCAAAATTCGCGACGACGTTGTGCTGGTAGCCTTCACCAAAACCAACAATCGTTCTATCCCCTTGAAGGCCAGCCAAGCCGGCGCCGACGAATTTTTCCTCTTCCCCCTAAACTACGACGAACTGAAAATCGTGCTTCTTCGCGCCATTGAAAAGCGTGCCCTCGAACTAGAGGGTCGCCGCCTGGTTCAGCAAGTCGAACGCGGCAACGCCTTCCACGGCCTCATCGGCTCCAGCCCCGCTATGCAGAAAATCTATCAAGCCGTCGAGGCGGTTGCCCACACCGGCGCTAGCGTGGTCTTGCGCGGCGAAAGCGGAGTCGGCAAGGAATTGATCGCCAACGCCATCGTCCAATGCAGCGATCGCGCCGATAGGCCCTTCATTGCTCTCAACTGTTCCGCCCTTCCCGAAACGCTCATGGAATCCGAGCTTTTCGGTTACGAAAAAGGCGCGTTCACCGGCGCTGATGCGGTTAAGCCCGGGCTGATCGAGCTCGCCCACACTGGCACGATCTTTCTCGACGAAATCACCACCCTCCATCCAAGCCTGCAAAGTAAATTACTGCGCGTCCTTCAAGAGCACTCCGTCCAACGCCTGGGCAGCCGTTCCGCCAGGAAGATCGATTTCCGCCTGATCTCCGCAACAAACGACGACCTCGAAGACTGCGTTCGCAAGGGCCGCTTTCGCGAGGATCTCTATTTCCGCGTCAACGTAGTTCCCATCCACGTCCCGCCTTTGCGCGAACGCGAAGGTGACGTCGCCATTCTGGTGGATCACTTCCTGCGCGTCTATTGCGCATCGGCCAAAAAGCCCCTCAAATCGTTGCAGCCCGATGTTCTGGAGATTCTCGAGGACTACAGTTGGCCCGGCAATGTCCGCGAGTTGGAAAATGTCATCCAGCGTTTGGTGGTGATGGTTAATTCGCCGGAGATCACTCCGGAGCATCTCCCGCAACACATGCTGCAACACAGCGCGGCCAGCCAGGAAGCCATCCTCATCCCCGAAGGTGGTGTCGATTTCGATAGCGAGATGGAAAAGATCGAGATTGCCTACTTGAACGCTGCCCTGCGCCGCACCAACGGCAAGAAAACCGCCGCCGCCACTCTGCTCCATATCGATCCGCAGCGCATGAAATACCTCTGCCGCAAACACCACATCGACTAGAGCAGCTTGTATCGCCGGGCGGTCGGGCAGGCGTTTCTCGCTACATAAATCATGGAACTGCTTTAGGGTTGCAACCTGCCGCCGTCACGCGATTTTTTCTTTCCACTGCCTCGGCGTCACGGCTGCCGATGAGCCTTCCTAAGGGACGTGGCGAGGTAGCCGCGCGCGAGGGTCAGTTTCTTTCGGCCGGTCCGGTTTGGAGCTTACCGGCCCGTAGAAGGTTAAAAATTAACCTACTGTAGGTTAATTTGTCACCATGTACGGAATTTTTCACCGACTGGGTACTCCAGGTCAGCAGTACTTTTGTACTAACCTGCCCATTTTCATTATGAGCGTCTGTCCGCGTCGGCCGTTCCGACTTTGGCAACATTCCTGCTCTCTTTAGACACGTCTGCCAAAGACAAATCCACGCAAACAAAACAGGGGGAGCGAATGTCCATCGAGAAGAAGAGTTTGATTAGCACTCTGAAGACCACCAAGAAGGCCAACGTCGCCAGTTCTCCAGTTGCGACGAATGACGGATCGGCATCGCGCAAGGCAAAGATCGACGTCCCCGGTCTGCGCAAGGCAAAGATCGACGTCCCCGGTCTGCGCAAGGCAACGGTCGACTTGAAGATGTAACAACTCGGTGGCTTTATCGGAACCTAAAAGAATTAGCGGGGGCCACTGCAAAGGTGGCCCCTCCTTATTCCATTCCATTTCGGGTTCGAACGATCGGTACCTACCAGATTTTCCGTCCGAAGAAGTCGGCGAATGCTTCCCAGCCCAGACCCAGTGCGCTTCGCCGCACCCCATAGACTCGTGCGAAGCCGGTCATCCCAGGTTTTAGAAGCCCGTCGGAATTGGGAACATTCAGATCTACCACATAGAAATGCGGCGGAGTGGTCCCCTGGAGTTCCACTTGTGGCGAGAGGCTCGGGTCCAACTCGGTTGGGCGTGCTGCGATTGCGGTGACGTGTGCGCCCCAGGTCTTAAACAGGCCCTGCACCTGAAGCTGCGCCACAGCGTGATTCCGGACCTTGCGTAGGTCATATTCGGAAACGTAAATGCGCGCCCGTAGCGAAGACACATCAGCAACCACGAGCAATTCTTGCCCCTCTCTTAGATAACTGCCCAACCGGTCTTGGACGCGAGGTGTGATCACGATGCCTGCTATGGGGCTTCGAAGTTCCAACGCTCCTACCATCTCGGAGACCTGCTCGTAGTTGCGACTCATTCGCTCACGTTCTGTCAGAGCTACGCCATAATCCGAATAACGCAGGGACGCCTGCTTGGCCCGGTCGGAGGCCATCAGCAGGTTCGCTTGGGCATTCTCCAAATCCGACTGAAGTGGCGAGTCGCGCAGCGTGGCGAGCAGAGCACCCTGGTTGACTTGATCGCTTTCGCCAACATTCAATTGAGCAACCAAGCCAGGAACAAATGCGCGCACTTCTGCGACGTGAGTAGGTTCCAAGAGAAATCTTCCGGTGGCTGATTGGCGCCACAAGGGCAAGGCTAAAAGCACTATCAGTGCAACCGCGGCCAGCGCCGAGTTTCTTGGTGTAAACGAGGCAATGATTCGGTCTTTCTTGTCCAAATAAACGAATTTCATAAAGTTCCCCAACAAACGGATTCGCGAACGGAAGATCATCAACGCAACGCCAATTTCTGGGACGAAGCCCCACTCTGGGCTGAAGTTGCGCACGATGTTCCCAACAAACCTAGCGAGAATGTACAACACCGTATAGCTATAAACACCTGATAGGAGCGCGTATATGACGAATCCCAAGCGGCGCCGCTTAGGTACATAGGGAATCTCCACGGGTAAGCGCCAGATATGCTTCTTCACCCACGCGGAAACGTATGCCGTGGAGTTTTCCTTGATGTCTGAGATGCCCGTGATGTCGGTGAGCATGTAGTAGCCGTCGAGTTTCATCAATGGGTTCCAGTTCAGAAGGATGGACACGATTCCGGTCAACATCATCATGAAGTACGCCGCGTCGTGAACGGCTGTATCTGGCGCCGTCCCCCACCAGATGATCGTGGCGACCGAGCAGATCATCAGCTCGGACCACACACCAGCGATCGTCACCATTAAGCGCTGGTACCGCGTCGCCATCACGTCGGCCTCGGTGGTATCCGTATAAACCGCGGGCGTCAGATACACGAGTGCGAATCCCATGGCGGTCACCCGCCCGCCGTAGTGCTTTGACGTGTAGGCATGGGCCAATTCGTGAACCACCACAATGCAGCACAGAATCACGTACAGAACGATAATGTCGCCCCAACTCTTATTGGTGAAGTTGTAGAAGTGAACAGTGTCACGGCCGATCTGATCCCAATGCGTGATGGTGATCCAGGCGGTCACTGCGAAGCCGCTCAAGGTAAGTGCGGTGAACCACGGGGTGTACACGAATTTTGTGTATCTGCAGAACTTCGTCAGGAACGGGTCGGGATTGAAAGCCGGAAATAACACATCGGAAAGATCGGCCCATCTAGTTTGCTGCTTTAGCTTTTTGCGCCGCTCTTCCGCAGACTGCTGCATCAGCAGGATGTTTTTCTCCTGTGCGGTCCTGTACCAGAAATTGATTTGGTCCAGCTCTTCGGCGAATTCACGGACTTGTTCTGCGGAGTATTCCACCCGCATGTCCCGCGAATAGATCTCCGCTATTTCCTCGTAGGAGCGTTTGCCATCGAAAAGTTGCGCTAACCTCCAGTTGTCAGGCGGAAAGGTGTATCTGCTTTTCGCGCTGGGAATGTAAGCGCGAATGATGGTCTGGCCTTCCTCGATGTGCTCGCGAGAGTTTGCTTCAGGATCGATGCGGGGGGGGCGCTCTGCCAGCGCACGAGCCGGCAGTTCCGGCAGAGCGTTATTGAGGACGCGCGTAAGATTCATGGCACTTCTACCGGCTGCTGTCCACCTTCACATTTGCGGTCATCCCCGGCCGCAGCGCTCCGGCGTTTCCCGTCAACTGCACCAGCACTTCGAAGGTTCCGCTCGACGGATCCACCACCGGACTGATCTCCTTCACGCGCGCATCATGCGGTTCGCCGGGAATATCCAACGAACTTAGTTCAAATTTCTGTCCCGTGCGCACCCGTCCAAAGTATTTCTCCGGCAACGTGAAGCGCATCTGCAGCGGCCCCTCCGCAGTCACCCAAAACAGCCGTTGCCCCTTGGTTAACGCTTCCCCTTCGCGCACGTAGCGCCGCGCGATCAATCCAGCAAAAGGCGCGGTAATCTTGGTCTTTTCCAACTCCAATTCCAGCGAACGTTCTTCTTCACGCGATGTATTCAACGTTTCCTGCACCCGCTTGATATCCCACTGGTCTGATTCCGCCTTATATTTCGCGTGCTGCAACTGTTCCTGAGAGATCAGTCCCAAATCCCATAAATGTTGAGCCCGCAGGTAATCCGCTTCCAAGACGCCCGCCTCCGCTTTCCAATTGTTCAGGTCGTCCGCGATGCTCCGAGACTTGGCTCGCGCGGCCTCCAAGTTCGCCGCGATTTGCCGGTCGTCCATCTGTGCCAACACAGTTCCGGCTTTCACCCTCGCGGGCGCGTCGAAGAAAATCTTTGCCAGCACACCGTCACGTTGTGCGGTCACGTCAACCTGATGTTCCACGATGATTGGGCCGGTCACCACCAGATCCGTATCCGTCGTGTCGGGCGTCGCCGGTTTCACAGGCGGTGCGATCGCTGGCGCGGGCGCGGCGTTCGTCACTCCTGTCACCGTTGGTTTACTGTCGCCACAGCCACCCATCACCAGTGCGGCCCCAATTGCGGTTCCTACAATCCAACCACGCATACTTCCCTCCACCGCTTTCACCACCCCAGCCAATACCAGGCTTTTGCATACAGCCACAAAAACGGCCGCCGAAAAAACACATAGCCCGCGGGATACCAACCGACTCGCACTTTACCTCGGCCTTCCATCCCGGCTCGAATCGCCCCATCGCTATTCGGCACGTCCACACGCGCGAAAAACACCGGCGTTTCATGCATCAGCTCCGCCTTTGGACTGACAATCGCAACGTCTCCATGGAATGTGCGCGTCGGGTAGCTGTTCAGTTTCACCACCGCCTTTTCCCCGGTGCTAAGCAATCCCGCATCCGCATCATCGATCGCCACGTCTACCACTGCCTGAGACGTGTTCACCACCTCCGCAAACGAGTCGCCTTGTTGCAACTTGCGCCCGGCGAAGTTCTCGACGTGCGGTGTGGCCACGATTCCATCGATCGGACTCCGCAACTGCGCCCTATCCAGCATTTGCCGCCCGCGCTCCACTTCCGCCTTCCAGTAATCCGCCTGCACCCGATGCACTCCCGCTTCAGTTCCATCGTTCGCTGCCAGCGCGCGGTTCATCTGCAGCATCGTTGACTCGTATTTCGCCTGCGCTTCGGCTAATGCTGATCGCAGATTCCATGCCTCCATCTCCGCCAGGACCTGCCCCTTCTGCACGCTCTCTCCTTCGTGAACGAACACCTTTCCTACAACGCCTTCCACCTCAGGCTGAATCAATGCCCTTCTTCCCGGAGCAACCAGCGCATCCCCATCCACACGCAGCGGCAACGGGCACGCCACCAGAAAGATCACCGCCGCAATTGCCAGCCCGAGGTACAACCGGCGCCGCCGTTTCTCCATGGCCATGAACTTGCGCTTCCGCACCAACACCGGTTCGAGCACCGAGATGAACGGCACTTCCTTGTACATTTGGGCGTTTCGCAGCGCCACCGTCGCCTGGCCTGCCAGCACCTCAAGGATTTCTATATGCGCCGGGCCCAGGAAATCCGGATCACTGCTCTCCATCGCCAACATGCCCACACGCCCAGTGTCGTCGTTCAATGGCCGCGCATAAAATCCACGCATCCCCGATTCCGCAAAGTATTTCTTGAATTTCGCGCGGGTTTCTTCGCGGTCGCTGTCAATCTCGTCTCCGTGCTGCCGCACGTGGATTATTTCTTCCGAGAGCGCGGCCCACTGCAAAATTTCATTTAGGGGAGCAATATCCGGCGCGTCGGCGTTCACCTGGGTCAGGCCGGTAACCGCGCTCAACTTGAATCTTCCGCCTTGCTCCAACACCATAGCGGCACGTTCGTACGGAATCACCGCCTGCGGCGCATTCACGATGGTCTGCAGCATGCGTTCGAGATTTAGCGTCGAGGTTATCTCATGGCTGACGGTGTTCAGCGTCTCCAGGATTTCCACCTTGCGTTCCGCCATCAGCAACGAGGCGTTGTGCAGCGCCGTCGACGCCGTCTCTGTCAAACTGCTCAGCGTAAACAAATCGTCTTCATCAAATCGCGTGCCGTCAGATTTGTTGACCGCCTCCACCACCCCTACAAGCGCGCTCTTATCCATAATCGGAGCGGCAATCAGCGACATTATTGGATATTCCGGCGCCGCCTGATTCCGCTGCGTCAGTCGCGCATCCTGAGCATCAGAAACGCACACGCTTTCTCCGTTATCGGAAATCGTCCCGGCGATTCCTTCGTTAGACTTCAACACCTGCCCTTTGAAACTTGTCGGATCCTCGCCGGCCTGGAACATCAATTCCACGGATTCGTCCGGTTGCAACAACCAGATGTTCACGGCCTGGCAGCCCAAAATCTCCGAAAATTTCGCGCCAATCAGCGGCAGCAACTCTTCCATTTCCAGCGTCGACGAAAACACTTTTTCCAGATCGTACAGTTGCGTCAATCGCGTGATCGAGCTCAGCGTCCCGTGGCGCTCTTCTTCGTACGCTTGACCCGACGCCAGTGCCGCAGCGGCCACCTCCGCCGCCGGAACCAGCGCCTCGATGTCGCTGGCCGTGTTCGGCTCTTCGAACGCCAATATCTCCAGCGCGCCAACCAAGTTTTCACCGTGAATCAGCGGAATGCAGGCCAGCGAAAGCAGCGTCTTTCGCGTATCGATGTGCGAATAATCTTCGCGCTTCAGGTTCGGCGCCGTGCGCAGAATCGGCACACTCTCGGTCAGCAGCATCCCGAGCGCCCCGGAATCCGCAGTGATCGCTTCTTCATGAATGGCGGCGTCGCCAACCACCGCTCGCGGCAACCAATAATTGCTTTCTCCATCCGAAGCCAATGTGTACACGCTCACTGCGGAGTCGGCCAGCAGTCCGGCCACATACTTGGCAAATACGCGGGCGCGTGGCGCCACCTCTTGTTCCGCAAATAACTGGGTGGAAAGCGGGGAGAGATCCAGTACGGATTCCTTTTCCGAACTCGCCAAGTGTCTCCGTTCAGCCTGCCTCGTGAGGCAGGCTTTCCCTAGCATCAGGTTTTCTTGCTTTTTGCGCCAAGATTATTTAACTTGTGCGCGAACTCTAGCAAAGGCTCTGTGGGGTGTCAACGAGGGGAACGACCCAATGGTTTCCCCGGAGGTGCGCACTTTGGACATTGAGACCAAAACCGTCGATGGCGTCAAGCTTGTCAAGCTCAAAGGCCGCTTGTCCATGGGCCCTCCTCTGGACCGCTTTAATGCCACTCTGAGCGAACTTCTTGGCCAGGGTCAAAATCGCATCGTTCTCGACCTCGAAGAAGTTCCAACCATCGATTCCAGCGGCATCGGCATGTTGGTACGCCACCTTACCACCGCCAAACAAACGGGCGGCGCTATTCGCCTGCTCAAGCCCTCCAAATTCACGGTGCAGACCCTCAAGATGGTTGGCCTCCTGAATCTCTTCACCACCTTTGAAGATTCCAAAGACGCCGTCGCCTCTTTTCAGTAGCCGCGTCTGGAAACCTATTCTTCCGGCGAGCCTTCCATCGCAAAATCCCCATGCATCCCAGCATCGCTGTCCAGAATCCAACTGGACGAGCACATCCCGGTTGTGTCACGTTCAACGAATGGGTTGCGATCAGTACAATACTCGTTAGGAGCACATATTGAGATCGAGGCCAATTCTGCTCATCATCCTGTTCCTCATTTGCGCCCTGGTAACCTCCCACGCACAGGCGGCGCAAGCGACCAACGCTGTGCCGCTTCCCTCCTTCAGCCAGCAGCCCTCAGCTTCCGCTCCTTCACCAACGTCCCCGTCTCAGAATCCTGTGTCGCCCAAGCCTTCGGATGATCCAAAGAATGATCCAGCCAAGACCAGTTCGAACATCGAGTCCCCGAAACCCAAGGTTGACGAGAACGGTAATCCAATCGGTGTGCAAACCAAGCGCATCCTTTGGATCTATCCCAATTTCCGCTCCGTTTCCGCATCCACCTATCTTCCTCCGCAGAGTTTCAAGGAAAAATTCTGGCTGGCTACCCAGGACAGCTTTGATTACTCGGCTTTCATATACGAGGGCATTGTCGCCGGCATTTCCATGTCGCAAAAATCCGAGCCCTCTTTCGGACAGGGCGCGTCCGGCTACGGCCTCTACTACGGCCACACCTTTGCCGATGGCACAATCGAGAACTATATGGTCGAAGCTTTCGTTCCCGCCGCCACCAAAGAAGACCCGCGCTACTATACCCTCGGCCACGGCGGTTTCTTTAAGCGCACCGGTTACGCGGTCAGCCGCTTACTCATTACCAGGACCGATGCCGGCCACAACACCTTCAACTTTTCCGAAGTTGTCGGCGCCGGCGCTGCCGCGGGAATTGGCAACGCTTACTATCCCCCGGGAAATATGTGGGTGAAAACCTATCAACGTTGGGGTAGCCAGATTATCCAGGACGGGATTAGTTTCGTTGCCAAAGAATTCTGGCCCGACATCAACCGCGCCGTGTTCCACAACAGATACTGATCCTCCGAACCAATCGTCGAGGCGGCCCTACCATCCTGAGCGGCGCCTGTCCGCACTGAAGTTCCTCAACCAATGGATCAAGACATTTCGTGCGCTGATATCTTCTTGGTCCTAAAGACCAATCCGGAGCTTCACGCTCAGCCCCATTACCGCATTTACCCACTTTCGCTAAAATGGCAAAATGGCTATGTTTCTTCCGTGCAGTTCGCTCCCTGCTTGTGTCCGACCGCCTTTTTATCGGCGCGCTTGGAGGTTTCCGCATGGGCTCCGCTTTGGATATTCACCG
>DASPVD010000097.1:0-66722 GCA_035622555.1 Candidatus Eremiobacteraceae bacterium | reverse complement strand
AGCTCTATGCATGCGCCGCCGCAACATCCTGGCCTGCTAGCGCTTTGTTGACCGCAGTGCCATCCACGGTTTCGTTTTGCAGTAGTTGCTCGGCCAGCACCTTGAGCGCTGCCTGATGTTCTGTTAACAGCTTCTGTGCACGTTCGTATTGTTCAGTCACGATGCGCTGGACTTCTCGATCGATCAGTTGGCGTGTTTCCGGACTGAGGTGGCTGTCGTCCTCCACCGATTTCCCGAGATATTGGAGCTGTTGGCCAGCATAACGCACCGTTCCGAGCTTTGGGCTCATACCAAATTCGACGACCATGCGCCGCGCTAGTTCCGTAGCGCGCGTAATATCGTCGCTTGCTCCCGTACTGATAACGTGGAACTGGATGAGTTCCGCAGCACGCCCACCGAGCATGACTGCGATTTTGTCCTCCAGTTCCCCTACTGTGAGCAGATAGCGATCCTCACTAGCCGTTTGCATTGTGTAACCCAGAGCACCGCGACTGTGGGGAACGATACTGATCTTAGCGACAGGCTCGACATTGGGGACCAATTCGGCCACCAGGGCATGTCCCGATTCGTGGTAAGCCACCGTAGTTCGTTCATGCTCGTTCATTACGCGGCTTTTCTTTTCGGAGCCCGCGATGACGAGCTCTATGGCAGCTTCAAAGTCTGGCAAGGTCACTGCGGCGGATTTTTGACGTGCTGCGAGCAGAGCCGCTTCGTTAATAGCATTGGCTATGTCAGCTCCACTGAACCCCGCTGTGATGCGAGCTGCTCGTTCCAGATCGAAGTCGGGAGACAGTTTTATGTTTCTCGTATGTATTCTCAAGATTTGGAGCCGGCCGGTGAGGTCTGGATTACCGATCGCGATTTGCCGATCGAAGCGCCCGGCGCGCAGCAGCGCGGGATCGAGCACCTCCGGCCTATTCGTCGCGGCCATGATGATCACAGGTGCGCTGACGTCGGTTTTGAAGCCATCAATCTCGGCCAGTAACTGGTTCAAGGTCCGCTCGCGCTCGTCATTTGTGCCTACCTGCATCGCACCGCCGCGGCTTTGGCCGATTGCGTCGATTTCGTCAATGAAAACGATGGACGGCGCAGCCTTACGGGCTGTTTCGAAGAGGTCACGCACCCTCGCGGCGCCAACGCCCACGAACATCTCCACAAATTCCGACCCACTCGTCTCAAAGAACGAGACGTTTGCCTCGCGCGCGGTTGCTTTGGCCAGCAGTGTCTTGCCGGTTCCCGGAGGTCCAACGAGCAAAACGCCCTTAGGGATATGCCCTCCAAGTGTGGCGAATTGCTCCGGCGTTTTCAGGAATTGGATGATCTCCTGCAAGTCAGCAATGGCTTCATCCGCTCCACCTACATCCCTGTAAGTAACGGTGATGTCTTCGGGTTTAACTTCAATGGCTTTGCTTTTACCCACCCCAAAAATGCCGCCCACGCCAGCTCCGCCAGCCATTCGGCTGTAGGCACTGGACCAGAAAAGGCCAAGAATCACAAGAGGAAGGACATACTGCAGCAAGGCAGCACCGACGGGGTTCGGAGGGCGTTGAAACTGGTAAGTTACATTCGCGTTCTTCAGGTCTTCAGTTAAATGGGGATCTGATCCGGGCATAAAGACAGTGTTGAACGGCAAGGGCGATGCGTCACCCTTCGGGTCTTTCATTTTCCCCTCAATTGTCCTGTCGCTGATGATCACGTCTACGATCTGAGCGTTTGCAAGCTTGTTCTTGAACTCGCTATACGAAATCTCCGTGCTGCGATTCCAAAGCGACAGAACAAACGCCTGAAACACCCATAGCAGGATTAAGCTCGCGAACAGGTAGCCCAGGCTAACCTGCATACGACGGCGTTTGTCTTGTTCGCTTTCCTTGTGTCGCCGGTCGTGCCGGGACGGCGATGGGTCACGTTTAAGCATAAATTCCGCTCCTTTTACCTTGTCCTCCTGCATTCGGATCGCCAGAATCGGGCAGAACCAGTGAGCGACGGATTCCGCGTCAATTGTTTTCGGAAAGTGGAAAACCGACTTCAGGTCTCTCGTGTTCCCTGTGAACGTCTGTATGGAATTTCGCCAAATGGCGAACTCTCGCCACCCTGTCCGGCCAGAAGCACGCATTTTGAGAACAACCCACGTTTTTTGATCGACCCTACTGTTTGGCGCTCCTATTGCACTCGTACAGTTCGACCCGAGAGCGAATTTGACGCGAGCGAGGAGGCCAACTGTGACCCCTGCAACTCCCCAAAAAACACAAGATCATTCGAAGCCCATTTGCAGTATCTGTGGCAAACCTTCAGAGAAGGCGATTTGTGGTGCATGCGCAGACAAAATTCGGGCCGATGCACTGGCGAGAAAGAAACAACAGGAGAAGAGGCAGTAGCGGGGCCACGTTTCACCTACAACAGAGGTATCGCGAGGAAACCAATGAAATCATCAGAACCGACAAACAACGACATTCGTGTCGAACATATTTTGTTCCCAACCGATTTCTCTCCCGCAGCTGACGCGGCATTTGCCTATGCGCTAGCGATTGCGGAGCGTTACCATGCAAAACTCCATGTGGCGCATGTGATCAATGTTGAGCCTTCCGGGCCGATAGATTCCGAATGCAGTCCCGCGATAATCAAGCAAGCCCACGAGCGAACAGCACAGAAGATACATCACCTGTTGAGAATGCGGCCCCTCGCCGCGGATGCTTGTGAAACTATCGTCGCCGAGGGTGTGATCTCAGAGGTTCTCCCCGATTTGCTTCGCCGCAATCACATTGACTTGGTCATTGTTGGGACACATGGCCGCCGAGCGCTCAAGAAGTTATTGTTCGGTTCGATGGCTGAAGAAATTCTTCGCCTGGCTCAATGCCCAGTTCTGACCGTAGGCCCCAAATCTGCTTCGGCTCCCCCCAACTTGGAACTGCGCCATATTCTGTACCTGTTGAAATTTGAGCCTGATGCAAGTGAAGCAGCGAAGTACGCTGTCTCCTTAGCCCAACGCTTTGGCGCCGATCTGACGGTGATGAACGTATGCGAGAATGTGCCCTTATCTGCAGCCCAGCAAGAAAAGCAGGAGGGTATCACGGAACCATTTAAATTCTGGGCAGAGGAGCACGTCCCCAAGGGTTCTACGTTGCATAACCAAGTTCACTTCGAACGAGGCTTTGGACCAGCAATGGAAGCGATCCTCAATTTTATTCCGAAAGCAGGGGCAGACTTGGTAGTCATGTCCGTAGAACGCGTCGATCCGATCATCGCTGCGCATCTTCCGGTCCCGGATGCGGCATATCAACTAATTACACGGGCACCTTGCCCTGTACTCACGGTTCACTGATCGCTAGCCCCTGTCGTCACTGTGGTGGCTTAGGGTTGTTACTGCCGCAAGCATGGATCCCGAGGTCCGCAACACGTGGGTGGGCAATGGCCGGTTTTCTGTCCTATAATGGGCCTAATTCATCGCAGGCCCAACTCAATACCGCGAGCCTCGTTGTATCCATGGAACCGAAGGAAGCGACTATGGGGACCGCTGCTGCATCGACGCAAAGCAAATTGCATGCGGCAAGAGCCCAGGCGTGGGCGGTATCTCCTGAGGAACTTCGCTTCGTCGTTGACACAATTCCGGCCCTTGTGCATACGGCGGATCCAGACGGGAATTTCGATTTCTTCAATCAAAGGTGGTTGGAATACGTTGGCGTTCCCATGGACAACCTAGTCGGATCGGGGTGGGCCAACCTGATCCATCCGGAAGATGTGGCCGGAATGGTGGCGCATTGGCGTGCAGGCCTGGCTAGTGGTGAAATTCGTGAATATGAAGCCCGTGTCCGGCGCGCTGACGGCGTATACCGCACCATGCTGCATCGCACCATACCACTGTTCGACAAAGATGGGAAAATCGTTAAATGGTACGGAAGCAGCTTTGACATCGAGGATCGAAAGCGGGCAGAAGACAACCTGAAGAGTGCTCTCGACGAACTTCATAAACTGAAGGACCAGCTACACAAAGAGAATATCGCGTTACGCGATGAAATTGACAAATCCTCGATGTTCGAGGAGATTGTCGGGAATTCCCGGGCACTGCAAGTGGTTCTATCTCGAGTATCCAAGGTCGCCCCGACTGACTCGACCGTGCTAATCTCCGGTGAAACCGGGACCGGAAAGGAACTGATTGCTCGTGCCATTCACAAGTGCTCGCAACGCGTTTCGCGGGCATTTGTGAGTGTCAACTGTGCTGCCATACCTCGCGACTTGATCGCCTCCGAATTGTTTGGACATGAGAAGGGCGCCTTTACCGGTGCGATGCAGCAACGTTTAGGGCGATTTGAAATGGCAGCGGGTGGCACTATTTTCCTCGACGAAGTGGGCGAGCTTCCCGTCGAAACCCAAATCGCTCTTTTGCGAGTTCTGCAGGAGCGCGAATTCGAGCGTGTGGGCGGAACCCGGTCCATCCAGACTGATGTACGCGTGATCGCGGCAACGAATCGTGACCTGCAGGCAGCCATCGCTGCAGGTATTTTTCGCAGCGACCTGTTTTATCGCCTCAATGTCTTTCCGATTGACATTCCTCCTTTGCGAGAGCGGCAGGAAGACATTCCTGTGCTGATTGCATATTTCATAGATCGATATGCAAGGAAGGCGGGCAGGAAAATAACCGGTATCAGTAAACAGAGTTTGGACCTGTTGCGCTCATACTTATGGCCGGGCAACATTCGCGAGCTGCAAAATCTTATTGAACGGTCGGTAATTCTCTGCGAGTCAGAAAGTCTTTCCATCGACGAAAGCTGGCTTTCACTACAGCACCCCGCCAAAGAAGCGACAAACCAGATCGAACTGTCGCAAAGGCTTGAGGCTCAAGAGAAAGAGGCCATCGAGTCCGCGTTGCGGGAATGCCACGGTCGAGTCTCAGGGCCCTTAGGAGCGGCGGTCAAGCTTGGCATGCCTAGGTCAACCTTGGAGTCAAAGATCCGTTCACTCAAGATCGTCAAAAATCGGTTCAGAGACCTGTCTTAAAAATCCTCCTCCACCGCAGCCACAAGAAAGCCACAAGAAAGTCGTACAGCTTGTGCGAGCTTTCGCCAAATGGCGAACTTTCGACATTTACTCTTCTATGCAAGCACTCCCATTTTCAACGGATTGAGTTCTGGTGCCTCGATTGCATTTGAGCAAGTTTGAGCGGTTCGGGAGGAGAAGCCATGTTGAGAATCCAAAGGTCGGCGAACGGCCACGTCGTCTTTGCATTGAGTGGCCGAATTGAGGCGGAAGATGTTTCGGAGTTACAGCGCCTTTTTCAACTGGAGAACCCGGATCGGCCTTTGGTCCTCGATCTCGACGATGTAACGCTGGTTGCCCGGGATGCCGTGGAATTTCTCGTTAGTTGCGAAGCCCAGAATATCGAGCTCAGAAATTGCCCGGCGTATATTCGTGAGTGGATTGGCAAGCCGAAATTAAGCCGATGAACAGAAGGAAAATGCGACTTCGAGGGAATTCTCGGGTGAAGCTCGTTTTGAAGATACTCAGCGCCTTGATTTTAGCAAGGATTGATCGGAGGTGAGTCATGGCCCATAAGAGGAATAAGAAATCCGCTGGCTCATTCTGGTTTGAAGGCGACATAAAAAAGTTCGCGTTGGGAAACGGACTCTACCGCAAAGTCGTTTTCACGGGGCCAAACAGTCAATTAGTTGTGATGAATATCTCGAAAGGCGAGGAAACCGAGAAAGAACGAAAGGATGCCGACGCGATGGTATTCATTATCAAAGGCAAGGGCAAATCAGTTCTGGGGGGACGATCGCACGACGTCGCCAAGCATGACTTGGTCTTTGTGCCAGCAGGGAGGACACACAGTTTAGTCAATTCAGGTCATCGCGCTCTGAAGGTAATTGTCGTCTATTCGCCGCCGGCGTTTGCAGAAGGCGAAATTCAGAAGACGCGTAACGAATTGTCTCGCGAGAAAGAACTCGCACTTAAACGGGCATGGGAACAATAGATAAAGCGGCGGTGCTACTTAGTGCGGAACGTAACTTCACCACCAGAAGTGTGGCCCTAGAAAATCGTAAAGGTGGCTTTAGAAAAGGAAAGGAGAAGAATCATGGGAACTCTCGCTGATCTGTTTTGGGCAGGTCTCGAAGAAGTCCGGAAATCATGGGGGTGGTTTCTTGTCCTCGGAATCTTGCTAATTATTCTCGGGGTGGTGTGTGTTGGCACGGCACGCACTGCGACGACCGCATCAATGCTCATTCTGGGCTGGATTCTGATGCTCAGTGGGGTGGTGTGGCTCGTTAATGCCTTCCGGGTCTTGAGTTGGGGAGGATTCTTCTTGTATTTCCTGAACGCCTTAATCCGCGGCTTCATAGGATATCTCTTGATTCGGCATCCACACGCGGGCGCAGAGGGAATCACACTTCTTCTAGCCTCACTCTTCGTGGTCGGAGGGCTCTTTCGAGCCGTGGGCGCAAGTATCATCAGATTCCCGACCTGGAGCTGGACGGTCTTCGCCGGACTATGCGCTGTCGCCCTGGGGTTCATGCTTCTCGTCTACGCGCCTTCAGCAAGTTCCTTCTTCATCGGCTTGGCCATTGGGATCGATTTGCTCTTAGACGGTGCCGCCCTGGTTGGCTTCGCGGCTGCAATTCATAGTCTGCCTAAGCTGAGTTCCAGAACTGCGTAGCCGAAATCCACGCGGGGTTCTACGAGAGGAAGGGTTCCATGTCACCCGTCTTATGTGCCGCAGACGTTAAGCTGAAATCGGTTCTTGTGGCGTTTGATTTCTCGGACGCGTCTAAAAAACCGCTTTCTCATGCGCTTGCTATAGCCCAGCACTACGGGGTCAGATTCCACCTGGCCCACGTGGTCGCCCCTTCCATCGGCTTCATGATGGCCGGGTCGGACTCTTTTGCCCTGGCAAACGAGTCCGCTGAGAGAGACATGCGTTAACACAGCGAGGTCACTTGGAATCTACGTGGCTCAGAAAGGGGCAGTGATGATCACCAATTCGATTCTCGACGTGTTTTACCTTCGACTCTCTCCGGAAGCTGAATTGCGACTGGTTCTGCTCCTTTTCTTGTTTCCGGCTATATGGGGTGCAGCGCTAGCGGTGGTGGCCTTTTTTCAGGATCTGAAGGGGGCTCTGAGCAAGGGCAAGGCGCCGGGCCGGAGCGCCAGCAAGCTCACATGAGCTTGGGATTGTGAGTGCGCACCATGATGCTATCTACGATGACAAAGGCAGTTGCTAAGCCTCAGGCCACTGTGCAAAAGCATCCGCAACCGGTGCGGCCGCACCAACCCTCGACTACTTGTCTGGAAAGCGAATTGCTGGCTGAAAGGCCAGCTAGAAAATCCTAAATTGATGACGATGAGGAGAACACCATGAGCAGCGTTGACTTGATCGTGTTAATGACCAATTCCAAAGATGGAGCCGCCACAGCCTTGGAGACGGCGAGACGACTCGATTGCGAGCACTGGATTGAGCTGATGGATTATGCCTTGATCAGCAAGGATGAAAAGGGACGCATCACAGTCCATGAGTTAGACGACGAGCATTCGGAGAAGGTCGCGGCCGCAGTCACCGCCCTAGCGGGAGCCATCGCCGGCGGGGGGTTTGGTGGGCCGGCGGGTGCCGTTACCGGAGCTGCTGTCGGCGCCGTCGCCGGAGCCGGATCAATTCGACTTACCGAAAGGCTGGTCCGAGACACTTATTTGGAAACTCCAGACAGTTTTGCAAACAACAGTTCAGCGCTCGCCGTCGTTGTTGATGAGCGCTATGCCGAGCAGCTTGAGGAGGAGCTTCAGAAGCTCGGGCGAATTACCCGAAAAGAAATGAAGCGGGCAGAGCGCGAGGCGGAACTGAACGCTTATGTCGAGCGCTCGAAAGCTGAAATAGAATCTCTCCAGACCAAGATTAAGACGAAGCTCGCAAACGCAAAATCAGCCACACAGGCGGAAAAAGCCAAGCTGGATACCGAAATTGCTGCCGACAGGGCGGAGCTCGACTTCAAACGCGAAAAGCTCGAGGATCATATTAAGGCCATCAGCTCCGATCTGAAGTCGGACATCCGTGAAACGAAGTTTAGGCTCGAACTGGCCGGCCTGGCCGCCAAGGATGGAATTGCATCGAGCCTCGACAGCCTTCACCGGCTGACGAATCATTTAAATGATGAACTGCAACAAATCATCGAAGATCAGATTGACACGCTGAAAGAAGAGGGTTCCGAATTGAAGGCCAAAGCGATCAATGCAAAGGGAGAAGCAAAAACTGCGATTGAAAATCATCTTGCTGCCGTCGAGGTGCGACTTCGCCGGAAACGCGCGAAAATGATCGAGAGCTTCAAGGACCGGCTGCTCCAGGCGAAACAGTGGTTCGAAATTCTCCAGGTCCGGTCCGCTTTGGGCAAAGCCGACCTCCGGGACAAGTTGCAAGCCGCTATAACGACGGCTCAGCACAAGCTGGCCCAACTCAAGGCGAATGCTCGTGCCAGAAAACAGGAAGACGAGCGTGCTTGGAAAGACATTCGAACCGGTTTCAACGAGGCGTGGAAAGACCTCGCGGACGCGCTTGACCGAGCTCATCGTGAGAGGGCATAACAAGATTCAACGCAGATGGTTCCAATCGAGGTTCCATCTTGAGGAAAGGAAAACTGTATGGGAGGCATGGTTCCTTTAGGTGATGCGTCGCGACGCCCGAGAAGCATCCCCTTCATGACGATCCTTATTATCGTCGCGAATGCCTTTGGTTTTCTGCTTGAACTGTCGGGCGGCGAGGCATTCGTGACCCACTGGTCGGTAATCCCCGTCGACATTGTCGCTGGCCATCACTGGATTACCATCCTGACCGCGATGTTCTTGCACGGTAGTTGGTTACATATTATCGGCAATATGGTGTTCTTGTGGGCGTTTGGTCCTGAGATTGAAGATGCCATGAATCCGGTCAGGTATCTTCTTTTCTACCTCCTCGGCGGAATCGTGGCTATGCTGGCGCAGGTCGCTGCAATGCCGCATTCCACGGTTCCGAACCTCGGAGCTAGCGGTGCGATTGCCGCCGTGATGGGCGCGTTTCTGGTCACCTATCCGCGCGACCGGATTCGTACGCTCCTGTTTTTCTTTGTCTTTGTGCGCATTAGCTTCATCCCCGCCGCACTGCTAATCGGCCTCTGGTTTCTATCCCAGCTTTTCGATGCCGGTGCCGTTGCTTCGGTTCAGACCGGCGGAGTGGCTTATCTGGCGCACATTGGTGGCTGCGTTTTCGGGGCTATCGCGGCGCGCTTTTTCGAAGACCCTCGTCGGCTCGCGACGCAGAGGGAGGTTAATTTCTAACACGCTGAGGGACTCACTCGAATTTTAAACGAACTGTAAAGTGGAGTTCGATCAAGATTAAGAGGTCGAGGTACAACAAGGAGTAAGTCCAATGGCAACAGAAGCCCCTCCCTTGGCAACCGCTTCCACGGCATCCGCTCAGGGTTTGACCTCGCAAGAAGCTCAGGCCCGTTTTAAAGAGTGTGGCCCCAACGACCCCGCACCTCGGCGGAGCCGTTCGCCCATTGTTGAGTTGCTCCGCCTTTTCTTGAATCCGTTGGTGATGATTCTGCTCATTGCTGCTGTGGCCTCGGCCTTCCTTGGCGAGAAGGTCGACGCCGGCATCATTATCGCCATCGTGCTGATGAGCGTGACCCTGGACTTCACCCAGACCTATCGATCCCAGCAAGCAGTCGAAAAGTTGCGCCAAAGCGTCGCCCCTACCGCAACGGTTTTGCGAGATGGACAACTGAAGGACATACCCAGAAGTGAGGTTGTGCCTGGAGACGTCGTGCAGCTGTCAGCTGGAGATTTGGTTCCTGCGGACGCCCGCCTGCTCGTTTCCCGCGATCTCTATATCCAGCAGGCAGCATTGACTGGCGAGTCTCTGCCTGTTGAAAAGCATGCCGCTGGCGCAGAAGTCTCGACCAAGCCCGATGCTGCCAACATGGTTTTTCTGGGGACATCCGTTGTAAGTGGAACCGCAAGTGCCGTAGTCATCGCTACCGGCACCAAGACCTCGTTCGGTGACATCGCTCTTCGTTTATCCGCCAGGCCCGAAGACACAGCATTCGACCGCGGCCTCAAGGATTTCAGTTTGCTTCTTAGTCGGACCGTGCTTTTTCTTGTCATTTTTCTGCTCGTAACCAGCCTTCTAATGCATCGCAATCCGTTGCAGTCGCTTCTTTTTGCAATCGCCTTGGCGGTCGGTCTGACGCCAGAATTTCTCCCGATGATCACTTCGGTCACACTCTCCAACGGTGCACGGGCCATGGCTCGCAAAAAGGTGATCGTGAAACACCTCTCCGCGATACAGAACTTTGGCAGTATCGACGTTCTTTGCAGCGACAAAACAGGAACGATCACTAGCGGAAGGATGGCGTTCGATCGCGCCCTTGACCCATTCGGGAATCCCTCAACGTCAGTTTTCTCCTTAGCGTATCTCAATAGCAGCTTCGAGACGGGCATCCGGAGCCCATTGGACGCGGCCATTCTTCAATGCGCTAAACCACAAGAGGCCGGAAGTTACGAAAAACGCGACGAGATCCCATACGATTTCGAGCGGCGCAGGCTCTCGGTGGTGGTTGAACATGATTCTCATCGGCTCCTCATCAGCAAAGGCGCACCCGAAGGATTGTTTGCCCTCTCATCAAATTGCGTGTCGAACGGATACGTTGTTCCCTTTGATGCGCCCATGCTCGAACGGTGTCGGAACACCTACGAAGAATTGAGCCGCCAAGGATTTCGAGTTCTTGCCGTAGCCCACGCCGAAGTCGAGGCATACCCGAACTATTCGGCGGAGGACGAACACAATCTGACTTTGGCTGGTTTTCTCACTTTCTCGGACCCACCTCTCCTGGATGCGGCCGAAGCACTCGCTGCGCTGCGGCGGGACGGAGTGGAAGTGAAGATCATCACCGGTGACGGGGAGCTCGTCACCAACCACGTCTGCCGTCAAGTTGGGCTCGACCCTGGAAAGATTGTGCTCGGCGAAGAGATCGAACAAATGACCGACCCCGCGCTGGCGCACGTTGTCCGTGAGTCTAACGTTTTCGCCCGCGTCTCACCTGCTCAGAAAAACAGGATACTCCTCGCGCTCAAGCATAATGGGCACTGTGTCGGCTTCATGGGTGACGGAATCAACGATGCACCGTCGCTGCACGCCGCCGATGTCGGGATCTCTGTTTCGACGGCAGTCGATGTGGCCCGCGACGCCGCAGACATTATTCTGGTGGAACCGGGCCTTGGAGTTCTCCATAGCGGTATTCAGGAAGGACGCAAAGCTTTCGGCAATGTAATGAAGTACCTATTGATGGGTACGAGTTCCAACTTCGGCAATATGTTTAGCATGGCTGGCGCTTCTGTTTTCTTGCCGTTCCTGCCCATGCTGCCCACGCAGATTCTGTTGAACAACTTCTTATACGACTCGTCGCAAATCACAATCCCGACTGACAATGTGGATCCGGAGTTCCTCCGCAAACCTCAGCATTGGGACATCCGGCTGATCCGGGATTTCATGGTCTTCATTGGACCAATCAGCTCAATCTTCGACTTCTTAACATTCTATGTGTTATTGCATTTTTTCCATGCAGACCAGGTGTTTTTTCACACCGGTTGGTTCGTCGAGTCACTGGCAACGCAAACGCTGGTGCTTTTTGTCATCCGCACCGCGCAGAATCCCTTCCGTAGTCGACCAAGTATCCCGCTGGCTGCATCGACCTTGGCCGTCGTGGCCATCGGCGTTCTACTGCCATTCAGTCCTTTGGCGAAAGCGCTTGGCTTCACGCCTCTGCCATCAGCATATTTCGCTTTTCTGGCCATCGCGACGATCACGTATCTGTTGCTGGTGGAGGTCGGTAAGCGAATCCTCCTCCGCAAAGAAGCCAAGAGCGGCGAGACAAGACATCTCGAAGCGTTGGCCACGGCGACCTAGACACAGCTGACGAGTATTCACTGAAAAACCTCGCGCCCAAAACCGCCATCCAGTTTTGATAGTGCTGTTCATTTACCGAGGCCATTATGAAATTTAGCGTATTGGCGCTTGACTACGATGGAACGGTGGCTCGCGATGGTGTGCTGGATCCCGACGTGAAGGCAGCGATTGTCGAGGCCCGTGCACGTGGGATCGTAGTCATCTTTGTTACTGGACGTATTCTCGCCGACCTAAAGCGTATAACAGGGAATCTGGATTTTGTCGACGCGGTGGTGGCCGAAAATGGCGCTGTCCTATCTTTTCCCACTGGCCAGACTAGGCTAGTCGGTCATCGCCCGCCTCAAGCATTCCTCGATGCACTTTTCCGCAGCGGAATTCAATTCCAGGCAGGCGAGTGCATCGTTGAAACCGATGCTGCTATGGCCCCACAGGTTCTAGCCGTAATTCGTGAACTCGAACTACCGTTGGTGCTGCTATTCAACCGTAGCCGGCTCATGGTATTGCCGCAGGCCACAAGCAAAAGCACTGGTTTTCACCAAGTATTGAACGTACTCCGGCTTTCGGCTCACAACGCCATCGGCATTGGGGATGCAGAGAACGATCACGACTTACTCTCAGCCTGCGAAATCGGCGTTGCAGTCGGTTGGGGCAGTCCCGCCCTGCAGCAACAGGCCGACGAAATCTTGCACGGAGATGGCCCTACCGCAGTGGCCGGATATATTCGGCAGGCTTCACGACAGATGCGACTACGTGAGGCGAGCACGTCGCGACACAAAATTAGCGTTGGCGCCGGGCTTGACGGGAATCCGGTCGCCTTCTCAATTGATGGGAGGAATGCTCTTATCGTTGGAGACCCTCATGCTGGCAAATCTTGGAGTGCAGGGCTCGCCTGCGAACAGATGATCCTTCAGGGATACTGCGTTTGTGTGGTTGATCCTGAAGGAGACTACGGTTCTCTCGAATCGTTGCCTGGCGTTGTAGTGTTGGGGGGTGCGGACTACCCTCCTGACTTGCCGGACGTCGCGCGTGCACTTCGCCACTTCGATCTGAGCGCCGTAATCAATTTGTCGCGGATAGGCTACGAGGAGAAGGTCAGTTACCTGAAAGCGTTGCTGCCAATGCTAGCTTCTTTGCGAAGAACCACCGGTCTTCCCCATAGAATCGTTGTTGATGAAGCGCACTATTTCCTCAGCGAAGCAAATGTCACGGAGCTTCTGGATTTTGAGCTGGGAGCCTACACGATTGTGACGTATCGTCCGTCCGACTTGCACACCGATTTGCGAAGAGGACTTCACGTCATCATTGCCAAGCGGCTAACCCAGGCAAAAGAGGTGCAAACGCTCCTAACCATGGCCAGAAACAAGAACCTCGAAGGTGAGTGGACAAAAATCCTCGGAGCCCTCGAACCCGAGGAAGCAGCTCTTCTGCCGGGCCAGGATGAAGCTGGGGGGATGCTGCAGCGTTTCAAGCTCTCGCCTCGAATGACCCCACATGTCCGGCACAGGTCCAAGTATTTTGATGTCGAAGTCGCCAGCGGACATGAATTTGTGTTTACCGAGAACGGATCCATGATCGGGCCTCCGGCACGATCGCTAAAGCAATTCGTCACCTTGTTGAAGGATAAGTCGCATAGTTGCCTCGACGGACATGCGCGCCGAGGCGATTTTTCGCGCTGGATTGCGGGTACCTTCCACGATCATCAACTGGCATCGGACGTGCGAAAGATTGAGCAGCGCTACCGTCTCGGCCATCTGGACGACGTGCGCCAATCGTTGTCCCAAGCCATTCAGGAGCGCTACTGTTTTTCCTCGGCAGAGAACTTAGTCTCCCCAGTGGCGGGCAAGCATTAGGGAAGGCACGAACTCACATTGACACAGTCATTCCCCGTGGCATCCACACTTGAAACGCGGCTCAAGACACCGAAGATCAATAGGTACCGGCTTCGGTCTGCGTAGTTGAAATTCCAATTCGTGCCGTGCGCAAGCAGCGACACGGTCATTGCTGTCGAAAACTCGGCAATTCCCGAAATCTCGCCACGCGAATCTTCATTATTCTCCATGCGCTCAGGCGCCTGCGAATGGTGCTCGATTTGCACCCCTAGCACACGTAATTGCTCGCGAGTTCTGGCCTGGATGTTCTGGCAGAAATGGGGCGACGCGATCCCACCGACGTGGCCAAGCAGTTTGAGTTCATGCTGAGCTACTCTAAGGCGCTGCCCGCCCGCTTGCCGCACTTCTACAACTATCTTCTCCGCTATCCAAATGGAAAGCCCGCAAATGTTGAGGATACCTTCTACTGGGCTAGGGTGAAGTTCGGATTGAAGCCGACTTTGCGCATCGTCCAACTCACTATGATGTCGGGCAAACCGGGAGATGACTTGGCCTGCGCCATTGCCGAAAAGCAGCTTTACTCCAGCCATTACTTCGAGACCGCCCTGGATCTATCTTTTTGTGTAGGTGATCAGGAGGATATGAAACAAAGGGGCTTTTACCTGATCACGGCAATGGGATCGGAACAGGCGGGTCTGAGCGGCGCGAAGGGAGCGATTGTCCGCAAAGCAGCCGTGAGCCGATCCGTTTCGAATCTTCAGCATGCGCTGACATCCATTCGCGATACGCTGGAAACTCACAACTGACTGATGCGAATTCACAGCTCGACGGAGAACCAGACGCGGTGCCCACACCCTTGCGCTGCATGAGTTGAGACTCCCAATGGCGGCTACGTCCAAACGCGCTTTTCGTAAAACTGGCATCTTTCCAAAAGCGTTGTGCAAGCACGCGCTCTAGTTGTGTCAAAACTGTGCGCCAGATTCATCGCTGCCGGTTGCGAATGGTTGTGAATCTGAGGGAGATTTTTGGTCGTTCTAAATCCCGTAACTGACGCCAGGACGATGGCTTAGGGATTTTTTACTTGCTGGTTCGGGACCAGGAGGTCGGTGGTTCAAATCCACTCGCCCCGACCACTTCTTTTAGGTCCAACAACTTACCGCACAGAAAGATGCCGGCGACATCCTGGTTGTGGGCCAACAAATCAGTGGCTCAAATGCGCTCGCCCAAACACTTCCATTCCCTTCTGCAAATTGGAGTTAAGTGGCATGGCGCTGCGAATACGTTTCCTCATTTTTATAGCCCACGTAGCACAATTAGGACCGGCTTCGACAGGGTAGGTCGAAACTGAGGGCGATTTTCTCGCTTCACCACCGCACGAATGTATGTCTGGCTTGCTCGCCCTTGAAAGCGGAGCGGTTAATTCCCGCCTTAGACGCGACCTGCATGCGTCTCGTTTGCTCCCGGGCTTTCCGTTTGGGACGGGCGACGGCTAGAATCGGACCAGATCAAATGGTTACTCCCGAGAACAAGCCGAGCCGAGACGATACCCGGGAGCAATTGAGGTTTGCGCAACAGGAGTGTAATCGACTTCGCGAGGAGAACGCGCGGCTAAGGACAATGCTTGGCATCCCGGAATCGGCAGTCGCCGAAACTGATTCAGCCTCGAACGCTGAAGTATCAGCCGCAGATTCGAGCAAATCCGGCCGTGACCTCTCCACACCTGAGGGAAAGATCACCCTGTTTCTGAACCTTTTTCGTGGGCGAGAGGACGTTTACGCTGTTCGGTGGGAGGGGAAGGGAGGAAAATCAGGTTATTCGCCCGCAGCAACCATGGACTGGCGAGCGATCAATGCGGCTCGGCCAGAGGAACGCCAACGTGTCGCTCGCAAGACACGTATGCTGCTTCCGTTGACAGGCGAGGTGATTCGGAAACACCTCATAGGGAAGCAGACCGTCGGGATATATCCACTCCTGCCGGATGAAACTTGTTGGTTCCTTGCAGTTGATTTCGATAAGAAATCTTGGATGGCAGATTCCAGCGCTTTTGTCCAAACATGCCGCCGCTTCGATGTGCCGGCAATCGTAGAGAGGTCGCGATCAGGAAACGGATCACATGTCTGGATGTTCTTTGATCGCCCCGTGCTTGCCGCCGACGCTAGAAAACTTGGGTGCGCCCTGCTGACCCGGACAATGCAGAAGAGATACGAAATTGGCCTCGATTCGTACGACCGCCTTTTCCCGAGCCAAGATACCCTGCCGAAGGGTGGCTTTGGAAACCTAATCGCACTGCCGTTGCAGAAAGGCCCCAGAGAACACGCGAACAGCGTATTCCTGAATGAGGTTTTCGAGCCGTACGCGAACCAATGGGAGTTTTTGGAATCGGTTCAGCGAATTAAGGCAGACGCACTGGCAAGCTTGCTGCACAACCTCGCCCCCGAGGGAAATGCGCTTGGCGTCCGGCTGAACTTACCGGAGGAATTCAACGATGAGGCTCCGTGGTTCTGGCGTCCATCGCGCGTGAGGAAAGAAGAGAAAATCGACGAGGCGCTGCCTGACACTGTTCGCGTGATCAAGGGCAATTTGATCTATGTCGAAAAGAAGAACCTGCCGTCTTCGATGCAAGACCGCCTTATCCGTATCTCTGCTTTCCAGAACCCTGAATTTTACAAAGCCCAGGCAATGCGGCTCTCAACCTATGGCAAACCTCGTGTCATATCTTGCAGTGAGAGTTTCCCGGAATACCTAGGTCTTCCAAGAGGTTGTTTGGAAGAGGTCGTCGAACTATTCAGGAAGAATGGTGTGAAGACTGAGATTCAAGACGAACGAAATCCGGGCCACAGAATCACTGTTTCTTTTTCAACTGAGCTTCGTGCTGAACAACACGAGGCGGTAAAGCAATTGCTGAATTTCGATGACGGAATCTTGTGCGCTCCGACTGCATTTGGGAAAACGGTGGTCGCCGCTTGCCTTATCGCGAAGAGAGGCGTCAACGCGCTGGTTCTTGTACATCGCCGACAACTCATGGACCAATGGCACGAGCGCCTCGCGTCTTTTCTGTCTTTGTCTAGCAACGAAGTAGGACAATTCGGAGGCGGAAAGAACAAAAGAACGGGACTCATTGACGTTGGCGTAATCCAAAGCCTCCATCGAAGAGGTGTGGTTCAAGATTTCGTTGCGGATTATGGCCATGTCATTGTCGACGAGTGCCACCACCTTTCGGCTTTCACGTTTGAGAGTGTTCTTCGCCAAATCAAAGCAAAGTACGTCTTAGGGCTGACGGCCACACCGACTCGGAAAGACGGACACCATCCGATCATCTACATGCAATGCGGTCCAGTTCGCTTCTTCCTCAGTCCGAAGACGGCAGCCAAGTTTTCCCAGTTGCAACACAAGGTTATCCCTCGCCTTACCAATTTCCTTTGGAACGGCTCGGAGAACGAAAACCCAATTCACGAAATCTATGCCGCGCTAATCGCTGACGCACCGAGAAACGACATGATCGTGAACGACGTACGGCAGGCTCTGTTGGATGAGAGGTCGCCACTTCTATTAACTAGCCGCACCGAGCACCTCGATTATTTAGCAGGGCGGATTCGCGGATTATGCCAGCACGTTTTTGTGTTGAAAGGTGGTATGGGAACGAAGCAAAGAAAACAAATCGCGGAGTCGTTATCGGTTGTCCCTCCAGATGAGCCTCGAATAATTCTCGCCACAGGAAGTTATCTCGGTGAAGGCTTTGACGATGCGCGTCTCGACACCTTGTTCCTTACGATGCCGATATCATGGAGAGGGACCCTTCAGCAGTATGTCGGTAGGCTTCACCGACTTCACGAGAACAAGAAAGAAGTGCTCGTGTATGACTATGCCGATACTTTCGTGCCCATGCTAACCCGAATGTATAAGAAGCGGACCGCGGGGTATTCGGCCCTTGGATACATTGTGGCCGAGGGAACTAGGTGAGGCTGGCCAAGGAAAGTAAAAACACTCGATCCTTCCGCGATGGCGAAGCGCGTCACTACGTGTCTAGGGTTGTTGATCGTTCGGCTCGGGCGGAACATCCGGCGCCTGACGAAGAAACTTCATTAATCCCGCCCCGGTTGCCTTGCCCGCTCGCTTCTTAAAAAACTCAGCCGCCGTCTCGACAACACCGACCTTTTCCGCCACTGCAACAGCGATCCACTGGTTTAGGGACACACCATCCTCTTTGGCAAGCCGCTGCGCAGCTTTTTTGATGGAGAGAGGAAGCTTCAACGGATAGGTAGCCTTGCTCATTGTTTTGCCTTTCCTAGTATGTCGCCCGGGCGAACGATGGGAATTCCAAACCGCTCGCCAGCTGATCGAAAATCCGCAACGTTGTAAGTTACCAAGGCATCGGCCCTGCCGTTGATTGCTGCCTCAAGCACCATTTCATCGCTTGGGTCCCTTGCCTGAGGCCTCCACTGGAAATGAATCTCGACGGGTTCAAGCAACGCCGCCAGTTCGCCCAGAAAACGATCGACCGCTTCGGCTGTCAACCCGTGAACCAATTGTTGCTCGGGCCGCTTGAGAACATCTTCATATTCGAAGAAGAGTGGCGGCGTCGCTAGTGCCACGAGGCGCCGTTGTGCCACCAACCGCAACATAGCGTTCGCAGCGCCATGCCGCGTGCGAAGCGCCGCGACGATGATCGAAGTGTCCAGGACGATCCGCCGAATTTTTCGCATTGTGACATCCCATAGGATGTCACATCTAATGGGATATTGCTAGTGGGATTTGTATTCAAGTCGCTGTTCGTCACACCCCCCTTTTTCCAGAGATCAATCAGACGTGTACAACGTTCGGTGCCATTTTCCATGGGTGGGCACGGCCAGTCGTATCGCAAATCGTAGCGCAATTAGTGAGAGGGTAGCACAGGGAACTCAAGCCAATTCAACAGCTTAGATTTATTTTTTGTGGTTCGGGACCAGGAGGTCGGTGGTTCAAATCCACTCGCCCCGACCACTTTAATCCGGGTCCGGCCCGGACACATGGGTTACACAACGTACCTAAGACATAGGTAACACTTTTGGGCCGAACGGATTTTCGAGCGGTTCGAGCACCCGTCTATTTCCACTCTCCAAGGTATGAAACTGTAATCTCCTGGCATTGCACCAGGAGGTCGCCTGCCAGCGCGGCCTCACCCTATTGCAGCCGGGCGGAGTTACTTCAACGGATAGCCGAATTTTCGTCTAGGTGGATTCCCATTAATCAGCACGAAATGGATCAGGTTAAATTCCTCGGAGGCCGTACAAAATGATCCAGCTTGGTATGCCCAAGAGCGCATTCGGCGGAGGCTGCCGCGCTTTGAAGCCTCGAGCCCCGATCAGTTATTGCGGAATCCTGTTCACTTCGGATGTTCAGCAAGAAAGCGAGGATCCGATGAACGGCGGTTTCCGGATTGGGTCGTGTCAGATCGCCTTTCTAAAAACGGTTGAACAGTTCCTCTGACCGCGATAGTGTGTACACCCGCCCTTTAAGTGGATTCCGGCTTAGGGAGGGATTGACTCATGAAGACCGCGGCCCCCATCTCGTTTGCTGGTTCGCAACTCGCAGAAACCCGTCATGTCTGTGCCTTCTTCAACAGCGAAGAGGAAGAGTACCGAGTGCTGCTTCCGTTTATTAAGGACGGATTCGGGTGCGGCCACAAGGCCGTTCACGTCGTGAATCCGCATCAGCGGAGCGAGCACTTGCAACGGCTGGTCGCTGCCGGGATTGATCCTGCGGCCGCGGAACGCAGTGGCCAGTTCGAGCTAAAGACCAGTACGGAAGCGTACCTCCGGGATGGCCGCTTCGATCAGGATCGGATGCTGAAAGCGTTCGAACAGTTGGCCAGCGGCAACGCCAAGGGGGAATTCCCGCTCAGTCGCATTGTGTGCCGTATGGACTGGGTGGTCGACAGCGGGAATTACGTGGACGACGTGGTTGAGTTCGAATCGCGAGTCAACGATGTATGGACGCGGCACGACGACGCTGTCATCTGCACCTACCATCTTGGAAAATTTGGCGGTGATACGGTGATCGACATCATGCGCACGCACCCAATGGTCATCATCGGCGGCATCCTTCAGCGCAATCCGTTCTTTCTGCCTCCAGGCGAATTTCTACAAGAGCTGCGTGAACGAAGGACCGAGCGGAGCTCATCAACCTCAGCAGGAAGCTAGCATGGCAGTACAACCCGAAAGTTCCACCGAAGAGATTAGGCGTCTTCGGCGCTGCATTAACGATTTGGTGAGCATCGTTGCGCTCCCAGCCGTCTGGACAGGAGGAGCTCCGTCACAGATCGTCGGCAATTTGCTCGATGCCCTCGTGAGTATGCTGAACCTCGACTTTATGTATGCACGGTTGGGCAGCCCGGGTGGTTCAGATTATACGGAAATGATGCGGATTGGGCCGAGGTTGCAGCCAAAACCGCAGCCTCAGGAGATCAGTGAGAAACTGCGACCTTGGTTGACGGATGACCCACAAAAAGTCTCTCCCGTTGTGAGCAATTTCTTCGACGGGCGAGACATCGCACTTGTCTCACTGCAACTGGGATTGCACGGCGAGATGGGGCTGCTTGTCGCGGGTTCCGGAAGATCGGACTTCCCCCAGCAAACCGAGAGACTGGTTTTGAATGTGGCGGCCAATCAAGCTGCTATCGGGCTGCATGAAGCCAACGTCTTAAGAGAGCTCGATCAGCGGGTCGCGCAACGCACCCTGGAGCTCACCTCCGCCAACGAACAGCTGCATGAGACCCGCGCGGCATTGGAGAAGGCCTTCGATGAAATACAAAGATCGGAAGCTAAGCTACGCCAGGTGATCGATGCGATTCCGACAATTGCATGGTGCAACTTACCTGATGGACCAAACGAATTTCTGAATAAGAGTTGGCACGAATACACCGGCCTCTCCCCCGAAGAGTCGCATGGTTGGGGCTGGCAGATCGCGTTTCATTCGGATGATCTACCGCCGTTGATGACCAAGTGGCAGGAGATGCTAGTGACAAGAGAGCCCGGAGAAATCGAAGCGCGCATTCGGCGCCATGATGGAGTTTATCGTTGGTTTCTCATCCGAGCCGCGCCGCTCCTCGAGGAAGGCCGCCTTGTCCGATGGTACGGCACAAGCACCGACATTGACGACCGCAAGCGCGCAGAGGACGCCCTCAACAAAGCGCGAGCTGAACTCGCCCATGTGGCGCAGGTTACGACATTGAGCACGTTGACCGCATCGATTGCACACGAGGTCAACCAGCCATTGTCTGGCATCGTCACCAATGCCAGTACATGCCTTCGGATGCTGGATGCGAATCCACCGAATCTGGAGGGTGCGCGCGAAACCGCGCGACGGACCATTCGCGATGGCAATCGTGCGTCTGAAGTGATCACCCGGTTGCGTGGGCTGTTCAGCAGGAAAAGCGCCACTTTCGAACCCTTCGACTTGAATGAGGCTGTCGAGGAAGTGATAGCGCTATTGCTCAGCGAGTTACAGCGGAACAGAATCGTCCTAAGGCCCGATCTTGCCGCGGACCTGCCTGCAGTCTTGGGCGATCGAATTCAGGTTCAGCAAGTCATTTTGAACCTGATACGAAATGGCTCCGACGCCATGAGTACGGTCGACGATCGCCCGAGGGATCTGCTGATCAAGACAGAAAGCGACGAAGGCAGTGGAGTGCGCCTCAGCGTCAAAGATACCGGAGTGGGATTCGACCCCCAATCCGAAGAGCAACTGTTCGAGGCCTTCTATACGACCAAGGGTGACGGCATGGGAATCGGGCTTTCCGTCAGCCGCTCAATTATGGAGAGTCATCGAGGGCGGCTTTGGGCGGTTCGGAACGAAGGCCCAGGGGCCACGTTCTTGTTCTCTATTCCATGCGGTACCAATACTTAGGTCCAATAGACGCACTACCTCGCCAGGCGCATTCTTGTTTTGTGAAGTCCCGAGACGAGGAAAGCGCTATTCGACGTTCCTTGGTGGCCGTTGTCGACGATGATGAGTCTGTCCGCGAGTCGCTGCCCGACCTGCTGGGCGAGTTTGGCTTTCGTAGCAAGGTTTTCTCATCCGCAGAGGAGTTCCTCGCATCCGACACCGTTAGTCAAATGAATTGCCTGGTGTTAGACATCGCTATGCCGGGCATGACGGGATTTGATCTGCAACAGGAACTAAAGCTTCGTGGCCATCACATTCCCATCGTCTTTATAACTGCCCAGAAAGACGAAACGGTGCGTAAGAGAGCCTTGGAAGAGGGAGCCGTGGGATTCCTTTTCAAACCATTCAGCGACACGGCTCTTCTGAAAGCGCTCAATGCGGCGCTTGGATTAGATTGAGAAACGGCCGCAGTTCCTGAGGTTTGGGGAGTAGAATGAATTTGACGGAGGCGCCAGGTCATGAACGGGGGCATTGTCCATGTCGCACGCCACGTCGATTGTCTTTGTTGTAGACGACGATATTTCGGTACGAGAGTCCCTGGAGTTGCTGATCCGGTCCGAGGGGTGGCAGCCGGCGACTTTCTCTTCGGCGCAGCACTTTCTCTCCCATACCCGGACACCTGTTCCTAGCTGCCTGGTACTTGATATTTCCATGCCTGGCTTGAATGGCCTCGAGTTGCAGAAACGCGTTGCTGTTGAACACCCTGACGTGCCCATCATCTTCATCACCGGGCACGGCGATGTGCCAAAGACAGTGCAGGCCATGAAAGCGGGCGCGGTCGAATTCCTGACCAAACCATTCAGTGATGCGGTGCTGCTTGGCGCCATCCGGCAAGCCCTCGAACGCAGCCAGGTTGCTCTTGGCCAGCAGGCGGAGAGCAAGGAGCTCCAAGATCGTTACTCGTCCCTTTCCCGTCGCGAACGAGAGGTCATGGCGTTGGTCGTTTCCGGCCTATTGAACAAACAGGTTGGGGGCGAGCTTGGCATCAGCGAGATCACGGTTAAGGCTCATCGAGGCAAGGTCATGCAGAAAATGAAGGCCGATTCCCTTGCTGATTTGGTGAGGATCGCAGCCAAGCTGCGTGTGAATTCACCACCTCCGGCCTAAGAAGAACCAGCGCGGTTCCAATTCGCTCCTGTCGCTACTTGACGAAGTTCCTCACGAGTTGCGCGATCTCATCCGCAGCCGTATCCAACGCGAAGTGACCACCGTCGACGATATGCACCTGGGCGGTCGGAACGTCACGGCGATACGCCTCAGGCTCGGATGGGTCAAATGACGATTCATACTTGCCCCAAATCACCAGAAGGCGCGGCTGTTTCTCACGCATCCAGGCCTGCCACTTGGGATAGCTCTCGACGTTGGTGCGATAGTCGTAGAATAGATCACTTTGAATGTCAGCCTGACCGGGTTGATTGAGGAAGTAAAACTCATCCGTCCAAAGATCGGGATCGTGACGCTCGACGTTGGGATCGTCTCCAACGTGTCGCGCTCGGGTCGTCGCCAGGGACAAGAGATTGACACGAAGAGCACTTTCGTTGGCCGCGCGATCGGCCCAGAAGGTACGCCGCGTTTTCCACTTTTCTCCGAGACCTGTGTTGTGAGCCACTGCATCCTGAACGATCAAAGCTTCCACCCGCTCAGGGTGCGCCAAGATCATGCGGAAACCCACCGGTCCGCCGTAATCCTGCATGTATAGCGTGTAGCGCGAGAGCCCGAGAGATTCGGTGAAGTGGCTCATGACTTCCGCGAGGTGATCGAAGGTGTAGGCGAATTTTTTCGGGTCGGGCCAGTCGCTGCGGCCAAAGCCGGGATAATCGGGCGCCACCAGATGATAACGATCAGAGAGCCGAACGAAGAGAGGCTCGAACATGCGCGAAGAGGAAGGAAGCCCGTGAAGCAAGAGCAGTGTCGGCGCGTCCTTTGGGCCGGCTTCCCTGTAGAAGACCGAGAGCCCATCAATCTGTACGGCCCGATACCGCGTGCCGCGTTCCATGTTGGGTTCCTTTCTGGCGTTTTCGGCGGGCAGCAGAGATGGCACGAGTGCCGCCAAAATCAAGAAGATTTTGCACGTTTTCATGGTTTGAGATCTCCTTGTTCTGCGGCTCTAAAGTGGCTTGATTAAGCTACTTCGAAAATCAGTTCAAGCGCGACGGGCGTGCCAAGAGGCAAACTGGCGACGCCGTTGATGAGCCGGCTCGGGTTTTTGTCCTTACCAAAAACGTCTTGTAGCAAGTCCGAAGCACCGTCGGCGACTTTTGGGTGCTCGTGGCAATCTTCCGTTGTGGCCAAAGACACGCCGAGGCGCACGATGCGCGTGATTCTGTCGAGTGTGCCAAGGTATGCGCGCGCGACTGCGAGGCCATTGAGGGCCGCGAGACGGGCGGCCTGGCGGCCCGTTTCCACGTCGAATTCGGCGCCAACTCGACCAACGAATTTGGCATTGTGACCTTCCGTCGGTAGCATCCCGCTGAGGAACAAGAGATTGCCGCTGCGAACGGCTTCTGCATACGAGCCAAAAGGTGTCGGCGGCGACGGAAGTTGGATACCCAGTTCCTTCAGGCGCCCCTCGGCGCTAGGTGGCTTTCGTGTGACCTGCAAGTGTCGAGCAGGTGCGGTAGCGTTCGAGGCCCCTGTTTGCATCGCGAGTTCCCCTTCCAGATAGCCTTGATTTTCAAACGACGAGCCGATCAAAACAAAGACGCCGAAGAGAAGCAATCAGACGATGGTATCGGAGATGCTTTGGTATTAAACGCTACGGCTCGAAGAGCCACACCTTGAGGAAGACCCACAAGAGAAGCCTGGCCGCGCCTCCTTGACCCCTGCCGGTGTGTCCACCGCCCATCTTCTCCTCGATTGGATAACCGCCAGAAAAGAAAGGATGTGTTTTTTTGTGCTCCTAGCGGCGGCTTGATACGAAGGTGTTGCCGATACCTTCGTTCAATTGTTTCCTTCCCGTTCTGCTGGCTTAATGGCGCGTGTTCAAGGCGCGGTCGGAAGAAAGCGATATGGCAAGGAACAAAACAGCGATTGTTACGGGAGCGCAGCAAGGAATTGGTGCAGGCCTCGTCGATGGTTTTCTGAAGAGCGGTTATAGCGTCGTGGCAACGTCGCTTCGCGCCAGCGAATCGCTGCGCTCTACACCAGATTTGCTTGTCATCGATGGAGACATCCGCAATCACGAGACCGCCGCGAAAAGCGTAGAAGCAGCGATCACCCATTTTGGAACCATCGATGTCCTGGTGAACAACGCCGGAATCTACATCACCAAGCCTTTCACGGACTTCACGACGGACGACTTCAACGCACTCGTTTCCGTAAACCTTTTGGGGTTTCTCCACATGACGCAACTGGTGGTGAAGCAAATGCTGAAGCAACACTCGGGGTGCGTCATAACGGTCTCCGCCGCACTCGCCGATAACCCGATCGCCGGCGTAAACGGCTCGGTCTCCATGATCACGAAAGGCGGATTGAACGCCGTCACGCGCCATTTGGCCATGGAATATGCAAAACAGGGCATCCGCTTTAATGCCGTTGCGCCAGGCGTCGTGGATACACCACTGCACCAAGGCGGTTCCAAAGAGTATCTCGGCACGTTACAGCCGATGGGGAGCATCGCCGAGGTAACCGACATCGTGGACGCCGTTCTGTATCTGTCTAGCGCGCGACAAGTCACAGGCGAGGTACTTCACGTTGACGGTGGCGCTCACAGCGGGCGCTGGTAACGCTGAGCACGAAAGAAAGCAGGGAGGAAGCTATGTCCGCATTGGAGCTTCAGCTAATGGTCAACTCAGTCAGAGGCGTGCCCCTCGTCGACGGGAATCAGGGCATATGCGACGAGCATTCGCTGGTCGCCAAGGCCAAATCAGGGCACCAGGAGGCCTTCGGAGAACTATACAAACGCCACCAACTCAGGACTTATCGCGCGGCCCTGCGCATTCTTCGCCATGAACAGGATGCGGAAGACGCGGTGCAGAGGGCCTTTCAGCGCGCACTCGTGAACTTGCAACGGTTCCGTGAGGATTCGGCGTTCTCGACCTGGCTGACTCGCATAGTGATTAACGAATGCTTAATGCTGTTGCGCCAGCGCCGGGCGGGCAAGCCATTAAGAGAAAACCGCTCAGGTGAAGAACCAACGGACCGTGCAGTGGTCATCGCGGACAAGCGTCCCACGCCTGAAGACCTCCTTTGCGCAGACGAGCGGCGCACGGCATTGCTTCAGGCAATTGGGCGACTTCGAGAGAACCTGAGGGCCGTGGTTTTGCACCGTGAGCTGAAAGGACTGACCAGCGCGGAAACCGCCCAGATTCTGGGCCTTAGCGTCAGCGCCGTTAAAGCCCGCGCATTTCACGCAAAAAGATTTCTTCGAAAGAGCCTTGGATCCAAGTTTGGGAGAGGTCGATTGGTGACTAAGTCCCGAAAGGCGTGACGGGCCACGATTCACGGCTGCACAACGAATCCTATGGAGGTATTGTCGATGAATGAAGTAGTCAAAACCGGCATTCCGGGGTTCATTCCTGAAAGTAAATCCACTGCACAAGGTAGATGAACATGGAAACAAAACCGCAGCTTGAGCAATATTCCGCAGTGCGAGACCAACAGACCCGTGCGGCACTGGATCAGCATTGGGTGGCGTCCGATGCCAACGATTTTGAAAACGAGCACCGCATCTATCACGAGAACGCGGTGCTGGAATATCCGCAGTCAGGCGAGCGAACCCGCGGTCGACGCAACATACAGAACCAGCGCGCCAGTCAGCCGAACAAAAAGCGGTTTTCTATCCGCCGAATCATTGGCAGCGGTGACCTTTGGGTCACCGAATTCATCCTGACATATGACGGCAAGCCGTCCTACACCGTCAGCATCATGGAGTTCAGGGGCGACAAGATTGCGCGGGAAACACAGTACTTTGCAGATCCATTCGTGGCTCCCGGATTCCGCGCTCAATGGGTCGAACGAATGGACACATAATCTCGAGGCCAAGACCGGTGACAGGGATAAGAGATGGATTGCGGGCGGTTCTCCAGTTTGCGCTCGGTAGCAGTGATTGGAACCATATGCCGTCCTGCTGGTACGCGTTTCGCTCGGGCTGTTCTTCGCCATCTCCGGGGGGAATGCGTTCAGCAGATCGCGTGATCCCGCGCTGAGGACGCGGAAAGCGCAACGGAGGAGATCAAATAGGCATGGCTCGACTGCTATCAGTGAACGTCGGGCTTCCGCGTGACATCGCGTGGAAGGGGCGCACTGTGCACACCGGAGTCTGGAAGAATCCGGTTCGTGGTAGCTGTCGCGTCGGGCGGCTGAACCTTGATGGAGATGGTCAAGGAGACCTGGCAGGTCATGGGGGCGAGCACCGAGCCGTGTTCGTCTATCAGATTGAATCGTATCGGTATTGGCAGGAACAACTGAAGCGGAGCGATTTCGTCTGTGGACAGTTCGGTGAGAACTTCACGATCGAAGGGCTGCCTGATGATGCCGTCTGCATCGGTGATCGATTTCAGATCGGCACCGCACTTTTCGAGGTCACCCAACCTCGCGTGACATGCTTTCGTGTCGGCATTCGGATGGACGAACCCCGGATGGCTTCATTGCTCACATCCAGCGGCCGTCCGGGCTTCTATTTCCGCGTTCTCCGTGAAGGTGAAGTGGCTGCCGGCGACGAAATCGTGAAGGTAGGAGAGGCTGGAGAGCGCATGACCGTCGCTGAGATCAACGCGCTGCTTTATTTTCCTGGTCACCCACGCGACCGTCTGGAGCGCGCCTTACGGATCGAAGCGCTTCCGCACGGATGGCGTGCCTCGTTTGAAGCGCTGCTCCATAGTCAACAAGAAGGGGCGGAAACGGGAAACGCGGGACTGACGCCTGCCGCGGCGGCTCATCCGGCCTCGCCAGGATTTCAGTCGCTCGTCGTAACCTCAATTGATCGCGAGTCCGCGGACGTTCTCTCGTTTGCCATGCAGAGCGCGGACGGCCAACCGCTGCAAATGGCGCTGCCAGGGCAGTACGTGGTTCTGCGTCTGAAGCCCACCGCAGACGGCCCCACACTTTTTCGCAGCTACTCGCTCTCGGGTCCGCTCTCAACGGAGCGTTATCGAATCAGCGTGAAGATCGAGGCGAATGGGGCTGCTGGGCGCCACTTGCGCGAACATTTCCATGTGGGTGATCGCCTGGACGTAAGCTCCCCGCGCGGAAATTTCGTTCTCCAGCCGGGAGAACGGCCGATCGTATTGCTCAGTGCCGGGATTGGCGCGACACCCGTTCTGGCGATGCTGCACGCACTCGCGGTGGCACGCTCTACCCGTCAGGTCATGTGGTTGCACACAGCTCGTGATGGGCAGCATCATCCGTTTGCCGGCGAAGTGCGCCGACTCATGCGCGCCCTAACGAACGGCCGCAGCTACATCTGTTACACCAGACCAGACTCAATCGACAAAACGGGTGGGGATTTCAATGCGACGGGTCGCTTGTCGCGATCGGTTTTCGATGCACTGGCAGTGCCACGAGACGTTGATGTTTACCTTTGTGGGCCAACCCGATTCATGGCGGATATGAAGGAGGCGCTCGCGGCCTTAGGTGTGGCGCCGGAGCGCGTTCACGTCGAGAGCTTCAACGGCGGCGAGTCCAGAACCCCGGGTGTCGTCGGCGCAACGACGCGAGCTCCGCATCCTCCTAGCGACGAGGCGAACATCGGCCTGTCGGTATCGTTCGCGCGCAGCGGCATTTCCGCGCACTGGGACGCGTCGCGGTACGCGAGCATCCTGGAAATGGCCGAAGCGTGCGATGTCCCGGTCCGTTGGGCGTGTCGAACCGGTGTTTGTCACAACTGTGAGAGTGGTTTGGTTTCAGGCACGGTCGTCTACGGACCGGAGCCACTCGACAAGCCCGCCGATGGGAACCTCCTCGTCTGCTGTTCACAGCCGACTAGCGATGTCGTCATCGATTTGTGAAACTACAGCCTCCGGATTCACAGCGAGGATGGGCCGATCATGAAAAAAGACTTTGACGCGATCGTCATTGGAAGTGGGCAGTCAGGACCTTTCCTGGCCGTCCGAATGGCCGCTGCCGGGCACCGGGTGGCCATTATCGAACGGCACCGCTTTGGTGGAACGTGCGTGAATACAGGTTGCATTCCAACAAAGACGCTGGTCGCCTCCGCCTACAACGCCCATATGGTGCGCCGCGCGGCTGACTTTGGAGTCCAAGTGGCCGGGACAGCACGCGTTGACATGAAGCGAGTCAAAGCACGCAAGGATGAAATCATCGGGCAATCCCGAACCGGCTTGGAGTCGTGGCTTGAGGGCACGCCGAACTGCACCGTCTATCGCGGGCACGCTCGATTTGAATCGCCCAAGGAAGTCATCGTCGGTGAGGAGTTACTTACGGCACCACAGATTTTCATTAACGTTGGAGGGCGCGCAGCCATACCGCCTATGCCCGGGGTGGCGAACACGCCGTATCTAACCAATTCCACTCTATTGGACCTGGACGTCTTGCCACGACATCTCGTTATTGTCGGCGGCGGCTACATAGGTCTGGAATTTGGTCAGATCTTCCGGCGCTTTGGCAGCGAGGTGACAATCGTAGAAAAGGCACCGCGCCTGATTGCTCACGAAGACGAGGACGTATCCGCTGAAGTGCAGGCCATTCTCGAGCGCGAGGGCATTCAGGTGCGGCTCAACGCGACGTGCATCGAGCTGGCGAAACTCGGGGATGGCAAAGTCGGCGTGCGCGTGGATTGCACCGAAGGTGTGCCAGAGGTGAGCGGTTCGCACTTGTTGCTGGCCATGGGCCGCATGCCCAATGCCGATGACCTCGGCCTGGAAAAGGCCGGGGTAGCGCGTGACCAGCACGGATACATTCTTGTGGACAATCAACTGCGTACTAATGTTCCGGGCATCTGGGCGCTCGGCGACTGCAATGGACACGGAGGATTTACACACACTTCTTACAATGATTTCGAGATCGTTGCCGCCAACCTCCTGGACCACGAATCGCGTAGCGTCACGGACCGTATCACCGCGTACAATCTCTACGTCGATCCGCCGCTCGGGCGCGCGGGGATGACCGAGCGTGATGCTCGTGCATCCGGCCGCCAGGTGCTGAAGGGCTCACGGCCTATGACGCGCGTAGGTCGGGCCGTGGAGAAGGGCGAAACCCAGGGATTCATGAAAGTGCTGGTGGATGCGGACTCCAAAGAGATCCTGGGAGCAACCATTCTCGGTACTGGCGGGGATGAGGCGATCCACTGCGTCCTGGACACGATGTACGCGCGTGCCTCCTACACGGTGTTGAAGAATGCCATGCACATTCATCCGACAGTCTCTGAATTGATTCCCACCATCTTGGAAGAGTTGCAGCCTCTCTAAACTGACTTAGCGTGATCCCTTTGCGTTTGGCGGGCTCAAAACGTGGGGCGAGTCTGCGAACCGTAGCGGACGTGTTTCGTTTGACTTCCTCACTTTGAACGACTCATCCTGTGTGCGTGAACGGCGCACACAATCGTCAGATTGACCCAGCCACCGGTGAGCGCGCCTCAAAAACACTTTTGGCCGTTCTCGTACTAATCGGCTTCACATCCGTGATCGCACAGATCGTTTTGATGCGGGAACTCATGGTGGTTTTCAACGGCAATGAGATGTCGCTCGGATGGATGCTGGCGAGTTGGCTGTTCTGGACAGCGCTCGGCAGCAGCGCCCTCGGATGGTTGGCGGTACGAACCGACCGGCCTCAACAACTCGTTGCCCTTCTCGAAGTAGTTGTCGCCATCAGCTTTCCGTTCGCGATTTTCCTGGTCCGTGCCAGCAAAAGAGTTTTTCAGTCAGTCCCAGGAGAGCTTTTAGGCCCGGGGCCAATGCTTCTCACCTCCTTACTGGTCTTGGCTGCTTTTTGCGTGATTTCGGGAGGGCTTTTTGCGGTGGGCAGCAGGTCGTACGCCCGAGAGGCTGGTACATCTACGTTTGCGGGCACGACTCGTGTGTACCTACTTGAAGCCTTGGGCTCGGGGTTGGGAGGAATTCTCGCGAGCCTCGTATTGATCCGTTACGTCGCACCGTTCCAGATTGCGGCGTTGCTCAGCCTTTTGAATTTATTGGGCGCAGCGAGTCTGATGGTCCGCTCCAGAGCGCGCCGTGTGGTGGCGTGGAGTGCGCTGACGCTATGTTTTGTGTTCTTCATGTTCCCCGTGGTTTGCCGCCGGCTCGAACAAACATCCCTTGCGCGCCTTTGGAGTGGTTACCAGTTGGTGGCAATACGCAATTCCATCTACGGCAATCTGGCGGTGGTGCAAACCGAAGGCACCCGCAGTCTCTTCGAGAATGGCTTGGTTACCGTGAGTGTGCCTGATCCGGCGGCCGCCGAGGAGGCGGTGCATTTTGCCTTGCTCCAGCACCCCGCACCGAAAAGTCTTTTGCTCGTTGGCGGGGGCATCAACGGGAGTCTCAAACAGGCACTTCAGTACTCCAGCCTGGAGCGCGTCGAGTACGTCGAACTGGATCCGGAAGTTATCGACCTGGCAGAACAATTGTTCCCTGCGGAGTGGATACCCGCACGCACGGACCCGCGAGTTCACGTACACAACACGGACGGACGTTTGTATTTGAAGAGGACCGATCTCAAGTTTGACGTTGTCATCGTCAACCTGCCGGATCCACAGACCGCCCAATTGAACCGCTTCTACACGCGCGAATTCTTCAAGGAAGTAGCCGGCAAGCTGACTCCCACGGGCGTTTTCTCCTTTCAGTTGAAGGCGGCGGAAGATTACATTGGCCCGGAACTGGCCGAATTCTTGCGCTGCGTGCACAACACTCTTCGCGGTGCATTTCCTGAGGTCCTGGTCATTCCTGGCGAAACTATTCATTTCCTTGCCAGCCCGCAAGCGCGCTCGCTCACGCTCGACTCCGGTGAACTTGTCGCGCGACTTCGAGACCGGCACATTCGAACAAGCTATGTGCGCGAGTATTATCTTCCTTACCGGATGACGCCGGACCGCGTGGCCGATCTCGAGTCTCAGCTTCAAGTGAAATCGGACACCCGCGTCAATCGCGACTTCGCCCCAATTGCCTATTACTTCGATGTGGCACTCTGGAGCACGCGCTTCAATCGTTCCTATCGACGGATCTTCCAAACGATGGGGCACCTGCGCTTTGGTCCACTCCTGGCCGTGCTCAGCTTGGTGTTGTTCGGCCTCGCTGCGTTTGTACGCTGGCTGCCGACGCCAAAGGGACGCACAAGAATGACCGTGGGCTTCGGCATTGCGGCCATGGGATTCACGCTGATCGGCCTGGAGATGCTGCTCCTTCTGGCGTTCCAGGCAATCTATGGCTACGTATACCAGCAACTGGCAATCATCATCGCTGGTTTCATGGTAGGGATGGCCTTGGGTAGTTGGTGGGGGCTGCGCCGCGAGATCGCTGTCGAGATTCACGGCCGGGACCAAGCAGACATCTTCCGGCTCGCCTGGCTGCAATTTATCGCGTGCTCGGCTCCGATGTTGTTCTACCTGCTACTGCAGGCCTCAGCGGCCCGCAACCAACTTTCGACGATTTTTGTTGTCAGCCAGATCGTCTTCCCGCTCCTGGCCCTTTTTTGTGGATTGCTTGGCGGTTATCAATTTCCAGTGGCTAGCCGGCTCTTCTTTGCCGGCGCAAAAGAGACGGAAGGCAGTCCGGGAACACTGTACGCCCTGGACCTGGTAGGCTCTTGCTTGGGTGCGCTGCTTCTGAGTTCTTACCTGGTCCCCGTTTTTGGCTTCAAGCAAACGGCATGGCTTATGGCCGTGGTGAACCTGGCGCCGGCACTCCTCCTGTGTCTGTTGGCTTTTGAGAAGAGGGGCGGTCCGGCGAGGGCGGGTCAGGCGACCTACTCTCATTGAAGACCAAGGCCGAAAAGGCAAAAATGTCGGTCGCTTCGTCTTGCCATGCTTGAGCCGGCAAGCCTGCCTTCAGGCAAGTCTGTTCGAGAAAGGTCTTGCGGTCCCAGCCAAATTCGGTGGGCACCTGCGGAAGCAGCAGCCCTCTGGAGCGGCCCTGAATCATCAGCAACCCGTCACGGCCGACGCGCACATCTTTGACGTCGTACACTCGATGGAACGGTGTGAGCACAGAGATCTCGTACTCTAGCGCAGGTAATTCGGCTGCCGTCACCGGGGAAAAGCGCGGATCTTCCAGTGCAGCCGAGGTAGCGGCGTCGCGGACCCCCAGATACAGTGGTTTTTCCGCGGCGATCAGACCAATGCAACCACGCAGGTTCCCCTTCTCCATTAAGGTCACAAAAACGCCACGTTCTTGCTGCAGGGTGGAAAAATCAGAGGAGGAAGGCTCGTACAACTTCCTTTCCTGTACAGCAGTTTCGACCGATTTCTTGGCCAGCGCGATCAAAGCATCTTTCTCTTTTTGGCCCAATGAAAATGGTTCGGCTTCGGCCGAGCGTTTCTCCGATTTAAGCAGCGCCACCGCGCCATAGCCCACGACACGGCTGTGGTCCCCAGTGACATCACCGGTATTCGCATACGCCAGGATTTTGGCCTGTTTCGCTCCCAGTCGCTCGGCTGCAATCATCGTCGCTACAATCGGACCCCCGCCACAGGCTTCCCACACACGCAGCGAGAAATTTTGCGACAGACTCAAGTAATCCCACTCCTCTATCGCTTTCAGAGTCTTATGGTCCATCTTCGAAGCTTCGTCATAGGAGTGATAGTGGGAAAGGTCGGAGCTGGCCACAATGAGTGTGTTTGTTCCTTTAACCATTTTGGCGAGTGCCACCCCCAGGGCGCGCTCCGTCTCGTAGTTCTGGTCGCCCATCACAATGGGCACAAGCTTGAACTGACCGAGGACCTCCTGCAAAAAAGGGAGCTGCACCTCGAGCGCATGTTCTCCTTGCTGCTCGGTGGGTGCGTGACCGCGAGTGGAAAGCTGGATGAGCGGGTGCGCCTTGGCCAACCGCGAGGCGAATTCTTTGTCCACGGGCACGTTGCCGAGCGGGGTCGCATAGGCGTCGCCACTGTAAACCGAATTGAATTCGAATGCCTCGAAGTGAGAAGGAGCGATTACCACCACCCGGTCAAACTTCCGGCCCTTTAGCAGAGCATAACTATGCGCAGCTACCTCGCCGGAGTAAATGTACCCGGCGTGCGGCGCGACCACCGCCACCACCTCTCCAGGCAGTTGCGGTACCGCCGCTTCCGCCACAAACTCGTCAACCATTTGGCGCAGCTCTTCTGGCGGTCCCGGGTAGAATTGCCCGGCAACGGCGGGCTGTCTCACGGTCAGCGTCTCATTCGCCGAGCCGTCATTTCCGGAAGGCTTTCCGAGCGGAACGAAGCAAGCTACCAGCAACGCGCAGTAGAATATTTTTCTCATCGTGTTTCACTCATGGCGCGCAACGCGCCTCGATAGTTACGACCGCCAGACACCCGGGATGGCTTGCTGGCAGTATTCACACTTGCCTTTCCGAAGATGCATTTCCGTAACTGTAAAACCAATGCGCCCAATGACCACACGGTGGCACTTGGGGCAATAGGTGTTTTCCGCTGGGTGCCCCGGAACATTGCCCAGATAAACGTAGTGAAGCCCCTCGGCATCGGCGATGGCTTTCGCGCGCTCCAATGTCTCCAAGGGCGTCGGGGGAAGGTTCTTCAGCAGGTACTCCGGGTGGAAACGTGAGAAATGCAACGGCACATCCACGCCCAGGTCGGACTTGATCCACTGCGCTAGAGCCCGGAACTCGGTGTCACTGTCGTTTAACGTCGGTATAACCAGGTAAACAATCTCATTCCACATGCCAAGCTTGCGCATGGTGACCAGCGCGTCCAGCACTGGCTTGAGTTCTCCGTTCACAACCTCCTTGTAAAACTTGTCAGAGAATGCCTTTAAATCCACTTTGATCGCATCCACGCCCTGACATAACTTCTTGAGGGGATCCTGCTGGACGAAGGCACCGGTCACCACCACACTCTTGATGCCGAGCGCATGCCCTGCATCGGCAGCGTCCCGCAGGTATTCATAGAAAACCACCGGCTCGCTATAGGTGTAAGCGATGATGGGACACCGATTCTGCTGTGCCACGTTGGCCAGTTCCTTGGCGGGCAAGTAAGTGCTGCGCACCTGCTCGGGCCGCGATTGCGAGATATCCCAGTTCTGGCACATCTTGCAGTTCACATTGCAGCCCGCGGTGGCCACAGAAAACGCCGGCGTGCCCGGACAAAAATGGAAGAACGGCTTCTTCTCGATGGGATCGATATGGGCGGCGCACACTCGCGAATGAACCAGCGTATAGTAGCTGCCACCGTCATTCTCGCGGACCCCGCAGTAGCCCCTTTCCCGGTCATCGATCACGCATTCGCGAGGACACAATTTGCAGCGCGTTTTCTTATAAGGCAGCTTTTCGTAAAACTGGGCCTCGACAATGAATCGTGCGTCGTCTGCCGGCGACTCGGTCCCAAAGGCAAGCCCGGACAGTCCGCCAACACACGAGGCCGCGCAGGCGCATAGACACGGGACACCAGCCAACTTCAGGAACGCTCTGCGGTCATGATTCGTTGCCACAACTCCGGTCAGAGCATCAATCACGGAGTCGCGAGGCAATGTATCCGCAAGTTCCTGACCGCGGGAAAGCGCGCGATTGCAAAGGCTCGCTTCGCTCCTAAGCGTATTGAATTCTTTGGACATCTCATCATCTGAAAAAGTTCAGACCTCCATCTGTTCAATCCTGGCCGGGTCGCTCGTTCCCAAACGGTGCTGTGCATCCGCAGCCGTTGCGATGTACTTAGGCGCCCGTTCGAGCGCCAGCAGCGACTTCATTCCTTTCTCAGCTCTCTTTTGTTCCAGGATCTGCCATCCGACGTAGTCCAGCGCCACCGGATCCGCGGATACCAGAAGCCCGTTGTACGGCCAGGTCCACTGCGGCATGAAAGACGGTCCACCTTCATATTGCGCGGTCAAGGCGTCACAAATATTCAGTCGTGTCCTTTGCCGAATGGGCGGCAGCACGTTGACGTCGGCAACGTACGGATCACCGACATTCAGGTGGTATTTGTTTGGGTTGTGGATGGCACCAAACATGTTCTTGAGCGCGATGGTCACGCCCGCAATGCTGTGGTCTTTGAGTACTGGCAGGTTGATGACCGCATCGCAAAGCTGCGTGAGAGTCTTCGACACGCGGCTGCCGACGCTCCCATAAATCGCCAAGTCTTCTTCATAACCCAGCGTGTCGTTTCCCATGTAGCGAATTCGGTCAGGCCCGGTCGTCACGCGAAATCCTGCACTTTCCAAGTCCGTGTTCAGCCGATCCCAAATGACGATGTCCTTCTTTGCTACACCAGCTTCTTGAAGCCGCTCGCAAATGACTTCGACCAGCAGGACGCTGGTTGAAATGCCCCTGCCGGCGAGGCAGTTGACCTTCAGCCCAACCACTTCTCCTGGCCGGACTACTTTCTTCCAAGCTTCCTGAGGAGAGTCACTTGAGTGCAGGGCCTGCACACTACGATCCAGCATCTTCAAAAGCCTGCCAGAGTCCAAGCTCGAACCTCCGCCGCGAAGCAGCGGGTCGCGCGAGATGACGACTTTGGACTTTTCGACTGGAGTAGAGAATGGACCGAAGGGGGACATCCCTGCGGTGAAGGCCGCACTGGCAATGCACGCTTTCAGAAAATCCCGCCGATTAGGGTTCGGCCTCTGCCTCATAAATGGCATTGGCGGCTCCGTCTTACTTGCGTTTCCCACGCTGAGTATTTTCTGTCTGTGACCGCGGTCACGATGACCCAGGTGTTTAGTTCTTGACCAACTGCCACCAGGTAGGCCGGAACACGCTGTGAAGAAAAGACTTTGCCCTGAAGGTCAGTTCCGGCGATCAACGGCACTCGAAATTATTCGCATCCTCCGTGTCGCCCGTTCCCTTGTAGTGCGCGTGCTTAGGGTAGGGGCACAATGGCCGGCTGCGACCTGGAAATGCCTTGCCCGTCGCTATCACCGAGTGCGGCGCGGTCCCTTTCTCTACCCAATTAACCATTGCACCCAAAAAGTCGAATTGATCCAGACCCGGACCACCTCCGCAGTGGCCCATCCCCGGCACCAAATAAAACTGGCTCCACTTCGACACCGCCTCGAGACCGCCATTCGCTGCAGCCATGCCCCTGTAGTATTCCAAGGTATCAAGCGGCGAGAACCATGGATCGCTGTCGCCGTGATAGAAAATCAGCTTCCTTCCATGCCCGGAGAAAGTTGTCAGGTTAGTGGACATCGAGTCCACCAGCGGCTGAACATCCGCCAAAGCTTGCTTCTCGACATCGACTTCCATGGCAGTCGTCGGGGGCCCGAAAATCCCCGGACCCGGCACTAGGATCCCGCGAATCGGAACGCTTGCGGTGAGGCCGGTGTCATACAGGAATCCCGGGTACACTTGGATTCCCCCCGGCGTCTTTGGTCCGCCGACGGCTTTCTTGATCGCGGCAACTTTCTCCGGGGACAAGCAGGATTCAGTGCTTTTCTCCTTGCACGTCAACGTAGCGGGATCGAAATCGCATGCGAGAGGGTTAGAGATCAAGCCATCGGCGACTCCGTCTTTGGCGTCGCACTGCTTCAGTAGCGAGTCCAGGACCAGCTTCCGGTCAGCGTCCGTTATCGCCTGGGTGATGATCGGTTTCCCATCCGCATCTTTCGGCGCAATTTGGTTGAACGCGACGGGAATCCATTCTCCAATGGCCAGGTTCGAAAGGCCGGTGCGCATGGCGGGATCGCCGGAGATGATGCCGTCGAAAGAATTTGGATAGCGTTGCGACAGGATCATGCCTTCGCGACCACCCGTGGAACATCCGACGAAATAGGAATAGGCTGCGGGCTTTCCGTAGTACTGCTCGATCAGTTGTTTGGCGAGCGCTGCCACTTGCGCGTTAGCCAGATACGCAAAATCCAGAGCGGCCTGTTGGTCTTTCATGAAGCCGAAGTCAAACGCTCCCCCGTGGCTCTTGTGGCCTGTGTCTGTGCTGACCACTGCGAATCCACGCAGCAGCGCCGGTGTATCTCCCGCCGCATTCAGGCCAAGAGGCGGCAGCACCATGCCGTTTCCACCACCTCCGCCTTGCATCAGGAAATCGCCGTTCCATTTGTCAGGCATGGCCAACGCCAAATGAATCCCGAACTCTTCGCCCCCGACACCGGTCCGCCGGTTGATCACGCCCTCCACCCGGCAATATGCGGGAAGGGGAGCGCTGCGACCCGGCCCGAAGGGATCCGGCTCAGTGGTTCCGGCAGCAATTGGTGTTGCCTTGGTTATCTCGACACCAGAAGACTTGAAGTTCATTAGCTTGGCGCACGAATTTACCTCCTGGCCCCAGGCGCACGAAGCCATCGCAAATACAGGCCACACGAAAAACCGCAGAGATCGTAGGTGCATATTTGCCTCACTTTCACTACCCGATGGTGCCGAAGCGCTCGCTTATTAGCAACAGTTCTTCAGCCTGTCTTTTTGAGCCACAATAGATCACCGTCCCAACCGGGAGACCATGGGTGTCAATTCCTATTGATCCAGAGGGTCACAGATCTGAGATTTGCAGTGTCCATGGTGAAAACGGTAAAACTACTTCAGACACTCACGCACAGGCACGTAGGAAGATCAGCACAACGACCCCCGTTCACTTCGCCGGAAACTGCAATCAACCATGTGCCGACACGGGCGTCCGTTCGCTCTTTTCGGGTGAGATTCCCGCTGGGAAGTCATGGCGCTGCCTGTCACGTGGTCAGAATTTACGATCTGAACCAGGAGAAAAGCGATGAAGCAACTCGGAATAATGCTGTTTTTGTTTGCGAGTCTTTGTTACGCGCAAGACTCGGGCGATTTTCAGCCCGCTACGACCAACGTGTGGGGAGCGGAGTATCCTCGCGTTGATAGCACAGAGAGAGTGCAAATCCGTGTGAAGGCTCCCGACGCCACCAACGTCCGACTGAATTTCTGGAGCGGGCCGAAACTGGATATGGTCAAGCAACTGGATGGCTTCTGGACGGTCACAACGCCCCCGCTGGTTCCCGGCTTGCACTACTACACCCTGATTATTGACGGTGCAGAGGTCAGCGACAGTAACAGTCATGCATTCTTTGGCGGAGGTAAACCCGCAAGTGCTGTGGAGGTTCCGGAGCCAGGTTCCACTTATTATTCGATTCAGGATGTGCCCCACGGCCAGGTCCGTGAGGTCTGGTATTACTCCAAGGTGACCGGAAGCTGGCGCCACGCGCTCGTCTACACGCCCCCGAAGTACGATGAGCAGACCAAGTTGCGCTATCCGGTGCTCTATTTGCAGCACGGCGGCGGCGAAGATGAGACCGGGTGGACCAGACAGGGTCGCGCCAATTTCATCCTCGACAATCTGATCGCGGCCGGAAGCTGCAAGCCCATGATCCTGGTCATGGCTTATGGTTACGCCAGACGCGCCGGTCAACCCGCTCCCGATCTGACTGGAAAACCTTTTGGCTCTCCCGAAATGATGAAGGCGATGCAGGAAATGACCGCCGCGTTTGAAGATGATATGACACAAGCGCTGATTCCCTATATCGACTCCACTTTCAGGACACTTCCGGATCGCGATCATCGCGCCATGGCCGGCCTTTCCATGGGAGGGAGCCAGACCTTCCAGGTCACCCTGAATCATCTCGATCTCTTCTCCTACATCGGAGGATTCAGTGGAGCCGCTGGGCCACTGGTTCTCGGTGATCAGAAACTGGATCCGAAGACCGCCTATAACGGTGTATTTGCTGATCCAGCCGCTTTCTCGAAGAGAGTGCATTTGCTGTGGCTGGGTGTCGGAACGGAAGAGCCCGAGAGAATGCGCGCGGGGCTCCAGAGATTACACGCTTCACTGCTCGAAGCGAACATTCAGCACGTTTTCTACGAATCGCCAGGTACCAACCACGAGTGGCAAACATGGCGTCGTGATCTTAAGGATTTTGCTCCAAGACTTTTTTAGCAACCTTACTCGAAGAAACATTGAGAACCGCGGGAACGCTGCCGAAGTGGAATGAGAATGTGACGCGCAGGCCCGATGCTGTTCCATTTAAAGCCAGAAGCGCAATGAATAACGAGCGCGGAAAGGTGCAGCCGCTGTCGCCGGATTCCCGGTAAAGACTGTTCCTACCTGCCCGCACCTTTCCGAATGGGAGTCAGCACCACCAGGAAACAATCGTTTGTGCGCAGCGAAATGGTCTTGCTGAAGGTCTTGTTGCTGATCGTGATTTCGCTCTGTGTGACTGGTCCGCCGCTGCTGACGTTTTTCAATGCGTCTTCCTGGGCTCGAGTGAGCTGCCGGGGCGACCCCATCTCCACGTAAGCCGTGAACGGGTCGTTGTGCTTGTAACCAATCTGGTAAACAGCCACACGGTATTTGCCATTGCGGACGTTCGCGATATCGACTGTCAGCTGCCCCTTATCGACCGGGGGCAGGTCCTGTCTGTAGAAGACCTGGTCTGTCTGTCCTGCCGGTGGCGTGACCGGGGAATAGTCCCACACCAATGCCTGCACCGAACCATCATCCGACTTAGTGATCCAAGATTGGCTGTCATCTGTTGCGACATCGTCCGTACCAAGCATGCTCAGGAACTTGAAGGCGTAAAAGGACGGCTTCCGGATGCCCTGCAGGTTGATCATCCCGAATCCCCCATGAAAGGGGGTAAAGCGCGGGCCGTTCTCTTCAAATATGTCCGTAAATGTCCAGTACGACATCGAATTAACATACGGAGTCGCGCGCTTGATCTTATCGAGAATAAAACTGGCCTGGTGATACTGGTCGTGCATGTAATCGGTGGGCGTGTAGGCCGAACTCCACTCCGTGAAATGCAGCTCAAGATTGCGCAGTGGGGATGCGTCAAGCAGTTCGCGCGAATGCCGCATTCGCCCGCTAACCGAGTCGGGATCGGGATCAAGGATGGTGCCCGCCGAACCATCCGCGTCCAGAAAGCCCTCCTTGACTCCGTAAGCGTGCACCGAGATGAAGTCCACCGGCTCAGGATTCGCCACGATCCACTTCTCAAACGCCTCTTCCGCCGCATAAGGCACTGCCGATGCCGGTCCACCGATGCGGCACTTCCGGCATTCGCTGCGAATGGCTTCCGCCGTGGTCTTATACAGGTTGAAATACTCCTCCAGTGAATGAGGCCAGAAGGGCCTAATGTCCGGCTCGTTCCACACCTCGTAATACCACTGGGTAATCTCCGCCTCGCCGTAGCGCTCCTTCCAGTGTGCAATCAAGGCGCGCATAAGCATCGCCCACCTGGCGGGATCTTTCGGCAACGAGGTATTCCCTTTCCACCAAAACACTGTGGAGTCGCCACTGGCGAGTTTGCTGGGCATAAACGTTAGCTCCACGAACGGACGGATCTGCTTCCGCAGAAGCGCGTCGTAAAGCGAGTCCACATACCGGAAATTGAACGCGGGGTTTCCTGGTTTGTCTTCGCCATAGACCCCCATCTCGTCGTTCAAGAGCCCGTGCATGCGAAGGTAACGAAAGCCTATCTCGGTTTGCACTGTGGCCAGTTGATCCTGCCAGTCGGCTCGTAGCCCTTCCGCCGCTCGACCCGCACCCACGACCAGCAAAGGCACCTTCGAATGTGGTCCTGTCACGCGCGACAGGTCGGCATGAACCACTCGTTTCTGAGCACTCTGCCCCGCTACACCGGTACACAACATCACCAGAATCCCGAAAACAGCCAAAGCATTGCGGGTGAAACCCCTTGTACGCAAGGATCTTCTCCTTCCGACCTCAGCTCATCCGAAGTCTCCGGCATCGATCGGCGAGATCCAACGAGAAAGTAAGTCCGGATGGGAGATGGTTCGAGCGAAGAATCAGCTGGACCCTACCGGAGCGCCCCGGTACTTCCGTGCCACCTGAATTCGAATCAATGCTCTTTGCAGCGCCACGGTCGCCCGGTCCCAATCAATATTCGGATCGCTTGAAGCCAGCCGGTGTTCCGCGCGAGCTTTGGCCGCTTCGGCTCGCGCCAGATCGATTTCTTCCGCGCGCTCCGCAGTTTCTGCCAACAGTGTCACCCGGTCGGGCAAAACCTCCGCGAATCCGCGCAGAATTGCCAACAACACTGGCTGGCTGGACGTCGTGGTACGGTAGCTCAGTTCGCCAATGCCTAACTCCGTGATCATGGGCGCGTGTCCCGGTAGTATACCGAATGCCCCATCCAATCCAGGGATAGCGACTTCCACCACCGTCTCACGCAGCAGCTGCCGCTCCGGAGTGACTACGATTAATTCAATCGCTTCGGGTAGCATTTGCCCTCAAACGCCGGCCTTCATCTTCTCCGCTTTTTCCATTACTTCTTCGATAGTCCCGACCATGTAGAAAGCCTGCTCCGGAATATCGTCATACTTGCCTTCGACGATATCCTTGAAACTGCGCACCGTGTCTTCGATCTTCACGTATTTGCCTTCCAACCCGGTAAACTGCGCGGCCACGAACATGGGTTGCGACAGGAACCGTTCGATGCGCCGCGCCCGAGCCACTGCGCGCTTGTCTTCGTCCGAGAGTTCCTCGATGCCCAGAATGGCGATGATGTCTTGCAGGTCCTTGTAGCGCTGCAGAATGGACTTGACGCCGCGCGCAACCGTGTAGTGCTCTTGCCCCACGATGCGTGGGTCCAAAATCCGCGAACTGCTGGCCAACGGATCGACCGCCGGGTAGATGCCGCGTTCCACAATTTGCCGGCTCAGGTTGGTGGTCGCATCCAGGTGCGTAAATGTGGCCGCCGGAGCTGGGTCCGTGTAGTCGTCGGCTGGCACGTAAATCGCCTGCACCGATGTGATCGACCCGGTTTTCGTCGAGGTGATGCGTTCCTGCAATTCTCCGATTTCCGTGTTCAGGTTGGGCTGATAGCCCACCGCCGACGGCATGCGCCCCAGCAGCGCGGAAACTTCCGACCCCGCTTGCACAAAACGGAAAATGTTGTCGATGAACAGAAGAACGTCGAGGTGCTCTTCATCCCGGAAATATTCCGCCACCGTCAAACCGGTCAGGCCCACGCGTAGGCGCGCGCCCGGTGGTTCGGTCATTTGCCCATAGATCAAAGCCGCACGCGATTTGTCCGGCTGTCCCGGCGCGATTACGTGCGACTCCTGAAATTCCAGATACAAGTCATTGCCTTCGCGCGTCCGTTCTCCCACCCCGGCGAATACCGACACGCCTCCGTGCTTCATGGCCACGTTATGAATGAGTTCCTGAATGAGCACGGTTTTGCCCACCCCCGCGCCGCCGAACAATCCGATCTTTCCGCCTTTCAGGAACGGCTGAATCAAGTCCACCACCTTGATTCCGGTTTCAAACATCTCCAGGGTGGTCGATTGGTCGTCCAAAGCCGGCGAAGGCCGGTGGATGGGATAATGCGTATTGGTGACAACCGCGCCTATCCCGTCCACTGGCTTCCCGAGAACGTTCAACACGCGGCCCAGTGTTGCGCGACCTACGGGCACCTCGATGGGATTTCCTGTGTCGCATGCCTTCATGCCGCGGACCATTCCTTCCGTGGGCTCCATGGCGATGGCACGCACCCGGCCTTCCCCCAAGTGCTGCTGCACTTCCGCGATCACGTCCAGCGGTTGGGGCGTGTTGTAACCCTCATTCGTTATATGTATGGCGTTGTAAATCGCAGGCAGATGCCCTTCCGGGAACTGGATGTCCAGCACCGGGCCAATCACCTGCACTACGTGTCCAACCGCTGCCTGTTTTTCAGCCATTTTGACTCCTCTAATTTCGTCGCTCTGGCCACTCTCTGGGGCCGTGCAACCGAATCTACCGTTCACCAGCCTCCATCACATCACGTTGGCCGCGCCGCTTACGATCTCGATAATCTCCTTGGTTATCGCCGCTTGTCGCACCTTGTTCATATGCAATGTCAATGCATCGATGACGTCCCCGGCATTCTTGGTTGCCGCTTCCATCGCGGTCATGCGAGCGGCATGTTCGGCCGCGGATGACTCCAGCATTGCGCGAAGCACTTGGGTCTCGACATAGCGCGGTAGCAGCCGGTCCAGAATCTGTTCCGCCGGTTGCTCGTAGATATAATCAGTCTGCGCGGCGGCGCTTTCCTCCGCGCCTTCATCCTCGGGTTTGAATTTTTCCACTGGCAGCAGCTTTTCGGTAATCAGGTTCGGCGCGAGTACGTTCTTGAATTCGCTGAACACGGCGTACACGGCGTCAATCTTCTCTTCGGCATACAGCGCGGTGATCAGATTCGCGATTTCGCGCGCCACTCCATAGTCGACCCGCGCCAGCACATTCACAAATTCGCCGGCAAACTCCATTCCCATTTTGCGCAAGCTGTCGCGACCTTTCTTGCCGACGGGAATCACCACAACCTTTTTCCCTTGCCTGCTCTTGAAGAATTTCACGGCCTCGCGAAGGATATTGGTGTTGAATGCGCCGGCCAGTCCTCGCTCGCCCGCCAACACCAGAACCAGAATCCGCTCCTCCGGCCGGGTCGCCAGCAACGGATGCTTCGGTGACTCGATGCGCGCCATGGTCGAGCGCAACACTCGCACCAATTCTCTCGCGTAAGGCCGCGCCGCCAACGCCGCCTCTTGCGCTCGCCGCAGCCGCGCGGCCGACACGAATTTCATCGCCCGCGTAATCTGCTGGGTGTTCTTGACCGAACGGATGCGCCTCCGAAAATCGAGTAGCGTAGGCATGAAGTACCGTTATTCGTTCACTTAGTGGGTTTCTGCAGCAATCGTCGCAGCGAAACGATCTTTAAATGCATCCAACGCCGTCTTGATGTTGGCCTTAATGCCGTCGTCCAGGGCCTTCTTGTTCGCGATCTCTTTCAGCACACCGCCGTAATTGGTTTCGGCAAATTGCAGGAATTCCTTTTCGAAACGCCGCACCTCCGGCACCGGGATGGAATCCAGCGCGCCACTGGTAGCCACATACAGCGCCAGAACCTGCTTCTCTACCGGCAGCGGCACATATTGGTCTTGTTTTAGGACCTCGGTCAATCTCTGGCCGCGCGCCAACTGCGCCTGCGTCACCTTGTCCAATTGATCCGAGCCAAATTGCGCAAAGGCCGCCAGGTCGCGGTATTGCGCCATGTCCAGTCGCAACGACCCAGCCACCTGGCGCATCGCCTTGATCTGTGCGTTGCCGCCAACGCGGCTCACGGAAATACCCACGTTAATGGCCGGCCGGATGCCCGCGTTGAACAGGTCGGCTTCCAGGTAAATCTGACCATCCGTGATGGAAATTACGTTCGTTGGGATGTATGCCGAAACGTCCCCGGCTTGTGTCTCGATCACGGGCAACGCCGTTAACGAACCACCACCCAGCTTGTCATTCAGTTTCGCCGCGCGTTCCAGCAGGCGGGAGTGCAGGTAAAACACGTCCCCGGGAAACGCCTCACGGCCCGGCGGACGACGGAGCAGCAGCGAAATTTCCCGGTACGCCTGAGCGTGCTTGGACAAATCGTCGTAAAACACCACCGCGTGGCGCTTCGAATCCCGGAAATACTCGCCCATGGCGCAGGCAGCATAAGGGGCGATGTACTGCAAGGAAGCCGGCTCGGCCGCCGAAGAGGCCACAATGATGGTGTAGTCCATGGCCCCGTAGTCGGTCAGCGTTTTGATAACCTGCGCGATGGTCGAACGCTTCTGCCCGATGGCGCAGTAGATGCAGATCATGTCGCTGCCCTTCTGGTTGATGATGGTGTCCAGAATGACCGCGGTTTTGCCGGTTTGCCGGTCGCCGATGATCAATTCGCGTTGGCCGCGTCCAATCGGGATCATCGAATCGATGGCCTTGATTCCGGTCTGCAATGGTTCCCGCACGGGTTGCCGGTCCAGCACGCCAGGCGCCAGCCGTTCCAGCGGGATGTGCTCTTTCGCCGGAATCGGTCCCTTGTCGTCTTCCGGCTCGCCCAACGGATTCACCACTCGGCCCACCAGCTCCTCGCCCACGGGAACCGACATAATTGTATTGGTGCGCCGAACCGTATCGCCTTCCTTGAGCTCGGAAGTCTCGCCCAGCAGCACCACGCCCACTTCTTCTTCTTCCAGGTTCAATGCGATTCCGAAAACGTCATGAGGAAAGGCCAGCATCTCGCCGTACATGGCTTTTTCCAGCCCGTGCACGCGCGCTATGCCGTCTCCCACGCTGATGATCGAGCCAACCTCGTCCACCGCTACGGTCTGCTCGTAATTGGCGATCTGCTCGCGCAGAATCTTGCTGATTTCGTCTGCCTTGACTTGTGCCATACCTGCTCCCGAATGCCTATTCTGCGGCCAGCTGCGCGCGCAGTCGTTCCAAGCGGTTGTGCACCGATCCATCGTAGATCGTGTCCCCAATCCTGACGATTGCCCCGCCCAGCAGCTTCGGCTCCAGCGAATATTTGGCCTGAATCTTCTTACCCGACACTCGTTCTAATGTTTGGATCAATTCGCTTCGTTGCTGATCGTTCAATTCTGTGGCCGAGATCACCTCGGCCTCCGCTACGCCTTGCCTCTGCCTTAACACCTGCTCGAAGGTGTCCACAATTTCCGGCAGAAGGTGGATCCGTTGGTTGTCGGCCATGACAAACACGAAATTCCGAATGATCCTGCTCGCGCCCAAACGCGCCAGAAGCTTTTCGATGACCCCGTGCTTGTCCTGTCTTGGCACCGCCGGGCTGATCAAGAAATTCCGCAGTTCCGCCGATTCATTGTACGTCGCGCGAAAGTCTTCCAGCTGTTTGCGGGCGGGTTCCGCTGCCCCTTGCTCCAGCACGATGTCCGCGAGAGCCGTCGCGTATTGTAAACTGGCCGACTTCAATTCGGCCTCCCTTGCAGCGTTCGCACAAAATTCTTCAACATGGCTTCCTGAATCGCCGGCGTCATCTGCTTGGCCACCAGCGACTCCGCCCGATCCACTGCCAATTTTGCTGCCAACGCCTTCAGTTCCACCCTCGCGGCCCGCTCAGCGGCGGTGATTTCCGCCTTTGCCGCAATGCCAACCCTCTCGAGATCGGTCTTCATCATCGCCCGCAGCCGTTCCAACTCCGCGGCTGCGTCCTTCTTGGCCTGCTCGCGGAACTCGGAGATCTCCTGCGGCAGACTGGCCAGCTTTGTCGCCGCTTCCTTCAACTGGCGCTCCGCTTCCGCCTTGGCCACCGCTGCCTTGCCAATCGCTTCCGTGATCTTATCGGCATTCCGGCGAACAAAGGGTGGCAAAACAGCCTTGATCAGCCAAGCGAACAAGATTGCGACGATGACGAAGTGGGACCACTGAAAGGCAATTCCGACCGGCCGATCCGCCGGCCCGGCCGCCGCTTGTTCTTGTGCTACCGCCGTCAGCGTCAAACATAGCATTATTCCCGGGATGGTCAACGCCTTCAGCGCTACCGCGCGCCGCTTGCTCATGCCGGCCTCGCCGGACTGCTCGGTCCCGGAGCCGCTTGCAACGCACGCGTGGCAATCTCTACCGCCAACTGCGACGCGGTTGTCTCAATCTCCTGTTTCGCCGCGTCCAATTCCCCGGCGACCCGTTCTTTGGCTTTGGCCACCTCGTTTGACGCCTTGCTCCGTTCGTCTTTCAATCGCGCCGCCCGTTCATCCAGCAACTTTTTTCGTTCCGTTTCCTGCTCGCCGTACACCTTGGCTTTCGCTTGCCTCAGTGCCTCTTCATATTGCCGGATCTTCTCTGCGGCAGCCGCTTGCGCCGCTTCGGCCGACTTCCTGGCCCCCTGGGTCCGCGCTTCGCGTTGCGCCATCACTTGTAAGATCGGTTTGAAGAACAGTGACCGCAATACAAAGTAAAAAATCAGGACAATCAGGGCAACGGGCACAGCCCGGAGGAAGAGTTCGCCGATTTGGTGAACCAAGCTTGGCATGGGATTGTGTCGCCTAGTTTCAGATGGGCAGCCGCGCCGTCCTCCGACCCGGTAGGAGCGTACGGTGGGCCTGATGCTGCCTCACAGAATTATCATTTATACCATTCGCTATAACTTGCCGTCAACGCAACCCGCCACCTTGGAACAGCCTCCTCACATCGTATCCCCAGGCGCGCTGCCTTCCGGAGGAGTCGGTCAGCCGCTTCCTCGTTTGGCTCCTTGGTATCTTGGAGTTCGTCCGTCTTAATTCCCGCTAGGGACGCTGCTTTTGCCCCGATTGCGCTGTTCCGGCGGAAACAGCTCGCGCAGCATCCGCGCGATCTCGGGAAACCTCTTGCGTGTGTCGGGCGCCCGTTGCCCCCGCGCCACAAATCCCAGCCACACCAGATACACCAGCTCAGCCCGCCCGGAACTTCCGAAGAGTTGGTTCAACGCATCAATTCTCTTGTTCTCAGCTCGATTCACTCTCTGCGCCACCGGTGGCGACACCGCCGCCCAGGCGAACATGGCTGCGTCCGACGGTAGGGTTCCATCCTCACTGAGCGGCACGCGTTTAACCATGAGCTGCATTAACGATCGCAGTGCGGCGTTACCTCGCCGTCCCCGCAACAGCGGGATAATCTCGTGCAGCAACTCGTCTTCCCACTCTCGCAACAGCAGTTCCAGCAGCTCCTCGCGGTCTCTGAAGTGCCAGTAGAAACTTCCTTTGGTGACGTGCAGATCACGCGACAGCCGCTCTACGTGCACCGCCTCGACCCCGCCTTTCAACAACGCCAGCCGAGCAGCCCGCAGCCAATCCTGTCTTCCTAGATCTTTTCCCATACGGCGTAGTATGGCACACGGTAATTTGACTGGACTGCTCAAATCGCTCCTCGTCTTCGTCTCTCCTCGCAACGGCTATCATCCAGCTGGTTCTCGAGTCACCGCACTTCCACAGTCCCCCGTACAGGCAATTCGATGAACGAGGCTCGCGAGGCTTCTCTGTACACCTTCCAGACGGGTGTTCCTTCTGCGGGATAACGCCGGAACACGTCGGCGTCTGCACCGGCGAGCGCAACCCGGATGCGATGATTCTGCCGCAACCATACCGATGTGGCGTACAGCGAGAACCGAATTGTCGTTGGCGTGCCCGGCACGAGCGGCTCTGCATCTGCGCGCAGGAAACTGTGCGCCGGTCCCAGCGGCTCGTAGGGGAGGCTCTTCGGATCAACCTCTTTTCGATTAATCACTCGAAAAACTCCCTCATCTACGTAGGTAACCCGTCCTTCCGGCGACACATCTTCAAGGTAGGCATGGATCGCCCCATCGCTTGTCGTTGAGGACATTTCCAGGCTTAAGACCGGTGAGCCCGTTATCTCTAGATCGGACTGGAGTGGCGCGCTCGTGTACAGCAGGAGTTTCTTGTCGGCATCGGCGCGATCGGGATACACCACATCGCTTCCACTAAATCCTGTGTGCCAACGGGTTTGTTTCCCGCTAGAGGCGGTAAAGTCCACGGTATAAGAGTCGCTAGCGCCGGTATCCGTGGGAGCGGACGGGCTGAGTGTATGGTCGTTCCCAAAGTACAAACGTTCCGCCGCGAAACCCGAAGGCGGCCATGTTTTGGTGGTGTGCCATTGCCCCTCTCCCGTCGTGTAATACCGAATCGAAGACTCTATGGGTTCTGACGACCCGCTTCGCAGCGTGCGGTCGAAGAAGTCCGCCTCCACTTTGAACTGCTCCTGGGTTGTTGGCTCGGGAGGCTTGTGCTTCGTTACGAATGGATCGACTTTGAAGTCTCCTCCGTGGGACAGCGGGCCGATCACCACCACCTGTGGATTGGAGAATGTCCGGTAACGGATCAAGCTTCCGTCCGAGTCGCTCCCGTCAAGCCAACCTTCCCAAACCATCATGGGAACCTTCGATGCTTCAATTTGTGTGCGTAATCCGGAGGGGCTGATATCTGCTAGGCGAAACTTACCCGCCTCGGTCGTGAGTGTGTCGTCGTAAAACTCTAGTTTACTGAGCTCATCCTTGTAGTACTGATTTTGCTGGTGCTGCGCGACCAATTCCTTCAAATGCTTTCGTTGCGAGTCTCCGTCGACGGGGCGTACCCCCGGGATCATTCGCCGGACCATCCAGCAACGCAATCCTTTCACTTCCATGCCACCGCATACGTCGTCGCGGTCCAGCGCGGCGACAACGTCAAACCATTCGCTTAGAAGCGACTTAAGCGCTACTCCACGCTCGCCTTCATCCTCGGTGTTATCAAAAGTGTCGTAAAGAGGCATGACCGCGCGGATTGCCGGCTGGTTGGGGACCGCGGCAAGCTCGGCGGTGTTGCCTTCGTAGGAGATTCCAAACGTGCCGACGTTTCCATTGGACCACGGCTGCGCCGCCGCCCAGGCTGCAACTTCACCCATATCGGCAACTTCCGCAGGGGAGAACTCGAGCTCCCGATGACCCCCTGACGCCCCGGTTCCACGCGCGTCCACCAGCAGCACCGCGAAACGGCGCTGGTTGAAGTATTGGACCTCCGGCGCGGTGAGCAGGGAACCACGTACGATGTGCAGGTCCAGCAACATTTTCAGCAGTGCGCTTTTCTGCGGCTCGCGCCAGTAACGGGTCGTTCGCATGAGCACCGGCACCCGCTCATTCGGTTTCAGGTCCTTTGGCAAGTACAGAGAGACTGCAATCTCCACGCCATCGCGCATTTTCACGTAGCGCGCCGTGGATCTCGGAATCCCAGCCGGGGTCGTCTTTTCGCCTGGCAGCCTTGCCCATGCGGGCGACAAAGCCGCCGCAAGCAACACCGCCAAGCCCTTGCGCAACGCGCGCGATGCGCCTTGCAGCCATTCCCGCCGTTCTGAAGCCCTTTCCATACGGGGCCGTATGGTATGAAAACTCGCCCGCGCTTGTCAATACGCAACCGTATGGAGCCTCCCTTGAACCCGCCGGACCCAGTTCCCGTTCCTCTTCTTTCCGGATTTCACTATACTGCCGGTGATTTGGCGGAATACTAAAGCGGCGAGGCTGCGGATGCCCAAGAGCTGGAAAACCAAACTGATCCATTCCGATGCAAAAATTCCTGAAGGTTATCACTCCCTGGTTACGCCGACTTTTCGCGGCTCCACTACCGTGTTCTCTTCCGCTTCCGTTGTGCAGGACACTTGGGACCAGTGGCGCGTCGGCTATACCTACGGGCTTTATGGCACGCCCACCGTGCTCGAGCTGGCTGCCCGGATCTGTGAGCTGGAGTCCGGCTCACGGACGATCCTTACCCCGGGGGGGCAAGCCGCCATCTCACTGATCAACTTCGCGCTTCTCCAGTCGGGCGACCACCTGCTGATCCCGGCCAGCGTTTATTTTCCGAACCGCAAGCTGGCCACACGTTTGCTCTCGCGCTTCGGAATCACCACCGATTTTTACGATCCAAGCATCGGCGCCGGCATCGGTTCATTGATTCAGAAAAACACCCGCCTGATTTGGTGCGAAAGCCCCGGCTCCATCACCATGGAAGTTCAAGACCTGCCGGCCATCGTGGTCGCCGCCCACGAACGAAACGTCCGCGTCGTTTTGGACAACACTTGGTCCGCAGGCGTGCTCTTGGACGCCTTTGCGCACGGGGTGGATGTGACCATGCAGGCCATCACCAAATACATTGGAGGCCACAGCGACCTGCTGTTGGGCTCCATCACCGTGCGCGATGATGCTCTCTATCAGCGTCTAGGTGCTGCCCAGCAAGTCATCGGCTGCGGTGTATCTCCTGACGATTGCAGCCTTGCTCTTCGTGGTTTGAAGACCCTGGGCGTTCGGCTTGCCGCCATCGAGTCGTCGGCGCTTTCCATAGCCAGGTGGCTCAGCTCGCGCCCGGAAATCGAACTGGTCTTGCATCCCGCGCTGCCTTCTTGCCCAGGCCACCAGCTCTGGAAGCGTGATTTCCTGGGTTCCTCCGGCGTGTTTTCGGTGGTGTTCAAGCCAGGCCCGTCCCAGCAACAGGTCTTCCACTTTGTAGATGCGTTGCAGCTCTTCAAAGTCGGATATAGCTGGGGAGGAGTTGCCAGCCTTGCGGTGGCTTACGATATTGGGCGCATTCCGGGCCGTCCCCCGTACGAACATCGCATCGTGCGCCTAAATATCGGGTTGGAAGCCACCGAAGACCTGGTCGCGGATCTCGAACAAGCGCTGACCAAGCTCTCCGCCTGAACTTTCACACCTGCTTAACTTGAGCTGTTGGTGATCTGGAAATTCTGTTTAAGCGGACAAAGTTCCCGTGGACAGATTGCCGATTCTGGTCAACTCCGCGACGGTAAAAAACTTGAATGGGGTACTCACCGCGTCCCATGCGCATCTCTTGGCTCGTTTGGCAGCCTGCCCTTAAGATGCGCGCGCCACCGCACTCTTTTCCCCGGTTTCCACGCGAATGTCGGTCAGGTCCGACAGCAGATTGAAGGCCCACCGGTAGACATTATGCTCGTAAACGGTCTTACGCATGCGGCTCATGCGTGCCGCTTGCTCTTCCTCGTTGAACTCCAAGGCTTGATAAATGGCATTGGCCATTTGGTCCATGTCGTACGGATTCACCAGCAGCGCATCGCTCAATTCCCTGGCTGCGCCGGTGAAGGTGCTCAGGACCAGTACGCCGCGATTATCGTCCCGTGAAGCCACAAACTCTTTCGCCACCAGATTCATTCCGTCGTGCAGCGAGGTGACCAAGCACACCGAAGCCGCCCGGAAATACCTTTCAATCTCTTCGTGCGAATGGTGCCGCTTCAATAATGCAATCGGCTTCCAACGCCCGGCCTGGAATCGCGTATTGATCCGCTCCGCTTCGGCCGTCACCTCGTCCAGGAACTGCTGATACCGAGGTATATCCGTCCGGCTGGGCGCTCCGATTTGCACGAACGTAAATCGTCTCTGGTAGACCGGATACATTTCCAGGAACCGTTCAATTCCCCGGAAGCGCTCGATAATCCCCTTGGTGTAATCCACACGGTCTACACCCACCCCCAAAAGCGACGCGTCGATGCCCAGTTCGGAGAACAATGCGCCACGCCCTTCTCCGGTTATGCGGATCACCTGCCCGCCTGTATGATCCTGGGGAAATGCCACGCTGATGGGATACGGCCGAACACGGGTTACATGTCCTTTGCGACTGACCTCGAACCGGTCCCAATCGGTCAACGCCTCTACGGCGCGATCCACGGTTTGCAGAAAATTATTGCAATGCGTCTGGATGTGGAAGCCCACCAGGTCAGCTCCCAATAGTCCGTCGACCAGTTCCCGTTGCCAAGGGCAGATGCCAAACGCTTCCGCATTGGGCCACGGAATGTGCCAGAACACCGCTACCCGCACGTCCGGCCGGGATTCTTTCACCATGCGCGCCAACAACGCGAAGTGGTAATCCTGCACCAACAGCACCGGCGACTGCGTCCCTGCCATCTCTTCCAGCACGGCGTCGGCGAATCGCCGGTTGATTCGCTGGTAGTACATCCAGTCGCCTGGACGGAACGACGGCCGGGTGTGCGCGATATGGCAAAGCGGCCACAGCCCTTCGTTCGAGAAACCCTCGTAATACCCGCGATCCTCGTCCTCCGATAGCCAGACCCGCCGTAGCGTATACGTCGGCCGGTGCGGCGGTACTCGAAGCTGATCCCGTTCGTTGACCACGTCGCGATCGGCGCTTCCCGAGCCATTGGCGATCCATGTCCCTTCGCACGCTTGCAACACCGGCTCCAGCGCGGTCACCAATCCACTGGCAGGCACCAACACGCGAATCGCGTTCCTTTCGTCGTACACATGCATGTAAGGCTCACGGTTCGACACCACGAACAACGCGTCCCCCTGCAGCTTCGTTTGCAAGCTCACCCGCAGGCGCTCCGCGGTCCATTGCGCCAGCTGCGACTCCCGCAATTGCGCTTCTTCTTGCGCCGCCGCTCTCGCGGAACTTAGATCACGCGCCAGATGCCGCGCTTCCGCGTGGATTTGCGCAAAGATTTCTCCTTTCGGGGGCGCGGCTGGTACATCCGAAGGGTCGGCCCGCAACCTTCGCAGCCATTTGGCTGTTTTTGCCAGCGGAGAAGTGAAGGCGGAGCGCACCAGGAACAGGGCCAGCCCGGTTATGAGCAATGTCTGCACCAGCGTACTCAGCAAGGAATCGCGAATCGCGCGCATCACCCGCGCATGGATGTAGCTGGAGTCGTACACCACCATCAGGCTGCCGCTAACCTTGCCTTCGCGGTGCAATGGCACCGCGTAGAGCTGCAATGGGTCGTCGGATTTGTCCCGGAATTCAAAAGCGTCTTTGTTGCTGGCCGCAGCACGTGCGGCGATCTCTGGCTGCACCGTGAACGACGGCGACAGGCCGTGCGTAAAGGCGATGGCCCGCCCGGATTCGTCGTACACGGCCACACCCAGCAGGTGTTCCCGCTGGCCATACTTCTCGACGAAGCGGCCCAGATTGCGGTCGTTGGCGTGGCCCGGTGTGGACTCCAGATTCTCTTGCAGGCTTGCCGCCAGTACCGCCGAGCGGTGCAGCAGGTCATTGCGCAAATTCCTCTGCTCCAAGCGCACCTGGTAAAACCCATAGAGCAAAGACACACTAAGAACGCTCACGGCTAAAGGAACGACTAGTTTGAGCGTTGTGCGCACGTGCGATTCTAATTTCATCACGGATCTCACAATTCACTAGCACTGTGACTCGTGCCTCGGCCAAGCCGCCTACGCTAGCCGCTGCTTCGGCCACGACGCGAAACGCCAGTTCCCTGTAGAAGGAGAGAACGGCGATAGCAATTACGTAGAATGGAACCGCAGAACCTTCCGGCGAAACACCGGCTTTGCCGGTGAAAACCAGTTTCCCACCAGATCACCGGTACTGGTCGAAGGCTTGGTTGCTAGCCGCCTGCTTCGCATACACTTCGACAATACCGAGTGGACGCACGCCGAGCGCCAAAACTCCGATCCGCATTGCTGTGGGCGTAAGATAATGATAATTCATTAGATAAGCACAACCTATATAGTAATCCCTGTAGGTACACTTGGTACTGGTCTGTAGAAATATTACCTGGGGTCCGCTTCTAAACCTGCAGAAAAATGGCGGGCACGCGCACCTTGCTGTTGCTGAGTCCTAGTCGGACGGGGAGTCGCCGCGTCCGTGCTCGATACTGCTGACGGTGAACATCGGACGCGGTTCCCGTTGGTTCAGAGGGGAAGCTGCCTCCATGTCAGGGAAGCCAGCCTCCTCTTTGGGGTCGCCTCGCCCGGAATTTGGGTATCCAGCCGAGACGAGAAGCTAACTGCGCTCCACCATGAGCGCAAAACCTTGCCAGCGTCAAACGAACTTCGCCTAGTTTGTTTTATCAACAATTAAGCCCTTGCCTTCGTTTGGTTTATCCTGTTTCATCAACCGCCATTTTGGTGTACTATTGCCGCCCATCATACTGTGTGTATGGATGTAAGGTCCTCCACCAAGCGCCGCCTCTACCGCTTCGGCTTGTTTGAAGCCGACGTCGATTCAGGCTCGCTCCTGCGCGAAGGCTCCCCTGTAAAGCTCCAAGAACAGCCCTTCCACATTCTCTCGCTGCTGCTGGAGTCCCCCGGGGAGATTGTCACCCGCGAGGAGTTGCGCAAGAGCATTTGGCCGGACGGCACCTTCGTCGATTTTGACGGCAGCCTGAATACCGCATTGATGAAACTGCGCGCGGCCCTCAATGACAGCGCGGACAATCCCCTATTCATTGAGACTGTCCCCCGGAAGGGCTATCGCTTTATTGCCCCTGTGGAGTTGTGCAAAATCGAGTCTCCCGCCGTCACCACCGCAATTCGCATCGAAACCGAGAGTCCGGCCCTCGATGAACTCCCTCTTCCGGGGCCGCAATCGGAAACGCCAACCGCGCCGCGGCCCTTAGCGGGCCAGACAGATTACCAACCATGGTGGCGGCTCCATTGGGGGAAGGTGCTGCTCGCCCTTGCTGCCGTAGGCACTTTGTTCACCTACGTTCTGTGGCCCCGGCCCGAACCTCGCGTGATCCGTGTTCAGCAGCTCACCCACTCTGGTCAGGTTGACCCGTGGGGCAAACTGGTCACCGATGGAAGCCGGATCTACTTCGTGGTCCGCGATGTGACCGGCTGGAACCTGATGCAAACCTCAGTCGAAGGAGGAGCGATTCAGAGAACTCCGACGCCCTTTGACAACACCCGCATTTTCGATTTATCCCCGGATCATTCGCAATTTCTCATCGGCCAATTGACCCATCGTGGCGAGGAAACCGCGTTGTGGCTTTGGCCGGTCCAAGGTGGAGCGCCTCGGCGTCTCGGGGACGTCATTGCGCAGGAAGCGGTGTGGTCCCCCAGCGGGGATTCCATCGCTTACGTACACGGCGAAGCCATCCAACTTACCGATCCAGCAGGCAATCGCGCTCGTGAGCTCGCCCGATTCCATCCGGCGCCGCATTCCTTGGTGTGGTCTCCCGACGGCAAACGGATTCGTTTTACTCAAACTAATTTGCTGGAAAGCACCGATTCGATGTGGGAGATCGATCTTCAGAAGCGCGTTCCAAAGCGGGTGCTTCCCCAGGGAAAGCACGGCCCGCACGAGGGGAGCGGCACCTGGCTGGACGGCGGCAAGTATTTTGCTTTCTCTTCCGGCGTGGACTTGCGCGCCAGCCTGGCTGTGGATACCCAGGCGAGCTTGTGGATCATGGACGAAAACCACGGTCTGCTTCGCCGCCGCACCAGCAATCCGATCCAGTTGACCAAAGGCCCCATTGCATTCGATCACCCGGAAGCGATACAGGACGGCAAGCGTATCTTCGTGATCGGATCCCATAACGAATATCAACTGCTACGCATCGATCCCAAAACCTCCGCAAAGACAGCCATGCTGGCCGAATCCGGCGCGACCGACATGGATTTTTCGCTCGATGGTCAGTGGGTGGTCTACGCCGCCCGCGAGAACGGCACGCTTTGGAAGAGCCGCATCGATGGCACCGGCAAAGTCCAGCTAACCGCCGGCGCCACGGGGGCTTTTGCGCCGCACTGGTCGCCGGATCAGAAACAGATTCTGTTCACCGGATTTTTGTTGGACAGCCAGCCGCGTCTCTACGTTGTTCCTGCCGATGGTGGAACCCCTAAGAGCGTGCTCCCCTCCAACAACAAATGGGCCTCCGTGTCGGGCGACTGGCGGACCGATGGCCGGCAAATCGTGCTCGACGTTCAGGAAATGGAGTCCAACCGGGAGCCGGATATTCGGATTCTGGATCTCGATAGCGGTCAGCTCACCAAATTGCTGGGTTCGGACGGGCTCATCGAGCCGCGCTGGTCTGCCGATGGCCGGTACATCGCCGCTCTCAACCCGAAACAAAAACAGGTGCTGCTCTACGACTGCAGGCGAGACACTTGGTCGGTTTTGGCCGAAGCCAACTTCCCAGCGGCGCTGCGCTGGTCTCCCAGCGGCGATGCTCTTTACTACCAGGACGTCGACGAAGTCGAGGAAAGTATTTTTCGAGTTCCTATGGCTACTCGGGAAACGGAACGCGTGTTGCGACTCGGTGACCTTCTGAGCTTGGGTGCCGCGCGCGGCATTTTTACTGGTCTGAGTCCCGATGGTTCCGTGTACGTCACCGTGGATCATGGCGACGTTGATGTCTACGCAGTGGATCTGGCCTTGCCCTGATCTGCTGCGGCCCCGTTCGAATCGTCTCCGACCTGCTGCTGGTTTCCTGAGCACACTGCAGTCCAAACCATCCGTTCATGTTGCTCATCCGGATTAAACTGAATGTAGCCACAGGAGCATCGCGCCGATGATTCGCAACCTCATCCCCAAGCTGGTCGCACTCGTTCTGTTTTTTCCCATTGTTCTTTGCGCACAAACATCTTCCGGAAAATCCGCCAGCGTAATCAAAGGAACGGTTCTAGGCGCTGATGGCAAGCCGGTTCCCGCCGCCGCAGTCACCTGCCAATCTTCCGCGGGTGTGCGTCCACGCATTGTGCATACCGACGCCAAGGGCCACTATCTCATCACAGGCCTGAAACAAGATGCTTATGACCTGCGCGCAACCGCACAGGGCGCTTATTCCGACTGGGAGAAAAACATTCCTTTGCGCAAAGGCCAGACCAAGGAAATCACGCTGCGCCTGCTCAATGGGAACACCGCGCTCAGCGGCACCTTGCCTGCCGCCAAGAAGGACTAATCGCGGTATCCTCGCCGACGGGCAAGTCATACAAAATAGAGTTTAGTTCGAGAGCGGAAACGGTATTCGTAGGTTTTTCTGTTCGCTCGCAGCGCTCGTTTCGCCTTGCAATTCACAAATAACATGATTCAGACTTATTCCTCGCTCCATCACCTCAGCACACCTGTATGGGAGAAAAACTATGGCAACACCGAAGCAAACCTCGATGAAGCTTGATCTCGAACCCACCATCGTTACCTGGCCAGAAACTCACTATCTCTTCATCGAAAAGGTCGGACCGTTTCAGGATAACGCGCCCCAAGCATGGCAGGAACTGCATCCGCTGATTCCCGCCATTTCACAGCACAACAACATCACCGGCTTTCTGAGCCTTTACAAAATGGGCCCCAACCTATATCGCGCCGGTGTTTCGCTGGCCGCCTCACCCCAACAGGTTCCGCAAACCTCCGCTATGAAAAATTCGCAGGCGGCAAGTACAGCCGCTTCGTTATGACTGGTCCTTATTCGAATCTGCCCGAAGCGACCGCGCGAGTCCTGGAAACAGTATCGCAAAGAAACATGCAACTGCGCGACGACTATTACATCGAAAATTACGCCAATGACCCCAGAACTACTCCCGAAAGCCAATTCATCACCGAAATCCTGGTGCCCACGCTGTAGCAGCACCAATCCGCATCAACTTAGTGGCGAACCAGCAGCTGTGATTCGCTTTTCTCGCGCCGGGCATATTCGCCAGTCATCGTCTACTCTTCAGGTCGCCGCTGGCTACCACTCATTCCCCTTGCTACACTTCCTTCGTCACTCGTACGCGCGCTCCGAAGGAACATCGCATGCCCTCATTTTCCGGCGTCGACTTCATCGATTTTGATTCCCAACTGAATGACGAAGAAAAGCTGGTTCGCCAAACCGCGAGACAATTCGTAGATAACGAAGTTCTTCCGATTATTGAGAAGCACAACCGCGAAGCTACCTTCCCGATGCATCTGGTGCCGCAACTCGCGGAGCTGGGATTTTTCGGCGCCAACCTGGAAGGCTACGGTTGCGCGGGCATGTCTAACACCGCCTACGGTCTGATGATGCAGGAACTGGAACGCGGCGACTCGGGGCTACGCAGTTTCGTTTCTGTTCAAGGTGGGTTGGTGATGTACCCGATTTACAGCTATGGAAGCGCCTCTCAGAAGGAAAAATGGCTCCCACGTCTGCAATCCGGAAAAGCGATCGGCTGCTTTGGCCTGACTGAACCGCAATTCGGTTCCAATCCTGGAGGCATGCTCACCCGCGCCGTCAAAAAAGGAAACAGCTACATCCTTAACGGCGAAAAAATGTGGATCACCAACGGCTCGCTCGCCGATATCGCGGTTGTCTGGGCAAAATGCGAAGACCAGAAGGTTCGCGGCTTCCTCGTCGAAAAAGGCACGCCGGGTTTTAAAGCCTGGGACGTCCACGGCAAATGGTCGTTGCGCGCCTCGATTACCTCCGGCCTGTCTCTGTCGGATTGCCAGATACCCGAGGAAAACCTTCTTCCTGGTGTCACCGGCCTGCGCGGTCCGCTAAGTTGCCTTAACCAGGCGCGCTATGGCATCGGCTGGGGCGCGATTGGCGCGGCCATGGCCTGCTACGACACCGCACTGCAATACGCGAAGACCCGCAAACAGTTCGCCAACAAGCCCATCGCTTCTCACCAATTAGTTCAGGAAAAACTTGCCTGGATGATCACGGAAGTCGTCAAGGCGCAACTGCTGGCGCTGCACGTCGGCCGCCTAAAAGACCAGGGCAAAGCTGATCCCAGCCATATCTCCATGCTGAAGATGAATAACGTGGTCATCGCCCTGGAAACTGCCAGAAGAGCGCGCGACATCCTGGGCGCCAACGGCATCGTGGACGACTACTGCGTCATGCGCCACATGAACAACCTGGAAAGCGTCTACACCTATGAAGGCACCAACGACATTCACAAGCTCATCATCGGTGAAAAAATCACGGGCATCTCCGCTTTCCTGTGAGGTGCGAGGAATATGAAAACTCGTTCCGCCCTCCTTCGTGTATTCGGCGGATTCTTTGCTGCTCTTCTGGTGGTTACCGGTGCGCTGGCGCAAACCAAAACGCCCGCGCCTTCTAAACCTCGGATTCGTTGTATCACCGCGTTTGTGCGCCTGGATCGCGCCACGTATCAGCCGCAAATTGTCGAAGCCGCAAAGTTTCTGAGAATTGCCCAAACCACTTTCGAATCACGCGACTTCACTGTGCAGACCCTGCGCATTGCCACACAGCCCTTTCCGGAATACACCCAGGGACTTACCCGCGAACAGGCTTTGCAATTCTTCAAGGATCTTGACGGCCTTGCCCAGATGCACAACGTGGTTATCTCCATCGGTCCAGCCTATCTCTCTAGCAACGATGGCGACGCCCAGTCGGAGCTCCTCGCGGACGCCTTGAAAAATTCCAAAGCGCTATTCGGCTCGGTGTACGTGACCAGCAACTCCGGCGTAAACTGGCCCGCCATTCGCGCTGCGGCCGCGGTCATGAAAAAACTCGAGGACGGCACCGTCAATGGTGAAGGGAATTTCCGTTTCGCCGCTCTCGCCAGCGTTTCGCAACCTACTCCGTTTTTTCCGGCGGCGTATCTGACCGGCTTGGGACATCAATTCGCCGTGGGACTGGAGTCCGCCAATGAAGTGGCCGCTGCGGTCCATGATGTTCCGGATTTTCCCACTGCGAAACGGCGCCTCATCGATTTGTTTTTCCAGCAGGCCTCGAACGTGGAAAATGTCGCGCTACGCATCGATGGCGAGCGCGGCTGGACCTACCTCGGCCTGGATCTCTCGCCGGCTCCCTCGAAAGACGCTTCCATCGCCGCCGCGATTGAAAACATTTCGCACCAGCCCTTGGGTTCCAATGGCACGCTTTCGGCTGTGGGCGTGATTACCGCCGCAATGAAAGAAATCGGGCTGCGCAAAACGGGTTTTTCCGGCGTAATGTTGCCGGTCTTGGAAGATCCGGTGCTGGCCCAGCGGTGGAATGCAGGACTGATTTCGCTGGATTCCTTGTTGAGTTACTCCTCGGTTTGCGGTACTGGTCTCGACACCATACCGCTGCCCGGAAATGCCACCGCTGAGCAACTCGCGCACATTATTGGCGATGTAGCTACGCTAGCGGTGAAGTGGAATAAACCACTCACCGCGCGGTTGCTGCCGGTTTCCGGCAAGAACGCCGGCCAGCAAACGGAATTTTCCGACCCGCATCTTCTCAATGTTACGATTCAGCCACTATCCGGCCCCGAACCCCACTAATCTACATGGGCGCGACACCGACCGTAATTTGCACTTTGGGCGAATTTGCCCTAATCCCGCATCTACATGGGCTCGACAGTTTTGTACTTATAGCAACTTCAAAGCGCCGCTGTACTCGACTATAAGCCCGGCTTTGGCCTAACATAAGCGTCCGCGGAGGGCGTGTTCATGGAAGAACGTCTCAGTCTGGAGTTCCTGCGCGTTGTAGAAAACGCTGCGATTGCGTCTGCGCGCACCATGGGTTTCGGCGACCGGCAGAGAGCTGACGAAGTCGCCGTCGAAGCCATGCGCAGAACCATGGACCAGGTGGAAATGGATGGCACCATTGTCATCGGTGAAGGCGAGCGCGACGAAGCCCCCATGCTGTACATCGGCGAGAAAGTGGGATTGGCCACCCACGCCCCCAAGGCGCTATTCCCTCAAGTGGATATCGCGGTCGACCCGCTCGAAGGCACTAATCTCTGCGCCACCGGCGCCCCCAATGCCATCACTGTTCTCGCCGCCAGCGAACGCGGTGGTTTACTGCATGCTCCTGACTTGTACATGGAGAAAATCGTCGTCGGGCCCGCCTGCAAAGGGTCTGTGAACCTGGATGCGCCAGTTGGCGACAACCTGAAATCGGTTGCGCGCTGCCTGGACCGCGACGTCGAAGACCTCGTTGTCATGGTTCTTGATCGTCCGCGCCACGAGAAACTGATCTGCGACATTCGTGCTGTTGGTGCGCGCATCCGCCTGATCGGCGACGGCGATCTTTCCGCCGGAATTTCCGCCGCTGTCGTGGGTACCGGTGTTCACATGGTCATGGGTACCGGCGGCGCTCCCGAAGGTGTGCTTACTGCCGCGGCGCTCCGTTGTCTGAACGGCCAGATCGTCGCGCGCCTGGTTGTCAGCAAGCCTGAGCACGAAGAGCGCCTCGAGAAAATGGGGGTCAAAGACCCCAATCGCATCTACTCAACCGAAGACCTGGCGCCTGGGAAAAAGATGATCTTTGCTTGTACCGGAGTTACCGACGGGAATTTGCTAAAGGGTGTGCGCTTCTTTGGCGATGGTGTCCGAACCACCTCGATGATTCTTACCCTCGATGACCGGCAAGTGCGCTTCATCGACTCCGTTCACCTGGAAAAACGGCCAGACATTAAGGTCCGCTTCCGCTAAAAAACCTGTCTCGTTTGCGTTTTCAGGGAAGCGCCACCAGCACCGGATCGTCTACGGCAATCGCTTTGGTGAACACCGTGGCTGTCTTTGCGTCAGCTAACGCAATTTGTTTGGCCAGGCCTGCCAATGCCGGCCCTGCGGGCTTCATTCCTTCCGCTGTAACGTCACCAGGCTGCAGGGAAATTCGCGTGGTGCTCGGTGCGCAATGCGACGTTCCCACACAAGTGTCGCGCAAAAATACCTGGCGCAGTCCGCTATTGGGTGCCGTTAGGGAACCGCTCACATTCGTGGTCACCGCCAAAAACGCCACGTAGCGGCCCGCTGTGCTCAGCGACGGTAAAATCGACTCCGTGCCCGCCAGCACTCCCTGGTCATCTGCCGATACCAGCATTGTGGCCGGCTTGCATGCCGCTGCTCCTACACAGGTATCCCGCAAATATACTTCCCTTCCCAGCGGCGCGCCTTCGATCAGATTCGTTGCTGCCGAACTGAACGCCACGTACCGTCCGTCTGCACTAATCGTAGGATTGTGACTTGCGGCATTCCCCAGCTCGCCTTCCGGAGAACTGGAAATCACCCGCGCAGACGGAGTGCATTCGCTCGCTGCGCCCAGGCACGTATCCGCCAGCAGAATCTGCCAAACACCATTCTGCGAAGACGTGTACGACACATATCTTCCATCGCGGCTGATTCCGGGCGCGTCGTCCGCAACCCGACTGGATAGTACGGACACTCGTACCGTTTGAGGCGCGCAGTTCGCCACGCCCACGCAGGTATCGCGCACGAACACCTGCCGCACCGCGTCATTCCACGCCTCTGCTGTGCTGCCATTAGTGCCGCCCGTTGCGGCAATCGGGTCTCGTGGCGTCACCGCCAGAAACGCCACAAATCGTCCCGAAGCGCTCACTGCCGGCAGAGTCGCCGCGGTGCCGGTAAGCTTTCCCGCTGCATCTGTAGACACCAATTGCGTGCTGGGCTTGCACTGTGCCGTTGCTCCGCTACAGGTGTCGCGCAAATATACCTGACGGCCGCCCGGTGCGTTCTCAACCAGGTTCGTTGCCGCCGAACTGAACGCCACGTACCGTCCGTCCGTGGTCATCGCAACATTGTGGCTCTCGGCATTCCCGCTGGAACCATCCACCGCCACTGAAGCTGTTCGTGTCGCCGCGACACAGTCTCCGGCCGCGCCTAGGCAAGTATCCCGCACTAGAATCTGCGTCGTGCCATTTTGCACCGACGCATAGGCCACGTAGCGTCCATCTCGGCTAATCGCCGGCGTTTCCGCCACAACCTGCGGATTCGGATTGGGTGGTACCTGCGTCGGACAGGTGTTGACCGCCGTCGCGTTCGTGATCGTAAAAGTCTGCGTAGTGGCTTGCTGCCCCGCGGGAGGACTATTTGTGTCCCCGCCGCCCAGGTTGGGACAATTCACCAGACACACACCGCTGGGTGGATTAATCACGTTAATCTGCGCCGGACCACTCGCGCACAGCAGCGTTCCCGGAATGGTCGCCTTCATTTGTGTTGACGAAATACTCGTTACCGTGATCGCCGTCTCCTGGTTGTAGGTGGATGCACCGGTAAACGTCACCGACGACCCTCCGTTCTGCGAGGTGGGCAGGAAATTCGTTCCGGTCACGCTAATGGCCACGCTGGCACACTTCGCAGAAGTCGAGTCGCAATAAGGAGTAGAGGTCGGCGACACCGACGAAAGGGTTGGATACGGGTTCGCGTTGCCATAAATCGTAAAGGTCAAGGCGTTCGAAAGTCCGTTGTATCCCGTTCCTTGCCCCGTAGGCTGGTAAACATCCACCGCGACTGAGCCTGGCTTGGTGATGTAGCTATACGGAACCTGCGCCGACAAGTTTGTCGTGTCGATCATGGTGGTAGACAGGTTTTTGCCGTTCCACCGCGCGATCGGCAGCGGCACCCCGCTGGCATTGCTGAACGGATTCGAACCGCTGGCAACGATGAACAGCGTGAAGCACGGATTATTTTGCCCGGACGGCGTATTGGGACACGGGTTCAGACTGCCCGAGGTCGGCACCGGTTGCGCCGGTATACCCGAGGGCGAAAGATTCGTTAGCGTCGAGCCTGTATCGTACTGCACCGAATTGTTGTAATCGTTGCAACCGCCAAACACACCGAGCGCCAGGAGCGAGACAGCCAGCGCTGTCCAGGACTGCTTCATCGCCTTTCCCTCATTTCGCACAATTCCGTCGCGCCTGGGTCCAACCACCATCCCCCGGTTCGGACTGCGGCACCTTTGATATAGGGTTGAGATGCAAGGAATCGCGCCAGCGTTGATTCGTACACTGCGGAATTCCGCAGCGGCCAGGCACGTAAACCCGTCCTATTATCGCCTATGCGGCCATTCCGGCAAAGTCCACCATCTCGGGTTGTCCACCATCTCGGGTAGTGGGTCACTTTCCTATTTGCCGACAGTCCGGCAGTTGTCTGTGGGCCCGACGCCGATAAACAACTCCCGCTTGGGCAGAGCGGCCGGCGCAATGGGGCGACGCTTCTTGCCGTGGCGCGCCGAGCCGAATACATTTCGAAGCCGCTAGCGCGCGCGGGCCCGCCACGGCACCATGCGGCTAAGCATCCCATCTCGCACGATCAGCGTGTGAAACAGAATGGCTCCGAAGTGTGCGATGAACGCGAGGAACAAGAGATAGGCGAAAACGGTGTGAGTCCTCCGCAATACCGCGTACAACATCACGCTGTGCGGAAGAATGGGGAAAAGATGCACCGACCCGAACATCACAATCGGATAACGCGCCGCGGAGAGCATCCCCCAACCGACGAGAGGCTCCACAAGCAGCAAGGTGTACAGCAGAACTTCCGAGGCGTGCGCAGCGAAGCGTTCCTGCGACGACATCGTGGGCGGAAACGGCGGCATGGTGCTCAATTGCCGATTCACGTACCGGATTACCACCAAAATCAGGATCGAAATCCCCAACGGGCGATGGAGCGACACCAAACGGTAATAGTCGCCGAGCGATGCGACCATCGCCACCCCGATGCAGAGCATGGTAAGCACCATCGCGGCCATCAGCCAATGCAACAACCGCATGAGACCGGGGAACTGTTGCCGCTCGGTCGTCATCTTGGCGCTCATTTCCACACCTCCGCAGGAGTGATCGCGCTCGGCTCTTTCGTTTCGCCCGCCCGCCGGGTGAACGATTGGGAATAGATCGCCGATCGAGCGCTCAGCATGGGATCGTCGGATGGCGCAATGCCGGCCGGCAAAACCAGCGGATCGAAATTGATATCGCGCGCGGGACTGGTTTCCTCGCTTTCAACCGAATTGATAGTCAGGCTTCCCACGTCCACCTGTTCCCGCCCCTCCGGCCACCGGATGGTGGGGTCATTGGTCGGATCACCGGTCTGTCCCACCGTGATGATCAGGTGCCATTGCAACGGATGCTGCAGGATGCTCGCGATCAGCGCGTCGAAAAGGAAAGTTTTGTCATGCGTATCCGGGTTCGCGCCTGCAGCTTCAGATGGCTGCACCGGCACCAACTCCCATCGTACGGGGATCGATGTGCCTTCCGCAGCGGTCAAACGGAAGGCGTTGAGACCGTAGAAAGTGCTGTTGTCGAAACCCGACGACGGCGGATGCGCCTTGAGGAATTCCATCACCCGCGAGGTTTCTGGGTGGCTCGCCAGGAACGCCGCCATTTTCGCCGGATCAGGTTGATGCGTGCTGGGGTCGGGTTGCGATGCAACCAGGTTGTCGTAGAAGCCCTGCGGGTTCTTGAACGGGAATACCGGCAGACTGATCATCGCCGTCCGCCACTGTTCCCCGTCGGACAGAGAAAACTGGAGCCCCAGGCCGCGGACGTCGCTCAGAGCGTCGCTCGCGTAGGGATCGCCGCCGCCTATAGAAAAGCGACCGATCACCGGCACCCGGCCGGTGCGGAACACAATGGCCTTCGAAAGGCGCGTTCCCTGGCCATTGCTATCGAAATAGCCCCTGACGCACACGCCTTTCGCGTGATTGCGACGGAAACCGGAGTACTTGCCGTTCACCTGCTCAAACTCATCGACGAACCGCGCTGGCGTTAGCTTGTGCGGGCTGAACCATCCCCCCAAATAAAGAAACGCACCCACGACACCCAAAAGCAGAACGCCAATGCCCGCTAATCGTGCGAGCGTGCTTCCTCCGGTCGGGAGCGCCTGATGCTTTTCCATCGGCGCGGTTTTACTCAACGACTCTCCGCCGCCGGCTGTGGTTTTTGCATCCTCGTTGACTCCTAACGGTGCCATAGCGTCCTCCCTTCCCTTTGGCCCCAGAGATAACGCTTTGATGCAAAAGCGAGCAACAAGGGGAGGTTTTTTTGTGCTGCGCGGTAATCGGCCTCCCCATGTCCGCCTGCAGGAGCAGATAAATTAGGAGACGCCCGTATTGATTTCTGTCCCTTCGCGTCACAACGCGTTGAACATCACCGGGCGGGTGACGCTAGAGTTTTATCGGACGTGCATTCACGCGTGGGCGTAGATGTGGCCGAGGTGCTCTGCGCACGTTCGATAAAACCGTTTGAGGGTGGCCGCTGGCGGTTGCGGCGGACGCGGGCTGACGGCAGACCCCAATCTAA
>DASPVD010000096.1:0-37788 GCA_035622555.1 Candidatus Eremiobacteraceae bacterium | reverse complement strand
ACGGGCGCGCTGCTTGAGGTAATTCTACCATTCTCCGGCCAGCGTTCGCGCCGACAGCAGCGTACGCAGGCACGTCGGTCATAAGGTCAACCGCGTGATTCCATTCCCCATTCCTTCGGCGATATACTCCGAGAGGTTTTTTGCACCGAACTGCGAGACCATCAAACCGTCTGGGGTGCCGCAATTTCCTCCGCCGGCGGCAACAGTGGTTAGGAGCACACGCGTGAAAATCCTTCGAGTTATCGCTGCATCTACGATAGCGGCAATTGTGCTTGTTTTCGCAAGCCCACTTCGTTGCGCAGCGCAGACTGCTTCTCATCGCTCGACCGAAATGGGGCTGGTCAAGCCCGAAACCGTGGGATTTTCCACCGAGCGTTTGGAGCGCCTGCATAGCCTGATTCAAGGCGAAGTGGACAGCAAGCAACTATCCGGCGCGGTCACGATCCTGGCACGCCACGGCAAGGTCGTGGAGTTTCGCGTCTACGGCCAAAAGGATATGGCCGCCGGCACTCCCATGACCAAGGACGTGATTTTCCGCGCGTACTCGATGACCAAACCAATAACCGGCGTCGCCATGATGATCCTGTATGAGCAAGGAAAATGGCTGCCCTCCGACGCCATTGCCAAATACATTCCTGAATTCGCGCAATTGAAGGTCTTCAAAGGTGTAGGTCCCGACGGCAAGATGATCCTGGTCGATCCGGATCATGCGCCCGCCATGCTGGAACTGATGACTCACTCCGCTGGTTTCTCCTATGGTTCTGGCCATTCTGTCGTTGACGCCATGTATCAAGAGAAGAACCCGATGCACTCGGCCAATCTGCAGGAGATGATCAACAAGCTTGCGACCCTTCCGCTGAATTATCAGCCCGGCAAAGGCTGGACCTACAGTATCTCGATGGATATCGAGGGCTACTTGATCGAGAAGCTGTCCGGTCAAACGTTGCCCGATTTCATGCGCGATCAAATATTCGTGCCATTGGACATGAAGGACACGGGTTTCTTCGTTCCTGCTGAGAAGCGAGCGCGATTCGCCACAAACTATCGCAAGGGTCCCGACGGTCAGCTGGTTCCTACAGCGGCGCCGGGCGATCCGCCGGACTACGCCAGTCAACCCAGCGTGCCATCCGGTGGAGGCGGGCTGGTAACAACCGCTGAGGATTACTATCGCTTCGCACAGATGCTGGCCAACGGAGGCGAGCTCGCTGATAAACGGATTCTGGCTCCTGCAACCGTGAAGCTGATGGCTTCGAATCATCTCCCGGCAAACCTCCTCGCCGGAGAGTTTGGCATTGGCCAACACGTGATGCGGCCGGGTTTTGGTTATGGCTTCAATTGCGCGGTGATCTTTGACCCGGCCGAAGCGGCCATGCCCGATGGCAAAGGAACGTTTTTCTGGGACGGCGCCGCGGGCACGTGGTTTTGGGTGGATCCGGCCAATGACATCGTATTCGTTGGGATGATTCAGCGCATGACTCATCCCGACAACCACTCGCTGCTGTACCGCAGTCACGCCGTGGTCTACCAGGCATTGGTAGATCCTTCGAAATAGTGCCGCCGCCATTCGAAACTGGACAATCCATCAGTTCCGTTATTTGGATTGGTCACCCGACGCGTGTAAGATTATGCGCTTTGGCGTCACCAGCGGAACTATGGTCACCCGTCAGACGTTGCTATTGATATTGAGCGCCTTTATCGTCGCGGTCTTGTTGGCGCGCGGCGCCCAGATAACTTCCGTTACAGCGCGCATCGACGTGCAGCCTTCGCAACTACTCGTCACTCCCGTGTCTCAGAATTGGCTGTCCTACAACGGTGACTACACCGGACGCCGTTACAGCGCTCTTCGGGAGATTAGCAGCGCCAATGTCTCGCAGTTGCGGGCGCAGTGGGTTTTTCATGCGCCCAATTCAAACCGCCTGGAGGTCACCCCAGTCGTTGTCGACGGGATAATGTTCGTCACCGCCGCTAATGATGCCTATGCTCTGGATGCACAAACGGGCCGGGTCATTTGGCATTACTCGCGGCCGATCACCGAGGGGCTTATCGACGATGCCTCGCAACATCACAACCGCGGGGTTGGAATTTGGCGCTCGCGGATCTTCATGGAAACAGACAATGCGCATTTGCTCTGCCTCGATGCGCGGTCCGGCCACCTGATTTGGGATGTGGCCTATACCGATGGCAACCCCAATTACGGCGCTACCAGCGCGCCTCTCGTCGTGAAAGACAAAGTCCTCGTCGGAACATCCGGCGGCGACGACGGCGTGCGCGGATTTGTTGCCGCGTACGATGCGCAAACAGGCAAGGAATGCTGGCGCTTCTGGACCATTCCTGCTCCCGGTGAGTTTGGCTCGGCCAGCTGGCCCGGAGAGAACTACAAGCGTGGCGGTGGTACAACCTGGATGCCGGGAACTTTCGACCCCGAACTTAACACGATTTTCTGGGGAACCAGCAATCCCGCTCCGGACTTCGACGGAGGTCCACGCCCTGGCGACGATCTCTATACAGACTGCCTCCTGGCTCTGGATCCCGACAATGGCAAGCTGAAATGGTATTTTCAGTTCACGCCGCATGATCTGTTCGACTACGACGCGGTCGAAACCCCTGTGCTCGTTAACGCCGTGTTCAAGGGCCAGCCTAGAAAGTTGGTTGTGGAAGCCAATCGCAACGGCTTTCTTTACGTGCTGGACCGGACCGACGGCAAATTCCTTTCGGCCTCCCGCTTTGCCGAAAAGCTGAATTGGGCTACCGGAATTGACCAAGCCGGCCGGCCCATTCGGACGGATGTCAAACCCACGGAAAGCGGCATGCGTATTTGCCCCGGCATGGTAGGAGCTACAAATTGGCACTCGCCCGCCTTTAATCCGGACACATCCTTGTTCTATTTTCTGGCTCTGGAAAGCTGCGACATCTATATGGCCAAAGCTCAGAAATTTGTGCCCGGCCAAACCTATTACGCCACCGGTGTGCGCCGCAGCGAAGGCGACCGCAGCCAGAAGATTCTCCTGGCGTACTCTCTCGAAGGTGACAAACCGGCGTGGCGCTACGCGCAGGCCGGCGAGGGACACTCTTCGGCGGGCGCGATGACCACGGCTAGCGGGCTGCTTTTCTTCGGCGATGATGAGCGCTCCTTCGAAGCCGTCGATGCCACCACCGGAAAACCGTTATGGCACTTCAATACCGGCCAAGGCATCAGCGCGTCGCCGATGACCTATGCGGTTAACTCCAAACAGTACGTAGCCCTCGCGGCCGGAAGCGACATTTTTAGCTTTTGCCTGCCGTAGCGTGGGTAACTTTCCGAAACATTTCGCAATAATTCGTAACTAGTTCATTTTTGAGTAGATTACAGCGGAATCCGCGAGGCGTCCCATTATCAATTGCGATGCATGAAAATGTAATTTTCGCGGCGGCGCGCCTCAGATGCTCTTGACTCGTGCGAAATTTCATCTTACACTGCGCGACCAACTGGGGGTGTTGCATGCTTATTCGCTCCAGGCATGTCCTGTTGGCTCTTTCAATCGTTTTAATACTGACAAGCAACGCCGTGGTCATCCGCGCCGATGTCACCGGCTCCGTTCAGGGAGTCGTGCGCGATCCCTCGCAAGGCGCGATCGCCGGCGCCAAACTCACCATCACCAACGTGGACACCAATCTGCAATATCACGCCACATCCGCGGCTGACGGTTCGTACCGCATCCTGGCGCTGCCGGCGGGCAAGTATCAGTTGACTGCCACCGCCCCGGGATTCCGCAATTTCGTCGAAAACGACATCGTGGTGAAGGTCAACGACCAACTGCAAATCGATGTGACCATGCTGGTCGGCTCTACACAGGAAGTCATCAACGTCGAAGCCAACGCCGTGCAAGTCCAGACCGAAAGCACGCAACTTGGCGACGTCATCGACTCCAAGAAGATGCTGGCCCTGCCACTCAACGGCCGCAGTTATATCGACCTTCTCGGCTTGCAGGCCGGCGTGGCCCCCACAACCGCGCAGACCATCGGCGGCGACCGCCCGGTTTCAGGCAATCTAGCGGCAGGCAACATCTCCGTGAACGGGCAGCGCGAAACGGCCAATGCCTTCCTGGTGAATGGTGGAGACGTCAGTGAAGGCAGGAACCTCGGCGCTGGGTTAATTCCGAACTTAGACTCCGTGGAAGAATTTCGCCTGATTACCAACAGTTTTGACGCCGAATATGGAAAGTTCAGCGGCGCGGTGATGAACGCCATCACCAAATCCGGCACCAACGGCTTTCACGGCGACGCATTCGAGTTCCTGCGCAACGACGCCTTCGATGCCAAGAACTACTTTGTCAGCGCCAAGTCCGAGTTGCGCCAGAACCAGTTCGGCTATGCGGCAGGCGGGCCAGCCTGGAAAGACCACATCTTCTGGTTCTCGGACTATCAAGGGACCCGCCAGGTAGCAGGTGCAGAGACCGGGCTGGTCACGGTGCCAACCGCGGCTCAGCGGCAAGGCAACTTTGACCCGTCGCTATTCGTTACCACAAACAGTGCCGGGCAGACAGTACCGAGCACCATCGATGGCCCTTACTGGGCTTCGGTCCTTTCCCAACGGCTGGGTTACACCGTGACGCAGGGTGAGGCGTACAGCACTCCAACTTGCACTACTACCAATGCCGCATCCCCGGCAGGCTGTGTTTTTCCCGGTGGGGTGATCCCGCAAGCGGCGTGGTCTACACCGGCCGCTAAAATCCTCCCGTATATCCCGGCGCCCAATCTGGCCGGGAGCGTGAACAACTACGAGAACAACAGTGGAAGAAACATTGTAAACGACGACAAAATTGGCGAGCGCGTGGATTTCAACAATAAACTGACCGGAAATTGGTCCTGGTATTACACCTATGATACCTCCAACACTCCTACCGCTCTTGTTGCCCCGGGAGACGGCGCCACTGTGGCGGGCTTTCCCTCGACCTCCATCGACCATGCCCAGCAATTTGTAATGAGCAACACCCATGCGTTTGGAGCTACCGCGGTGAACGAGGCGCGCTTCAGCTTCTTCCGAACAGCGCTGCACAAGGATGACCCGACCGGCAGTCTCGCAAGCCTGTCCTCGCTTGGATTCGTGACGGGAGCGGGTTCGCTGGGCATTATCCCTGACACCACGCCAAACTATCCTCAATATGTGCCGCAGATTATCTTTAACAACTACACCATCGGCGTACCTCCGCTAAATACCTATCAACCCAACAACACCTTCATGGTAAGTGACGTTTTCTCGAAATCGGCAGGGAAGCACACCTGGAAGTTCGGCGGCGAATTCCGCTACCTGCAAATCAACGAACGCAACTATGCGAATCCTAACGGCGGCTTCGTGTTTAATGGAACGGTGACGGGCAGCGATTTCGCGGACTACCTCCTTGGCGCTCCCGCAACTCCCAATGGTTACACCCAGGCTACCTTGCAGTTGTTGGACTCCCGCACTCGTTATGGCGGTGCCTTCGTACAGGACTCCTGGAAGGTGGCACCCAACCTCACGCTCAACCTCGGTTTGCGTTGGGAAGTCAGCATGCCCTGGTACGACACCCAAGGGAAGATCCAGACGTTTAATCCCGGACAGCAGTCCGTGGTCTTCCCGCTGGCACCTCCAGGTTTGGTCTTCCCAGGTGACCCCGGCATTCCGAAGACACTGGCTCCCACCCACTACCCCAACTTTGGACCGCGGCTGGGATTGGCGTACTCACCCGGATTTTCGGATGGAATCCTGGGCAAGATTTTTGGTGGGCCCGGCAAAAGCAGCATCCGTGCCGCTTACGGCATTTACTACACTTCGATCGAGGACCTGAATCTGTTCTACGAAGTGGCGGACGCTCCTTTTGGCCTGTATTGGTCGACGCCGGCGCCGGTCATGTTTAATGAGCCGTTCCTGATTCGAACCACCGGGCAGTCGTTGGGGCAACGGTTCCCCTATACATTGCCTACCCCGGGGAGTCCCGCCAACAAAACCCTCAGCTTTGCGCCGTTCGAGCCCTTCACGTACTATCCCGGCTACAACATTCACAATAAGCTCGCGTATGCGGAGCACTTCAACATGTCAATTCAGCGCGAGTTGACCAAATCCACGGTTCTGACTCTGGCTTACGTGGGCACCGAAGGACACCACCTGATCACCCAAGACGAAGCCAACCCGGGAAATTCGGCGCTCTGCCAGCAACTGACCGCCGAAGGCGCTATCGACGTGACTGCCGGCGTAACTGGCTGCCAGCCCAATAATGAGAACGACGTTTTCCAGCTTCCCACGGCCACTGTGCCCTGCACCACCGTCAGTCCCACGCCCTTGCCCGGGTGTGTTTACAGCACCCGGCTCCGCAGCAGCTCATTTCCGTACGCCATCTCAGGCTCCAATTACTGCCCAGAATCGGCAACACTCGTGTGTTTTGGCTACGGCAACACCAACACACTCCTAACTGCCAATTCCATCTACAACGCCGGGCAAGTCACCGTGGAACGCAAAGCCAACGACATGACCTTCCTGGCGGCCTACACCTTCGCGAAAGCCTTGGACGATTCGTCGGCGTTCGGGGACTTGGTGAACTTCGAAAACCCCAAGTTGAGTCGAGGGTTATCATCGACGAACATCACGCAGAACTTCGTAGCCAGCTATATTTGGGCCATCCCGTTCGATCGGGCTTTCGGGAACGCTCCCAAACGGCTGACGCAGGGCTGGCAAGTCCAGGGAATCACCCGGTTCGCCACAGGATTCCCAATCCAGATGAACCAGTCTGTCGGAGACGCGTCGTTGGTCGGCAGTCCGGCCACAGACATGCCGAATCGCGTGGGTCCCGTGGTGAAAGTCGATCCGCGCAACGCAAACCCCAACTGTCCCACGGTGACCGGTTGCTACTTCCTTCCCAGCGCCTTCGCGGTTAACACTGATCTAGGGACCTTCGGCACTGCCAACCGGCGATTCTTCTCCGGACCCGGCTTCAACCAGACGGATTTCGGGGTCTTGAAGCGGACAACCATCCATGAGAATTACGCTTTCGACCTTCGCTTCGAATTTTTCAACATCTTTAACCACGCGCAATTTATGAATCCAACCGGAGACATCAGCAACTCGTCATTCGGAATCGTCACCAATGCACGCGCGCCGCGCATTGGCCAGGTCAGCGCGAAATTCTACTGGTAAGGGGAAACCGGCGGCGACGCGCTCGCCCCGAGTTTCGCTCGGATTTCACGCGCATGTTAGGCTGTGGGCGATGAACCGGCGTGCGAGGAATTTTATTATTCGGTTTAGCTGGGGTCTGACGGTGTCCGCGCTTGGCTTTTGTTTTGGGTATACACCGCAGCTGTTGGGCCAAACGGCGCAAGTCTATCGCCAGCAGGCCAGTGCCTATGTGCAAGCGAAATCCTGGGATCAGGCTATCGCCGCTTACCGCAAAGCGCTGGATCTTGAGCCCAATGATGCCTTGACCCATTACGACCTGGCGCTGGCCTTGAAATACAACGGCAATTCCAATCAAGCTGTCGAGGAATTCCAGTCCGCCATTCGACTGAAACCAGCTTGGGGCGAAGCCCATTTTGGCTTGGGCGCAACACTTGATGAGCTGCACGACCAACCCGGTGCGCTCAAGGAATTGCTCACAGCGGTGCAGCACGAACCTGCCAACGCCGCCGCTCACCGCTTCCTTGCTCATTTGTACTCCGAGCAAAATGATTTTTCGGCCGCGGAACGTGAGCTGAACCGCGCTGTGGTACTGAAGCCTGCGGCAGAAGCCTATTTTGACTTGGGGCAAGTGCAAGGCCAGCTCGGAAAATTGAATGCGGCCGCAGTTCAGTTCCGCGAAGCCATTCGATTGGATCCGAAGCTGGCGCGCGCTTACGTCATGCTGGGCATTACACTGCGCCGTCAAGGCGACCATAAGGGCGCGCTGGCGAATTTTCGCAAAGCGGTGGAGCTTGATCCCACCGACCCGAATGCGCAATACAACTTTGGCATGGAATTGAGAACCGATGGAGATAATGCCGGTGCGATCGCTGCGTTTCGCCGCGCCATTGAACTGCAACCGGACTTCGAGAAGGCTCATTACAGTTTGGGAATCGCCCTGCGCTCGCAAGGAGATGCTCAGGCGGCTCATCAGGAACTTGATCAACTCGATCAGCTCCATCAGTTTCGGGCGCGATTGGCACAATCCAAACTGCTGATCTTGCAGGGCGTCGAGGCCCTCAAGAAACAGCAACTCGATGAGGCGCAGAATTTTTTTCAGAAAGCCGTCGACCAGAGTCCGGAGCTGCCAACTGGCTACTACTATCTTGGCGTGACCTGGGACCGCAAACAGGATTCCGCTCGCGCCCTGGAGGCCTACGACAGCGCGCTGCGACTGAAACCGGACTATGCCCAAGTGCACACCAGCCTGGGACTGCTGTATTGGCGTCAGGGTGATCACGACCGCGCACTCCAGGAATTTCGCGACGCGGTCATGTCTGATGCCGATCTTCCCGACGCGCATTACAATTTGGGGCTGGCGCTGGCGCAATCAGGGCAACTCGATGATGCGGTTCACCAGCTGAATGAGGCCTTGAGCCTCGATCCCAAGTACACCGACGCCCGCATTCAACTCGGATTGGTGTTGAGCCAGAAAAACGATACCGCCGGCGCCATCAATGTGTTTCGTGAACTGCTGCATCGGGAGCCGGGTCTTGCAGAGGCTCATAACGACCTGGGACTGGTGTTGTTGCAAGCCGGTGACAATGGCGCTGCAAAGACGGAATTCCTTGAGGCCCTCCGCCTCAAACCTTCCTACGCGGAAGCGCACTACAACCTGGGATTGGCGCTGCAGAAACAAGGAAAGGAGGCAGAGTCGCGCGCCGAATTTGAAAAGGCCTTCGCGATAGCGCCGGAGTTGAGAAACGCGACTCAACCTTAGATCCATGCAGCTACGACCCATCTTGACGATTGTGCTGTTGCTGGCTGCTGTTGCGGCCCTGCTTAAGTTGCCGCAATTAGCAGCGTGGCCAACCAACGAAAGTTTGCTTCATCCGCAGGCTGACAGCGGTTCCACAAAGGTATGCGAGTTCGCCTCGCCGGGTGCGGCATTTTCCATCCCGTATGTCGCCAAGGCACCGGAACTAAATACCGAGCCGCACTCGGCGGCTTGGGCGCATGCAGCGTCCACATGGATTACCAAAGACTGCACTCACGAAATCGATTATCCGCAATTGAAAACCGAGGTGCGTGGCTTCTGGACGGACTCCGATTTGTATCTTTTGTTCATTTCTTCCTACACCGAACTGAATCTTTGGCTTCCCGCCGATAATAGCCAGGACCGGTTGAAACTTTGGGACCGCGACGTGGTTGAGTTTTTTCTTGGCGACGATTGGCAGGACATTAAGCGCTACAAGGAATTTGAAATCGCGCCAACCGGCGATTGGGTGGACCTGGCGATTGATTTGAACCGCGACAGCTACGATGCCAAGTGGAATTCCGGATGGCAGCGCCAGGGCCGCATCGACGATAAGAATCATATCTGGTACGCCGCGGCACGGCTACCTCTGCATTCGGTAAGCGACAAGCGAGTGCTTGCCGGAACAAAGTGGCGAGTGAATTTGTATCGAATTGACGGGTTGGGTGCCGACCCGGTGCGCCACTTCATGTGCTGGCAGCCTACCTGTGTTGTGAACCGCGATCCCAATCATGTGCCCGAACATTTTGGAACCTTGATTTTTGCAAAGTAGATTCATGCCGAGGGGGAAGCAAATGTCTGTTGCAAAAGAACCGAGCCGTCGCCATTTCATGAAATTACTGGCCGCCTCGCCGCTACTGGCGCAAATTGCCGCGCAAGGGCTGTACGTAAAATCGGCCCTGGCATTCGGCTTGGACCCGAAAAGCAATGTGTATAGCCGGCTTGGGGTTAAGACGGTGATCAACTGTCGCGGCACCTGGACATACCTGAGCGGATCACTGCAATTTCCTGAGGCCCGCGCGGCTCAAGAGGAAGCCGGGAAATATTTCGTAAACGTGGTCGAGCTTCAGCAGGCCGTTGGACGCCGCTTGGCGGAACTGACCGGAGCCGAGTCTGGAATCATCACTTCGGGCGCCGCGGGAGCAATGGCCGCGGCAACGGCTGCGTGCATGGCGGGCAGCGATCCGCAGAAGATCTGGCAGTTGCCCGACACCACCGGGCTCAGGCACGAAGTCATTATGGTGGGCGGACGCAGCGCCTTCGACAGCGCCATACGACTGGCGGGGGCCAAACTTGTGCTGGTCGAAGGACCCGACACCCTCGCGAATGCCATCAACGGAAATACCGCGATGATTTATACCACCGACTTGAAGGAAAAACTGGAGCGCGAGGCAGGCATCGCGAAAAATCACAATGTGCCGCTGCTGCTGGACGATGCCGCCGGTATTCCCCCAATCGACAACATCAAGCTGTACGCCAGGATGAACCTCGATTTGTACACCTTTTCCGGTGGCAAGGGTTTGCGGGGACCGCAGTGTAGCGGCGTGTTATTGGGCCGAAAAGATTTGATCGACGCCGCTCTGCGCAATTCCTGCCCCTATGAGGGCGCCGTGTGCCGCCCCATGAAGGTCGGCAAAGAGGAAATAATTGGGTGTCTAACCGCCATCGAGACATGGCTGAACACCGATTCGAACAAGCTGTACGACGAATGGAACGCCCGGGTCGAGCGCATCGCCAAGCTGGTTGAAACTGTCCCCGGTGTGCAGACGGAAATCTATATACCAGACGACGGTAACCGCTATCCCACATTGCGCGTTTCATGGGATCAGGATGCTTGGGCCTTTGGGATCCGCGATTGCGTCCAGAAGCTTCGAGCAGGCGACCCGGTTATCGAAGTGCTCGGTGTCGATAATCCCAGTTTGGTCTCGGCGGTTCACGAAGGCATCGACAAACCAAAGCCAAACCCGAAGGAGTTGAAAAAGCAGAATCATATTGAGCTGGTTTCCATGACCATCCAGCCGGGCGAGGAGATGATCGTAGGCGAGCGGCTGCGAACGATCCTGAGTGCCGCACGCAAGGGAAAAGCCGCTTGAGATACCTATTATCGTCTCTGCTGCTGTTGTTCCTCGTAGCTTCGTTGCCAGCCCAGCAGACTCCCGATACATCTTCTTCGAATTTGGGCCCCGCCGGGCTCGATGCTGGCGACTACATTTATATTTCCGGTCAAAGCGCGCGACGTCCTGACGGATCGATTTCGGCCGATTTTGCTGACCAAGTGCGCGACTGCCTCGAGAATGTTCGGAACGTCGTTCAAGCGGCAGGGCTCGCGATCGAGCATGTGGTCTACCTTCAGGTCTACTTGGAGGATGTGGGGCATTACCGTGAGCTGAACCAGGTGTTTGCGCGTTATTTTCCTCGCGACCCTCCCGCAAGGGCCGTGCTGGGCGTCGCCAGAAATCCAGTATCTCCAGTGCAGATCACCGCCGTTGCCGTACGCGATCTTCGAGGCAAGCGAGCTGTTTCTGTGCCCAACATTGCGGCGAACAAAGGCTACTCTTTGGGTATGCTCACGCACGACCGCCTGTTCGTTTCATCGAGGCCCGGCGCGAATTTTGCGGATGGAACGATTCCCGCGGATACGGCAGCACAAGTGAATTTGGCGTTGGACGGGATGAAGGCGGTCGCGGAAGCGGCCGGGCTGGCGTTGGCCAACATGGTTTTCGTGAACCCTTATCTCACGTCGGCGGTGCCGATGCGCACGATGAACGAGCAATATGCTCGCAGGTTCGAATTCGGGAACACCCCGGCGCGCGCCACTATTCAGGTAACCAGTCTGCCGGAAGCGGCGCAGATCGCTTACACCGGCGTAGCCGTCCGCGATTTAAACACACGTCGCAGCATTCGACCGAAGAATATGCCTCCCAGTCCGACCGCCAGCCCATGCGTTTTTGCGGGAGACACCTTGTATTGTTCCTCCAAGAGCGGATTCATTCCCGGTCCCAACGGAGGAGTTTACGCATCCTCAACTAAAGACCAGACGCGCCAAACCATGCGCAATCTGCTGGACAATCTAGAGGAAGCGGAAATGAGCTTCGATGACGTGGTTTCGACCACGATTTACCTGGACGATTTGAAGGATCTGCCGCAGTTTGCCGAGATTTACAAAAAATACTTCAAGGGTCCGTTACCTTCTCAAACCGTGGTTCAGCAACTCGTGCCCGCCGACAGGACGCCCGATAAAGATGCGCATTACCCGGATTTGGAACAGGTCTCGCTCATCGCGGTTCGCGGTGCCAATCGATCCGCCTTCAAGCCCGTGCGCTAGATTCTTGGGATTCTGTGTCCAGCCAACCCACTCTGCTTGGTTCTTCACCTAATCTGGGTTCTTCGGCATCGGCACAAATACTCTCACTGCCAGGATGTGGGCCTTGGCCGGAGACTGGCTCTGATTGTAGAAACCGACCGTACAATTCGGGCGAAAATAGTAGGCGTCCCCGGCATGGGCGGAATGCAGCCCCTCAACTCCGTCTGTGCCGCCTCCTGCCACCATCTGCCCTTCCCCATCCAGCACCAAATAGATTTCCTCTGCAACCTCATGATGGTGGGGAAGATTGGTGCCCCCCGGCGCGAAATCCATCAAGAAAAAATCCGCGACTGCGTACGCGGCGTTGATGCGGTCGCGTGCGGCAGTGCGCGGCCCAATCAGTAATTTGTACAGTACCGAGTCCGGATGGCCTTCCACAGTTTGCTCCCGGAGTTCCGCCAGATTTGCCACTTCCAGTTTGCCAGGAGCGGAAAGCACCATCTGTTCAGCGATGCGCACGGTGGTGATTACCAACTGAAGTGGCTGATCGGAAGCGTTGGACAGACTGTGCCGAATATTGGGAGGCACGTAAGCGAAGTCCTTTTGCTGCAAGGAATGCGATTGTTCTCCGTACTGCAAAGTTCCCTTGCCTTGCAGCACGAAAAATAGCTCTTCGCTGCGCGGGTATTCGATTGGCTTGCAAAACCCGTGCGCGTCGATGACCAGTTTCCCGAAGCGTGCAACGCTTTTCGGAAATCGAGTCTCCACGTCTCCCTCGCCAAAAATCGGAGTGTAATGGCAAGAATCCGTAGATAAGTCTGTCTGGCGCTGCGGGAGCGCGGGCACCTGGCGATATAACCAAGTGGGCTCCACCTTCTCGTGCTGAGCGAACAAGGCCATGCCGGCCAGCAGCGCCAGGTTGAGCACTCTCATCACCAAGCCTCCCGAACCTGACCATGTTCGCTTTTAAGCGAAACAAGATCAAGACCAACGCAGTGCGCTCAGCCTCAACTATTCCCCGCGCTTTCTCATCCCCATTTTTTGGAAGATTGGTGTCGGAGAGATAACACCGGAAGTACCAGAGAAAATGGAACTTCCAGCGAAAAACCTGGTCCGGGGCTGAAGCAGCCGCGCAGCCCGACACCCCTGCAAAAGCGCTACTGACTGTCACGCAAGTTATTGCAATTAAACCATTTAGATTCGGATGTTCTACCTGCGTCCTGCCCCTTTTCGATTCCTCCTTTTCCTAAACCTTCGTAACTGTCCCCCTGGAACCGCTGACCGGGCGCATCCCCGCTGCTCCGAACCCGTCCCTTCGTCCAGTTGTTCTGCCCTGGAGCACGGAGTTATCTCTAGGGTAGGACCGAATACCGGCGGAGCGGGTGTACCCGTGTTACACACCCGGCGCTTTCAGGTTTTGCTGCAAGGCGCCGAAGACATCGGGGACTCCTCGCCGAGGACATTTGTTGTGTGGATTGGATGTGGCCGATGAGAAGAGTTGATCAGACACAGCGCGGCTTCAGCTTGCTCGAAGCCGTAGTGGTAGTCGCGATCATGATGATCTTGATGGGCATCGCTGTGGTTCAGAGTTTCGGCACGTTGGAATCGTACCAGGTGAATTCCGCGATGGATACGGTCGTCAGCCAATTGCGTGTAGCGCGGGAGTTGTCGATCACACAGCGCCGCGTCCTGCAGATCTGGATCGACAGCGCAGCGGAAAGTGACGGCCGCTACCATGTCAAATACCAGCAGCAACCTGCTCCCGGTACCAGCGAAGTTGCCGGACCCCTCGTCAGCGTCCCGATGCCCGCAACTGTTCAGTTTGTGCTGGAGCCTAGCGTTCCCGACACCCCGATGGCCTTCGGCAACAACGCCGCCGTGTATATCGGTAATCCTCCCGTGACGGGGGGCCCTACGGTGATGCAGTTTAATCCCAACGGCACATTCACAGACAGTACCGGAACAAACCTCATCTACGGCACGGTGTTCATGGGCATTCCGAACAAACCTGAAAGCGCCCGCGCGGTGACCATCATGGGCGGTACTGGCCGTGTTCGCCAATACACCTACGCGGGCGGTGCAACGGGATGGTTTCAGTAAGGAGTCGTCTATGAAACAGCAACGTCTGGTTCGCAAGCAAAGAGGCTTCACGCTCCTGGAAACCATGATTGCCATGGCCATTCTCAGCTTCGGCGTCCTCGGCTTGGCTTCCTTCTTCACACAAGGGCTGAAGAATTCGAATACTGTTCAGATGCAATACATCGCTAATCAAAAGGCCCAGGAGGCTATGGAGTCGATTTTCGAGGCACGCGACGCCAACCTGCTCACCTTTAGCGAGATCAATAACGTCAGTAACGGTGGCGTTTTCTTGAATGGAGCGCAACCCTTATTGGCTCCAGGCCCCGACGGCATCGTCGGCACCGCCGATGACGATACCAGTAATCCCGATAAAATCATTACCGGCCCCGGCCCCGACAACATTCTTGGCACCGCCGACGACACTTACATTCCCCTGAACCCTTGGATGACACGAACGATCACCATCACGCCGGTGACTGGCTACACCAACATGGTTCAGGTCAACATCACTATCAATTACCAGTATGAAGGGCAGGTAGGACAAGTTCAGTTAGTGACCTACCTCAGTGCGTATTCGTGAGGCGCCTGATGCAACCATCAAAGAAACGTAAGCTGGATGGCTTCACCCTCGTGGAATTGATGATCGCCATGGGGGTGGTAATGGTCATATTGTACGCGGCTGTGCAGGCGTTTCGTGACGCTTCGCAGACCAATCAGGTAGTTACGCAAAACGCCGACATGGCCGACAACCTGCGCACCGGCCTCAATCTCATCCAAACCGATTTGCAACAGGCCGGGTCGGGCATCCCAACCGGTGGTATTCCCATACCCTTCACCTCCAACAACTCCACCACTAGCCCTTGCGGCACCACACCGGCCATCAATCGCCCCAAATTGGGCGGCACCACGACTTTTCCCCAGTGCAATGCCACATTACCCTCCGTCGAACCGGGCTACATGCTCGGGCCGCCAATTACCGCGCCCGATGCCAGCGCCGGCACGACCTCCAACCCCACCAGTATCACCGACGAAATTACGGTGATCTACGCCGACAACGAGGGTCTCGACGCTCGGCCCATTAATGCCGCCGCCAGCACCAATCCTTCTAATCCGGGGTGTCCCAACGGTTCTCTGACGGTGAATGGCACGACGGTGACGGCTGTTTTCGATGGCACCACCCTGAATTCCCAGGGCAATTACAACTGCGTCAATTTCAACAAGCAGGGCATCGCCATCAGTGTCAACGATTTGATCATGTTCTCCAGCCCCACGGGTGGGATAGCCCTCTTGGCCGTCACCGGCATTAGCGGACAAACCCTGACGTTCGCTAAGGGCGACCCCTACGACCTGAACGGGCGCACCGAGACACAGGGTACTATCAATTACCTTGCCACTGGGACTGGTTGCACCGGCTCGACGTTAGCCAACAGCTGTTTTGCAAACACCACCGCCACGCGCGTCTGGATGGTTTCTTATTACCTGGATAACACTACCAGCCCACCGTATGTCCGCCTGATTCGTCAACTCGGCATGAACTCTCCTACTCCCGTTGGCGAAACCTTGGAGAATCTCCAGTTCACCTACAACTTCATCGATGGGAGTACTAATCCGTCCAACCAACCCCAGGTTCCCACCGGGGACTCGGAATCTCAGATCATGCTGGTCAATGTTACTCTCGCCGCCCGTTCCGGTGACCTGGTCTCTCAGGCCGGCACGCACCACTACTCCCGCGACAACCTGATGACCCAAGTCAGTATTCGCAGCAATGCGTACGTCAATCCGTATTAATGCGAGGATCATGCCATGAACCTGAATTCACTCAAATCGAAGCGTTTGCGGAAGGACGCGGGCATTGCCCTCCTCACCACTATTCTGTTGCTGTTCCTGATGTCCAGCTTGCTGGTGGGCTTTGCGGTTCTGCTCATTTCCAACCAGCAATTGGCCGGCGCCAACAACGACCAGGTCACGGCCTTCTACGCCGCCGAGGCCGGCATGGAAAAAATGACCGCGGACTTGGCTAACCTGTTCAGCCAAACCTATTCGCCTAGCGGGACGGAGATCACCGCGCTTGAAACAACTCCCAACGGCCCTCCCGTTCCATCACTCTTTCCCGGCGAATCGGTCACTTATACCTCCGCTGATGGAAGCAACGGATATACCATCGTTCCCAGCGATACGGATTCAAACGGTAACCCGGTCGCCGTGCCAACCATCGTCAAGTCCGGACCTTATGAGGGCATGAACGCGTTGGCCACGTCCTACAACCTGACGGTCAACGCCCGGACCAGCACCGGTCGCGAAGTCAGTCTGACACGAACCACTCAGACGGTGGGCATCCCTATGTTCCAGTTCGCCATCTTCTGCGATGTGGATTGCTCCTTCCACGCCGGCGACGACTACACCGTCAGCGGCCGCGTGCATGGCAACGGAAACCTGTTTCTCGGCAGCGGCGCCACCTTGACTATGGAAGCGAAGGTCGACGCCTACAAAGACATCATTCGCGCCTACATGGACAACGGCCTCAGCACCCAGGCCAATTGGGGCGGAAACGTTAGTATCACCACCACTCCCACAGGCGGCAGCTACCGAAACTTGGGTTTCAATGAGGGAAGCTGGAATGGGTCGAGCTGCATCTCCACTTGGACCCAGGTTTCCACTGGCAGCAGTCCCACCGACTACGGCAGCGAACTGATTGACGGGAAAGGCAGCCCGAATTGCGCCAACTACTCCACCGGCGCGCAAAAGCTCGATCTCGCCGTTGTCACCATGGGCGCAGGCAGCACATATCCCGTCGACTTGATCCGTCGGCCGAAGCTGGGAGAATCCTCCAACGTGACCGGCGAGCGTTATTTTGCCCAATCCAGCTTGGTTATCCTGCTTTCTGATAATCCAACGGACATCACCAGCCTTCCTTGTGTGGAAAGCACTGCGCCGTTGGACTTGAGCGTCCTCGCCCAGCCCAACTGGTGGACCAACGCCAACGTCCTGGCCATTCCTGCCTACCAGAAGCTCGTCAACAAGATGACCGCTTACGGCACCATTCCTCTGCCTCTTCCTGCTTCTGGGAGCACCGGCGGCACTGCGTATAGTGCCAACGACGGCTACTGGCTCCCCGCCAACTACCCCATCGTGAAGGGATATATCAAAATCCAGGCGCAGACCGCTTACGGCACTCCATGCGGCACCTGGACCGATGTCACCGCAGAGGTATTGGCCCTCGGCTATATCGGTCGCAACATCGACCCCGTCACACAATCCCTGAATGGCACCTCTCTGAATCCCCAGTGGGCTCAGAACACCACCACCATGCAAGCCGGTGCGGCACCGAACCTCCCGAGCCTGCCCACTTCTGGCCAGTTTGGGTATCAAGCCAGTACCACTGGCATTCCTGGCTCGCCAAGTGGAAACTTCACTTCCGCCTCCATCTCGACGACTGCCAATCAGTACGCGTGTCCCGAGCCACACCCCAACGCCATCATTCGCTTGGCGCGCATTCGCGATAATCCATCATCGGTCTACTACAACACGGGCCAACTCAAGACCACGGCCCCGACGAATTACCCGTACGTGTCTTGGATTGAGGAAGCCTGCGGCACTGCCAGCGCTGGAGTGCTGGCACAGACGCGCAGCGGCATGTCCACCGGCGGCGTTGTGGGAACCGCGTCCACCTGGACTCCGCAGCCCTACGACATGTGGAACAACACACTATTTGATCCCCGCGAAGGCGAACTCCGCGACACCGTGCCCGCCAACCCCTATAGCAACCTGCCAACATTGAACGGCACCATGCACTATATCGAGTTCGATGCAGGCAACCTTGCTAAGTGGTTTGCCGGCACCATCGGTTCCACCGGCCACTCCACTTACGACCCCGTCAACTCTCCGAATGACTTCTCCGTCTATATTTCCGACCGCCGCGGCAATTATGTCGCTGCTTCTACGCAAACTTGGACTGGCAGCTGGCCCCCGCTTTCCCCCAGCACCCATGAAACTGGAGAATACGGCTGGAATGACGTCGTCAACAGTACCAACGCCGCTAGCGGCTGCCCCAACAATGCTCTCGACACTGGTGAAGACTTGGACGGCATCAACCAACTCCTCACTTACGGCGCCAATTCTACCAATGTCAACTACATCATGGACCCCGGTTCGCCCACCGCCGAGAATTCCTTGTATACGCTAAACGGCGGTGCCATCACTGGAACCAGCACAACTGGCGGTCTGAATGGAACTGGTGCTTACGGCGAATACGGCTTCTATGCGAATCTCGTCACCGCAGGCGCCATCTTAGCCAATCCCAGTTGCGGCACTCCCACCTACGCCAGCGCCGCCCCAGGTATTTGGCCCATGATGTACGCTTCCTCCTCGAATGCGGCGCGGGAGAACCCTCCGATCTTCTTCCGTCGCGCGCTGAAAATCACGGATGCACGGAACCTCACCGCGCTGGGCACCTGCCCGTCCAGCATCGTTTGCGGGCTGGCCATTGCTACAGAGAACCCGGTCTACCTGCAGGGTGACTACAACGCCAACTCCGCTGGTAACGGCTTCAACGATCCCGATGTCGGTTCCTCTATCGCTGGGGATTCCGTCACCATTCTCTCGAATTACTGGAATGATGCGAACTCCTTCTCATACGCCCTCTATGCAAACAATCCCAATGCCCGTACTCCCACCACCACTTACTGGCGCGCCGCAGTGATTGGCGGAAAAGGCGTATCCTTCCCCAATTTTGGTTCCAGCGCGGACACCGGCACTGACGGCGGCATGCATAATTTCCTTCGAGAGGTGGAGAACTGGGGTGCCACTAGTGGCACCGTCAACTACGAGGGAGCCCTCGTCAACCTGTTCACCAATCGCCAGGCCGACGGCTTCTTTAAGTACGGCAACACCGTCTACACCGTGCCTACCCGCTTCACTACCTTCGATACCAACTTCCTGACTCCGTCGGAGCTACCTCCGCGCACGCCGATGTTCCGCGAGATCAACACTACCGGCTGGACACGCGTGCTGTCTCCCAATTCCAGTAACTATAAGTAATCGTCACTACCGGAGTGTTTCGCAAGGTCCCGGTCATCCGCCGGGACCTTTGCTTTTACCCCGGCGTTTTCGCCTCCAATCTCTAAGTTCTAACCTCTAACTTCTAATCCCTGGGAGCCAGCCCTCGTTCGTGGTACCTTCAAGGGGTCGACGCGGTGTAGTGCGCCACAAATAGCGATACTTGTAGCGCTGCCCTTCAGCGCGGCATGCCCAGCTAAGGCTCGGTCGCTGCGTCGTCGCCGACGAGCTACGAAGGTAACGCGATCTGTGATGCACCACACCCACATAACCAACTGAGTCGCCGCACATGAACCCCATCGAAACCCTCAGTCTGGTCCTTGGTACCGGATTCTCTTCGGGGTTGAATCTCTACGCCACCGTGGCCACCCTCGGGCTTCTGGAACGCTTTGGCGTGATCCACCTTCCCGACAAACTGCAGATCCTGGCGCATCCCGCAGTTCTCAGCCTGGCGATCACCCTGTACATCGTGGAATTTCTGGCCGATAAAATCCCCTACATCGACTCGATCTGGCAGGCGGTTCATACTTTCATACGCCCCCCAGCCGCCGCTTTGTTGGCCTTCAGCGTGACCGCGTCGGCTGCGGAACCTTGGCGCTGGGGCGCCGCGCTGCTGGCCGCCAGTATCGCGTTGACCTCTCACGGAACCAAAGCCAGTGCCCGTGCGGCAGCCAATATGTCTCCGGAGCCGTTAAGTAATTGGGCGCTCAGTTTCGGCGAGGACCTGCTGGCCGTCTGGGTCACCTGGTTTGCCACCGCGCATCCCACCGTTGCGGTGATTATCGTGGCCGCGCTCGTAATCGTTTGCCTGTTCCTGCTGTATCACCTGTTCCGCTTTTTGCGCCGCACCTTCCGCAAGCTCGCGCAAGCCTGAGCACCGATTCACTTCACGTATTTGGCCAGGAAATCCAGGAAGGTTTTGTACCAGAGTTGCGCATTTTGCGGTTTCAAGATCCAGTGGCCTTCGTCAGGAAACACCAGCAACTCGGAAGGCACTCCCTGGCGTTGCAACGCGCTGAAGAACTCCAATGATTGCGTGTACGGCACGCGATAATCTCGTTCCCCAGTGATCACCAGCGTGGGCGTCTTATATTTGCCCAATTCCGCCGCATACGTGGATGGCGCCCATTTCTTATAATTTTCCGCTGCGGTCCACGGTGTGCCTTGCATGTCGTGTTCTTCGAACCAAAGTTCTTCGGTCGCATACATGGAAACTTTGTCGTACACCCCCGCGTGGCTGATGATCGCTTTGAAGCGGCCGGTGTGTGTGGCTAGCCAATCGGCCATGTAGCCGCCATAGGAAGCGCCGGCCGCCGCGACCCGCGAACTGTCAATGAACGGAAATTTCGCCAGCGCTGCGTCGGTGCCTTTCATTATGTCGACGTACGCCTTGCCGCCCCAATCGTTGGTTATTTCGTCTGTGAACTTCTGCCCATAACCGGTAGAGCCTCGCCGGTTGATCATCAGGATCACGTACCCGGCGCCGGCAAACACTTCCGGATTCCAGCGATAGCCCCAATCATCGGACCACATGGTTTGCGGTCCGCCATGCAGCAATTCCAGCATCGGATATTTCTGCGACCCGTCGAAATTCGCCGGGCGGACCAGCATGGCTTGCACTTTGCTGTCTTCGGCCCCGGCAAACCAGAACTTTTCCGGCTCATTCATGGCCACGTGCCTAAGAATCTCATCGTTGGCATGCGTGAGCTGTTTCAGGCCGGTGCCGTCTCCCGCGCAGAGGAACAACTCCGTCGGCATGGTCAGGCTGCTGCGCGCGGTCAGCAGTGTCTTGCCATCGCCGCTGAACGCAAACTCGGTGTTGAAACCATCCAGAACCTTTTTCGGGTTCGCGCCGCCTCGCGCCTCCATGGCATACACCGGTTGCAGCGTTTCATTTTCCGCGTCGAAATAGATGGTCTTGCTGTCTGGCGACCACGCCAGGTCCATGGCGCTGCGATCGAAATTCTCGGACAAGTTTTCGATCTTGCCCGATTGCCGGTCGTACAGCATCACACGCCAGCGATCGGACTCGTACTCGGGCGTGAGCTGCGCGTGATACGCAATAAACCGGCCATCGGGTGAATAAACCGGATTGCCGTCAAATCCCGGTTGCGTGGTGATTCTCTTCGACTCACCGCCGGTCACGGGAACGGTGAACAGGTCGGCATTCGTGCTGATCGCTTCCACTTTGTCCGTAACCGCCGTGTAGCAAATCTCTTTGCTATCCGGGGAAAAGTTGAAGTCACCGGGACCGCTGCGCTCTTCCGGTGGCACATCGTAGTTTGCGCCCGGAGTTAAGTCGCGGGCTGTGCTGCTGCCACCCACGGGAATAACAAACAGGTGGCTGCGTTTGCCTTCGGACCAGTGGTCCCAGTGCCGATACAGCAGGTGATCGTACAAGCGCGCCTTTACCTTGCTTTTCTCCTTTTCCTCATCCCGCTTGGCGTTGCAAGCATCATCCGCGCAGTCCGGATAAACCGAAGAAGTGAACGCGATCATCCTTCCGTCGGGCGACCAGTGGAACAAATCCGCGCCCGTCGATAATTGCGTGAGTTTCTTGGCTTCGCCGCCTTCCATCGAGAGCAGGTAGACCTGCGAAGTGCCGTCACGTGCCGACAGAAACGCCAGCGTTTTTCCATCCGGCGACCAGGCCGGCGAGCTGTCTCGTCCTCCCTGACTCACTTGTATGGGATTCCCGCCACTCGTGTTGACGATCCACACGTTGCTGACGTTGCGGTTGGCCTCTAGATCGGGAGTTGCGGCCGCATAGGCCGCCCAACTTCCATCCTTCGAAATCGTCGCGCCGTTAATGCGATGCAGTTTGATGAGATCGCTGAACGTTAGCGGGTGCTTGGTCTCTTGCGCGTGCATGGGCAGGATCAGTCCCGATAGCAATACCAACAGACCAACGCGAATCGATGATTTTGTCATTCACGTCCCCTTTTTTCTCTGTCGGAATCAGCGCTTGCAAAACAGTTGATGATGCCACGAGTGCGCTCCCGATTCCAGCATTGCCCACACCATCACCCGCTTGCGTCCCTCCGTGCGCGTCCGTGGACAAAATACCAGTTGATGAGCGCGATCGCGCACGTCGCTGCAATCACATAAAACTCGCCCTTGCCCATTTGCGTCAGCAGAACCATGGAAAACAACAGCGCCAGCGCTACGAACAGATATGGCACAGGCAGTTGGAATTGCGCTTTTCTGTCGTGCCGCCCCCGCAAAATTGGCAACGCCAGGGCCATGGCGCCGTAAATCGCCAAGCGTGAGGCCGCCGACAGCATCGCGTTCCACTCAAAATTGCCGATTCCCGCAAAGATAAACACCACGGCCGCGTACAGCACGATCGACGCGTGCGGTGTGCGGTATTTTGCATGCACCGCCGCCAAAAACCGGGGAAAGTCGCCGTGCTCGGCCATGGCGAACGTGATGCGCGGCGAATGCAGCAGGTTGGCGCTCAAATAGCCGTATCCCGACACCAATGCCGCAAGCGCCATCACCGTTGCTCCCCCTGCTCCCAAGAAGTGTCGCGCCGCATCCGCAAGAGGCCGGACAGACAATGCCGCGGCTGGAAGCGTGCTCACGGTCACGAATTGCACCGCGGTATAAATGATGGTGATCACCATCAGCGCCAGCAACAGCGCTATGGGGGTGTCCCTCTTCGGATTTGTGCTTTCACCGCCTACGAAAAGCGCTCCTTCGAAGCCCCCATACGCATACACCAACAGCAAAATCGCTTCAAACCAGCGTCGCGCCGAAACCGCCGGTGAGGAAAACGCCACTCGGACTTCCGGTCGAAACAGCAGCACCAGCAAGCCCGCCACAATGAAGAACAACAGGAAGCCGACTTTCGCCACGGTAAAAACGTTGCTCACGTTTTTGCCCGATTTGACTCCGATGTAGTTGAAGTACGCCAGATGACCCAGCAGCGCCGCCAGAACCACTAGCTCCCCGTTTCTCGTGCCCACCCAGGGAAAGAACTGCGCCAGGTAGGTGCAGAACAGATTCGCCACCGCGGCCGGAGCCGCAATACGCGTCAGCCATGTCAGCCACGCCACCAGCAGTCCCGCGAACCATCCCAGAGCATCCCGTGCGTACAGATACAACCCGCCCGTTTCTTCATAGCGCGACGACACTTCCGCAATGCACGCCGCAATCACCGACATGCCCAGGCCTGCGCCCAAACAGCTCACCGGACTCAGCGCACCCAGTCTTGCCGCCAGTATCGATGGCAGCCCGAAGATTCCCCCGCCGATGATGGAATTGACCATTAACGCAGTCAGGCTCCAGCGGCCGATGCTGCGAACCAGCCCTTCGGAGGATGGTGTGACCTGGAGGGAAGAACTCATTAGGGCGCTGCGATTAATAATCGCCGGCGGGCAGAGCAACAGGCGGTGCTTTCATCTTGGTAATTTCCGCCAGCAGGTCCGTTTTCCCGTTGACCGGTTCGAGATGCGGATAGCGCTCACCGCCGTGGTAATCGACCCGATAGCTTTGGTAATACTCCCCATTTTCGGCCAGCAATTCGATGGCGCCGCTGCCGTTCTTCGCTCGAGCGATGGCATCGCGCAGAATGTCTGGCGTCCATTTTCGGCCATTGACCGCGACCAGTCTCATCCCGGGTGCGACACCAGCTTCCGCCGCCGCCGATCCGGGAATCACGTCCACAATATGCCCGCCATCCTCTCCACCGGGAGCATGGATTAGCAAGCCTAGAGAATATTGGAATTCCAGTTCCTGGTTGGCCAGCTCGTTGATATGTTCGAATTCGTTCGGTGTATCGGTGAACACCAGTTTCCAGCCGCTATTTTCGATGCCCCCGAGCGGCGCGTTGGGCCCATGGCTCTGTAGTCGCGTGCTGAAGAATGTCCGCCAATCATAAGCCGCGACCGCGTTCATGCCGGCAACCACGTCTTCAAAGGTGTACGGTACGATTTTCGGTGGAGTATTTTCTCCCCCTTCGAAAGTGCGGCAGAAATCGTCTAGCGACTTCTTGCCGTTGCTTTCTTTGCGAATAATCGTGTCGGCCTCCAGCCAAACTAGCGTGCCCTCGTCGTAATAATCGATACCCCGCCGCCAGGAAGCGTACTCCAACGGCGCGCCATACAGGATTTGCGCGGAAGTCGCGGTGTCTTGCAAATTGCGCCATGTGCGCCCCGGGCGGTCGTTTAGATACGCCGCTACCGAGGCCAGCGATTCGCGAAACAGGCCAAGTGGGGCGATACCGGAGCGCGCGGAAAGAACCACCCCATAGTACTGTGTTAGTCCCTCATAGACCCACAGCAGGTCGCCTTTCATCGGGGTCTGGTAATCGGGCGTGGCCAGCCCTACCGGCCGCCGGTATTTCCCGTTCCACGAATGCGTGAATTCGTGGGCCAGCAGGTCCGACGATTCAAACAACTCTGGGTCGAGGAAGTAGGCTTCTTCCGTGCGATCATCGCTGGATTCGTGATGCTCTACGCCGTCAGGCGGCATGCGATCGCTTAGCGTCAGCAGAAAATCGTAGCGGCGATAATGTCTCGCCCCGAATAATGCTCCGCTTTCCGCGACCAGTTGCCGCAGGTGCTGCACCTGCGCCGGCTTCACCTGGAGCGCGCCGGCTCCGTCCGCGGCGATGTGCAGGCTATGCGGCGGCGACTGCCCCGGCGAAAGGTCAATATCGCGAAAGTACGCTCCAGCGACTACCGGAGAATCGATCAGCGTGGCCAGCGAAGCGGGCGCGAATTCGATCAGGTCGCCCGATTCTTTGGCGACAGGCAATGCCGTGCCGTATTTCCAGTTGGCTGGGAGTCGCAGGCTGGCCACATACGTCAGCTCGGCTGGTTTCGTGCCCTGCGGATATAGCGCCACCGTATACCAGTTCAACATCGCCAGTTTGGCGGTGGCCGAGGGCGCTTCCCGGGACGCCGTCGCATCCGAAGGGGAAACGTAATCGTACGACAATTCCAGCGTCGACACCCCGGAGGGCACCTCCACATGAAACGCAAACATGTCCACGTCGTCCCGCCTCCAGGGAATTTCGCTTCCCGCGCCGCTGATTTTCAATCCCAGGAAATCCACGATCGGTCCGGTGGGAGAGTGCTCGCCCGGTATCCACTTCGGGTACACCAACGTCAGTGGGCCGGTCCTGACCGGCAGGAGCAGCTCGGCGTGGAAAATGTACTTGGGCGCATCCCTAAGATCGACGTCCAGGTGCGCGGGAGTTTGTGCCGTCTGCCCCCAGGTCAGAGTGGCGCACGCGACTGCCAAAACCATCATGGTCGAAAAAACACGAAAATAATTGCGTAGCAAGAGTGCTCCTTGGAATCGGCGAAAGCGTATCACAACTGCTAAAACCAGGTTGCTACCACGCCCCAAGTCGGCTTTGAGCATTTTGCCTAACGCTCGGGCTGCCTTCGATGCTTCTGTTACAATTCCGGTATGACCACGGTCACTTCCGCCAGTTCCATTTTTTCACGAAATCTTCGCAAGACTTATCCGGTGGCGGTGCGCGGCGAAGGTTGCTGGATCGTGGACTCGCACGGCCGGCGCTATCTGGACGCCTCAGGGCAGGCCGCGGTCGTAAGCATTGGTCACGGCGTACCGGAGATCGGGCGGGCTATGGCCGAGCAAGCCGGTCGCCTTGCCTTTGCGCATACCACCCAGTTTCACTCCGAGCCAGCCGAGAAATTGGCGCGACGCGTGTTGGCCATTGCGCCACGCAATTTTCGCAATGGCGGACGCGTTTATTTCACTTCGGGCGGCTCCGAAGCCACCGAGACCGCCATCAAGCTGGCTCGCCAGTTTTTCCTGGAAACCAGCCAGCCGTCGCGCTATCGCGTCGTCGCCCGCAGGCAGAGCTATCACGGCAGCACCTTGGGCGCCATGTCCGTCAGCGGCAATGTGGCGCGGCGCGCGCCCTATGCTCCCCTGATTCCGGAGTGGGGGCATATCGCGCCCTGTTTCTGTTATCACTGCCCCTTCGATAAGACCTATCCGGAATGCCATCTGGCGTGTGCGGACGATCTGGACGAATTCTTGCGCGCCAATGATCCTTCCACTGTGGCCGCATTTCTTTTTGAGCCGGTGGTCGGTGCGACCCTCGGCGCGGCTCCGGCCGTGGATGGCTACACCGCCCGGATTGCCGAAATTTGCCGCAAGCACAGCATCCTGTTGATCGCCGATGAGGTCATGACCGGCATGGGACGCACCGGCAAGCCGTTTGCCAGCGAGCACTGGGGCTTGGAGCCGGACATAATCCTTACTGGCAAGGGCATTGCCAGTGGCTACGCCCCATTGGGAGCTGTCCTGGCGGCGCCTCGTGTGGTAGAAGCCTTCGAGTCAGGCACCGCATCCTTCATGCACGGATTCACCTATCAAGCGCACCCCGTGGCAACTGCTGCTGGAAACGCCGTTTTCGACTACCTGGAAGCGCACAAACTGTTTGAGCGCGTCGCACCGGCTGGCGAGCACCTTCGTAAGTCGCTGGCGGCCTTGGAGAGTCATCCGCATGTTGGACAGGTGCGAGGCCTGGGCTTGCTGCAGGGCGTGGAGTTCGTGAAGGACGAGGCTACGCGCGAACCGTTTCCTCGAGAAGCAGGAATTGCCGAAAAGATCCGTCAGGCCGCCCTGGCGCACAATGTCTTGCTGTATCCGGGACAGGGTTGCGTCGATGGCGCTCGTGGCGATCACGTTTTGCTGGCTCCTCCTTTCATCGTTCAGCTTGACGAGTGCCAGTTGATCGCCGATGCTCTGCGCCACGCATTAGCGCAAGTCTTTTCTGCACCACTGGGCTAAACTAGTTAGGATTAATACGTTTCAACTTCCGTTCATGAGGTTGGGAGACTTGTAATGCGTCGTTCTCTGCACTCATTTGTAATCATTGCTGTGCTGGGGCTCATAGGCAATGCCTGCTTGGCCCAGGATAGTGGGCGAAAGCCGCGCGCCCGTGACCTGGGAGTGCCGTTTGATGGCACCCCCGGAGCGCTAAACGCCATCACCGATGTGGCCGGTGTGACTGTAGGCCACACCACGCTCATTTCCGGCGAAGGCCAACTCGTCGTGGGGAAAGGCCCCGTTCGCACCGGCGTGACCGCGGTGTTTCCGCGCGGCAAGGACGTCAACGATCTGGGCGTCTTCGCCGGATGGTGGTCGCTGAACGGCAACGGCGAAATGACCGGAACCACTTGGGTCGAAGAATCTGGAATCCTCACTGGTCCGGTGATGATTACCAACACCCACAGCGTCGGCGTGGTCCGCGATGCCGTCATTCAATGGACCGTGGCGCATCGCAAAGTCGGCTCCAATGATGATTGGTGGTCCCTTCCCGTAGTGGCAGAAACCTGGGACGGCTGGCTGAACGACATCAATGGTTTTCATGTCAAGCCCGAGCACGTATTCCAGGCCATCGATAGTTCGCATGCAGGTCCTGTCGAAGAAGGTGCCGTGGGCGGCGGCACCGGAATGATTTGTAACGGATTCAAGGGAGGAATCGGCACATCGTCTCGCAAGTTATTGGCAAAGGACGGTGGTTACACGGTTGGCGTTCTGGTGCAGTGCAATTACGGATCGCGGCAGAATTTCCGCGTCGCCGGCATTCCCGTCGGACGCCAAATACCCGGAGAAGATCCTTACGCGTTTGCTCCCGGAGACATCACCGAACGCGGATCCATTATTGTGATCGTCGCCACCGATGCTCCGCTGCTTCCACATCAGTTGAAGCGTCTGGCGCGTCGCGTGTCCCTGGGTTTAGGGCGCAATGGCAGTATCTCGGGCAATGGTTCCGGCGACATTTTTATCGCCTTTTCGACCGCCAATCCGGGAGCCGCGGCAACCGACCATCTCGTTGATCTGAAGATGTTGCCGAACGACGAAATGAATCCCTTGTTTGAGGCCACGGTAGAAGCTACCGAAGAGTCGATTATCAACGCTATGGTTGCTGCAACTTCCATGACCGGAATTGACAACCACCACGTCAGCGCCCTGCCGCATGATCAGTTGCGGGCCATTCTGAAGAAGTACAATCGCCTCAATCCCAGATCGGCTGGCGACGGACGCTAATCGCCACACATAACTACGTCCAGGCGCTGGCCAGGCGCCCTGCGCTGCCCGCCACTCGTAAACCGTCCTGACGATTTGCGAAATATCGGTCGTTGATTTCCTTCGCGGCCAATTGCTCGATTCGCTGAAAGCCACACTCCCTCAGGAACGCATTTAATTCTTCCGGCGTAAAGAACAAACGAAACGGCTCGCCGGCACGCGCAACCCGCCGGGCCAGCGCATCCAAAGCCCAACGTTCCAGCAGCCCAAGCGACCAGCGGGGCACCGCATAATCGAACACCACCCCGCTTCCCTGCGGCAGTTTGCCGATAAAAGCCAAGGTGCTCGCAGCCGCTTCTTTGGTCAGATACGGCATCACCCCTAGCCAGGAGATCATTGCCGGCTGATCGCCGCGGAAGCCGCCGGCCTCCAGTCGGGCCGCTAACTCCTGCCGCTCGAAATCCACGGAAACAAAACGCACCAGCGCGGGGATGGGGATATTCGCCCATTTCAGGCGCTCTTGTTTCCAGGTCTGCGTATTGGGATGATCGACTTCGAACGTGGTCACGCCATTGGTCGCAATTCCACGATACGCGGAGGTGTCCAGCCCGGCGCCGAGAATCACGTATTGCCGAACGCCCTGAGCAACGCACCCGGCCAGCTGATCCTCAGCGTAGCGGCTGCGGGCCACCATGAACGCCCGGAAATGTTTGGCAAAGCGCGTCGTGTGTCGCGACACCGCGGCCCCGACGATGGGCACGGCCAGCGGGTCGTCCAGCACCTTGGGCCAGTCCAACAACTGGTGTGCGGCCCGCCGTAGCGCCACGCGAAGCGCGGTTCGGCTTGGAATACTTTCCTGCATTTCACGATTTTAGACTGGACAGGTCGAATCGCTGACAGGTTCTCAGAGCACCAGAGCAGCCGTTTTTCGAGGCGGATTGAAGAACGGCAAAGGCACGATCTTCGCGGAAACCGTCTTGCGTACTGCCTCCACCGTCAGTTCCATGCTCAGGCTTGCTCCCAGCGTGGCGCTTTCACGGCTCACCGAAGCGAGCGCAATCATGCGCTTCAGCGTGGGCGACCACGTCGTCGAAGTCGCTTTTCCAACCTGCCGTCCGCCGCGGTACACCGGTACCGCTACCCGGGATGCCGTCGCTGGCACTTGCGGTGGCATGCCGATCTGCTCGTACAGCGCTTCCACTTCGCTCCAATTGATCTCCAGGCCTACTAAGCAACGAGCCGGGCCACCTCGCTTAGCTTCAGCGGCCAGTGCCTCCCGGCCGACGAAATTCTCTTTCTTCAAGTCTACCAACCGGAACAGTCCGATCTCCCCAGGCGAGTACTTCTGCTGTTCAACCAGCGCGCGTTTGCTCGAGATATAGTCAACCTCGATCAGGATCAGCCCCGCTTCGATCCGCGCGATGTCCAGCGCGACCATCCCGGCGGGGTGAATGTCGAATGGCCGCCCTTTGGACATCAGCTCGTCAAACACTTTCACCGCCAGGTTCCAGGGAACCCAAATCTCATACCCCAGATCGCCCGTATACCCGGTGCGCGAAATGTCCACAGGCACCCCGGCGATCTTGCCATGCGCCACCCGAAAGTATTTGAGGCTGCCGATCTTGGCCTCGGCTACCGCGTGCAACAACTTGCCCGAGGTTGGACCTTGCAACGCCAGCGCCGCCGTCTTCTCGGAAATATCTTCGATCTGAACGTCCAGCCCCAGCGCATTCTGTTGAAACCAGCGCAGGCTGGGATCCGCGGCGGTCCAGCGATATTCATTCTCGTCCAGGCGGGTGATCGTGCCGTCGTCGATCACTTTGCCTTCCGCATCGCACCAGCAGCAGTAGATCACTTGGTCGACCGCAACCTTGTTGATATCCCGCGTGATAACTCGATTCACCAGCTTTGTGGCATCCCGGCCGGTCACGTGATACTTGAACAGCGGCGTGATGTCGATCAGCGCGGCGGAATTTCGAATGGCATTGTACTCGTGCTCGTGCGTCATTTCGTACGCACTTACCGTGTAATAGCCTGACCATTCTTTAAAGTTCAGGCTCTCGCACAGCGCCAAGGTTCTATCGTGGAAGGCGGTTCCGACGGGCACGACTCCTCCGGGGCACAGCCAAATGCAAACTATATTCGAACAGCGAATTATAGGTTGCCGGTTCGCGCCCCCGCAAGGTCACACGGTCACACCACAAGTGTTTGCCTAGCCTTGAGAAGATGCCATACGGCCAGTAGAATGTCTTGTTCTTCAGCGCATCCCGTTTTCCTCGTCATCTTGGAGTCATCGCGAATGCCGCAGTCGTACGATGTGGTAGTCATCGGAGGCGGTCATAACGGCTTGGTGAATGCTGCCTACCTGGCCAAAGCCGGTAAAAAGGTGCTGGTGCTCGAGCGTCGGCACGTGCTCGGCGGGTCGGCGGTCACCGAAGAGATTGTTCCCGGTTTTTTGTTCTCGGAATGTTCCTACGTAGTTTCGTTATTGCGGCCCGAAATCATTCGCGAATTGGACCTGCCTCGTCACGGGCTGGAGATTTTGCCCCTCGATGGCACCTTTTCGCCCATGCTCAATGGCAATTACCTGTGGCGGGTGAACGATCACGCAAAAACACAGCGCGAAATTCGCAGGCACTCGCGGCTGGACGCGGAAGCCTACGACGAATTTTCGAAATTGATGACCCCGATGTGCCGGTTCGTCAAGCCATTGCTCTCGATGATTCCGCCCGACCCCACCACCCTGTACCCCAAAGACCTCAGGCAACTGAATTTTCTGTTGCAGCGTTTCCGCGGCCTCTCTTCCGGGGAGCGTTACACCTTGATCCAGTTGATGACTATGAGTTCAGCCGATTTTCTGGACCAGTGGTTCGAAACCGATGTGCTCAAGGCCACTATGTCGGCATCCGGGATCATTGGCACTTTCTTGGGCATTCGCTCGCCCGGGACCGCTTATGTTTTGCTCCATCACTATATGGGCGAAATTGACGGAGCATTCCGATCCTGGGGATTCAGTCGCGGTGGAACCGGCGGAATCTCCCTCGCCATTGCCGGGGCCGCCAAGGCCGCCGGGGCGGAGATTCGCACCGAAGCTCCAGTGGCCAAAATCCTGGTCAAGAACGGCCGAGCCTCCGGCGTGGTGCTGAAGTCCGGCGAAGAAATTGCCTCTTCGGTGGTGTCCTCGAGCGTCGATCCTCACTTGACCTTCGAAGTGTTTTTGGAAGCCCGCGATCTACCCGCGGATTTCCTGGAAAGCGTGCGCCGCTACAAGTTTCGCGGTTCATCCGGCAAGGTGAACCTGGCCCTCGACGGCCTGCCCAACTTCCGCTCCTTGCCAGGCGCGGGAGCACATCTGCGCGGGGCCATGTCCATTTCTCCAGCCATGGAATACATGGAGCGCGCCTACGACGACGCCAAATATGGCCATTTTTCCAAGCGCCCGTACATCGATATGGTGATTCCCAGTCTCACCGACCCTTCGGTCGCCCCTCCGGGCAAACATGTGCTTTCCTGCTTCGTGCAATATGCGCCCTACAAATTGGCCGAGGGCACTTGGGACGATCAGCGCGAAGCCTTTGGCAACAACGTGATTGATACCATCGCCGAACACGCGCCGAATATCAAAGATCTGATCATCAGCAAACAGGTGCTGACCCCGTTGGACCTCGAGCGCGATTTTGGCCTCACCCAGGGAAATATCTTCCAGGGTGAGCTTTCCTTGGAACAGTTGTTCTTTTTGCGGCCCGTCGCCGGTTGGGCCTACTACCGGACCCCCATCCACAATCTGTACATGTGCGGGTCGGCCACCCACCCGGGTGGCGGCATCATGGGCGCAAACGGCCGTATTGCCAGTCAGGTGATCTTGAAAGAGTGGAAGAAAGCGAAGGCGGCGAACTGACATGCCCTTGGGACAGAAGGTGGTGCTCATCGGCGGCGGCCACAATGCGCTGATCACTGCGTACTATCTGGCGAAAGGTGGGTTTAAACCCCTGGTTTTAGAGCGCCGCTCCGTGGTCGGCGGAGGAGCGGTCACCGAGGAATTTCATCCGGGATTTAAGGTTTCCGCACTGGCTCACACTCTCGGTCCGTTGCGCGCTGACGTAGTTCGCGAGATGCGCCTTGATAAATTCAACCTGCAGGTTTTCCGCCCCGATCCACGCGTGTTTGCCCCTGCTCCCGACGGCCGCGGGTTGCTCTTTTACGACGATCCCGCCAAAACCGCGGGCGCGCTCTCGCATATGTCCGCAAAGGATGCCGCCAAGTATGCGGAGTTTGCCCAGCAATTGGAAAAAGTGGCCGGCGTGGTCAGCCAGGTTGCGGGCATCACTCCCCCGGGAATTAACAAACCTTCGCCGGAGGATTTTTGGAACCTGTTCGTGACCGGACGAACAATCCGCCAGTTGGGCAAGAAAGGCATGCTGGATTTGTTGCGCTGGGGTCCCATGGCGGTCGCGGACTTCGTCGCCGAGTTCTTTGAGACCGAGCTCTTGCGCGCGGCAATTGCTGCTCGCGGTATCTTTGGGGCCAACCTGGGGCCCTGGTCGGCAGGTTCCACCGCGGTACTGCTGTTGCGCGCGGCGGCCGATCCACATCCGGTGGGCTCGGCGGCATTCCCGCGCGGCGGCATGGGCGAGGCTTCGCGCGCGCTTGCTGAAGCCGCAAAGAAAGCTGGCGCCGAAATCCGCACCGAAGCGGAAGTGGCCCAAATCCGCACGAAAAACGGAGCCGTGGCCGGCGTGTGGTTGTCCAACGGTGACGAAATTGCCTGCGAGGCCGTCGTATCCGGCGTCGATCCCAAGCGCACTTTCTTTCAGCTATTGGAGCCCGCAATTTTGGACCCGGCGTTCGCCATGCGCATCAAGAATCTTCGCTCCCGCGGCAATGTCGCCAAGGTGCACCTTGCGCTTGGCGAGTTGCCGAAATTTCCTTCACTTGCCAATGCCGTCGGGCCCGACGGATTCCACCAGGCGCTTTCCGGACGCATCCACATTGGCCCGGACATTGATTATCTTGAAAAGGCGTTTGACGCCTCCAAGTACGGCGAAATCTCGCCATCCCCTTATCTCGATGTAACCATTCCCACTTTGCTCGATCCCTCGTTGGCGCCCGAGGGCAAGCACGTCATGTCCGTGTGTTTCCAATTCGCGCCTTACCATCTGAAGGAAGGGAATTGGCGTGCCCGCAAAGGCGAACTGGTGAACAACGTCATCAAGACCCTCGGAACCTATTCGCCGAATCTGGCGAATTTGGTCGAAGCCACCCACGTCATCACTCCGCTCGATCTCGAAGAAACCTATGGCTACACGGGCGGGCACATCTTCCACGGCGAATTGGCGCTGGACCAAATCTTCACCATGCGCCCGGTGCTGGATTGGGCCCGGTATCAGACTCCCATACGCGGATTGTTCTTGTGCGGCAATGGCACCCATCCCGGAAATGGACTCACCGGCGCCAGCGGTGCCAACGCCGTCAAAGAGATCATCCACGAACTCCGTTGAACTCCTTTTTCGGGTGCCGCATCTTTTGCGGTTTTTGCAAAGGGTGCGGGTGTTCTCTTGTGACAGGCACCTACCGAGAAGGACATCGGTCTGACGCGTTGCGACGCCTGATCGGGATGCTGTCCCGAAACTGCCCTTCCTCCCGTTCTATTGACATATCGATTCAGTTATCATCAACGCGACGTTTGCGGGAGCGCCCGTCCATGCTGTCGCCATCCACTCTGACCGAACACTTCCAAAACTCGGCTCGTCCCCGCCTGCTCCTGCGGCGCTCCCAGCGCGCCGAATTACCCCTTTGTTTTGATAGATCTATATCGCAAAAATAGCGGCATAAATATGCTTACACTTAACCCCACGAGTTTCATGGTCGGGACAGGTGCAAGAGGCAACCTTTGTCCGAATAACGACTTGATATTTGGTTCCGTCATTCGTTTGGACGGGTGGCAAACGCTTATCGCCGAAGTAGGATTTCGGGTGCCGCATCCTTTGCGGTTTTTTGCAAAGGGTGCGGGTGTTCTCTTGTGACAGGCACCTACCGGAGAAGGACATGAGGAAGCCTGCTGCGGCAACGGTAGGTGCACGATAAATTGTACCCGCGCAATGTCAGGAATTTCTGAGACGGCGCGACACCAGACTCCACTCGGCGTTTACGGACTCGATCGCGCCCGGGCGAGTCTGCGCTGGTACAGGAACGAAACGATCAGCAGCGCGGTCCCAAGAATGAAGAACGAAAGAATGCGGTAGGCGCGGTCCAGGAAGGATAGATCGTACAGGAACACCTTAACCACAACGACGCCCAGAAGGAACAGGGCCTCCCAACGCAACAACGCTGATTGGCGCTGCATTCCCAGCAGCAGCAGCAAACCGGCATACGCGGTCCACAGAATAGAAATAGACAGGTGCTGGGCCAGCGAATGGTTTACGGTGCGCGGCCCGCTGCCAAAGTAATCCCAGAATTCCAGGCTCAAGGCCAGTAGCGCAAAAAAGTTGATGGTCACCGTCAGGAAAGCAGCTTCCACCGGGGCATCGCTCGATTTTGAGCTGATTGAGCGGTCCGCTTCCTGCACCGCACGACTGGGAGCTCCCGGCTGCGATTGGCTCGGCGTTCCCGGCAACTGTAAGGGATGCGCGTGTGGAGCAGGCCCATAGGAATTTATGGTTGACCACAAGCAAACCGCGAGCGCGGCAATCAACGCCAGGTAAGTGCCAAAACGTTCGTTGAACAGAAATGTGCCGGCCAATGGCGGTTGGGTCATCAGGCGAACCGCCGCCAGGAACAGCAAGAAATAGCCGAAGGGGCGCAGCAAACTACCCAGCGAACGAAAGCCGGTCCACACCAGGACCGCCCCTTCCACAATCAGCGCCACGGTAACGGCGTTGTGTTCCAGTTTGGTGGGAATGGCCAGCGTCAGACAGCCCGCAGCCAACCCGGTGTACAGGAATCGCGGCGTGGCGCCTTCCGGCGCATTCGGGTCGGGCACCAACAGCGCGATAGCTTCGTGTCCAATCGCCAGTGCCAGGAAAAGCAGCGTCAGCGGCCAACGATCGTACTGCCAGAGCAGTGTATACAGAATAGCGATGTACGCGCCCGCATTGGCCAGCACCAGCAAAACGTCAAACGCCCGCAGCCGCTGGCGCAGCAGCGTTCGAGCCGCGGGCACAATCGCGAAAAGAACAAAAATGAGTGTCACAAAAATCAGCGTGCTGCCCAGGAAACCCGAGCGAACGTAAAACAGGTCGTACCACTGCCAGAAGTAAAGATGGGTCGCGCCGAAAGCCAAAGGAAGAAGGCTCTGCCAATTTTTCCGCCAGCTGACCGTCACGGCGGCCGCTCCCAGCAGCAACAAATAGCTGAACAAGACCACCTGTTCGTTCCTGCCGCTGCTCATGAGCGCCGGCGTGAGAAGGCCGCCCAGCAGGGAAAGGAATGCGATGCGCTCGGAATCTCGCCGCAACGCCAGGTAGGCCATGATGATCGTGACCAATACCAGCGCCACAAATCCCCATTGCCGCGAGAACAGTGTGTAGTATTGGCAGCCCGCCCATATGGAAACGAATAGCGTCGCCTCGCCTAGACCGGCAATCCCCTCTGAAAAGTAGGTGTACTCGCGGGACAGCAGCCAATCGCTCCACGGCAACATCGCCAGGCCTAGCACGATGCCGATCGTCACGCGCCCCGCGGGACCAATCCAATTGTTGTCGAACGCTAGCTTCAGGAAATACGAAACGGCGAAAAGCAGCGCGATGATGCCAATCCGGTTGAACCAGCGGCCGCCAATGAGCTCCTCCAAATCGGCCGAGGAGGGCTCTTTCGAGACTCTCGCGAGCGTGGGTTGCGGAGAAGCGCCTTGAGGTACATGAACCGGCGCGGGTGGTGTGGGCTGTGCGTGAGCAACAGGTGCCGCCGGCGGAACCTCGGGAGCGTATTGCGCCGCAATGTGCTCAACAGCAGGGGCTTGGGCGGGAGCGATGGGTGGCGCCGTGGCTGTGGCGTGAGCTTCCACGGAAGGCAGCTTCTTTTGCAATTCGATCACTTTTTGTTCCAGCTGATATACGCGAAAGGTTAGTTGATTCAACGGGAACGATTTCAGGGTGGACTCGAGTCGCCGGACGCTGGAATAAGTGACGAAGGCCAGTATGGTGCCGATGAGGAACAGCGGGATCAGGATAAAAAAGAACGATTCCATGTCGGTTGGGGCCAGACCGGATTAGAACACACTCACGCCTGAGGGGACAATGGAACGGCGGGAGGAGGCCTGGCGTATACTTGCTGCGCGCTTTGAGCGTTCAGAATGACCAATTGTCGTTCTCCAGAATCAGATTCGGTGGAGGGTGAATATGGCGGATTATTATTTGCTGAAGACCGAGCCTTCGGAATATTCCTTTGCAAACTTGGTCAAGGACAAGCAAACGGAATGGGACGGCGTACACAATCCTGTGGCTATTCGCAATCTGAGCGAGATGAAACCGGGAACACGCCTCATTATTTATGAAACCGGGGACACCAAGAGTGCGGTCGGAACCGCTACAGTGGTTTCGGTAGACGCCAAGAATCCAAAAAACCCGGTAGTGGTCGTCAAGGCCGCGAAGCCTCTGCCGAAACCAGTGACTCTGGCGGAGATCAAAAGCAACAGGTTGTTCGCCGATTCACCGTTGGTGCGGATCGGAAGGTTGTCGGTGGTGCCGTTGACGCCGCAGCAATATCAAGTTCTGGTCGGTACGTGAGATGGGCGAAAACGCGTACACCGGGTTCCAAATAGCGGCTCTCCATCAGAGCGCCCCAGCTCAAGCTCTTCCCCGAGCCATCAGGGCCACGATCTTTCCTTGGGCATCGCTCGCACCACGTACGAATCGATGGGCTGCAAGAGATCCCATTTATTCCCATAGAGATCTTCAAAGACCGCGACCGTGCCATAGGATTCCTGGCGGGGAGCTTCCAGAAATTTTACGTTCGCTGCTAGCATAAGTCGGTAATCGCGCCAGAAATCGTCGGTGTGCAGGAACAGGAACACGCGGCCTCCGCCCTGCTTGCCGACGCTTTGCAACTGTTCAGGTGTTGCCGCTCGCGCCAGCAGCAGCGCAACACCAGAAGCGCCAGGAGGGGCAACCAGCAGCCAGCGTTTACCGGCCGGGAGTGCCTGATCCTGAACGACGCGAAATCCCAGCGAGTCGACGAAGTAGCTCAGCGCTTCGTCATATTCGCGAACCAGGAACGTGACTTGGGCGATCGATTGGGGCATGGCGCTTGATTATCACATATGGCAGACCGATTATCCGGCTTTGCGTGCCGTACGAGCAACATCAGCGGGATCTGGCTAGAGACAAACGAGTTCCCGGAGAATCGATCATGCTTGTTCACTGCTTGCCCTGTCCCAGGGAACACTAAGCGCTGTAATTGGCTACGACGCGTATC
>DASPVD010000095.1:0-27496 GCA_035622555.1 Candidatus Eremiobacteraceae bacterium | reverse complement strand
ATCGTCCCGGCGTTTCGGACGAAACAGTGGTTCCAACACCGCCCACTGGGCGTCGGTGAGGTCCATGCCTTGGATTTACGCTAGTTTGCATAACTCTCAAGCTCGAAACAGCTTGAATGTGTTTATGAGATAACTTCTAGTCGCCTTTACCTCATTTCTCGCTATCAGTAAAATCTGAGGCGGGCTCCATTGCTCGCCTCAGAGCTTTTTAGATTTGCAAAGCGGTTCCTGCGGGATAAGATTCCGATGAAAAATCTTATACGCCGTACTGTCGTTTTGTTAACCGCATTCCTACTGCTGACTCCAACCCCGTCTCCGGCTTATTCCGTGCTGACCCATGAAGCGATTATCGACGTCGTTTGGGATACCGACCTCCGCCCTTTGCTCCTTACACGTTTTCCCAATGCCACTCACGACCAGCTCCGCCAGGCGCACGCGTACGCCTATGGCGGATCGATTATTCAAGATATGGGCTATTATCCCCACGGAAGTAAATTTTTCAGTGATTTAACTCATTATTTCCGGAGTGGCGATTTTATTCTTGCCGCTCTGCGCGATGCTTCGGATTTGAACCAGTATGCCTTCGCCTTGGGTGCGCTCTCCCACTATGCCGCCGACAACGACGGCCATCCCATCGCAACCAACGTCGTGGTTCCCATGTTATACCCGCGATTGCGGCGGAAATTCGGTCCCGTGATGACCTACGAAGACAACCCCCTGGCGCACATCAAGACCGAATTCGCCTTCGACGTGTTACAGGTGGCCAAGGGTCGCTACGCCCCGGATAGCTACCGGGACTTCGTCGGATTTGAGGTCTCGCTGCCATTGTTGGAGAAAGCCTTCGCGGAGACCTACGACGTTTCGTTGCAGTCGGTGTCCAAGGATGAAGTGCGCGCCGCCAATTCTTACCGCTACGATGTCAGCAAGCTGATTCCCAGGGCCACTCGCGTCGCTTGGGATTTGAAGCAAGATGAAATCCAGAAAGACGTGCCCGGAGTCACTCGCAAGAAATTCCTCTATAACATTTCCCGTTCCAGCTACGAAAAGCGATGGGGAAAGAACTATACGCGGCCCACTCTTGGCGACCACATAATCGCCTTTTTTATCCGCATCCTCCCGAAAATTGGTCCGCTGCAAGTCCTGACCTTCCGCACTCCCACGCCGGATGCCGAATTACTGTTCCAAAAGAGTTTTGACGCTACCGTCGACCGTTACCGGCATCTTTTAGCAGAGGTGCGTGAGGGCCGCCTGGATCTCCCCAATCTGAATTTCGACGTAGGTAACGTCACCGTTTATGGCGAGTACAGGCTGAAAGACAAAACTTGCGCGCAACTCCTCGATCGGCTCTCCAAACAGCACATGGCTGGCCTTGATCCGAGGCTGAAGTCCGAACTGCTGGCCTTTTACGCCCAAACCGGCTCGCCTGCCGCCGCCAAGAAACGCGATAAATCCGCGATGCGCATCGAACAGCAGATCAAACAGCTGCAGGATGCTCCTGTCAGTGCTACGCAATCCGAGGAGTCTTCGATGGTTCCGGCCTTTCCGGGCGGCCGCTTCGGGGTTGGGATGGATTAGCGCTGGCATTTCATCGCTGGGCGAAAACAGTCAGTTGCGAGGGGATATGCCGCGAATCGCTCGTGTAGTCCGCAGATGGTGGTGGCTGCTTGTACCAGCGGGATTCTTTGCTCTGCTGCTGGCCGTCTCTGTGTATGTCTACTTCTGGCCGGAAGGCACAGAAAACAGGATACGCCTAGCCGTAACAGCGGCTCTCTCTGAGCGTTTTCAGAGTCAGGTCGAGTTGGCTTCCCTGAAAATCAAGGTGTTTCCCATTCTGCAGGTAACCGGCGAAGGGTTGCTGGTTCGCTATCACGGACGTACCGATTTTCCGCCGCTGCTGCAAATCCAGAATTTTTCCTTCCGGGGTGGCCTTTTGGGCCTGCTCCATCGCGTGAAACACATCCGGCTTGTGCGCGTCCAGCATATGGTCATCAACATTCCGCCGCGCGAGTCCAATCCCAATCCGGCCGCCGCAAACCCTCTTCCTCGGCAATCATCCTCATCCGAGATCATCATCGATCGCGTGATTTGCAACGATATGGATCTGCTCATCTACCCCAAGAAGGCTGAGAAAGGTCCACTGAAGTGGCAGATTCACAATCTGCTTCTCACCTCCGCCGGTGTCCACAAGCATTTTGCTTTCGAAGGTAAGCTGACCAACGCCAAACCCAAAGGCGAGATCGCCACTCACGGCCGATTTGGACCCTGGGACGCCGGTGATCCCGGTAATACTCCTGTGGCCGGCGAATATGAGTTCAGCAACGCGGATCTGGACCCGCTGCCCGGCATCGGCGGTATCTTGTCCTCCACCGGCAAATACGACGGCGTGCTTTCCGAACTTCAAGTGCAGGGCCAAACTGATACTCCGCAGTTTACGCTGGATAAAGTCGGCAAACCCGTCCCTCTCCACACCGACTTCTCGGCCACCGTCGACGCCACCAACGGCGACACCTATCTTCATCCCGTGAAAGCGATGCTTGCCAAATCACTGATCATCGCCGAAGGCGAAGTCGTGCGCATGCCCGAGAAAAAGGGCCACCTCATTTCCATCAATACCACCGTCCCCGCTGGCCGCATCCAGGATTTTCTCGACCTGGCGGTCAATTCCGACCAGCCCTTGCTTACCGGGCCGGTCAAAATCCAAGCCAAGGTCCAGATTCCTCCTGGCAAGGAGCGCGTCATCGAGAAGATGACCCTGGATGGGCAGTTCAGTGTCGACGATGCCAAGTGGAACAGCCCCCAGTTGCGGGAAGAACTCCAATCCCTCAGCCGCCACGCTATCGGCAAGCCGGGGGACATCGAAGCCGGCAGCTCCGTTTCCAATCTCAGCGGCGATTTCCGCATGGGCCATGGTGTCATCTTGTTTCGACGGCTGACCTTCCAAGTTGAAGGCGCCTCCATCGAACTTGTGGGAACTTATGGCTTGGTCGGCGGTGAGCTCAATTTTGCCGGCCAGCTTCGTCTTCAAGCCAAACTTTCTCAGACCGTCACGGGCACCAAATCCTTTTTCCTGAAAGCGGTCGATCCTTTGTTCGAAAAAAGCGGATCCGGAACGGTTTTGCCAATCCGTATTACCGGCACCAAAGACAACCCGGTCTTCGGTGTCACTGTGTTTCACAAAACCTTTGACAAGCGCCTGAGTTCCACCAACTGACCAGCGGAGCCCTCGGCACTCGCCGGAATACAGATTTTCCCTCATGCCTTCTGCACTTGAATGTTGATGCAAACCCGCGCTGCGGTGGCATACAATCGTCCCGCCAGTGGCTGACTCAACCACTTGGAACTTCAGCACGATTTCGCCCGTTAAGTCCGGCCGTAAGGCCGCACCTCGCGTCTCTCATGCTGGGTGCGAAGGATGGTCGGGCAAAAAAGGAGCATCATGCGCTCATTTTTCTCCGTGCGTTCATTTCTGCTTGCCATAGGTATGTTGCTGCTGTGCGGCGCGGCCTACGCCCAAGTTGGTGTGGCTATCTCCGTTGGCTTTGCCCCTCCGGCGTTGCCAGTTTACGCGCAGCCGATTTGTCCCGGCGATGGTTACTTCTGGACCCCGGGGTATTGGGCCTGGGATGGCGAAGACTATTATTGGGTCCCCGGCACCTGGGTGCTGGCTCCCGAAGTCGGCTTTTTCTGGACCCCCCCCTATTGGGGATGGGGCGGCGAGGCATTTATCTTCCATGAGGGCTATTGGGGGCCCCATGTGGGCTTCTACGGTGGAATCAATTACGGCTTCGGATATTTCGGAGATGGTTTCGTGGGCGGTCGTTGGGACGGCGGCCATTTCTTCTATAACCGTGCGGTGACCAACGTCAACGTCACCATCATCCACAACGTCTACAACACCCGCGTCGAAAATGTCACGGTGAACCACATTAGCTACAACGGCGGCCAGGGTGGCCTTGCCGCGCGTCCCAGTCCCCAACAGGAGCAATGGGAACACGAACGCCACGTTGGCCCAGTGGCCGCGCAGACCCAACACGTTCAAGAAGCCCGCAACAATCAGCAATTACGCGCCAGCTATAATCACGGTAGGCCGCCCATTGCTGCAACCGCCAAACCCAGCTCCTTCAATGAAGGCGTAACTAAGGCCACCTCCGCCCCCCATTACAATCCTCCTGCTCGCGTCTCCGGTAACCCCAGCCGCGCTGCCGTCCATCCCAACGATCTTGAGGCTCACAAGCCTCCCCAGCCCGTGAATACCGGCAACGCTCAGCGCGACCAGCAATACCAGCAAGAGCGCCAACAACTCTACCAACGTCAGCAACAGGAACACCAGCAGCTCCAGCAGAAGCAGGAACAAGAACATCAGCAGGCCGAACAGCAGCACTACAATCAGACGCAGCGGCAGCAGATGGAGCAGCGCCACCAACAAGAAACTCAACAAATGGAGCAAAGACACACTCAGGAACAACAGCACATGGAACAGCATCAGCTACCTCCTCGCGAAAACCCCAGGAGGTGACTGGCGCATTCTTTGATTTGACCAGGCCCTGAACAAAGCTCGTACCCTCTTGCACAAGCTTGTTCAGGGCTTGTGGCGTGTTCACTGTATATCTCCCTCGCACTTCAGCATCAAAACCCGCAAAGAAATTTGCTTCCATTCCTGCTCCATCAGCATCAAATGCTTCGCAGTTTCCACAAATTAATGTCGTATCTCCGTCGGATGTGATAGGGTTGCTGTCCTTCGATGCTGATTGCGCTGACCTTAGCCCATCTCGGCGCGTTTTTTGGGTCTCGACCATGGCTCATCGGATCTTCGGCAATTCAGGGATTCGGTCTCTCGGTTGCGATTTCGTGCGCGTGGTCCTGGCTTCTCTGCTTTCGCTTGTCTGCGCGCGTTCCTCCTTTGCCTTTATGCAGGCGGCCTCTCCAGTTCCCAGCATTTTCAAGGCTGAATCGACCCCTGCCGACTCCATTCATCGCCTGTCCGTCTTTGTTCTGATCATTACCGGCTTGATCTTTCTGGTTGTTTTTTCGCTCCTGGTTTACGCGACCGCGAAATTTCGCAAGCGCCCGTCGGATGACAATCGGGAGCCGCCGCAGGTTTATGGCAGCAATCAGATCGAGTTGGCTTGGACCGTTATTCCGGTTCTGATTGTTCTGGTTCTGTTCTTCGCCACCGCTCGCGTCATTCAGTCCGTTCAGGACGCCATCCCGCCGGCAAGCACCATTCGTGTCACCGCCATAGGCCATCAATTCTGGTGGGAGTTTCGCTATCCTGCTCTGGGTGTAGTCACGGCCAATGAACTCCACATCCCGGTCAGCGACCGCGGTCGGCCCACGCCCACCTTCGTCACTTTACTTTCTGCCGACACCGACCACAGTTTCTGGATTCCACAGTTGGCTGGCAAAACCGACCTCATTCCCAATCGTGTGAATTCCATGTGGATCGATCCACACTCTACGGGAATGTACCTTGGTCAGTGTGCGCAGTATTGCGGTGTCCAGCACGCCAAAATGCTTTTGCGCGTTTATGTCGATTCCCCCGAGCAGTTCGATGCCTGGGTCGCCGCACAAAAACGCCCGGCGCAAGCCTCCGACGCCGTGGCCCGCGGTCGCCACATTTTCGAGTCCACTGCTTGTGTCAACTGCCACACCGTCAACGGCACCATCGCCGACGGCCGCTTTGGTCCTGATCTAACGCACTTGGCCACTCGCGACACCATTGCTTCCGGCGCCGCCGCCAACACTCACGAAAATCTCAAACTCTGGATCCACGATCCCGATGCCATTAAGCCTGGTTGTCTTATGCCCGCCATGAATCTGCCCGACCCCGATCTGGAAGCCCTTGCCGCTTACATGGAGTCGCTGAAATGACGAGGTTGTTCCATGTCCTCTGAATCTATTGCGCTCACTGGCGTTCACGAAACTTCGCGCCCGCTCAGCGCGGTTCTACATTCGTGGATCACCACTGTCGATCACAAGCGCCTGGGCATTCTTTATATTGTTTACGCCCTGTTGTTCCTGGTCATCGGTGGCATTGAAGCCACCATCATGCGCATCCAGCTCCTCGTGCCTCACAACCATTTCGTTTCCCCGGAGTTCTTCAACCAGATGTTCACCATGCATGGCACCACCATGATTTTCTTCGTGGCCATGCCCATTCTTTTCGGATTCGGCAATTACCTGATCCCCTTGATGATTGGCGCACGCGACATGGCCTTCCCTCGCCTCAACGCCTTTAGCTTCTGGTTGACCGCCTTCGGCGGCCTGCTGCTTTATTTCAGCTTCATCGGCGGCAACGGTCTCTATGGCGCTGGCACCGCTCCCGACGTTGGCTGGTGGGCCTATTCCCCGTTGACCTCAAGGGCCTTTTCGCCGGGACACAACACCGATTATTGGACCCTGTCCCTGCTGGTCTCCGGATTTGGCAGCATCGGTACCGCCGTGAATTTCATCGCCACGATTCTCTCCATGCGTTGCCCAGGCATGACCCTCGGCAAAATGCCCCTTCTTGTTTGGCTCAATCTGGTCATGGCCGGCATGGTTCTTTTCACCATTTCGCCTCTCACCGCGGCCCAGGCTATGCTTTGCCTCGATCGGTTCCTCGGCTCACACTTCTTCGACACTCAGGCCGGCGGTTCCGCAACTCTGTGGATGCATTTCTTCTGGATCTTTGGCCACCCGGAAGTCTATATCCTGGTCATTCCCGCGTTCGCCTTTATTTCCGAAATCGTTCCGGTCTTTTCCCGCAAGCCCATCTTCGGCTATCCCATTATGGTCGCCGCCACAGTTGGCATCGGCTTCATCAGCATGAGCGTGTGGGCCCACCACATGTTCACCATCGGCATGAGTTCCTACGGCAACACCTTCTTCGTTGTCACCACCATGGCCATCTCCGTTCCCACCGGGATCAAAATTTTCAATTGGCTCGGCACCATGTGGGGCGGCACCCTTATTTTCAAAGCTCCTCTCCTGTTCTGCATCGGGTTCCTCTTTCAGTTTCTGATCGCTGGCCTCACCGGGATCATGCTTGGCGCCGCTCCGTTCGATTGGCAACTCAGCAATTCCTACTTCGTAGTCGCCCATTTCCATTACGTCATCGTAGGTGGTATCCTCTTCGCCCTTTTTGCGGCCTTTTATTATTGGTTCCCCAAAATGAGCGGCAAGCTGTACCTCGAGTCACTCGCCAAACTTCACTTTTGGCTTTTCATCATTGGTTTCCATCTCACCTTCGATTTCATGCACATCCCTGGCATTCTCGGCATGCCGCGACGCATTTACACCTACGAACCCGGGCGCGGCTGGGAAATCTGGAACCTCCTCGTGACTATTGGCGTTTTCTTCCAGATTCTTGGCACCCTCGCCTTTGTCGGCAATTTGCTGTACTCCCTGCTTCGCGGGCAACCCGCCGGAAATGATCCTTGGGATGCTTGGACCCTCGAGTGGTCCACTTCTTCGCCCCCGCCCGAATACAATTTCGCAACTATTCCCACGGTGAACAGCCGCCGCCCGCTCTGGGATATCAAGCATCCCGAAGATCCGGATTGGCAGTATGAGTAACGAGGTTCGCACCAGACAGGAGTAAGCTGCTTGAACACCCTCGCCACAACATCGCCTTCTATCGAAACGCCGTGGTCCCTTCCATATAAGGGTCACGTCGGCATGCTTTCCCTCATTGCTGCCGAATCTGCGATTTTCACGATTTTTGTGGTCGCGTACATCTACTACATCGGCAAAAGCCTCTCGGGCCCCACGCCCCGCGAAGTGCTCGAACTCCCCATCTTTGCTTCCATCTGTCTTTTCTCCAGCAGCGCCACGATTCATCTCGCCGTCGGTGCTTTACGCAAAGCCAGCTACGGCTCTTTCCGCCTCTGGTGGTTTCTCACTCTTCTCCTCGGCGCCATTTTCCTCGTTGGTACCGGCCGCGAATGGCATCACCTCATCTACGACAAGGGCCTGACGATCAGCACGAATCTCTTTGGCACCACCTATTACTCGCTTGTCGGTCTTCACGCCTTTCACGTCACCGTCGGCATCATTGGCCTGCTCACCATTCTGCTTTTGGCCCTGTTCGGCAACGTTCGCCAGCAACACACGCCGAATGTCGATACTTTCGCCATGTACTGGCATTTCGTTGACGCGGTTTGGGTTGTGGTTTTTACGGTGGTTTACATCATTGGCCGCTAGGGAGAAACAAAAATGTCTTCGCCAAGCGCACAACCTGGCCACAACAGTGAGACACCGGCAAGCGTCACACTGCCCGCTCCTACCGCGTGGCCCATCGTTCTCGCCTTCGGTATCACACTTTTGTTCACCGGCATCATCACCAGCGTTTCGGTCACCATTCTGGGCGCGGTTTTGAGCGTCGCAGCTTCCTTTGGCTGGTACTTCGATTTATTCCCTCGTGAAAAGCACGTTGAAGTCCCCATTGAAGAAGTGCCCGTCACCATCTCGAGCGCTCGCCTCAAAGTGGCGCGGCTACAAATCGCTCCTGAACTTCCGCGTGTCCTTCTGCCTCTCGAGACCTACCCCGTGTCCGCCGGCATCAAAGGCGGACTTGCTGGCAGTGTCGCCATGGCCGTGCTGGCCTGTCTTTATGGGCTCCTCAAGCAGCACAGCATCTGGTATCCCATCAATCTCCTCGCCGCCACTTTTTATGCCCAGAGCATGCGCTTCACTCCCGACTCGTTGTATGCCTTCCACCTCGACAGTTTTCTACTCGCCGTCCTGATCCATCTGACGACCTCCATCACCGTCGGTCTGCTTTACGGCGCCATGCTTCCCATGATCCCGCGCCATCCCATTTTCCTCGGTGGCGTCGTTGCTCCGGTGCTTTGGTCTGGGCTGCTTCGCAGCATCTTGGACCTCATCAACCCGTTGCTGGGCCAGCGCGTGGATTGGTACTGGTTCATCGCTTCGCAGTTTGCTTTCGGAATCGTCGCGGGTTTGGTAGTGGTTCGGCAACAGCGCGTGCCCGTCAAGCAGTTCATTCCTTTCGCTGTGCGCGCCGGGATCGAAACGCCCGGGGCTATGCCCGAACGGCGGCGCGAGGACCGCCAGCCATGACACCCGGCTATCCCCTCCTCGGTTTGCTGGCTGTGTTCCTCTTTTCGGGTTGCGGCAACCTGCCGGGGCGCCCTTCGCCCAGCGCCATCCCGGTCGATCCCGGTGATGTGACCGATTTCAATCTGCTCTACAACAAGAATTGTTCCGGTTGTCACGGCGCTGCAGGCCAAGGGGGAGCGGCCCTGGACCTTGGCGATCCGGTCTATCTGGCCATCGTAGATGATTCCACGTTGCGCGATGTTGTTAGCAATGGCATCCCGGGCACCTCCATGGCCGCGTTTGCAAAGAGCGCCGGCGGTATGCTCACAGACAGTCAGGTGAACATCATCGTTCGCGGCATTCGCCAACGCTACTCGAAACCCAATGCCCTGGCTGGTGCGAATCCTCCTCCTTACGCTGCTAAGGAACCCGGCGATCCCAAGCGTGGCGCGGACGTTTACAAGACCTTCTGTGCTTCCTGCCATGGCCCCGATGGCAAGGGCGCCTCCAAAGCCGGTTCCATCGTTGACGGTTCCTTCCTCGCGCTGCTCACCGATCGGGAACTTCGCACCTTGACGATTGTCGGCCGTCCGGATTTGGGCGCTCCCGATTGGCGCAACAATGTTCCCGGAAAGCCCATGACTCCCCAGGAAATCTCCGACGTCGTTGCTTGGCTCTCCTCGCAACGCCCGCAGTTTTCAGGTCGTCCGTACCCGTCCGTGGCGAAAGCCGCCGGAGCGCTCCCATGACTTTGCCGCAAACACTTTCCCGTCGCGCCCTGTTTGTGAAGCTCGGCCTGCTGTTTAACGGTGTCGTCGCGCTTGCGCTGGCTGTCCCCATCCTTCGCTATGTCCTCACGCCGATCCTTCGTTCGCGCAACGCCAGCTACACAGACTGGCTCACTCTTGGCGGCATTGATCAATATCCTGCTGGTCAGACGCGTCTCGCTACCTTTCGCAATCCCGACGTCTCCCCATGGGACGGCAAAACCTCCGACAGTGCTTGCTGGGTCCGTCGCGTCAACGACAATACCTTCCAGGTCTTCGCCATTAACTGCGCGCATCTCGGCTGTCCGGTGCGTTGGTTCCCGCAGTCTGGCCTGTTCATGTGTCCCTGTCACGGCGGCGTTTACTACGAAGATGGCTCGCGCGCTTCCGGCCCGCCGGAACGTGGCCTCTTCGAATATCCCCACAAAGTTGAAGATGGAAAGCTGTTCATCAAGGGCGGGGAATTGCCTACTCCCGGAAATCCGAACGCGCTCGTCAACATCGACGGGAAGTTTCCATGCGCCTGATCCCGCAAATCGTCCAGTGGTTCGACGCTCGCCTGCAACTGGGCAAGCCGATCAGCGAAACCCTCGAGCATCGGGTTCCACGTGACACCGCCAGCTGGTTTTACGTTTTTGGCAGCGCCGCCCTCACCGTATTTGCATTGCAGGTCGTCACCGGAATACTGCTTGCTATCGTTTACGTTCCCACCGCGGGCGAAGCTTGGAACAGTTTGCAGACCCTGAATCATTCCATCGCTTTGGGTTGGTACATTAGGGCCCTCCACGGCTGGGGTTCCAACTTCATGGTGGCCATCGTTCTGATCCACATGGTTCAGGTTTTTCTCTTCGGTGCCTACAAATTCCCTCGCGAACTCACTTGGATCGTGGGCATATTTCTTCTTCTTATGACCCTTGGCATGGCCTTCTCCGGCCAGGTCCTTCGCTTCGACCAGGACGCCTTTTGGGGTATCGGCATCGGTGCCTCCATTTCCAGCCGCGTTCCCGTCCTCGGCCCATGGACCGTGCGCCTTCTTCTCGGCGGACCCATCATCGCCGGCGCCACACTCTCGCGCTTTTTCGCGCTTCACGTCTTTGTTATTCCCGGTTTGCTGATCGCATTCGTCAGCCTGCACCTTCTGATGGTTTTGAAACTCGGCATCAATGAATGGCCCATGCCCGGCCGCATTGTGCGCAAAGCCACCTACGAAAAGCAGTACCACGAGCTCACTGAAAAAGACGGCGTGCCCTTCTGGCCTGGCGCCGCCTACAAAGACATTTTCTTCAGCGGCTGCATCATTGTCGCCCTCATGCTGGTCGCCGCGTATTTTGGCCCTTTCGGACCCTCCGGACGGCCCGATCCCACCATCATCCAAACTGCGCCACGTCCCGATTATTTTTTCCTCTGGCTTTACGCCTTGTTGTCGCTTCTTCCGCCGCAAATGGAAACACCCGCTCTGCTCATTGGCCCGGTTGTTGGCATCCTCTTTTTGCTCCTGCTTCCCTTCATTTTCGGCGAAGGCGAAAAAAGCTGGCGCCGCCGTCCCGTCGCGGTTCTCTCGATTCTTCTTGTCGCCGTTGCCCTCGGTACTTTTACCTCGCTAGCGGATCGCGCTCCTTGGAGCCCTGTCATGGATGCTTGGAGCGGCGACCCCATCCCTCCACAATATTTGCAGCATCGCACTGCCCTCGAACGCCAGGGCGCGCTCATCTTCCAACTGAAGCAGTGCCACAATTGTCATTCGCTCGGCAACGACGGTGGCAAGCGCGGCCCGGCCCTCGATTCCGTCGCCTTGGTTCAAACGCAAGACCAAATGATTCGCCAAGTCATTCAGGGTGGCGGCAACATGCCCGCCTATGGCAAAAATCTCAGCCCCCCGGAAGTCACCGCCCTCGTGGCCTTCTTGCGCACTCTCCATCCCCCGAACCGGAGCCCAGCTCGAGACGCTTCTCGGGCTGTCGATAATGAACTCGCACCCCCGCCGACTTCGGGCAACCCGCAATAAACCATGCCAACCGCGGCGCAAGCTCTTCTCAACGACTGGTCGCCGCCACTCGGCCTCGACATCATCCTCTTGCTCACCGCTGCCTTATATCTTCGCGGCTGGCTGGCGCTCCGGCGCTCCTCCCCTGGCCTGATCTCCGCCGCGCGTCTCACTGCTTTTTTGGCTGGCATGTTTTTCTTGTGGGTTGCCATCGGATCGCCCCTTTCGGCCTTCGATGATGTGTCGCTTACCATCCACATGATCCAGCACATTCTGCTGATGCTGGTCGTTCCACCGTTGGTTCTTTTTGGCTGGCCTGCGTTGCCCCTTCTTCATGGAATTCCCCTTTGGTTTGTGCGTGCCCCGATCGGGGCTGTGCTCCGTTGGTCCACAGCGCAACGGCTCGGAAAATTCCTCGTTCACCCCGTCGTTTGTTGGACCTCCGCTGCCGTCGCCCTGATTGCCTGGCACGTCCCTTCACTGTTCGAACTGGCGCTGCGCTCCGACGTTTGGCACGACGCGGAACACCTTTGTTTTCTGGCCACCTCTATCCTCTTTTGGTGGCCGGTCGTTCAGCCGTTTCCCGCGGACCAGCGATGGCCGCGCTGGTCCATTCCGGTTTATCTTTTTTTGGGGATGTTCCCCGGTGGCGCGCTCGGCGCCTTTCTGGTCTTTTGTGACCGCGTGCTTTATCCCTCTTACCTCACATCGCCCAGATTGTTTCAAGTCATGCCATTGGCGGATCAAATCTTTGCTGGTTCTCTCATGTGGGTGTTGGGAGTGATGGTGTGTATCATCCCTGCCGTCATGATCACACTCAAACTGCTTTCGCCCCGCGTCGTCGTCCCTGACGCCACGCTGCGTTCTCATCCCCAGTCTCTGGCGTGATTCTCCTTATACAGCTAGTTACCTGCTCTGGATTTTTCCCTCACTGTTTGCTCCTTCACAGTTATAATCCGCCAATCTTTCGGCCAGCGAGTTTCGAAGGTGGCTCCCATGACAACCGCAACGCGAATGCCTCAATCGCGAACCTCCATTTTGCAAATGCAAATGACCGAATTTTGGTCGGGTGACCTTGGGCTCACCCTGGTGTCCATCTCTCTGGCGATTCTTGTGTTTGTCGTTTTCCCGTTGCGGCAGGATGGTTTCTCCGGCCGGCTCTTCTTCGATCTGGTCATGGTCACTTTGATGGTCTCAGGCGTATTAGTGATGAACCAGAGCCGCATCATCACCGCCGCCACGATTGTCATCGTGATTCTCGGCGCGGTCGTGCTGTGCACTTCACGCCTCTATCCCACCCCCACGCTTCTGCACCTCAACAGCTTTCTATCGATATTCATCATGCTTCTGTACGTACGGATCGTCCTGTTGGTGATGTTTCGCCATGGCCCAGTGACCTGGAGCCGCATTCAAGGAGGCATATGCGCCTATTTGCTCCTGGGCATGGCCTGGGCTTCGGCCTTTGACCTCACTGAGCAACTCCATCCGGGGGCCTTTCACTTCGTGACTCAACCCAGGAACATCGACGAACTCGTTTCCAAGTTGATCTACTTTAGCTTTGGGACTCTCACTACCGTCGGCTTTGGCGACATTTTGCCCGTCGCTCCCTTTGCGCGATCCTTAGCTGTCGCGGAAGCTGTCGTCGGCCAACTCTTCCCGGCCATTCTCATTGGCGCCCTGGTGGCCATGGCCATGCGCACCGAACGCAAGAGCTGACGTAGTTCGGCTCACTCACCGGAACGCGTTGGCCTTGCTTCCGGTTTCTGGTTTCCTGCTGTGCTCAGGTGTACCCGGCCGCCGCTCACTACGTTGGGCACCACAAAATCGGTGAACCCATCCACGTGCGACAGTTTCAGCTCTTGGCAGCAGCCTCGCTCCGGATTTTCGTATCTTGCCGACACAAAGTTTCCCCTCACCTGCACCTGCACGTCGGTCGGCTCTTCGTCATAGTTGACCAGTTCCACGCTCGCTTCGCCCGGCTTGTTGCCCGGATATTCAGCCACCAGCGTGGTCAGCGAATTCCATAGGCTCACTGGGACTTGTTGCTTCACCATCAAGCGCCGAATGTCTTGAGCAAAGGTCTCAGGGTCGCTCACTTGCTCCCCTAACTCAATCACCCGGCCCTTCCCCACCGTATAGGTAACCGCATGGTCCGTTTTCTTGCCCCCGGAATCCGAATCCCATGGATAATTCCCGGGCAAATTCGTCAGCACCGCGGTGCCGCCCTGCTGGGCAAATGCTTGAATCTGTTTGGTCAGCTCGCTTCCCAGTGCCGCAAACGCGATCACCACGCTGAATCCCGCTAAATCCTGGCCCTTCACTTCCGCCGACTCGAAAACCTGGAACGGAATATTGTGCCGGGCCATTAGATTAATCTCTTCGTAGCACGTGTCGTAATCATCGGCCAGCACCGCAACCGCCGCTGCTTCTTTCTCCCCGTCTCCTCGCTCGTAAAACGAGATGGTGCGTCTCACCCGCGCCCAGTCCTCCAGCGTCTGTGGATCGCCTGTCGCCAGACCCTTCTGCTGAGCTTCGTGCAGTTGCAGCACTAAGTCGGCGTGAAATGCTCCCGCTTCCGCTACCGCCAGTGCATAACTCCCTGGATTGGGGCCATTCTCCTTAATCAATGGATCCGAAACATCCCAACTGAAGCTGTAAAGCGGCGCCTGGCCCCTTTCAAACGCGCGTTCGTACCGCACCATCGAAAGGTTCTGGTCCAGCCACGGTTGCGACGTGGGACTGGACACTTGCAGGATGCCGTCTCTCTGGAACACCAGCCAACCGCGCATTTCCGGCTGCTTGCCTGCTCCGCTCAGCACCATGATCTTTAGTTTCGGATACTTCACTCGCAGTTTGCTCGCCGCCTCCTCCAGTTGAGTCTCTTCCGCCGTGCTCCCCTGCAACATCAGTCCCGCCACACCCGAATTTGCGCTCGCTTCGGCAACCGCTTGCGATTGAGCTAGGGTCGCTTCCCAATACACTCGGTATCCCTGCTTCTTGGCGTTGGCCAGCAGGCTTTGCGCCTCGTCGCTCCACGGAATCACCAAGTTGCTCACCCCTAGAACTCGGGGAGCCGGCATGCTGCTCTGCGTCCACTGAATATAGATCTTCGCCGGCAGTCCGGCCGCGCTGGCTGCCATCACCAACACCACAATTCCCACTCTCCGCAACATCCTCATTGCTTTTCCCTTGAACTTCGCACCGACTCCCCATCACGCACAGTTTTCAATTCGCCTTGTTCCTTCTGCAATTCGCCCGCTAATCGAATTTCCGGCCCCGTGGTCACCCTTTGCGTCTCGCCGTCCCGCGACACCCAGATCGCTGCCGCTTCCGCAATCTGCTTCACAATCTCCTTTCCTTTTTCCGGTCCCACCAGCAACAACGTCGTTGACAGCGCATCCGAGGCGGTAGCCGTTTTCGCTATGATGCTCAACGCGTATTTGCTCTCCAACGGCTTTCCATTGTCCGGGTCGATGATGTGTCCGGCGTTTTCGTTACCCAGCAGGCTGGCCGGCGTTTGCTCCGAGGTCGACACGCTGTTGTCTCGCAGCATTACCGTCGGGTCAACGCGCTTCGATGGATCGCGCAGGTGTACTTCCCACGCCGGTTTTCCCGGCGGCGCTCCTACGCCATAAATGCTGCTCTGCCCCGCGTCCACCAGCGCGCTGTTGATCCCATTCCTCCGCAGAATCTCCACCGCCCGGTCAACCGCGTATCCCTTCCCGATCGAACCGACGTCAATTCGCATGCACGGCGAATGAAATTCGATGGTGTCTGGCGGGATTAGCTCGATCTTTTCGTATCCGGCGCAGGCCCGCGCTTCCTGCTGGTCCGCTTCGGAAGGTCCACGCTCGCCGCGCAACGCCGCTTTCCATAGATCCACCAGCGGTGCCACCGTAATATCGAACTTTCCTTCAGACAGCCTCGAATACTTCAGCGATTCTTCGATCACCCGGTACAGATCCGGCGACACTCTCACTCGATGAAAATGAGCATTCCTGTTCAGCTGGCTCAGCTCACTCTCGGGCTTGTAGTTGCTTAACACCTCATCCAGCCTCGCGATTTCCGCAAACGCTTCCTCGATCGCCCGCTCTGCGTGCGCCGGCGATTGGTCGTAAGCGGCGATTTCGTACACGGTCCCCATGCTGTATTTGGTCTTGTGAACCAACTTAGTGTTGCTCTGCGGAGGGCTGGCCGGCAGAAGCGTAATCGGCAGCAGTAGCGCTGCCCTCACCAACAGCCTATTGCAACGCATATACATCCCCGTCATGGCTGGTGACATAGATGGTCTTGCCCACAATCACCGGCGCGTTTTGTACGCCTGGCCCTAACGCTGCCCGCCACAACATTTTTCCCGTGCTTGCTTCGAATGCGTGAAGCCCCCACGACTGGATGTAAATCACCGAATCCCCGAATACCGCCGGGCTGGTGACCACTTCGCCGCCCCGCACCTTCCACCGTAGTTTCCCTGTGCCCGTCTCCAGCGCGTACAGGAAGCCGTCTTTGCTTCCAATCACCGTCGTGTCTCCCGATACCGCTGGCGGCGCGGAGATTCCCAACCCTGTCTCGTACTTCCAGCGCACCGTTCCGCTGTTCGCGTCCAGCGCATACACAAAGAAATCTTCGGATCCCGCCAACACCGTGTCTCCCACCAACGCCGGCGAGGAATCAATTCCGTTTCCGGTCATGGTGCTCCACAAAATTCTGCCCGTCGCCGCGTCCAGGCAATGCACATGACCGTCACCGCAACCGATGTACAGCTTCTTATCTGCCGCGTAGGGCGTGGCTACGACTCGACCGGCCAGTTGCACTTTCCATTGCTGGCTGCCGTTTCGCGCGTCCGCCGAATACACGTGACCGTCGCTGCTGCCAAAGAATACGATCCCCTGGCGTACCACCGGCGAGGCCCAGATCGCTCCCTGCGTGGCCGAGTCCCACACTTTTGCTCCCGTATCGCCGTTGATTGCGTACACCTTGCCGTCATCGCACCCGAACAGCACCGTGCTTCCGCTCAATGCCGGAGTGGAATGGATTTGATCGGCAGCTTGGTATTTCCACCTTTCGCGTCCGTTGTCCACTTGAAACGCGTGCAGACATCCATCGGTGGTGGCGACGTACAGCGTGTTTTGTCGCAGTACCGGCGCGGAACGAATCGACCGTCCTACACGCGCTTGCCAAAGTGCTTTTGTAGGCGAAGGCAACGCCGGCGCGCTTTGCCCTCCGCTGCGCGCGTTGTCCTTCAGCAGGGTTACCCAGTCATGTTCGTCAACGGCAGCTTCCGGGCCTACACGTTTTCCGGTCATTGCGGTCAGCCAATCTGTAGTTTCCTGTGGTCGATTTGCTTCAAGTCGTACACGCCCAGGCCCATTTCCCCGGCAGCTTCGATGTGTCCCGGCTGCCGGTAAAACAGGTTCTTGCTTGCGTCTTCGTAAAACTCACGTCCGTCTTTTGTGATGCTCTTGGGATCGTGTTCCCACACCGATGGCGCGCCCTCTTGCTTACGCTTCGTGTCGATGGCTTCCAATTCAATCCGGTCCAGCGCCACCGGATCCGTGCTCACCAGCAGCAAACCCGCCGGATAGATGAATTTTTGATTTTGTGTCAACGGGCCACCGTGCCACACCATGCGGGTTCCATCCATGATGTTCAGCACCACTTTCGAGGGCAGCGGCTCCACCGTGCACATCACCGCGATCAGCGGATTCGTGAAGGAATAGGGTTCCTTATGCGACCGCGCCACGTTGTTGAACGTGCCGTACGCCACGTTTTTCAGGCAGCCGGTCACACCCGACGCGGAATGATCCTTCATCGTCGGCACGCTGATGATCTTGTCCAAACGGGTTGCCACCACGCTGGCCATGTACGACCGCGTTTCCCACTCCCCGAAAAAATTCACTTCGCAGTACACCTCCGGATCGTAGCCGGACGCATCCAGCAGATCTTCTTGCACTCCCACTATCGGCACTCCGGGCTGCAACAGTGTCTGGTAGCTGCCCACGTCGATCTCATAGCCGAAGCGGTCGTAAACCACGATATTGCCCAGGGGCACGCCGACAGAATGAACCCCGGCGATAATCTCGCGAACCAATTCCGGAGAAGAGCAACATGCCGGGGCACCCGACGGATTGATTTTGATTCCAACCACGTCGCTGGGTTCGATGAATTGGCCGAACGCCGCCTTGGCCGAATTCTCCCCGGTCAGTTCCTTCAAGCCCCGTTCGAGCATGTCATGGATGATCGGTTGCGATACCCGGTTGCTCGCGATCACTCGGCTGTCCGCCACTTCCACTACCCGCCCCGGGTGCAAGCCCGGCATCCTGAGCGGCGACTTTTTCTTGAGTGGCGCTTCATGTACGGTGATCGGCGGCGGCTCCGGTAACGCCACCTGGTCGCTGCCAAGTGTCGGCAGGCCTCCCAGAAACAGCCCGGCGCTTCCTACGCACGTTCGTTTGACAAAGGTCCGTCGATCCATCCCGCTATTGGCTCCGCGTTGCTTCTCGATGACAGAAACAGAAACGAATACGCCATTCCGTTCAGCCTCCAGCTTACCCCGATTTTCCCTTTTCCACGAGGGGCCGCTGTGATCCTTCTTCCCGGGCTGCTCTTCATTGATTCGTTTTAATGCTGGACTTTTCTGAACCAGGAAGTATGCTTAACGATTGTCTTGCCACAAAGCGCGCTCGCCACAATCCGGTTTTTTGGTCCGCCGGAAGATGCATCACGCCAGCAGACCCACCAATTGGCCGGCCAATCGCGCTTTGCTTGGTCTAGAATCTGTTCAGCCCGTTCGCTTTCCACCCGCCCTTTGTGGAAGCAAACAGCGAAAGGACCCGGTATGAGACCTGCTTTGTTCCCCACTGTCTTTGGCGCCGCTCTTCTATTCCTGACTTTGTCCCCATCCGCTCCAGCCCAGACTGCCCATTACGACCTTCTCCTCAAGGGTGGCCACGTCATCGATCCCGCCAATCAGATCGACGCGGTCCTCGATGTGGCGGTCTCGGGAGACAAAATTGCCGCCGTACAAAAGGACATTCCCGCCGCTTCCGCTGGCAAAGTCGTGGACGTTTCCGGCCTCTATGTGACCCCGGGATTGATTGACATTCATTACCACATTGGATTCGGTGGCGCCCCTTTGAACTGGTTCGATCCTGAAGCTCGCGCGCACATCCCTCCGCTGGCCATTCCCGCTGATCTCGCTCTGCAATCCGGTGTCACCACCATTGTCGATGCCGGCACTGCCGGCGCGGAAACTTTCCTGCAAGAGAAGGAGCGGGTAATCGATCACGCTAAAGTCCGCGTTTTAGCATTCCTCAACATTGTCGCCAATGGTATGAATGGCGGCCTGGAACAAAGCCTGGACGAAATGGACGTCACCCGCTGCGTCGATACCATCAACAAATACTCCAACCTCATTGTCGGCGTGAAAACCGCTCACTATTGGACCGACCTGCCTTGGGATGCCGAGCACACCCCCTGGGCCGCCGTCGATCGTGCCATTGCTTGCGCTCAGGCTACCAATCGTCCCGTCATGTATGATTTCTGGCCCCGGCCTGACCGCACTTACGCCGATCTGATTCTCAAAAAAGCGCGTCCCGGCGACATTCACACTCATGTCTTCGCGCAACAATTCCCGATTATTTTGCCGGATGGCAAACTGAATCCGATTTTGCTCGAAGCCCGTCAACGCGGCGTCTTTTTTGATGTCGGCCACGGCGCCGGCAGCTTTTGGTTTCGCAACGCTGTTCCGGCCGTCAAACAGGGCTTCATTCCCGACTCCATTTCCACCGATCTGCACTCCGAGAATTACACCATTCTCAGCTTCGACAATGTTTTGTCCAAATTCCTTTCCATGGGCGTTCCTCTCAACGACTTGATTAAACGCTCCACGGTTAATCCTGCCAACGAGATTCACCGCCCGGAACTCGGCACCCTTTCCGTGGGTCGCGACGCCGACATTGCCGTTCTGGAAGAACTGCGCGGCAAATTCAGTTTTATCGACTGCGGCTGGGCTCGCATGGACGGCAACGCCCAAGTCTCTGCGCGCATGACCATTCGTGCTGGCCACATTGTCTATGACCCGTCCGGCTTGAGCATGGTCGAATGGGAAAAAGCCCGCAAAGAATATTTCACTTCGCCCGTTCTCGGCGGCGATCATCCTTCCACTGCGGACGACTTCCCGCGCCATTAAACGTGAGTTGCTTGCCGCATTGACGAGTTCAGCCTGAGGAGGCCCACATGCCCGATAAAATCTCGCGCCGGAAAATGTTGCGAAAAGGTGCCCAGGCAGCTTTGGTGGGAGCTGTCGGAACACGCTTCGTGGCCCCTATGCGCGCTGCGGAGCCGCAGCCCCCTCGCGCTCCAGTTAAGGGCGTCGACTACTACGAAAAACTCGGCGTCACTCCCTTTATCAACGCTGCCGGCACCTACACGGTGCTTTCCGCTTCGACCATGCCCGACGAAGTCCAGGCCGCCATCGCTCTGGCCTCGCTCCATCCCGTCAACCTCCTGGAGTTGCAAGATGCTGCCGGAGCTTACCTGGCGAAGCGTTTGAAATGCGAAGCGGCGCTGGTCACTGCTGGCGCGGCATCCGCGCTCACCCTCGGTGTCGCTGCCTGTATCACCGCCGGAAAAGAAAATGCGATTCTGGGTATTCCCGTGGACATGAACGGTCTGAAAAGCGAAGTAATTGTCCAGAAAACCCACCGCTATGATTATGACCACGCCCTGCGCAATTGCGGCATTCGTTTCGTGGAAGTCGAGACCTTGGACCAATATGAGCGGGCCTTCAACAGCAACACGGTGATGTGCCATTTCTTCAACGCTGCCGAAGGCGGAAAAATCTCACGCCAGGACTGGATTCGCGTGGCTCACCAGCACGGTGTTCCTTGCTTCAACGATGCCGCCGCTGACGTTCCGCCCATCTCCAATCTCTGGAATTACACCCAGATGGGTTTTGATCTGGTGACCTTTTCCGGTGGTAAGGGTTTGCGCGGTCCACAGTGTACCGGCCTGCTTCTTGGCCGCAAAGATTTAATCGACGCCGCCAAGCTAAACAATTCGCCCTTTTCGAATACCATCGGCCGCGGCATGAAGGTGGCCAAGGAAGAAATCGTCGGCCTGGTCGCCGCTGTGGATTGGTTCCTGAGTCAGGATGACGCCGCCATGGAAGCTGAGTTCCAAAAGCGCGCCGACCTCATCGCCGCGAAGGTCAAGACTCTCCCCACTGTCCAGGCGCGCACGTTCATTCCTGAAGTGGCCAATCATGTTCCGCATTTACTGATTACCTACGATCAGGACCGCATCAAAATCTCTGCGACTGACGTAATGAAAAAAATGCGTGCCGGAAAGCCGCGCATCGAACTGAACCCCGGCACCGGCGGCGCTCCCGCAAGCGCGGGTTTGCCCGGTGGCAGCAATACCATCATCGTGGGGGTATGGATGCTCCAGCCTGGGGAAGACGCCATTGTGGCCGATCGTTTGTGCCAGACCCTGCACGCTGCGCTGCAGGCTTAACCGCTGGGCAGCCTGTTCGTTCGCAATTCATCCTGCTTTAGCGTTCGCTGCAGCGCTTCTCCCGAGGCGATTGCCCCGATCGTCATCACGCAAAACAGGGCCGCCAGTGTCGCGTGCGCAACTCCAGTTTTGCCCAGAAACACAAACCACCGATCGAAGCCCAATCCCAAGCGCGCCGGTGCACGGTTGGGGATATGGTGCATCAGCACTTGCACCTGGCTCCACAGCGAGTACCCCATGCGGTAATTCCAGTTCGGCCCGTAATACACTCCCGCGGGAACCTGCGACTCCATGAAGCTGGTCGCCATGGAGACCAGTTGGACTGCTAGTCCGATGATGCTCGCTGCGATCAGCGCAACGCGTTCTCCATGATTTTTGCCTGCGATAATCGGGACCAGTCCCAGGCACAACAGCGCCAGCACCGGCGCCATGTAGCGCGGACCCACGCAATAGCCGCCTTCCCATTGACTGTAGCGCGCGTAGAACAGCAGATACGCGGGTAACGATAAACTGGCCACGGTTGCAATCCCCCGATCTAACTTCCACAGCCGGGGAATTCCCAGCATCGCCACAACGATCGGCGGGGCAAACAAAAAAATGGATTTGCCGGGCGAAAACAAAAATCCGAACAGGCCCGTCAGGAAGGGCGTTTCGAACGAATTCAGCCGTTTGCCACCCTCCGCCACACTGGGGTACCCGAACTCCAACGGGCTGCCATAGGCGTGAAAGTTGTACAGCAGCAGTGCCGCGAGCCCCAACGCCGAAACTGCCGCCAACAACAACGCTGGCACGCGGGCCTTCGCCCGGTCGCGCGCCAACAGCGCTATGAAAAACACCGCGGCCACTAATGCATGCGCCGGACGCACAAACACCGCCACTCCTAGCAGCGCTCCGCCAATTACCGCGGAACGATTCGCAACCACTTCTCCGCCATGGCGGCCGAATACAAAATACGTTGCGGCAAACATCAGCGCGGTGGTCAGCGGCTCCGAGAAAAACCACGATGAGTACGCGAACACCGGTGTTGCCAATCCAACGATAGCTGCGAAGATCGCGGAATCGCGAAGGCTCAGCCCAATTCCCCAACCAGTCAAAAACACGAACGCCACCGTCACCGCTGCAAAGCAGGCGCTGCTCCAGCACACCGCAGCCTCCAAGATCATGCGCTCGGTGTTCGCGGGTATGCCCGGCAGTTGCTCCAGCACGTAGCGGCCAAATAAATACCACGGTGTCGCCAACAGCGGATGGCCGGGCGGGTATGGCGTGCGAGGCTCGCCGTGAACATCATGTTTCCCGTAGTAGTAATTGAGCTGCACCGCTTGCGGCACAGTGGCGGAATGCCGCAACGCCAGGCTTTCCGTCTCGAAGAAAGCCATGTACTCATCCATGGTGCGTATCCGGCCGCTGGAACTGATCGCGTAGAAAAAGCTGAAGAATAGGAAGATCAGCAGCGCGCATTTGTGCGCGGTTGCCCGCGAACCCGCGGTTTCTTGCGGCTCCACTTCAGCCATCGCCGTAGGCATTGCTGCCAGTGTCACGCCCGGTCTGGCCAGCGTCAAGCTTCCGCGAAACCCTTGTTAGCGCAACGTTACGGCAATGTACCTCGTGGTCTCATTGTTTCCCCGCCTGCTCGTGCAGTTCCCACGCGCGCGGCTATCAGGCATTCTCCTGTTGTTCCCAGGCTCAAGCGCCGCGTATCCTGTCCGCGCTGTTCGGGGGCCTTTGGGCATGCCAATGCAAGCTCAACAATCCATTTTCAAGAATCCTTACCTTTATTCCGCAATCGTCTTCGCCGTCGTCATTGGCTACCTTATCGTGCTGTTCGCTTATCGTCATGAATCCAATCGCGAATATCAGCGCCGCACCCAACAGAAAGCGGCGCAACAGCGTCGCCGGGAAGACCAGACCGCCATCGCGCAACTGGGCGGTTCGGAACTGGCCATTCGCGCCTTCTATGTTTCACCGCCGGCAATTCGCCCTGGAGAGACCGCACAGATTTGCTACGACGTGGCCAACGCCAAAACTGTCGCGATCACTCCACCGGTTGGTGACGTCTGGCCGTCGCATGATCGGTGTCTGAACATCTCTCCGGAGAAAACCACCAGCTATACGCTCACGATCACCGGTTCCACCGCGCCGGCCGTCAGTCAAACGGTCCAGCTTCGTGTTCGTTGATCCGATGGCTCCCACAGGTCTAATCCTATGTTTTTAAAGGCCTTATTCTTACCGCCCTGCTCCCTCCTGGCACCCCTTGTCCATCCATTTCTCTCGCCCTTATAATAACTGCACCGCGGAGTTCGGCTTGGCCGGACTCCGCATCGATTTTTCTGTACACATGGCGAGCGAATGACCGATCCAATTTCAAAGATCAAACGAAAGCTTCAAAAGGAAATTGACTCTCTCGAACACGAGCTCAACGTCGAGCTTCCCAAGGAGATCGCCGTTGCCCGCTCTCACGGTGATCTCTCGGAAAACGCCGAGTACAAATACGCCAAGGAACGTCAGGGTTACGTCAACGCCAAAATCGGCCAGCTCAAAAAGCGCATGGGCGATCTCGGCATGCTGAATCTCACCAACATCCCCAAAGACCGTTCCGGCTATGGTTCACGCATTGTTGTGCTTGACGTGCAACGCAACCTTGAGGTCGAATACAAGCTCGTCAGCAGCGAGGAAGCTGATGTCGAGAAAGGGCTCATCTCTACCACTTCTCCCATTGGCCGCGCGCTTCTGAACCGCCAGGTAGGCGACGAGGTGCAAGTTGCCACCCCCGCCGGCAAAAAGGACTTCGAGATCGTTCGCCTGGTCACTATACACGACGAAGATTAATCCTTCCCGCCCAGCCGCGGCGAGGTTTTATGTTCCATTGGGGTTCCGGTCCGGCACTCGGGCTGTTAACTTGTTTGGGCTACGCAGTTTTCGTCTTAGGCGCTTTCACCTTGTGGCGACATCGCGCGGAGTTCTCTTTCTGGGTTGACGACGAACTCTCCGCATTTCGCCGCAACTGCTCCCGCTACGTGCCTTCGGGACCATTTTACGAGCGCCGCGGCGAGTCTCGTTTGCGCGCCATCCCTGTGGGATTTTGTCACGCGGTTGCCCAGCTTCCGCGTCGCCGCTTCTCTTGGGGCGCGTTCCTGCTTTTCCTGGGTCTGTTGCTCTTCACCTTGGATTTCTTCGTATAACTGCTTCTTGGCGGTCCTCGCTTATTAGCGCCGCCGTCATCTTTTGTCCCCGAATCGACACCCATGCATCGTTTTCGTCCGCATCGCGCTACCACCGCTATAATGGTGCGCGTCGGCCGGAATTCCCCGTTTCACGTTTGCGAAATCCTGCGGAGGTTCTTCGATGAGTGGGCGCAACAAAGTTGCACGCATCCTGGTTGCCTTGGGCTGCCTCGTTTTGTTCGCCGGTGCAGCACTTCATTCCGCGGCGGCCTACCCGAGAGTCTCGCCGGCGCTGAGCGCGTCGAATCTGAGCGCTCCACTGCAGGCCGCTTTCCGCACTGTTTTTCTCCTGGTTGGTTGGCACTGGGTCGTGATTGCGGTCGTTGCGCTTCTGGCCGCCTTCACGCAAACCCAGTTGCGCAGGGCCCTCGTTCTGTTTTGTGGTCTGGCTGTATTGGTCGACGCCGCCTTGATGCTGGCTTTCATGGGCGCTTTTTTAGGTGACGAAATGATGGGTTCGGCTGCGGTGTTGATGATTTGCGGCGGCCTGCTGTTTCAGAACACTTAGTGTGTTCGTCCCGTAACCTCGACCTGCTTCCGCATGCGGCTGTAGGCGCGCGGTATATCGTGCCCTTTATGCCACCAATTTTGCGGGCCCAACACTACGCCACGCACCCCGCCACGTCGGCCGCCAGCCAGATTTCTGCTATTCTCTTTCTTCCTCATGCAACCCTCTTTGATCGTTCACGGTGGTGCTTGGGACATTCCTGACGATGCCGTTGCTGCCTGCAGCGATGGCTGCCTTCGCGCCCTTCGCTCCGGCTACTCCGTCCTGACAAACGGCGGCCACGCTCTCGACGCCATCGAGGCCGCCATTATCGTCCTGGAAGATGATCCCGTTTTCGACGCGGGGTACGGTTCGCACTTGAATCGCGAAGGCTACGTGGAATGTGACGCCATCATCATGGATGCGCTGACTCTTCGCGCCGGTTCTGTTGCCGGCCTTCGCAGGATCAAAAACCCCATCCAGGCGGCGCGTGCGGTCCTCGAAAAGTGTCCCCATATGATGCTCATTTCCCAAGGGGCCGAACAGTTTGCCTTTGAGCAAGGCATCCCGCTTTGCAATCCCGAGGACCTAATTTCTCCGGCGGAGCGCCAGGCTTGGGAGCGTTGCCGCGAAGATTCTCACGCTGCTGAATATCATCGCGGGCACGAACAGGGCACCGTGGGAGCAGTGGCCCTGGATGATCATGGCCGCTTGTACGCCGGCACCTCCACGGGCGGCACTTGCTGCAAGCTTCCCGGGCGCGTAGGCGATTCGCCACTCATCGGCTGTGGTTGTTACGCCGACTGCGAGACCGGCGCGGTCTCTTCCACCGGCTATGGCGAAGCCATCATGAAAGTCGTGCTGGCCAAGACTGCTTGCGATTTTCTTCGCCCTGCTGCTTCCAATCCAACTCGCGCCGCGCAAGCTGCCGTCGAACTTCTCAAGCGTCGTGGCAAAGGCGCCGGCGGTCTCATTCTGCTGGATCGAAATGGCCAGCCAGGCTATGCCTATTCCACGCCGCGCATGGCCTATGGCATCGCTAATTCCAATGTAGGTTTCATCACTAGCGTTTGAAACTACTCTCTCCATGTTCGAATTTTGCCGGGAATTCTTGACATATTTCTCAATCCGGTCTAAACTAACGAGTTTTTAGGTGGCCCCTGGAGCCATCTGGGGGAGGGTACAATGGATAAGAAACGTCTGGACTACTACAAGAAGAAGCTTTTAGCTCGCCGCGATGAACTGGTAAAGACCATCACACGTACTGAGGAAGAAGGCCGGCAGGCAGATGACGATCCTACTGTGGATCTAGCGGACAAAGCAGCCAATTCCTACACCAAGGAATTCTTGTTTGGGCAAACCAGCAGTGACCGCAGTATGTTGAACATGATCGATGAGGCCTTGAAGCGCATCCGCGGCAACGATTATGGGAATTGCGCCATCTGTCACGAGGAGATGCAGCAAAAGCGCCTCGAAGCCGTGCCTTGGGCCAAACATTGCATTTCCTGCCAGGAAAAAATGGAACAGGGACTCTTGTAGCGCTCACCTTAATTGTCTTCACTTTTAATATTACCGATTTATAATAGACGGGATGGTGTCCCCAAATGGCCGGCGCTCTTTTCCCGTCTCGCAATCCTTTCCTGGCAGTTTTCCAGAATCTTGCGGGCATTGTCACCAGCGTTTGTTTTCCCGCGAATTGCCGGTTATGCGAACGCCTCCTCGAGGATGCACGCCGCGTTCCCTTGTGCGACGACTGTCTGTCCTCTTTCCAGCAACTTCCTCCGGGTGGATGCGACCTTTGCGGCTTGCCCGGCACTTTCGACCCGGACTTTCCGGAGGGAGTTTCCTACTGCGCCGATTGTCAGCGCCGCCGCTTTGCCTTTCAGTTGGCGCGCAGTTTCGGGTTCTATGAAGGCGCGCTTGCTCGCGCCATTGTTCTTCTGAAACACGAACGAATCGAGCCTCTCGCAAAGTGGTTTTCCGCTCGACTTGCCGATCTGGTTGTGCAGCAAGGCACACGAATGGCCGCCGACGTCATCGTGCCCGTGCCGCTGCACCGGCAGCGCCAGCGCGAGCGCGGCTTTAATCAGGCGGATCTTTTTGGCCGCCCGTTGGCCAAACTCCTTCGCTTGCCCTACTGGCCCGTGCTGCTGGTGCGCTCTCGTCCGCGGCCCGAAAAACATTTGTTACGCAGTGAAGAACGTTGGGAAGCGGTACGTGGCGCTTTTGCGATCAGCAAAGCACATCGGGTTGACAATTCACGAATATTGCTGCTAGATGATGTAATGACGACCGGAGCGACGCTGGACGCGTGTTCCCGCGCGTTACGCGAAGCAGGCGCCAAATCGGTGCTGGGTCTCACCATTGCCCGTGCCGGCCAGCCGCTAAGCTCCTTCGGCATATTCCCGTAGCTGGAAGGGACGGGCCATGAGTGCTAGACGATCAGAGGCTTTTGATTATAGGGGGCGACATGTCCCCGAGG
>DASPVD010000094.1:0-21969 GCA_035622555.1 Candidatus Eremiobacteraceae bacterium | reverse complement strand
GTCAACCTGAAGCAGCGAGGATTGGCCAGGCCATCGACAGATACGACGCTCCGAATAGAGCTGGGGAGTTCGTGACGGCGGGTCTGCCCGTGGATACAGTCGGAGCGTCGGTTCAAAAATGCTTGTGGTCCGCGGAAACAGATATGACGCCGGTCACTGGGCCGAGGTAAGACCTCACATACCGCGCTAAACCTGCGGCTGTCTTGTCAGTCCGCCGCAAAGTTCAACGCCGAAAGAGTGGTCTATCGTCAGAGCTCGACCCTTTTTGGTACTACGCTCATATCCTTATCCTGCTATAAATACTGTATGCGTTTGAATCAAACAGATATGCAATGATTTCACCATGACGCTCCAGGCCGCGCAAATAGGACGCATGAAAGAACTGTTGGAGCAAATCGCAAAAGCACTTGTCGATAACCCGGATGCGGTAGACGTAAGGCAAGTTGACGGAGGACGAGTCACGGTCTTCGAGTTACGAACGCATCCGGACGATGTGGGAAAGGTCATTGGCCGCCAAGGACGAACTGTGAAAGCGATTCGTACGTTACTAGGCGCGATGGGAATGAAACTCCACAGGCGCTTTATTCTCGAGATTGTCGAGGAACGCAGTTCCTTGGGTCAGCAAAGAGTAGCCAGAGAAAACAATGCCGTAAAGTAGTGCCCCATACGAGCCTGTGTCAAACGGCGAAATGGTCGTAATGACCTCTAAAAACGCACGGAACGTTTGGACAAACTCTGTAACCAATTTTTCAACGAATTTCGGGGCAATTTCTTTCTGGAAGGCTGTTCGATTCTCTTGGGACGAGAGCACACGGTTTCAGCGCGATAACGCCGTGGTAGAAAATTACCCCGGCGAAGAATCCAGAAACAGGTCGGTTCGTGCAGCCAAGTCCTCGCTATGAGCCTGCTCAGGAACATGCGAACTTCACAGCGAGCTCTCGGGTAGACGATCAAACGGACATTTTGGGTGAAAAGTCGCGCTATTCCTTCCAGCAAGGTTCCCGGTAGGTCCTTGTATCGATCCTCAAACACACGTACAAGTACGGTGAGTCCAATTGCAAAGTGAATCCGCGACTTTGTGTAACGATTCACGAACGCACTCATCGTGTAGAGTTCACGTGCGCGGAATATCATCACACCGTATCCCAGGCTTTGCAGCATTTTCACGTGATCTAAAATCTCTAGGACAACCACTCTTTTGTCCGTGTTCGTGCCAGCGATAGACAGACAAAACAGTCCAAGCCCACCCTTGCTTGCATTCAGTTCCTCCTCGGGTAGTTGATAACCACGTTACCGGCAATTTGGTCTATTGCTTCGTTATCAAAAAAAAAAGTAGAGAAGGTGTCCCAAAAAACGAAAGCGGGCTGGCAATCACGAGAATTTCTCCTGGAGCCGCCTTGTAATGGCCCCAGAGTTTCTTTTCGTCGCTCGCTAAACCATCGCAGTCGCTCAGCTGCCGGGAGTAATGACATACACAGCCTGCGCCCGCGCTTTTACGTAGTCGGTGTCCATGTAAAAGTAGCCACCGTCTCCTGTGCACGCTCCCCAGCTATTTTTGAGGATGAAGTAACCCGATCCCACTGCCGGCCCAGGGCCGTTTGGGGGTGCTGGCATTACGGAGTTCACGTAAGAATTATCGATGTAACCGATAACATGAATATTGTGGCCGCCAGCATCAGTTGTAAGGTCTCCTGCCATGGTCGGTGGATCGCAGGTCGGGCACGCTGGGCTCGCGTCACAGCAAGGAGTGTAATAGTACATCCCAAAACCATCGGTTTCCTCGAATCCCAGGATGACCGTGTTGTTCATAACCAGCGCCAGGATCATGGAATTCACGGTGATGTCCGGATGGGGGCCAGTTCCATAGGCGGGCGGGCAGGGGGGACTGGGGCAGGAAATCGGACCGGGGACTCCCGAGGCGATCCAGATATCCGTTATCGATCCTACTACGGAGCTCTTACTGCTGGACATCGCCTGGTCGAGTGCGAAAAACGATCCCGGACCTATGGAATAAGGCGAACGGGCTGGAAGAACCGTGTTGAGGAATCCGCACTCTAGGCCACGAAACGTATACGCGCATATTTCCACAGCCTGCGGGGAACTGTCCGAGCACGCCGGTTCGAGCGTCGGATACGGATAGTTTTCACAAGTATTCACGTATTCATAAGCCGGAGCAGCAGGTTGAGAGTACGACGGATTGTAGTCCCACTGATTCTCGTAGGCGAAGTTATAGTTTTTAGCCAAAGCCAAACTGAGGGCGTCTCCCGCGTCGTATCCATCCGAGTAGAGCTGCGGCGGTAGCGTCCAGTTCAGCGTCAGGTTCTCCCAGAAGTCCTACTCGGAAAGGCATTGGACAGCCGTAATGCTGTGTCGTGGCGGAATGCGGCGTTGCGCGGTTTGAGTCACCTTAAGACTATTCCGATTTTTGCGCTTTGAGCGTGCCGGTGCGAATGGCTTTCAATAGCGCTTCATAATCGCGATCGTTTTGTTCCGCATAACGAAACGCAAACTTAGCCAGCGCCACATCGAATTTGTCGCTCTTGCCTAAATAGCCGGCGATCCGTGGAGGATCCCCGGTTCGTGCGTGGGCCCGCGCCAAGGTCCAGCCGCAAATTTCGACATACTCGAACCAATCCGGCTTGGTCATTTCGGTAAGGTCAAGTTTCATCTTCATGTCGCGGAGTTGCCGGAAATAGTAATCGTGGCCATTTTCGTCGTGAGTCCAGCCTAGAAATACGTCGCTGGCTGACTGCAGCATGCGTTGCCCAGTAACCACGCGCTCGCCATGATTTTTGAATCGACTCTTGGCCGCATAAGGCTCCAGCACCGAAGGAAGCGCTTGCTTAAACTGCAGCAACAACGGATCATCCTCATCCGCAATCAACAAGGCCACGTCGCAGCGCGTTCCCACACTGCCGACTCCCACCACTTTGCGAGCTACGTCCACAATGTGATAGCGATCCAGCAAGATGCGCCGTTCATCCGGCAGCGTCGAGCGATAGCGGCGGAACATTTCGGTCACGTGTTTGCGGATCAACTCGCATTGCCGCGGCGGGTGATACACCAGCGGTGGATGATCCGCAATTCGCAAATGCCCCTGCTTCACTTCGGTGATTTTGGGCAACATGTGCGCCGAAGTCTGCCGGCGCGCTTGCTTCTCGACGCGCTCCCAACGCTTCTTTGCGGTAGCGCTGGCGGCCTTCTCGATGAAAACGTCGGCATCCACGTGCGAATACCACACGTCCAGCGCGCGCATTTTGGCGTACTTTTGCATATGTGTGCGATAGGATTTGGCCATCGCCAGCACAGCGTCCTTGCATGGTCCGTCGCTCGCGCCAATGTCGCGTAAACCCAAGACGATGCTGGCCGCCAAGCGCTTTACATCCCACTCCCAAGGCGCAGGAAGGGTCTCGTCAAAATCGTTGATGTCGAACAGCAGCCGCCGTTCTGGACTGGCGAAGCCCCCAAAATTCGCTGCGTGACAATCGCCGCAAGCCTGCACGCGCAGTGCGGTGGTGGGCGTCTTCGAGAGATCCCAAGCCATCACCGCAGCGGCACCCCGGTAGAACGCGAAGGGCGATTTCTTCATGCGACCGTAACGAATGGCCAGCAGTTCGGGCAGGCGCCCTGCATCCGAGTGCTGCAGCACTTTGGCCGGATCGGGCCGATTAGGGGGGGGCTTCCAATCTGCATGCGAAGGTCGTGGCACCTTCTCGCGCAGCGCCTTGCCTGCCGCGAAGCGATCCTTCGCGGGGACAATCTGATCTTCCAAAAGAACCCGTAGGTTGTGATGCCGCGTAGATGTTTTGGAAATCACCCTAAAACTGTATCAAAAATCGTCTGTTGCAGTTAAAGCCACCGCTTGAGCCCAGCGTGCCCTGGTACAGACGACTGAACACGCGACAGCCCCGCTGGCAACCGTTGATGCCGGCGAGCTATGCTGTTGCCCGGGCAGCGGTCAAGCCAGCTGCCCAGGCGAGGGGGAAAATGGTTACACGGCGGGAGTTTCTGGACACACTTGCGGTAGGCGCGGCAGGGCTGGCTGCGGGAACCAACGCGAAAAGCTACCGTCAGATTCTTGGTTCGAACGAGCGGCTGAACTTTGCGGTGATCGGACTGAATGGACGGGGCTATGCTCACCTGGCATCGCTGAAAGCGAACAAGAGCGCGGCGCGTATCTCGCACATTTGCGACGTGGACAGCAACATCCTGCAGAAATTCTCCGCCGCGGTGAAACAGGAAATGGGAGAGCCTGCCACGGAAGAAAAGGACTTTCGCAGGATTCTCGAGCGCCGAGATGTGGATGCCATCACGATTGCCACTCCCGACCACTGGCACGCCCCGATGGCGATTGCCGGGCTGCAGGCAGGTAAGCACGTGTACCTGGAAAAGCCCTGCAGTCACAACCCGGCCGAGGGCGAGATGCTGGTGAAGGCCCAGCAGAAGTACGGCAAGCTGGTGCAGATGGGCACGCAGCAGCGCTCCTCGGCCTACACCACCGAAATCATCCACAAGATTCACAACGGGCTCATCGGGCGGGCGTATTTCGCGAAGTGCTGGTATAGCAACGTGCGGAAATCGATCGGCACAGGCAAACAGGTGCCGGTACCGGCGCAACTCGATTGGGATTTGTGGCAAGGTCCAGCGCCCCGGCAGCCCTACAAAGACAACTATCACCCGTACAACTGGCACTGGTTCAAGATCTACGGCACCGGCGAGACCCTCAACAATGGCACTCATGAGGTGGATGTGTGCCGCTGGGCGCTTGGCGTGGACTATCCAAAGCGCGTTACTGCATCCGGGGGTAGATACCACTTCAAAGACGATTGGCAGTTTTACGACACGCTGGTGACCAGCTTCGAGTACGACGACAAGATGATTTGCTGGGAAGGCAAGTGCTGCCAGGGAATGAAATTTTACGCTCGCGATCGCGGCTCGACCATCATGGGAACGAATGGCACGGTGCTAATCGACCGTGACGGCTTCGAGGTATACGACCTGAAGGGCAACAAGACCAGCGAATACCAGGTGGGCAGCACCACGTCATCCGCAGACACGATTGGTCGAGACTCCATGACCGACGCGCATTTTGCCAATTTCATTGCGGCCATTCGCAAAGGGGAAAAATTGAACGCGCCGATCTCCGTCGGCAACGTGGCGGTCACCATGCTTCAACTTTCGAATATCGCCTGGGAGGTGAACCGCGAATTGTGTTTGGACCCCGCCAACGGCCACATCCAGGATGACCCGGAGGCGATGAAAATGTGGGGCCGCGAATACCAGAAGGGGTGGGAACCGCGCATCTAGGGCTTGCCGGCGGTGTCCGAAGCGGCTTTCCCGGCTGGCGCTTCACCAAAAGTGATGGCTTTGCGCGTATCCGCAAGCGGGGCAGAGTCGACGAATCGAACGGTGTCCCCGGTGCGTTCGACCCCGAGAGCCTTCCACATCGCGGGAAGATCGACTTGGACGGGCTGATCCTTCATTTTTTCATACAGGGGAAGCAGAACGGCTACGCCGGTAGCTTGATCACCCAGGCGCAGCGCGTCAGTCAGTTCCCAATCGCGGCTGATGTCTCCTCCGGCGTTGAGGATGCCTCGCAAGGCATCATCGAGGCCCTTGCGATTTTGCGTTTGTTTATGAATTTCCACGTCGGCCAGAAAACAAAACAGCGCGCCTCCCCAGTAAGTGTTAGCCCAAGTGGGGGTATTGTCTAAGCCTTGATCTCCGGGTTTGGGCAGGCCTTGATGAAGGTCGCGCACCAGTTCGAACCACATCTGCTGAGCGTCGAAATGGCCGGCACGGACCCGGGCGATGGGCTCGACGTACGTGGCGGTGCCCTCCTCGATCCAGTGGTGTTCTCTGGCCACGGAAGGAAAGGCCAAATGGACCATTTCATGGGTGAGCATCCAGTCTTGCTTCAAATCGGCCATGGTGGTGTTTTGGCCCACATGGATGCGGGTAAACCCGCCGTCTTTATCGCCAAAGGTGGTACCGCCGCGCACGCCTTGCCCGCCGCTTGGGATAATGCGCAGACGAAAATTGGGGACCGGAAAATGGCCGTAGTAAATCGCAACCGAATCCGACGCCCAATGCGCCCACTGCATTAGGTCCTGGTGCGACAGTTGCAGCGAGCCAGAATCGATCCGCACTTCGAGGTGCGCGTCGCCGACACGGTAGCTGGTGGTCATTTCATCCCTGGCCACAAGCAGCAGCGTCGATAACCCACAAAGCCCGGCAGTCAACTGTATCCTACGGGCCCAGCGGGATTTAGCACGGCAGCGCTGCAAGACTCTGTGCCCAGACATCATGGCTAGTGAGATGCCGACCAGGGGTTCGTGGTGAGTCAAAACTTTCTTCGACACGGTAAGTCTTGCGGGTAGCCCTGGCATGCCGGGCAGCCGTTATCGTTTGGCCATTTTCCCATCTCAGGGAAAAGGCCTGCTGCGATGAACAGCCTAGAATGAGACCACGGGGGAGCCTTGCCCAAAATCGGGAAAATATTCTGGCTTGTCGCTGGTTGGGCGGTGTTTCTGGCCTTCTACGCCGCCGTGGCACACCGTTTGGGCCCGGGCACCAAGCTGTCGTCGTTTGGCGACGTGGTGCAGTGCTTCGTACCACTGCTGGCGAATGCCGGGCTGCTGATCAATGCCGGCACCCCGCATTGGCGCCGCAATCTGTTCTGGATGCTGCTAGCGCTGAGCTGCACCATGTGGATGATTGGGCAGTTTCAGTGGACCTACTACGAAGCTTATCTTCACCGGCAAGTACCAGGCCTGTTCGTCGGAGACATTGTCTTTTATTTGCGCGGGATTCCCCTGATCGCCGCCTTGACTTTGCGACCGCATCGCCAGCGGAGCGAATTGCGATTGGGTCTGGGTTATTTGGATTTCGGACTGCTGATTACCTGGTGGACGTTTTTGTATGTGTACGTGGTTTTGCCGTGGATGTACGCGACGCCTACGCTGGAAATCTACGATACCAACTACAACACTTTGACATACCTGCAGCAGTTCCTGATCACGGCCGGATTTGCGGTTTGTTGGTTGCGCACACGCGGAGCCTGGCGCACCGTATACTTCCACCTGTTCGCCCCGACGGCCTTGTACATGTTTATGTCGCTGGCCACCAATCTGGCCATCTCGCGCAACGCGTACTACACCGGGAGCTGGTACGACCTGCCGATGATGACGGCGTTCTTCTGGTACGGCCTTGCGGGAATCATCGCGTTTCAGAAGCGCAACGAATTGGATCTCGCCATAACAAGGGATGAGGGTCGTGCCGCCAGGGACTACGTGTGGGCGACACGGTTTGCCATGGCCGCGGTGCTGTCTTTGCCGCTGTTTGCCCTGTACGCGTTGCGCATCGAACACGATACCCAGGCGGTCCGGGATTTTCGGCTTATGGTGACGTTGGTAGCGGCACTGCCGCTGGCGCTGGTGGTTTTCCTGCGCACACATCTGGCGGACCTGGACCGCGCGCGCTTGCTGGCGCGTTCGGAATCGTCCATCGAGAATCTGCAGCGGTTACAAGCGCAAATGGTGCAATCGGAGAAGCTGGTGTCTTTGGGGCAACTGGCCGCCGGCGCGGCGCACGAGATCAATAACCCGTTGACCGCTATCTTGGGTTATTCCGATTTGCTGGCCGACGATGAAACCTTGCCAGACCGGGCTCGCGGCGTTGCCGGAAAGATTCGCGAGCAGGCGCGGCGCACGAAAAACCTGGTGCAGAACCTGTTGAGTTTTGCCCGCCAGGTTCCCGCGGAGCGAACCCTGCTGGATATCAACACGGTGGTGAGTAACGCGGTGCAGTTGCGCGCGTTAGACCTGCACAGCGGCGGATCGACCATCGACCTACAACTCGAATCCGTGCTTCCCGCGGTGCGCGGCGATAACAACCAGTTGATGCAAGTATTTTTCAATATTGTCAGCAATGCCCTGGATGCCATGACGGAATCGGGAGGCGGGACACTTACGATCCGCACTTTGCGGGATCGCGGCAATGTGGTGCTGCTTTTTTGCGATACCGGGCCGGGCATCAAGGAACCGCACCGCGTTTTTGACCCCTTCTACACTACGAAACCAGTCGGCAAAGGTACGGGCCTGGGATTGAGCATCTGTTACGGCATCGTGCAGGAGCACGGCGGAAAAATACTTTGCTATAACGGCCAGAACAGGGGAGCGGTTTTCCGCGTCGAGCTTCCGGCGGTGCTGGCGGTATTGCCGCAACGGGGCGCGCCACAGAGCGGAAGCGCGCCAGTGTCCACAAAGACGCACTGAGGTGTTGGCATCCGGTATTCCTGAAATTTGCGGCCGTGGGCCGCGTAGTATGTCATGGTACAGTGGCGCGAGTGTGCTCTAAAGGCTACGAAGGGCGCCAATTACCAGGGAATCGCGAATGAATGACATTGCCATTGCCACGGAAAGATTGACCCGCAAGTTCGGGGCGCTGGTCGCCGTAGATTCGGTGGACTTGCGCGTGCAGGCTGGGCAATTCTTTGGGTTCCTGGGACCGAATGGCGCGGGCAAATCCACCACCATCAAAATGTTGACCGGACTGCTGGCCCCCACTTCCGGGCGCATGGAATTGCTGGGCGTGGACTTCCTGGCAAACCCTGTGGAAGTGAAGCGACAGATCGGCGTGGTGCCGGAAGGCATGGGGCTGTTCGAACGGCTTACTGGCCCCGAGTATTTGCGTTTTGTGGGCAGAATGTATGGGCTGGACCGATCCACGACCGAGAAGCGTTCAGAAGAGTTACTGGAATTCATGCAACTGGCGGATCGCCAGAAAACATTGATCGCTGATTATTCCCACGGAATGCAAAAGAAGTTGGCGCTGGCCGCGGCGGTGATTCACGGGCCGCGCATTCTGTTCCTCGACGAGCCGTTCGAAGGCGTCGATGCGTTAGCCGCCGGGGCGTTGAAGGCACTGCTGGGCAGAATGACGGAGCGCGGCGTGACCATTTTCTTGACTTCTCACGTGCTGGAGATCGTGGAACGGCTTTGCAGCCACGTGGGCATCATTCATAAGGGGCATCTGGTGGCGCAAGGGTCCATCGAGGAACTGCGCGCCGGGGTGGCCGCCGAAGCAGGTGAGAAGAAAACGTTGGAAGAGATTTTTCTGTCGATTGTGGGCCAGAGTGGCGGAGAACAGGCGCGTCTGGAGGAATTGACATGGCTGACGTAGCGCGCCTCCCCGGAGTGTTCGAGCAAATCAGGCTGGTGGCCCAGGTGCGCTGGCTGATTCTGAAGAACGGGTTGCGCAAGAAAAACAACGTCTGGGACCTAATCGGGATGATTTGGGTGGGATTTTTCAGCGCCTCGTTCGTGGCGGGTCTGTGCTTTGCGTTTTATGCCGGCGGGTACGAATTCATGGACAAGGGCCATGCGGGTTGGATGGCGTTTTTGTACTGGGGCATTTTTATCTGGTGGCAAATCTTTCCGATTTTTATCGCGGGATTTGGATCGACGTTTGAATTCGCACGTCTTCTACGGTTTCCGTTGAGTTTGCGGGCGTTCTATCTGTTGGGGCTGGGCTACGGGCTGTCGGATTTCGCGGCGATTTCGTCGATCTGCTGGATAGCGGCGATGATTGCGGGAGCAGCGACGGCGCGGCTGAATGTCGTGCCCGCGATGTTGCTGGTTAGCGGCTTGTTTGTGCTGATTAATCTGACCCTTGAAAGGTTAGTGGGCTCGTGGCTCGAGAAAGTGATGGCCAAACGAAAGACGCGCGAGCTGTTCTTTGCCCTTTTTGTCATGTCCATGGTGTCTCTGAATCTTCTAAATCCGGCGTTCCAGAGATTCGGCCACAGTGCCAGGCTAAGATTCATGCACATTATTCCATACGTCAGTTGGATGCCGGGATCGCTGGCAGGCCATGCGGTGAGCACAGCAGTGGCCGCCAATGCTCGCGGGTACTGGCTGGCGATGGCCGGACTGTTGGCGTGGGCGGTGGTGGCCAGCGCGTTACTGTGGCGAAGATTTGCCGCGCAGTACGCCGGCGAGGAGCTCAACGAAAGCGCCGCGCCCGTTGTGACGGCCAGGAGGAAAGAGAAACAGCAGGCAATTTCGGCCGAGCGGCCGGGACTGTTATCGCCGCAAGTGGCGGCGATGGTGGCAAAAGAGTTTCGCTATTTGACGCGCAACGGATTTGCGTTTCTAAGTTTGGTGCTGCCGCCAATTATGGTGCTCTTCTTCACTTACCAATTTGGGCCGGGTTCGCCGTTGAAGCAGCATGCGCTGAAGCCCACGCTGTTCTTTCCAGGACTGCTGGCGTACGTGGTGCTGATTCTGATGTCTCCGGCGTACAATGCGTTCGCGTTTGAAAGCAAGGGCATTCAAACGTATTTCATGGCCCCACTGCGATTCCGGGATGTACTTTTGGGAAAAAACCTGTTCTTGATGAGTTTGATCGGTTTGGAATTGGCATTGTCGCTGGTGCTGCTGGTATGGCGATTGGGGTGGCCAGGCACGCCGATGTTTGCGGCAACGGTAACGGCGGCAGGTTTCGCGGTGCTGGGGCAGCTGGCTATCGCCAACTGGTCGTCGTTGAGCTTCCCCAAGAAAATGGAACTCGGCAAGATGAAGGGACAGCGCAATTCCGGAGTAGCGGTGTGGACGGCGTTCGGAGTGCAGATCGTGTTGGGAGGAATCTGCGGGCTGGTTCTGCTGGCCGGCCGGTGGACCGGAAATCCTTGGGTGCCCACGGTGGCGTTCGGGGCGTTGACGATAGCGGCGGTGGGCGGATACGCCGCGTCTCTGGACGGGCTGAGCGCGCTAGCAGAGACAAAGAAGGAACTGCTGATCGAGACGTTAACCAGGTAGGCCAAATATATTGCTCCTGGTAGTTACTCGCGCACCTTTCGATTTTGAAAGTCTGCTGCAGGTGGGAGGACGCGGAACACGCCAGCACCGCGGTTTGAGGGACCCAAAACGGTGGATTCTTGCCGCCTTCTACACATGAACCCTCAACGCACACACGCAGAGTGCAGGTACTCAATAACAACCAGGCATCGGAAGGAGGGTTCGGGCGGCGAAGGTCAGTACTAGGAGTTGCCACTGGCAGATTAGGCGCGTCCACCGGAGCGAAACGGGCGGGTTTCTTGACTTACAGGTGGAAGTGCCGAAATAATGGAAAGGCATGAGCGTACGCGCCGGAGGCGCAGAAGAAATGTTCCTTGATGTTAAGGATCTTGCCGTCCGCAAAGTGCGTATCCGGAAGAGTTACGCGGTAGGAAGCATCGATTACGGCACCAACGAAGTGAGACAGGTAGAACCGCTGGAAGTTACGGCGACAGCCGAGCTGCTGGATGGGCAGATCCGCATAGCGGGGGAGCTGAGTACCAAGATCGAGATGGTCTGCGCGCGCTGCCTGGAGCCGGTAATCGAGGAAATTGACCGGAATTTCGATCTGCTGTATCAGCCGCTTCCCAAGGGTACCCGGCACGAAGAAGAGCGGCTGAAGGATGACGAGACGGAGATAGGGTTTTTCGAAGGAGAAGGCTTGTTCCTGGCCGACGTGCTGAAGGAACAGGTGCTGCTGTCATTGCCGATGAAAGTGATTTGCCAGAGCGATTGCCGGGGGTTGTGCCCGACTTGCGGGGCCAATCTGAACCACGAGGAGTGCCGGTGTGAGACGCACTCCAGCGATCCGCGTCTGGCTCCCCTCGCGCGACTGAAGCAGGACTGGCTCAAGAAACAATAGATTTTCGGGCGAAATGCCCCTAGAATCCGACCTCAATCGGTCAGGCAGTGTGTGTTTGCCGCGAGCGGGGCGAAAACAAGGAGTAGGCCATGCCAAACCCAAAACGTCGACATTCCAAGAGGCGCACCAGCACGAGGCGGGCGCACGACCGGCTGTTTGCCCCAGCTCTGGCCGAGTGTCCCAACTGCCATGAGATGAAGCAACCGCATCGCGCGTGTCCTCACTGCGGGCATTACAAGGGCCGTCCAGTACACGATACCAAGTAGGGTAAGACGCTGGGAATTAAGTGGACTCTTGCAGTGCTGATTGGCACACGCTAGATTGTGCCCATTGAACTTGCCAGAGTCGCTGGAAAATTTCCATGATAACCATTGCGGTCGATGCCATGGGGGGAGACCACGCACCCCGGCCAGACGTGGAGGGGAGTGTTCTGGCAGCGCAGCAGTATGGGGTACGGGTGCTACTGGTAGGCCAGCCGGGGGTAATTCGCACCGAGTTGGCGCGACTGTCGCGGCCCAGCGGGGCCGTGGAGATCGTCGCGGCGAGCGAAGTGATCACCATGGAAGATCACCCCGCGCAGGCCTTTCGCCGCAAGAAGGACAGTTCGCTACACGTGGGAGCGCGGCTGGTGAAGGACGGCTTGGCCGACGCTTTCGTCAGCGCGGGAAATACCGGCGCGGTAATGACCACGGCAAAGTTCATCATGGGAACGCTGGAGTCGGTGGACCGGGCGGCGCTGGCGGCGCCGTTTCCCAACGCCAAGGGAGGAGTTTCGGTGCTGTTGGATGTGGGCGCCAACGTGGATTCGAAGCCGGAGCACCTGCTGCAATTCGCGGTGATGGGCGAACTGTATTACCGCTGGACTTTCGGCAAAGTGAAACCGCGCGTGGGCTTGCTGTCCATCGGTGAAGAAGAGATTAAGGGCAACGAACTGACCCGCGCGGTGTATGACCGGCTGAAGGAATTGCCGGTGCACTTCGTCGGAAACGTCGAGGGCAACGATCTGTTTTCCGGGCGGGTGGATGTGATCGTATGCGATGGGTTTGTGGGGAACATCGCATTGAAGATTTGCGAAGGGCTGGCAATGGAGATCGTCAAGTTTCTGCGCAAAACCTACAAGGGGTCGTGGGCCTCGCAACTGGGCTATCTATTATCCAAGGGGGCGTTTAAGGGCATAAAGCGGACCATGGACTACTCAGAGTATGGGGGAGCTCCGTTGCTGGGAGTGCGTGGCGTGTGCGTGATCGCACACGGGAAATCCAACGCCAATGCCATAAAAAACGCAATACGCGTAGCGGCAGGTCTGGCGCGGGCGCGTGTGAACGAGAAAATCGAACAGGAGCTCTCCCTGGCCAGCGCGAAAGCGTAAGGACAGGAGAGAGGAGCGAGTATGGGTAAAGTAGCATTCATTTTCCCGGGTCAAGCGTCGCAATACGCGGGGATGGGCAAGCAATTGGCGGAAAAGTTCCCCGTGGCACGCGCGGTATTTGACGAAGCCGACGAAGCGTTGGGAATCTCCATTTCGAAGCTGTGCTTTGAAGGCGGCGAAGATGAATTGAAGCTGACGGCCAATACCCAGCCGGCAATTCTGACGGTTTCCGTGGCGGCATTGCGGGTGTTAGCGGAGAAGGGCGTGATCGCGGATTACGTTGCGGGGCATAGTCTGGGCGAGTATTCGGGGCTGGTGGCCGCGGGCTCGCTGAGCTTTACCGATGCGGTGAAGTTGGTGCGCAAGCGCGGCGCCTACATGCAGGAGGCCGTACCCGCTGGCCAAGGCGCTATGGCGGCGATTATGGGATTGGCGCCTACGGTGGTTATCGATGTGTGCAAGCGGGCCGCGCAGGGAGAAGTGTGCTCCGCGGCGAATCTGAATTCACCAGAGCAGACCGTAATCTCCGGGCAGGCGAGTGCGGTGAAACGAGGCGTGGAGATTGCCTCGCAATCCGGAGCGAAGCGGGCGGTGGTGCTAGCGGTGTCGGCGCCATTCCATTCCGCGCTGATGGCCCCGGCACAAGACCGGCTGGAGAAGGACCTCGTAGCGACGAAATTTGGGGACCTGCGAATGCCGCTGGTGACCAATGTGGATGCGGACACCATTCGCAAAGGGGAAGAAGCCCGCAGCGCGCTGGTGCGGCAAGTGACCATGCCGGTGCGCTGGGAAGAGTCCATGCGCTTGCTGCTGGATGAAGGCGTGAACACATTTGTGGAGGTCGGCCCGGGACGGGTGTTGATCGGACTGATGCGGCAGATCGAGCGCTCGGTGACCACGTTGAATGTCGAAGACGAGAAGAGCTTGGCGGCGACGCTGGACAAGATCGCGGGGGCGACCAGTGACGCAGCATGAAGGTGAAAGTTTTAAGTTTTAGGTTTTAAGCTCTAAGTTTTAAGCTCTAAGTTCTGAGAATTTGTTAAAGAATGCATTCCACCGTCATTCCGAGCAACGCCAGGAATCTCTCTTCTACCGAAAGAAAAAGAGAGATTCTTTCTGCAGGAGGCGCGGAAACAGGAAGAGGTCCCCACTCCGAAGACTCCGCGCGGAACGACGAATCTGGTTTTGTGAGGAGCCGTTAGAACTTATAACTTAATACTTAGAACCGAGTAACTACTATGTTCAGTTTGGCGGAAAAGGTGGCGTTGGTGACTGGCGCGTCGCAAGGGATTGGACGCGCTACCGCGCTGGCGTTGGCCGAGGCGGGCGCGAAGGTAGCAGTAGCGGCACGCAACGCGGAGAAGCTCGCCTCGCTTGCCGAAGAAATTGCCGGGAAGGGCTGCGTGGCGTTCGCGGTGAAAATGGACGTGGCCGATGCGGAGCAGGTGAAATCCGGATTCAAGGCGGTCCTGGAGAAGTTCGGTAAGCTGGACATTCTAGTGAACAACGCCGCGATTACCCGCGACGGCTTGGCCGTGCGCATGAAGCAGGAAGACTGGGACACGGTAATGCGGACCAACTTGACTGGGGCGCATTTGTGCATCCAGCAGGCGCTCGCCACGATGATGCGGGCGCGGTCGGGACGGATCATCAATATCGCTTCGGTGGTGGCGCAGACGGGCAACCCCGGGCAGGCCAATTATGTGGCGGCGAAGGCCGGGCTTATCGGGTTGACCAAGGCAATCGCCGTGGAAATGGCGCAAAGGAACATTACCGTGAATGCGGTAGCGCCGGGGTTCATTGAGTCGCCGATGACCGACGTGCTGTCCGACAAAGTGAAGGAGGAACTGAAGACGCGGATTCCGTTGGGACGCATGGGAACGCCACGAGACGTGGCCGCGGCGATCGTGTTTCTGGCCAGCGATGAAGCAGCCTACATCACCGGGCATGTTCTGGATGTGAATGGCGGGATGTATTTGGCGTAGCAATACCGAGTTCACAGATGGCACAGAAGGAAGAGCCTAAATGGTAGCCGTAAGTTGACCTAGGTCAGTCCGGGAAAGTAGACTGGCAAGGTTACCCAGGCAAGTGCAGAGGGATTTGTAGGCCGGCCGCAAAGCCGGGTTAAGTGTGGAGTAGCGAACGAGAAAGGTGCGACAGCCGGTCGCGGAGGAACTGGAATGGCCAGTGTAGAAGAACGGGTAAAGCAAATTATCGTCGAGCAACTGGGAGTGGATGAGGCGGAAGTGACGCCCACGGCATCGTTTGTGGACGACCTGGGCGCGGATTCGCTCGACCAGGTGGAATTAGTAATGGCCTTCGAAGAGGCCTTTGGCATCGAGGTGCCGGACGAGGACGCAGAGAAGATGACCACGGTGAAGGATGCTATCGATTACATCGATAAGCACTCGAAGGGCAAGTAGCGCGGGAGAATCCCTGGATAAGGAGCGCGAGAATTGACTCGCCGTGTCGTCGTAACGGGCGTTGGATTGGTTTGTGCTCTGGGCATTGGGACCGAGGAAAGCTGGAAGAACTTGGTCGCCGGGCAGAGCGGCATAAGCCGGATCACTCATTTTGATACTCAGGAATTCGATTGCAAGATTGCTGGCGAAGTGAAGAATTTCGATCCCTTCCTGTGGATCGAGAAAAAAGAACTGAAAAAAATGGGTCGCTTCATCCAGATCGCGCTGGCGGCGGCGGATTTTGCGGTGAAGCTGGCAGAGTGGAAACCGGAGCAGTCGGACCTGGACGAAGTTGGCGTGTACGTGGCCTCGGGCATCGGCGGGTTCGACATCATCGAGCGCGAACACATCAAATTGATGCAGGGCGGCCCGGGCAAAATTTCTCCCTTTTTCATTCCGTCGGCGATTGTGAATCTGGCTTCCGGGCACATCTCGATTCGCTACGGCGCGCGCGGGCCGAATTCCGCCACAGCCACGGCTTGCTCCGCTTCGGCGCATTCCATCGGCGATTCGTTCAAGATTATCGAGCGAGGCGCGGCGGAGATGATGATTTGTGGCGGAACTGAAGCTACGGTTACGCCCATGGGTATTGGCGGATTCGCTTCGATGCGCGCGCTGTCCACCCGCAACGACGAACCGCAAAAGGCCAGCCGGCCGTTCGATGCGGCGCGCGACGGCTTTGTGGTGGGAGAGGGCTCAGGCATCTTGATCCTGGAGTCGCTGGAACATGCCCAGAAGCGCAATGCTCCGATTTTGGCGGAAATTGCGGGCTATGGAATGAGTGGCGACGCTTACCACATCACGCAACCGGCGGAAAATGGCGACGGCGCGTTCCGGGTGATGAAAGCGGCGCTAAAAGATGCCAAGATCGGCCCGGAGGACATCAGCTACATCAACGCGCATGGAACTTCCACACCGATTGGCGATGTGATTGAAACGCGTGCGATGAAGCGCTTGTTTGGCGAGCGTGCTGCCAGCAAGAAATTGCCGGTGAGTTCGACGAAATCGATGACTGGGCATTTGCTGGGTGGCGCGGGCGGTTTGGAGGCGGGCATCAGCGTGCTGGCGTTGCGCGACCAAATTCTGCCGCCGACCGTCAATCAGGAATCACCCGACCCGGAGTGCGACTTGGATTATGTGCCGAACGTAGCGCGAAAGGCTACAGTAGACTATGCGCTGTCGAATTCGTTTGGCTTTGGCGGAACGAATGCGGCCTTGATCTTCAAGCGTTGGACGGGCAAGTAGATTTTTGGAGTGCGGATTGCCGCCGCTTTAGGGTCGCCAACCGCGAAAGCGAAAGGCAGCTAAAGCGCGGCTCTGGCACTCCAAGTTTCGCTCCAGCAAGGCCACATACCCTCGGAATCAGGCAGTTGCGAATTGGAAGGAAATTCCCGTGAACATCATCGTTTGCATTAAGCAGGTGCCCGCCAAGGATGCACCGCTGTCGATGGCAGGAAACTGGATCAAAGAATCCGATATCGGATTCGAAATGAACGAACCGGACAGCTACGCGCTGGAAGAAGCGTTGCGGCTGAAAGAGAAGCACGGCGGCGAAGTGGTGGTGCTGTCGCTGGGGCCGGAACGCGTTAAGCAGACCATCAAGGAAGCGTTGGCAAAAGGGGCGGACCGCGGCATTCATGTGGCGGACGACCAATTCGCGCAACTGGACCCGTTAGGAGCGGCGAACGTGCTGGCCGCCGCGATTGGCAAGGAGAAATGCGACCTGGTGCTGACTGGATTGCAGAGCGACGATCACGGATTCGGACAGACCGGCGTGCTGTTGGCGGCGCTTCTGAAACTGCCGCACGCCACCATCATCATGCAAATCGATGTGCAGGATGGCAAGATGAAACTGAAACGCGAGCTGGAAGCGGGGTGGTTCCAGTGGATCGAGTGCCCTCTGCCCGCGGTGCTTTCCATTCAGTCGGGGATTAATAAAGTGCGCTACGCTACGTTGAAGGGCATCATGGCGGCGAAAAAGAAGGAAATCGTCACCATCACGCGGGAATCGCTGGGCGTGGCGCTGGAACCGACCGAGAAGATCGAGAAGATTTACGTGCCCACGAAGACAAAGAAGACCGAATTCTTGACCGGTACGCCGAAAGAAGCCGCGGCGAAATTAGTGGAGAAACTGAAATTCGAGGCACGGGTGATTTAGGGTTGTTCTCAAGATGACGGCTTTTGGGTTTATGGCGTTGGAAAGAGGCGAGCTATGAAAATTTTGGTGGCTACGGAACAGCGTCAGGGGAAATGGAACAACACCAGCTTCGAGACGCTGGTGGCCGCGCAACAGATTGCTGCGGCGGCGTCTGGCACGGTTACGGCCGCCGTGGTAGGGAAAAGCGTGGGCGTGCTGGCCGAGGAATTGGCTGGCAAGAACGTAACGGAAGTGCTGGTGGTTGAACATGAGTTGCTGGAGAACTACACGCCCGACGCATACTGCAAAGCGCTGCAACAAGTCATCGAGTCGAGCAAACCGGATTTGGTTTTGTTTCCGCACACCTACCAGGTGCGCGACTTTGCGCCGAAACTGGCGGCCATGCAAGGCAAAGGTATGATCGGCGACTGCGTGGGCTTCCGCAAAGAAGGCGACAAGCTGGTATTTGTCCGGCAAATGTTTCAGGGGAAGACGGCCGCGGACGTAACCTTCGTGGGAACGCCGCCGTGGTTTGCGTCGTTTCAGTCGGGGGCGTTCCGCTCGGACTTGTTGGAAGCGCGCGCCGGGGGAAAGGCACCCGTAAGTGTGGCGAAGGTTGAGCTAAAAGCGGAAGAGATTCGAACCAAGCCGCTGGAATTGTTCAAGGAAGCGAAGTCCGCGGTGGACCTGACGCAAGCGCCCTTGATTGTCGCGATTGGACGCGGTATCAAAGCTCCGGAGAATATCGCGCAAGCCGAAGCGGTAGCCAAGGCGTTGGGCGCGGAGATTGCGGCGTCACGGCCGATTTGCGACGAAGGCTGGTTACCGATGGAACGGCAAATCGGCAGCTCGGGGCAAACGGTAGCGCCGAAATTGTATCTGGCGTTGGGAATCAGCGGAGCCATCCAGCACGTCGTGGGGATGAAGGCGTCGCGCACCATTGTGGCGGTGAACAAAGATCAAAACGCGCCGATTTTCGAGATTGCGGATTACGGCATTGTCGGCGACATTTTCGAGCTCATGCCGGTGCTGACAGAAGAATTGCAGAAGGCCAGGGGCTAGAAAGACGAGCGATCATGGCGGTGCAACGGGAACAACTGGAAGCGGACGTACTGATTGTGGGCGCAGGGCCCGCGGGACTGGCGTGCGCTCTGCACCTAGCCAATCTCATCAAGAAACACAACGCCAGCGGCGCCAAGCCGGAACTTTCCACCGAAAACATTTATGTATTGGAGAAGGGCCGGGAGATCGGTGCGCACCAATTGTCGGGCGCGATCCTGAATCCCAAGGCGCTGGCGGAGCTGGTGGCCGATTTTGAGAAGAGCGCGCCGCTGGACACCCCGGTAACCGATTCGGCGCTACTGCTGTTTACGCATAAATCCTCTTATCGTGCCCCGATTACGCCTCCGCCCTTCAAGAACAACGGAAATTTCGTTATTTCGCTGAGCCGCCTGGTGAAATGGATGGGCGGATTGGTGGAAGCGACTGGCGTGAACGTGTTCAAGGAGTTCGGCGGCGCCGAGCTGATTTACGAAGGCAGCGGAATCGCCGGAGTGATCACCGAGGACAAAGGGCTCGATAAAAATGGCAAACCCAAGGCCAATTACACGCCGGGATACGAGCTGCGGGCCAAAGTGACGGTGCTGGCGGAGGGCCCACGCGGTTCGCTCACCAAACAATTGGTGGCCAAGCAAAAGCTGGAGAACACCAACCCGCAGACCTACGGTATTGGGATCAAAGAATTGTGGGACGTGCAACCGGGCAAGATCAAACCGGGATATGTGGCGCACACGATGGGCTGGCCCCTGCCGACCAGCATGTATGGCGGAGGCTGGATCTACGGGTTGTCGAACAACCGCGTTTCGCTGGGACTGGTGGTCGCATTGGAATACCACGACCCGCGCTTCGATCCACACGCGGCATTCCAGACCTGGAAAACGCATCCCTTTGTGCGCGATTTGCTGGATGGCGGAAAGCTGGTGCGCTACGGTGCGAAATCGCTTCCCTACGGCGGCTGGTACGCGATGCCCCGCAATTATGTGGATGGGGGCCTGATCGTTGGCGATTCCGGCGGGTTCCTGAATTCGCAGCGGCTCAAAGGCGTGCATCTGGCGATGAAGAGCGGGATGCTGGCCGCGGAAACGATCCTGGAGGCGCTGAAGAGCGGCGACACGTCGGCTAAAGCCCTAAGCCTGTACAAACAGAAAATCGATCAGAGCTACATCCGCGAAGAACTGTGGAGAGTGCGCAACTTCCATCAAGCGTTCCATAACGGCCCGTTCGATGGCTTGGTGCTTACGGCATTGCAGGAAATATCCGGCGGACGCGGCATCATTGATCCCATGCATTCGCAGCCGGGCTACGAGGCGTATAACCAGATCCACGGCAGGCCGGCGCCGGAGCGATTCAAGGGCGATGGCCAGCTGACCTTTGATCGCTTGACGGATGTCTACCACTCGGGAACGCGGCACGACGAAGATCAGCCCTGCCACCTGAAAGTTTTGGACCTGAACATTTGCGCCACAAGGTGCGCGGAAGAATATGGCAATCCCTGTCAGTATTTCTGCCCCGCGGCGGTGTATGAGATGAATCGCGAAGGCGAACATTTGAAGCTGAAGATCAATTTTGCGAACTGTGTGCACTGTAAGACCTGCGACATTGCCGATCCCTACCAGATCATCGATTGGACCGTGCCGGAGGGCGGCGGTGGGCCGAACTACGAAGGGATGTAGTTAGCAGGCCAGGCCTGGAGCACGAAGCGCCGCGCACACCGTGCCGTTCGATTCTTCACATGCTACGAGCTGGGCGCCCAGAGTTTGTGGAAGAACGTGCGGACACGCGTCCAGGCCGAATCCTCAGTTGCTTTTTTCTCCGCCATATTTCGCTGCATGCCCGGCCCGCTGAGCGCTGGATTCTCCTGAGCCACCACTGGATCGCCTTCCACCTTGCCTTGGAAAATTAATGTGGGGCGCACACGAGCGCGGCGAACCAGAATAATCAGGTTGGGGTCATACTCCGGCTGAGTTTTCGTGTTCGCGTCATAACGCAGCGGCGGCATGAACACCTGATAGACCGGCTCTTCCTTTGGGGCCGCTGGCGGGTCGGACTGCAGAGGGTCGGCGGGCTTTGGCGCGGCAACGTTTTGTTTGGCGGGCTCGTTGGTAGTCGCGATGCCGCTGACCTGCGTGGAAATTCCGCTCTTATCGCTGAGCTGAAGCTCGCAAACGCACTGGCCTGCGGTGGTGCGCAGGGTTTCCAATTGGCCGTTGACCAGGGAAACGTCGCCGTTTTGCGGAATCAGCAGGCTTTGCCCAGTCAATTGCTGCTCGATGCGAACCGCGCCCTGGCTGGGCCGAATGCACATCGTGCCGGAAGCGTCCAAGCCAACCAGGGCATCCTCCGGGCCATTGCCGATGGAAATTGTGTGCGCTTGAATCTGCGGGGTGTACACCGTGAGAGTCACTTGGCCCTCGATGCGGGCATGAATCGTGCCGATGTCCAGCGCAATGGTCAGCGCGTTACCCGACTTCAGGACGGAGAAATGGGAAGGCCCGCAAATGCTGATGTTGCCGCCTTCGATCAGCTCGATGTGCGCGGTGCCGGACTTCACGCGCACATCGCTGCCGCTGCGCAGAATGGTTTTGATTTGGCCGTTGGCGGTATCAACGCTCATCGGCCCTTGCACGGAGATGGCGTCACCTTCAATTGCGCCGACCGCATCAGGAGCGGGAGGATTATCGGCGCGCGCGGGCCTCAGGCAGAGGGTCGAAACAGACAGACAGCTGCCAACGCAACAGAGCGTGGCCAGGCGGCCAAAAGAGCAGATAAACCCGGGAAACCGCAAACTAGCGAACTCCCATCCTTGCACCGTTGGACGGCAACGGTTCTATTTTATAGGAGAACGGTCCGAGATTGATATCCGCGGCACGTCCGGATATGTGAACGGGCGATGACAATCGGAAAATCCCCAGACCGATGGCAGTGCCTGAGACAATCGAAGCGAGATTCGAGTGGGAAGAGGAAGCGGCCGGCACCGCGCCGACTCGGTTGGAAAATTATGCCGATTCGATTCGAGTCCAGAAGCGTTTCGACGACGAACTGATGTACTAGGGAAATGACTGTATCGCGCCAAAGGCTGGAACTCGCATAGGATGGCGTATTATTGAGAATCACATAATATAGTGACAGCAAGGGTTCCTAAAGGCTTGTTACTGTGCCTTTGGACGCCGCATTCGGGCTCGCACTATGTCCATGGGCTCACCGGTCCAGACAAAAACCGGTTCGATCCCCATCAGTCGAAG
>DASPVD010000093.1:0-36601 GCA_035622555.1 Candidatus Eremiobacteraceae bacterium | reverse complement strand
AGTTGGGCATTGGTTGGGAACTCGACGGCGAGCCCACAATATCAGCGAAAGATGCCCGCGGGGTATTGTTCCGCGAAGCGGACAAGTTCGAGTAATCTGCACCTCTGTCCCAACCAATGAGTTCTGGAGCTCTGCCCCAGTACGACTATTCTGTCGCCAATTGCAACCAGCACTCCAGCCGGAGGCGCGCTGGAGCTGGTGGTCTTTAGCTACGCCTTGTGCAAGCTCCAAACAAACTCCCTAGTCCATCGCCACCCGCCTCGAATACTTCGAACTTGCGGAGTTCACGCTGGACCGCCAATTGAAAGGACGGAATAATTTATTGCACGACCAACGTGAGCTTGGTGTTGTGAGTTAAGGTAGTAGACCCCGATGTGAAGGTGCCCGTCACCGTCAGATTGTACGTACCGGCGGGCGTTCCACCGCCGCCACCCCCACTTCCGCTACTACTCCCGCCGCCACAGGCGGACCATGAAATTCCGAAAGACAGCACGCACAGAAGCACCAATACGTAAAGCCTCCTAACAACCCGCTTGCTGGACCGATCACAGGACGTGCCCAACAGGGCTAGCCCCGACAACCCTGGGACCGCCAACCACAAGGCAAGCCTGCTGCTGGCGGGCGGAAGAACAGCCGGGTGCGCAAGACTCGCCGAGGTTCCTGTGGTCGTCACCGTGACGTTAACCGATGCGGGCGTGGAGCCATTGAGCGCAACTGAACCGGATGAGAGAGCGCACGTGGAGAGTGGGGGCGCACCGCTGCAACTGAGCGTCACAATCTGCTTGAACCCGCCCACAGGAGCGGCAGTGACCGTGTAGTTTGCCGTCTGGCCTGGCGTCACCGTCGCACTCGATGAAGAGGACGCAGCCACGGAGAAGTCTTCGCCCACCCCGCTGAGCGGGACCGTCTGCGGGCTGCCGGTCGCGCTGTCGACGACAGTCAGAACTCCGTTTCTTGTGCCGCTGGTGGTTGGATCGAAAAACACTCCAATGGAGCAACCGCTTCCGGATGTGACGGTGCTACCGCAGGCATTGAGCACACCAAAATCTTTTGGGCTGGCGGTCACCCTAGTAATCGTGAGCACAGCGTTGCCTGTATTCGTCAGCATCACAGACTGGGGCAGTCCGGATGTTCCCACATCCTGGCTCGGGAAGCTGACGCTCGACGGCGACAAACCGACGGCTCCTCCCATGCCGGTGCCGGTCAAAGGCACGCTCTGCGGGCTGCCGGGAGCATTGTCCGTCACGGTAACTGACGCATTCGCGTTCCCCACCGCCATCGGCGTAAAGGTTACGCTGATTTTGCAGTCATTGCTGGGCGCAAGCGATGAGGGGCAATCGTTGGTCTGGGCAAAATCGCCGCTGTTCGCCCCGGTGATTTGGATTGAGGTGATTGTCAGCGGGAGGCCTCCGCTGTTGGTTAGTGTCACCACTTGCGGACTGCTCGCCGTAGCCACGTTCTGGTTCCCGAGGTTAAGACTGGTAGGGGAGGGCGTCGCGAATGGTTCCTTAGTCACTTCGAACACCGTGCCGCAGCCGCCATCGGCGACGCAGTCAGCCCCGCCTTCCTTGGTTGTGCCGTACAGATGTCCGAGCTGATCTAAAATCACCGCAGAGGACGGGCTCGATCCATCGCTGTTGGCGTTGCCTTGGAAGCTGTAGAGAACGGTCTCCGTCCAGCCCCCGGCGCCGCTGGGACCCAGCCCAAAGACAGTACCAGAGTTCACACCTCCCCCCTGCCCAGTTGTGCCATCCAGATTTCCGGCCTGATCAAAAATTAGCGCGCCTGACGGGTACGCGCCGTCGGGGGAATCCTGGTACTTGTACAGGATGGCCTCTGTCCACCCACCGCTCCCGGTGGGACTGAGCTCGAAGATCGTGCCACAGCCCCCGGGAGGGCCACTGGTGCACTGGCCGGTGAATACTCCACCGTAGATGGTTGTGCCGTACAGATTTCCCGATTTATCAAAGACCAGCCCCCCGTTCGGGCTTGACCCATCACCGCTAACCCCCTGGAAGTTATAGATGAGCTTCTCCGCCCAACCCCCGCTGCCATTGGGACCGAGCTCAAAGACTGTGCCGCATCCGTCGGCAAGGTCGGGATATGCGCACTGGCTCTGGCTGTTCCCACCCAGCGAGGTTGTACCGTACAGATTTCCGGCCTGGTCAAAAATCAGCGGAGAGTTTGGCCCGTCGCCATCAAGGACACCGCCTTGAAAACTATAGAGCATTGTTTCCGTCCAACCCCCGCTGCCGTTAGGACTAAGCTCAAAGACTGTGCCGCAGGTGCCAAACTTACCGCACGTGTACGTCCCACCGCTAGCCGTGCCATACAAATTTCCCGATTTGTCAAAGATCAGCCCTCCGGACGGGTTTGCCGCGTCGCCAATGTAGGCTCCGAAGCTGTAAAGAATAGTCTCGGTCCATTCTCCTTTCCCGTCGGGACTAAGTTCAAAGGCTGTGCCTTGGTTGTAGGCCCCGCCTAGCGACGTCGTGCCGTACAAGTTTCCAGCGTGATCAAAGATCAGCCCTCCTCCCCCTCCGGAACCATCGCTGCTGCCGCCTTTAAAGCTATAGAGAACGGTCTCGGTCCATCCCCCACTCCCGTTGGGGTGGAGCCCAAACACTGTGCCGCAGCCGGCGCCACCATTGCAAGCGGTTCCGCCGCCAGAGACTGTCGAGCCATAAAGGTTTCCTGAGGAATCGAAGATCAGGGGCCCGGACGGCGAAGACCCGTCCTTTCCGCCTTGAAACGAGTACAGCACCTGCTCGGGTCCGGTCTGCACCTGTGGTTTCGCTATTCGGGACGAGTTCACGCGCATCCCGTTCACTTGATGGATAAGCGGTGCGGATACAGACTGGGCTAGCACGACTATGCTAGCAAGTACCAGAGAAGAGCAGACGACGAGGACGGGCTTCATAGGCCCTCCCTGATGAGGGGGCTCGCTCCGAGGCCCGGAGGAAGCAGGGTCGACGGCGAAAATCCGCCTCTTTAATTCTTCGCTTTTAGGTGAACCCGCGTCAACAAGAAAAGTTTCGCGTGGCACTCACTTTCAAGCGGCATTTTGGACATGGTTTCCAGGCGGTCCTCAGAGTCGTTATCACCGATAGCTAGCGCACCGGTCCGAAAACCGCATGCGCAGGACATCTGTAATGACGGGCATTGCAACTCGCAGTCGTGTTCGCTCTCAGGACAGAGGCTGATGCTCCAGCTTGAGAACTTGGCTTCTCAATCACATCACATCGAACCGTGATAGCGTGCTTGCAGGGTGATGGAAACGGCAGGCCGCAACGCCTTCAAAACACCTCGCTCGCTACTTCTTCTGCTGACTCGCTTTTGCGGCGTTGGCTGCCTCAGCGGCAAGCTTCAGTTCGTTGTTTACCTGAGTCAGAAGGTATCTCGCCTTCTCGGCGTGCCCCTTCATATCGTACGTGTTGTCTTTCTGCGCGTTCGCGATGGCGTTGTTGGCATAAACCACATGCAATTGTGCTTCGGCCAGATTGGGGTGCACCTTCTTGTCGATGTCCTGCACCGGCGTCTGAGCTGAAATCACGCAGCAAAACAGCAGCACCACACTGAGAATTGTGCTGATCAACAAGCTTCGTTTCGTCATACCTCTGTCCTCCTCTTAGGGCAGAATTGTTGGAGGCTAGTCTAACATTGTCATCTAGTCGGGGCTATGCCTCGGCGGTCTTTGGCGTACCCAAGTACGCAACTCCCATGTTACACTTTCACCATTGATCAACCGCAAGCCGTTCCTTAGGCGCCGCGACGGTGTGCACCGTCACTCGTTTTTGCGGTGAGTTTTGCCGCAACTTGAGTTTCCATGCATCTGATAGCTCACAAAGCACGAGAAGACAACGCAGTCGTTGTCCCGGATCAAGTCGAGCTATTTCCTTTGCTCGGGTTCATGAGCGTTGCAGCTTTCTTATGCGCAGGTATGTACTTCTCCGTGCTGGAGTACATCGACAGTCTTTTATTGTACATGACCATTTGGGAGGTTATGTTGGAAGCCGGGGTCGCGCTGCTTTTGCTACTGGGACTGAGCGCAGCCTGGTGGTTGTGTGGCCTGCTGATGGCGGGGATTCTTCGGATTTTCCCTTGGACTAAACGACATTCCACATGGCTGTGCTGGTGGTTGTGGTTGTCCTTTCCGTTTGCCTACTTCAGTTTGGAATTACTCACGGCTATCCGGCTGCGGATATTTCCCAACTGGCTCCCTGGGACTCTGGCCTCATTCACGTCGGCCCTCGGCTTGATGCTCATTTGCGCCGGCGCGCTTTTCATCTTCGGATTCTCCAAAGTCCAGGAATTTTGCCGCACGCGATTAGCGCCAATCGGATTCGTCCAGGTGATTCTCGGCATTATCATGGCGATCGCGCTGTGGGCACACGGTGTACACCCTTTCCGCGACTTCATTGGCCCGAACAGAGCGTTTGCCGGCGTACGGCCACCCGACATCTATTTGATTACGTTTGATGCGCTTCGGGCGGAGGATATGTCAGTTTACGGGTATGGACGTCCTACGACCCCTGATCTGGAGCGATTTGCCCAGCGCAGCTTTATTTTCGAGAATTTTATTGCCAACTCGAACTTAACTACTCCCACGACTACCTCGATCGAGACTGGGAAGCTTCCCTGGTCACACCGCTTGTTCCAACTCGGGGGCTTTTTGCGTGATTCCCGCCAAGAAACCCTTGCAGGGTTGTTGCGGCAGCGCGGATATTACACCGCAATGATCAGTGCCAACCTATACGCGAGCCCGTTCTGTCACGCCACGCAGGAGGACTACGACGCGGTGGAGTTTGCTGCACCATTGGGTGTAGGCGGGCTATGGAATCTCAACCCGGCTGGTATGGATGGTCAAGGCACAATCTTCCTTACCTTTCTCCGCCGCTTAGGAAGTTTGGGGGGCTTTCTGGACAGATTGTTCGGGCACCGCTATCCGCTCCAGGCGGAAGGAGTGTTTGCTCGAGCTCAAAGCTTACTTCAATCCCGTGGCAACGCGCAGCCGATGTTCATCTGGACGCACATTTTCCCGCCCCACGACCCTTATTGGCCACCGGCACCGTACCGCATGAAATTCGCGCAGCGGCAAGGATTTGTGCAAATCCGTGGTAACCGATTGCCCTCAGGATGGACTGCTCCAGAACTTCGCGCTCAATATGACGAAATGATTCTGTACGCGGATCACGTCGTCGGCGACTATCTTGACTGGCTGGATCGAACTGGGCGTCTCAATCAAGCCATAGTGGTAGTCACGGCGGATCATGGTGAATCGTTCGAGCACGGCTGGTTTCTCCACGGCGGGCCTAGTCTCCATAGCGGTCTCATCCACATTCCATTGTTTATTCACCTGCCCGATCAGCGGCGGAGTGAGTCCATTTCCCAGCCAGCACAGCAAGTGGACCTGCTGCCAACGCTGCTTGACCTGATTGGAGCGCCCTTGCCCAATTGGACCGACGGCACATCACTGAGGCCAGTTCTCGAGGGGAGAACACTTTCGCAGCGGTATGTTTTTAGCATGGTGCTGGAATCTGATAGCGTCTTCCACCCCATTTCAAGGGCCAGTTTGTCAATCATGGATGATGAATTCAAATACTTGATGCACCTCGATAATCAGAAACAGATGCTCTATCGGTATAAGACCGATCCCTCCGAACTACATGACCTTAGCCAATCTGATCCGGAAGTGGCAAGGCGCATGCATGACCTTTTGCTTGCCAAAGTCGGAAAGGCCAACGAACGATTCAGCCCCGGGAGATGAGTATGGCGGAGGCCGGGACGCCGGACAAAGCGAAGTTGCGCCTGTCCCTAGGTGCTTGGCGACAACTGGCCCGAAAGATTGACCCTCGCCGGGCCCGGGTGAGCCGGCAGCTTCGTTGTTCGTACCTGCTGAGTAGCATGGTCTACTCTGCGCTCGCGCGAATCCAGCGCACCAGCCATGCAGATGCACTCCAAACCTGTTGTCCCTCACCGCCGATCTTCATCCTTGGTTTCTGGCGATCGGGTACCACGTTCCTCCATGAGTTGCTTTGCTGCGACGCCCGCCTCGGCTTCGCCAGCACTTATGCGTGCCTGAACCCTTCTCACTTTCTACTTAGCGAGCAGTGGGTACGTAATCGACCAATCCAGAAGTTGACCCAGCGGCCAATGGATAATCTGGAGTATTCCTGGGCCTCGCCTCAAGAGGACGAGTTTGCGTTGCTGGCGCTTGGGGCACCTTCTCCTTACCAGGCAATACTGGTTCCCTCCCTGATGCGCGACCCCCAGTCGCTGCTCGACCTTGGTCAATTGCCGGCTGAAGATCAAGAGCGCTGGTCCTCTTCGCTGCAATATTTCCTGCGCCTGCTCACTGTCCAACAGGCCAAGACCATTGTGCTCAAATCGCCGTCGCACGGGTTTAGGATGCCCAGGCTGCGGACCCTGTTTCCTGGAGCGCGTTACATAATTATCGAGCGCAACCCGTACGAGGTATTTCCCTCAAACGTGAAGCTTTGGCGCACGTTGCTTGAATCGCATAGCTTAGAGAATTTCTCGGCCGAGGAGATCGAGGAGTTCATACTTGCTGCCTATGTTCTGCACGAACGGGCGCTGTCGGAAGGAACCCGCGATATTGATGGGCGCTTTGTGGCGCGTGTCCGCTTCGAAGACTTAGAGGCAGAACCAGTCGCAGAAGTATCCCGGCTTTACAGGGAATTGGAACTGGGAGATTTCGAGTGCGCCCGGGCAGGAGTAGAGCAGCACCTAGCTAGCGTGGCAGGTTACAGACGCAATCGTTTTTGTCTGCGGGCAGACCAGAAAGCCCGTGTGGAGCGCACGTGGGGTGCACTGATAGGTGGGAAAGGTTACGACTGGCCTGAGGACCGACTCAGCATTGCCTGACCGGGGCGAGAGAAACAAGGAGTCTCAGCACCCAGTTCTGGCTGACACAAAAGACCATTCTTAGATCAAACGCATTCGAGCGTGCCACAGGACCCAACCGCGGGGACCGGCAAACGAAGCTAGAATTCTTGGACGACCGTCGAGGGTCATTTGAGTGAGCCGTTCGTTTACAACGACAAAGTTGGTGTTTGCAGTGAGTAACGCATTTTATTTATGAAACACCTGTGGCTTCCTTTGAAGCTGACGTTCCTATGGATGGTGCTGCTTTGCATCGCCGCGTTCCTGGATTTTGACGGCTGTGGAGCTAAATCTTCGAACGCGCCACCTACGCCATCCTTATCAGAAAAGATCAAACATGTCGTGATAATTTTTCAGGAAAATCGAACTCCCGACAACCTGTTTCAGGATCCTGTGCTGATCTCACGCGGTGCTGAAATTCAGAGTTTCGGTATTAGCTCCAAGGGTCAAACAATTGTGTTGACTCCGGCACCCATGAAGATCGACTACGATCAGGATCATTCTCACATTGCATTTCAACGGATGTATGACAATGGCAGAATGGACGGCGCTGATCTCATTGATACCTTCTGTAATACGGACGCTCCTCCGCCGTGCCCACCGCCCAATCCGGCCTTCCAGTACATCCAGGCCAGCGACGCCGCGCCCTACTACGAGCTTGCCGAAACCTACACCTTTGGGGACCGGATGTTTCAGACCAACCAGGGACCAAGTTTTCCCGCGCATCAGTTCATTATTTCAGGCACCTCCGCCCCCAGTACGGGCAGCAACCTATTTGCGGCCGAGAATCCATTTAAAATTGCTGACCCGTTTGATGTTAGCGGATGCATCGCTCCCGCTGAAGAGCGCGTAGCTTTAATTACTCCCACTGGCGACGAATCGCAGCTGGTTTACCCATGCTTTGATCACCCGACACTGACAGACCTTCTGGACGTCGCAAACATCGACTGGCGGTACTATGCGCCGCTGCCGGGCATAATATGGAACGCTCCCAATGCCATCCAGCACATGTGCGTTCCCAACGTGGCCCCGCCCAACGCCAACGCGTGTACCGGCCCAGACTGGACCAACCATGTGGTCCTGAAGAGCAGCCAGATTTTGACCGACATCGCGAACGGCCAGCTCGCGGCCATGAGCTGGGTAATTCCCACTGGCGCATCTTCCGATCACGCTGCGATCACTGACGGGTCGGGTCCGGCGTGGGTGGCATCGATTGTGAACGCTATCGGCAACAGCCGGTACTGGGCCAGCATTGCCATTATTATCACTTGGGACGATTGGGGAGGATGGTACGATCATGTTCCCCCGCCTGCCGTCATTAACTCGTATGAGTACGGTTTCCGGGTGCCCTTGATCGTAGTTTCGCCTTATGCCAAAGCGGGTTATATTTCACACCAAGTAAATGATTTCGGCAGCATCCTGAAATTCGTTGAACAGACATTCGAGTTGCCTAACGTCGCCCCCGGTTCCTCACCCGCCTACGCAGACGCCACCAGCCATACTGGCGACCTCTCCGACTGCTTCGATTTCACCCAAACTCCACTAACATTTCAAACCATCCCGACACCCATCGATGCCAACCACTTTCTGGAAGACAAGGCCCCGCCGGTGGCCCCCGATAACGATTGAACACAATCGCGGCGTGTGGAAGTTGGCGGGGTTGGTTTAATCGCAACTCTGGAATGAGGAAAGGTAAATTACCCCTTAGTCCGCCGAGTTGTGGGGCTCGTCGGCCTTCCCACGGCCGAACTTGCTGATCAAATTTGCTACGTACTTGCGAAGGTTGTTTGCAACAATCAGCCACACGCCCCACAGCACCGCCAACATCGGAGTCAGGGTGCGAAACAGCATTCCACCCGTCGGATCTCCGTAGGCAAATGCCGGTGGTACGACGAAGATACACAGTATCAAGAGAAATACCAGGGTACGGGAAGTCACGCATCTCCTCACATTGTTCTTGCGCCAAGGTGTCAGCACGTCGGCGCGGGTTAATTTGATAGTCATCAAGGTCATGAGTTGGATACCAGTCTCACGAGAATGCGACCGTAGATTTGTTCTTCATGTTTCTGAACGATGACTACAAGTCATTCAACGCTCGCTCATCACCATCGTACGGGATGTAAGACGGCCATGACGACGCGGTAACAACCCTTGCAGTTTCGCAAGAGACAGATCGAGAAGATTTTCCACTACGTGAGCAGCCCCAGCTTTCCGTAGTTGGTCGCGTGATTGGTGAACAGCCACTCCGATGCAGGTGAGTCCGGCAGCCCTGGCAGCTTGAATTCCCGAGACAGCATCCTCTATGGCCACCGAGCTGCCCGGTGCAACATTGAGTCGTCGACACGTGAGACCATAGATCGAAGGATCGGGCTTGCTGCGAGCCACATCGTCCCCTGTCACCACGACGTCAAATCTCTCCGCGAGCTGCAATTGATCGAGCGTGTGCCGGGCGCGGCTCTCGCTGGCAGATGTGGCAATGGCCATCGCAATACCCGCATTCTGCAATTCTGCGAGCAGATCGATGACGCCCGGAATCAGCCTTGTTTGTAGCGACTGCTGCTTGAAGATTTCATCTTTTCGCTCCCCGTATTGTCGTACTTCAACTTCGGAAAGCTCGCCCAGGAAATGCCGCAGAATCTCTTCCCGCTTTCTGCCGTCCAGAATAAAATCCAGCTCGGCATCAGATACCGCTTTGCCGACGGTTCGAAGAAACATCCTCCACGCGTCCCGGTGGGCTGGATGACTGTCAATAATGACACCATCCATGTCGAAAATCACGGCTTTCAACACTACTGGTCTCGACATTCTCATTCCAAATGACAGGCGCTGCTCTGCTGCGGAGTCAAACCAGGCCATGCATCCTGGGCAGCGTGAAAGTTCTCCATGGTCCCGATGTCAGTCACGAAATCACTGATTGGATAAGCCAAAATGCGTCCAACAAGCTGCGGTAAAACGTCAAACCCCAAATCCACCGGGCAACGAGGTGGAATGCTGTGCAGCAATTCGGGTGTGGCAATCATCAAGCCTGTAAATGCCCAATTGCTCTTGGGCTGTGACGGTTTCTCCACGAATTCTCGAACCACGAAGTCGGCGTCAAACGAGACCACACCGCACCGGCTGGGATCCCTGACCTGGTACAAACCGATGGTGGCAACCGGGTGACGACCGGAATGGAAAGCGAGCATTTTGGTCAAGTCGGCAGACGTCAGAACATCCCCATACAAGACCCAAAAGCTCGATTCTCCAGCGATCCAGTCTCGATTCGCAACTAGCGTGCCGGCGGAACCTAATAACACCGGCTCTTCTGAAACGCGTATTTCGAGCCCATGCTTCTTACCGTCCAAGACCCTCCTAACAGCGTCAGCATGTGCGTGCAGGTTCACGAGCACTTCCTCAATGCCCGCCCGGCGACACACTTCCAGCCAAATTTCAAGCATCGGAATGCCGCGAATGGGAACCAAGCATTTGGGGATAGTGTCGGTGAGCGGCTTTAAGCGAGTACCATGGCCAGCTGCCAGCAAGAAAGCTTTCACGCCTAGGTCTCCCCGACCGCGGATGCGCGCAAGAAAGTCCACTGGGTACCGCCTCGTTCATCGCTGTCGATGAATGGGTCGTTGACGATTACTTGGGCGCCTTGAAAATCGAAGGAAAAAGCCATCTCCTGAATGCCCTCGGCCGCCATCGCCTTGCGTAGCGCTTCCTGCTGTTCCGATTCGCAATACAGCAATAGAAAACCACCTCCGCCAGCGCCGGTAATCTTTCCGCCCAAGGCGCCATGCGCACGAGCCACTTGGTAAAGCTGGTCGATTGTAGATGTAGAGATCCTGCTTGAGACCCTCTTTTTTGCCTGCCAAGCCTGGTCCAGCATGGACCCGAAGGTACCGAGTTCTCCTTTTTGCAAGGCTTCCCGCATGTTATAGGCAAGCGAACGCACTTCATGGAGGGCTTCCACCGCCGGACCGGTGTGCCCCCGCGTAGACTTCTCCTGCTCTTCCAAGATGGTCCATGAATGGTGCGCTGAGCCAGTGAAATACAACAAAAGATTGGACTGCAGGTCACGCTGGATTTCGCCATCCAACTCCAAAGGCTCAACCTGTACATTACCGTCGGCATGGAAGATGATGAAATTCAACCCGCCGAAAGCGGCGGCGTATTCATCTTGCTTACCAACATGTCGGTCCAGCACATTGCGCGCTATATGGAATGCTTGTTCGGCCAGCTCGTGCTTTGAAAGGGGGCGGTGGGTGTAACTGGCAAGCGCCTTGACGATGTTTACACAGACACTGGCAGAGGATCCTAGACCCGTTCCAGGAGGAATCTCGGAGGCGAGGAACATATCGACGGAAACGTCTCGTCCGAGATCCTTTAGCACGGCCAACGGAATCTCCAGCTCGCTCCCTTTGATGCTCATTGTCGCGATATCACGCCAGGTTTCAAACATGCGCAGGTCCGACGAAATAACCTGAATACGACCGTCGTTGCGCTTTCCCAGAATCGTGTAGAAATACTTGTTGACCGCCGTGCTCAAGACTGCACCACCGAACTGTTCGTAATAAGCGGGCAGATCCGTACCCCCTCCCGCGAAGCTAATCCGCACTGGGCTGCGAACGATGAGCACTCTGAAGGTTCTCCTCTAAGAAGTGAGCTGTGACCTCGCTGAATAACGACGCCCCCTTGGTGCTTCGCTGGGGTGGAGTGCGGCGGGAGTATTCCAAAAGCCTCGTTGTCAAAGTCCACAAAGTTTGCAGGAGGATCGAAGCGTCTGTAACCGCGGAGGGGTTCAAGATATATTGGAGATCAAAACGCGTTTTCTCTTCTGAAGAATTTTGGTCTCGTAGACCATGCACCTGGGCAAGCCCGGTCATTCCGGGTTTTATGCCAAGGCGCTGTTGTTCCCATTCCGAATAGCGTTTCACACGGGTTGGGGAGTCAGGGCGTGGTCCCACCAGGCTCATCTCACCGCGTAACACATTCCAAAGCTGAGGCAGCTCGGTCACGCTCATGTTTACGAGCATGCGCTCGAACTGGGTCCCGTTGCTAATCTCTCGATCCACGTTCAGCCTGAGCATCAAGAAACTCTTGCCACCTTTTCCGCAACGTTTTTCCCGTCGAAAAGCACGCGACTTCGTCCAGCGCAAGGCAATAGCCACAGGCAACAGGACGGGTACTGCGATAATCGACAGCAGCGATCCAAGCACGACATCTACAATCCGTTTCCACAGGGAGAAAAAACCAGGCGCGGAGGCTTCCCGCAATTCCAAAATGGGTATCCCATCGAGATCAATGAGAGCCGGTTTGGAAAGATACAGTTCGTAGGGTTGGGGAATAAAGCTAACCCTGATTCCGCGCTCTCGACATCGCCCCGCCAAGTTCAAGATCTCCGGCAAAGCAGGCCTGGAAAGCGCCAACACCAGGTCTGTAACCCGTTCAGAAGTCAACAGCTCGGTCACTCCCATGGTCGGGACCCGGACTGCATCACCCGGTTCTCGCGGGGTGAGATTGCCGTTATCCTCGGGGCACAAGAATCCAATGATTTCACAGACCATTTCGGGATGTCGCTTGATCTTGAGCGCGAGCTCCCGCGCAATCCGGTCTGCACCGACAATCACCATCCTGCGGACGTCGCCGGCGCGATGCCTTGCGAGGAGTAGCAGCTGCGCCGTATAGCGGATGCCAATGAAGCCCACAAATAGCAGTACCCCGAAGTAACTTAAAGCAAGACGGGAAACATACTCCCGCCACAAATAACCCGCAGAGAGAAGCACACACATCAAGCACAGTACAGCTAGAAAGACCTGGGAAACCACCGCCGGAAAGCGCCAACCTCCACCAAAGCAGTCCAGTTTCATCCAGGCTGAGAGAAAAAACCACAGGACTGCGGTTCCCGCCAGAAACGGCAGCAATGCCTCGGTTGTAGTCCGATTTGCCGGATCCCAAACGTGATCATAACGCAGAGCTACGGTCCCGACAAAAGCAGCAAAGCACCAGGCCAAATCCGCTAACAGAATCCAGCGACTAACTGCGTGCACTTTCATAGAATGTTTGCACCTAACACGGCTCACGGCCTCAATCACAGGCGGCAGCCGCAATTGTTTCAGCGCAGCGAGAAATTCTCCGCCGTATAACGGTGAACAACGCATGCGCTGCACACAAATGCAGGTCTTCAATGATCTGCATGTTGTCGCAAGGCACAATCATACACTGATCGCACAGTTCCCTCATCTTGCCACCTTGGAAGCCGGTCAGTCCCACTGTGATAGCGCCAGCTCCGCGAGCCACTTTTAAGGCGCGCAAAATGTTAGGCGAGTTACCGCTTCCACTGATCGCAAATGCGATATCATCGCGGCCAATCAGGTTGGCTAATTGCTCCGCAAATATATCTTCATATTTCGAATCATTCGCCCAAGCGGTCATGAGGGGTACATTGTCCGTCAACGCCAGCACGCGAAGACGCTTTCCGTTTCCGTTCACAGTCCCCTTGCCCAGATCGCAAGCTAAATGGGAAGCTAAGGCTGCGCTCCCGCCGTTCCCGAAGATATAGATCATCTGGTCATTCTCATAGGCACGGAGAACGGTCTCGGCGATCTGGTTAATAATCCCGAAGGGAAGCTTGTCGATGGTTCGAGACAGATGGTGAAAATATCCATTTACGTCGGGAATCTCGCTCATAAGCACTCCTGAGTTCTAAGGCTTTGTGACCAAATAGCTCATGCTGCGACGATGTAAGTTATCTGAATACGAACGCAGAATTCTTCCTCCTGCAGCCGATACCGTGGCTGCTATGTCTTCCGAAGGCAAAGATATGGTGCGCATGGGATCCAGACGCAGCTTGTTGTAAATGAAATCTGGCGGCACGCCCAATCTTCTGAAGAGTGAATAAAGCCTCCGCCGTGGTTGGATTGCATAACGCAGGCTCAACTTATATGGCATTTGGAACACGACAATTCCGTTAGGTCTTACCAATCTCACGAACTCCGCAATGTAACGTCTTGCCACTTCTCCGGTCGGCTGATGTTGGAGGACTATACTGGAGTAGATGAAATCAAAGAAATTGTCTTGGAACAGCTTCAAGTCATCGGTTTGATTGAGGAGAAACGTGCAGTCCCGCACATATCCCCTTGCTAATCTGACCATTTCTTCTGAAATGTCCACCCCGTAGACCTGACCAAAATAGCAGCGAAGCGACTTGGAAAGCCTGCCCGCTCCGCAGCCAAAATCAAGCGCTCTCCCGTTGTCGCCAGCGCTCAATCCGCAGGACCTCATAAGAGCGCCGATCTCAGCCTGCCCAGAAGCGAAAAAATCAGCCACATCCCATTTGCCGAACTGTTTGCTCTTTTCGGACAGTATCCCCCATAGCGGATCGAGGCGGGCTAAGTCTTCCCACTCGCGTTGGGGGGCGGCAACCACCGAGGTGGGCGTAACCAGATGTTGTCCTACACCCATGCCTAACAACTTGAACACACTTCGCGCTAGAGTTCGATTTGAGTTGCCTGTCACCTTTTCAAACATTAATTAAGCTTCCCTAGATCTTGACTCTTGCCGTTCAAACTGGGGCCAGCGTTGGCCTTTCACAAGACCGCAACCGGCTCTTCGCGGCCGACTATTTCACGGTAAAGGTCCAGGGTCTTGATCGCTGCGCTTCTCCAGGAAAACCCCTTCACGCGTGCAAGCCCTTTTTCAACAAGTGCAACGCGCAGACGTGGGTTGCAGAGAACGGACCGCAGTGCCCCAACGAGCGAATCAACGTCCTCCAGATCGATCAACAACGCCGCGTCTCCGACGATTTCCGGCAAGGAACCCCGATTGGACACAATCACAGGGCATCCGCAAGCCATGGCTTCCAGCGGCGGGAACCCGAAGCCTTCGTAGATCGAAGGCAAAACAAACGCCTCCGCCAAGTTGTACAAGCCAATCAGGTCCTCACGAGGAACAAAACCGGTCACTATCACGCTGGTGCCTGCCTCAGCTAAACAGCGATCGAGCGCGTCCAACTTCCAGCCCTTACGACCCGCAATGACCAACCCTATCCTTAGCTGGGTGGCCTCACAAAAACGCCGGTATGCTTCAATGAGGAAGGGCAGGTTCTTGCGTGGTTCCAGCGTGCCCACCATCAAGAGAAATCGCTCCGGCAAGCCGTAGCGCTGGCGGACTGCATTCAAGAAATCCCGACTGTCAACCCTGCTGAAGACGCCATCGACACCTTCGGAGATTACCTTCACCTTGCTTTCCGGTACTCGCACGGCTTCAACAATGTCACGCTTAGCCTTGTCCGATCCCGTGATGATAGCCTTACTGCGACGTGCGCTCCGTTCACCCAAGTTGCGGAAATAAAGCCGCCCCTTCCAGTTCATTGTCTCCGGGTACAGCCAGGCTGTCGCATCATGCAGCGTCCAGATAAAAGGTCTGAAGCAGGCCAGGGGCGGCGGAAAAGCGGGAAAATGGATCAAATCCAGCGGGAGCGTGTTGCACAGAGCGGCCATGACTAACTGCTTACTAATCACTTCTTCGCGGACGGGAACTACGATAGTTCGGAATTTCCCCTCGAGCTCTCCAAAAGCCGTGTGTACCTGGCCGGTAAAAAACAACGTATAGCTATTATGATCATCGAGACTTAGCAGGTGGCGCGCCAGTTCTATGGCATAAACAAAAACTCCGGTGGATGGCCTCCATAGACCTGTAAGATCAATCCCGATTCGCAGCCTTCGTCGGGCGCACATGTCGGTGTTGCTCGAACTGCGAACGGAAACCTTTTCCCTCTCCCAAGAAGTGGACTCCGGCATAGTCGTAACCCTGCCGAAGGTGCTTAAGGACCGAGCCACAAACTTTGTATTCGAAAGACTGGTCACAATAGCCATTTCACTGCTATCAAGAAGAAGGAGATTACGCTGGTTTCGCTTCAACCGACAGTGCTCAGGACGATCCCTGCGCTCCTCATGTCGGCATATGCATCCGGAATTCCCCGGGGAATTCCGCCCACGCTGTCAACCCAATCCATGAAGTCGTCCATGATGACCGAAAGTTGACGCCGGGGTTTCCAGCCCAAGGATGTCAGCTTCGCGATGCTCGATACGCTGTGCCGGTTGTCGCCGCGCCGGTATTCGCCGCAAACTTGGAAATCCACTAACAAAGAGAGCTTTTGACAAACCGCATTCGCATAATCCAACACGGTGGTGGGCTGGCCGCTTCCCACGTTGAAGGCTTGAAAATTAGCGCCGTCATTTTCGAGAACCAACATATTGGCATCCACCACGTCTTGCACGTGCACGAAATCTCGCGTTTGACGGCCATCTTCGTAAATAATGAGCGGTTGATGTTGAAGGGCGCGACTGAAGAAAATCCGGCAAATCCCCGAATAATGGTTGTAAAGCGATTGGCGTGGGCCCTGGGTAATGGAATATCGAAGCGCAACTGTGGGAATTCCATGCAACCAGCCCAGGCCCAGCGCGATCTTCTCTTCCGCCAGCTTGGAAACGGCATACTGATTGTAGGGGTTCGTGTGTTCCTCCCGCATGAGCAAAGTCCGAGCTTGCTGGCCGCAGCGAGGACAGGTGATTTCCCATTCTGTTCGTGCAAGTTGTTGCTGCGATCGTGGAACTGGCAGGAAGAAACCGTGTTCGGCACACTCGTATTGCCCTTCACCATACACCGCCTGGGAAGATGCCACAATTACCTTCTTCACCGGCAGGCTGTGCTTGACGATAAGTTCGAATATGAGGGCAGTACCTACAGCGTTTACTTGCAGGAAGCGGGAAAAATCAGGCATGTAGTCCTGGTGGGCGGCTTGATGGGAAATAACGTCTACGTCTCGCAGGGCGCGACGGAGAACTACCCGATCGGTTATGCTTCCCTGGATCAACTCGACATCCGCCGGCAAGTAAGCAGGACGTCCGTATGGGTGTACCTTGGGCTCGAGATTGTCCAAGACTCGAACCTGAAACCCTTCTCGTAAGAAGCGATCGACGAGGTGTGAACCGATGAATCCGGCACCTCCCGTGATTAACACTCTTGGCATTCGGGCCTCCGTGTGTAACGCAGATCAGCAACAAGGACGCGTCTACTGACCTGAACCAACAAACACCTCGCGAACAGTTTGCAAAAGAATCTTCAAATCTAATCTCAACGACCAATGGCGAATGTATTCCAGGTCTAACCCGACCCATTCGTCGAAGTTGCTTACCCGGTTCCTGCCACTGACCTGCCAAAGGCAGGTCAGGCCCGGCGTCACCGCTAGCTTCTGCTTTTGATACTCGCTGAAACATGAGTACTCTGTGAGCAGCGGGGGCCGCGGACCGACCAAACTCATATCACCTTTCAACACGCTGTAAAGCTGCGGCAGCTCATCCAGACTGTATCGCCTCATCCACGCTCCAACCCGGGTGATTCGCGGATCGTTGGTCAGCTTGAAAACAGGCCCCTTCATCTCGTTGAACTGTTCGAGGTCGGCCTTGAGTTCATCGGCGTTAGCTACCATCGAACGAAATTTGTAGGAGACAAAGGGCCGCCCTCCCTTGCCGACCACACACCACCGGTAGAACACAGGTCCGCGAGATGTGAGCTTCACCATTAGCGCCAAGAACAGAAAGAGGGGAGAAAGTAACAAAAGTGCCAAGGCCGCCACGACCATGTCCAACAGACGCTTAATGATTAACCTGAGACGCAAACGCATGTAGAAAGGAAAATCTTTCGTTGTTTCGGCGGAGCTCAGCCCTAGTTCTTGCCTTGTAACTTTCTTGTCTTTCCATCAGAGGGATACATCGTCATTCGGAGGCTCCCGCCTTAAACCGCCGCCGCTGCCGGAGCGTTTCCGAAACGACGATCGGGAGAAACCTAAAATCCCTCCAAAGGTATCTCTTGGCGAGTCGCTTCGGATCATGCCACAACCGGAAAGCCCACTCCAGGCCTACGGCCGTCATCCACTTTGGCGGCAGGGGGAATTTGCCGGCGAGGAGATCAAACGCGTAGCCAACCCCCATCGAGACAGGAACATTGATACGAGTCAGGTTCTTGCTGAGCCATTTCTCTTGCTTCGGGGCTCCGAACGCAACGAACAAGGCTTGCGGCTTGGCGACGCGCACGGCTTCCACGCATTCTTCGCTGGCATCGCCGCTCAACTCGAATCCAACGGGTGGAGCAAAGGTGCCAGCTATCTGGAGGCCTGGAAACGTGGCGGTCAGTGCTTGCGCGGCAGTTTCGGGAATACCAGGCTCGCCTCCCAGCAGGAAAATGCGATAGCCTTCTTTGGCCGCCACACGACAGAAATCCAGCAGTAAGAGGCGACCACCGACATTTTCTGGCAAAGGGCGTCCGATCAAACGGGACGTATACACAACCCCCATGCCATCAGCCACGGAAAGCGATGAGCGATTGATGGTCTCGCGAAAAGCTGGGTCCAGCTCGCACTGCACAATATGGTCGACATTTGGCGTACACACCAAATGGGATCCACCTTGCTCTACAAATCCGGTCATGCATTCCAATGCCTGCCGCCGGTTGATTACATCAAACCGGACCCCGCCTATGTAGATAGCTCTTTTCTCGTGAGTGCGTGTTCCACGCGTGCGCAGCTCGGCGTGCTCCAGCGTGGAACTCTGCGATCCGGACAAAGCGCCTGCTGCGACCTTCATGTTCTTAGTGAGCCAGACCCGGGCCAATGACAACGTTCCCCAACGGCGCTCGGCGCCTCAGTTGGACCGGCTCTTCGCCCGGGTTCGTCTTTAGTAAAAGATAGCGGCTAAGGCCAAACCCCACAACGTACCACACGGAAATAAATTCGGTGAACGCAAAGGGATATTGAGAAAAGTGCATCACCACGAGCATCCCCACAGAGATGCCCTGCACGAAGACTCCAAGGGGATCGGGCTGGGACCCTTTACCGAACTGCCGGTACAATGCAAAGCAGAACCAGAGAAAGCTCCCATAGGCCACGAGGCCGAAAAATTCCAGAAGGTAAGCATAGCCAATTTCTGGGATTTGCCGCACCTCCGATCTGGTTCCTTTCCCCAGAATATTGCCCGGGTCGGAAAATCCACGAGTGTAGAAATACAATAAGCCCTCTGCATGGAATGTGTCTGCATTTTCGGCAGATGGTGAGAGATTGGACACAGTGTCCACAGCAAACTGGGTCATTGGGGGCCACAAAAGGACAACCGCGAGCAATGCGCTTCCGACACTCAGAAGGAGCTTATAATGGCGTCGCCGAACTAGAACGCACGTGCCGACAACCGCGGCGAAAACCCAGCCTGATCGGCTTAGACTGCACAACATAGCAGCTCCACTCATCAGCAGCATCAGCACAGACGCCGGAGTCTTGGGAAAGTAGAACGATAGCAGAAGCACTGGGACGGCCATCTGAAAACTTAGGGTGAGGGCGTCGCCGAAGGTTCCAACGGCACGAAGGGAGGCAAAGTCTGCGAATGCTTCCGCCCTTGCCCCCATTGTTGCCGATCCTGGTACGCCTGTGTCAAAATCCTGCTCATTTTCCGTGTCACCCTTTATTTCGCGGTTGTATTCCGCTATATTCGCATGTTCCAGCCAGAAGTCGCGGGGAGCCAGAACAAAAATCGCTACCGCCACCACTGCGAGAACCGCCAGAACATACGTCATATTTCGGAGAAATCGTTTCCCGAACTCCGGATGCAGGGCCGTCAACGTCATGACGACGATAAGAATCTCAAGGGGAAAACAAATCATCTTCATTTTGATCAACCCTGAGCCCCACTCATCGCCAAGAAAAACAGCACCCACCAGGAAGCGGAAAGCACAGTAGAAAGTGAGCACAAGCAGTGGCGTCATCGGAAGTGGCCAGGGTCTACGAAAGCGCGTGAGCAACAGAACCGCAGACCAAGCAAAAAGTTCGAGCAGGAGAATATCCTTGAAGAGGAACAGTCCATACGCCGGTTCTTTTCCAACATAGTGATTGGTGTACAGGAACGGGACGACAAAGTGATGCAGGTAGGTGGCCAGGAAAAGCACGTACAGAGAACGTTGTCGGAGAATCACAACCGCCAGCGTCGCCACAAAAGCCATGACTACGACGTAAAACACCATAGGGTACACAACAAGTTCCTTGCTTATCGAAGTTCGTTGCTAATTCAGGGGACTGCCAATCGTGCTAGTAGCATTCGCCGACCTACGATAGACAATGTAGGCGCTACCGGACGCATTGTGCACACCGCCAGCTACGTTAAGATCATCTCGTAACTCAGCATTGCTGACGCTAATGCGTTTGCTGCTGCCATCGACCGTAAGCCCGTAGCACTGCGTCTTCCTTGCTTGGTTGTCATAGGCTTGAATTCCGTTTACGACCACGTCTTGTGAGGCCCCTACATATAGCCCGCTGGGGAAGGTAGAGCAGGGGCTGTGACCTTGATTGTTGTTAAAGGTCTGCAGGTTATTGATTGTTACACCTTGACAAAACAGAACAACCGCCCCAGCGCCTTTGTTGTTGCGACTAACGACGTTCTTGAAGGAGATCTGCCGGAGAAAGTTCCCGGTCGCCAAAGGTCCCGAGCAGCGTATCCCGGCACTCGATGAACTATCGGCCACCACGCCATCCACCGTGACGTTGGCAACACTCTTCGCAGTGTTCGTATTTAATACCCGGACAACGGCTGAATCGTTGTTCCCCGACACCCCGGTTCCAGTGACGTTAGTGATCTTAATGTCGTCGACCGGGTCATCATCCGTTATAAACCTCGCCACATCGACACAGAATGCTATTCGGCCATCGCAGGTAACGTGGTCGACTTGCACATGAGAGGTTTGCCGAAGCAGCACGCACTGGTTTCCGATAGCACCAGGACCACAATGGATTCCACTGATAGTTCCGGTCGTATTGTCGTACTCGATACCGTCGTCCTTGGCCGCCTCCACCGTCACATTCGAGATATTGATTCTCTGATTGCTTTGGCCGGGCGTTCCAGTGTGGTTGTAATTGCCATCGAGAAAGATACAGCCGACCGTCGTAGTCGGTGACCCGGCGCACCGCACCCCGTTGATGTTTACATCCGTACTCGCTAGAGTGGGAGTGCCTCCCACCCAATTAAAAACCACCATGGCTGGGCCACCAGCACCGGGATGGCTGCTGGCATTCTCAAAGGTCAGATTCTGCGCGTCAAAGTTAGATACGCCCCACAGCGACAATTCGCCGTGCGTAGAACCTGTAAAACTGAGGTTGTCGACGCTGGAGTGTGCGGCGTTCATGAATGTAACCGTATGGCTCTGTTTGCTGCTGGCGTTGGCCTGCGCGTTGTTAAGCGTGAGCGGTCCGGTCAAATGAACGTCTGAAACACTGGTGATGGAAATCAGATCACCGACGAGGCTCGCGGTTGCGACGATGCTTGCCCCGTTTCCGCGGACCGTACATTTCGACGGGACCGTGATGGTTGACGAGACAGAATAAGTCGTATTCCCCGCAAGGGCTGCAGTCCCAGGCTTTGCGCCATTGCACGACTTGTTGATAAGAACCTGCAGGGATGCGTCGGTTACCGGATTTTCAGTGGCGACGGGATGGCCGACGTTGGTGGCTACGGCAGCGAGAGCGGCTAGCTTCAACTCCTGGTTTACCTGCACTAAAAGCTGCCTTGCTCGCTCGGCGTGTCCCTGCATATCGTAATTGTTGTCCTTCTGGGCTTGTAAGATAGCATCGCTGGCAAGGATTACCTGGGATTGCGCATCTGCCAGATTGGGATGCACTCTCTTGTCAATGTCTTGTACTGGCGTGTCAGTGTTCTGCACCGGCGCCTGAGCCAGGGTCACGCTTGAGCAGAACAAGGTTGCACTAAGAACGGTGCTGATCAATGAGCTTTTTCGCGTCATGAGCCTTGCCTTCCTTTGGGTTACAGAAAAATGTAGAAGTCTCCAACTCAACGTGTTCCTCTTGCGCGCTCGATAACGCTTTCCCCAATTGAAATGGAGCCGACTTGATCGATTGACATCTCGAGCAGTCTCTGCGACATCGCATAGGTCAGACGTGTAGCCCAGCAGGGCATATTCTCGCATTGCTAGTATCGCAGTTCGCCCGATCGCCTCCAGGCTAACCCGAAGAGCCTCCCCAATTCGCAGCCTTACGTGGAAGGAAAGCCCTAAGGCAGAGCCCGCACCATTTTGGAGTATGCCCGGAAGCGCCATTGTAGATCGAGGTGTCGCAACACTCTCAGGGAAGCTCGTGCGCCAAGCATCGCGCGGAGCGCCGACCGAGTGCCCGGCAATTTTTGTATGACCGTGCGTGCCGGCCGGATGATCACGGCCCCCCGCGTCCATTTGCATTCATTCAAGAACAGCTTTGCGGCCTCTTCCGCTTCGTCCCATCTCCCACGAGTTATAGATCGAATCACACCCCGCATGATCAGGCCCTTCTTCAACCAACAGTTGAGAGTTTCGGCCGCCTCTTGCCGTGCTGCTTGGGGAATGCTTTGATCGCTGACTAGCTTTTGAGCCATCCGCGGGAAACAAGGCCAGACACCATCGAGGCATGACGCCGATGTCGCCGTATCCTTGTGGATGAGCAGAATGCCACCGGGCTGCCTGGAAACCACGACTGGGAAACGCGCCGTCACTTGCAATTCGAAATCCAGGTCGGAAGGCGGGGTAGTAGTTTCGTCAAGGCCGATCCCCCGTAACACGTCCCGACGTATTAACAAGCCCGGCAAATCTGGGTTCCCGTGACGCAGAATGGAAAGCATGCCGTCCGGAGGCAAAAGCAGACCCTCGGGCCAGTGCAGGATCGGCGCGTCGAGAGCCAACCCGGTATCACTCATCCGAACCGTGGCGAGGATCGACATCGCGGCTTCTGGGTATCGCTGAAACCCTGCAAGAGCCGTCTCGAAAAACCGAGGGAGCATCACATCATCATCCGAAAGAAAGGAGAAGAAGGGTGTCTCCACCCGGTTGGCACCGTCCACGAAATTGGCGAACATCCCAATGTTATTAGCCCGACACACATACTGAATTCGAAAATCTATTCTGCGGAACTCTTCGACTACCTCTGCGGTCTCGTCGCCGGAGGCATTGTCGTAGATACAAACGCGGAAGTTGGTAAAGGTTTGGCTCAGGACGCTCCGTATCGCACGGCGCAGGGTTTTCGGCCTACGAAATGTGGGAATAACAGTCGTAATTAGAGGTTCAGACATGGTTGCGGTCGCGCTCACGTACGATGCTTTGCAAAACTCTGCTCGCAGCTAAGCCTGTAAGAATCTCGCGTAGGACCGGAAACGCCACTGCAGACTGGGATTTCGTACAGCCTTCAGCCAGGTCCTCAGGGCAAGTGGCACCCGGAAAAGCCTGCGTGCACCCGGTACACTTTGGCAAATAGAGGTGGCACTACGTATGGCTCTTGCGATACGTGCTCGTCCGAATTCCCGCTCCAGCAGATCCGCTGCCCTTTCCGCGTTTGCCCACTCGCCATCACTAATGGAGCGGAAGCCGCCGCGCATGACCAACTCTCCCTTCATCCACGCGGTTAGTTTTTGCGTAGCCAGCTCCATCACTGGCACGGGAAGGTTCATCTTGCGGAGCTTGTTGATGACTCGCGGTATCGGCCAGATCCACTCGGGTCCAACGGTTTTAACAGTAAAAGAGCCGGGGTGCACAACCTGGATTGCACCGGGTTGCTGGGAAACTACGATGGGCAGACGCGAAGCCACACGCAAGTCGAAATCCACTTCTTCGATGGGGAACGTAGTGTCATCGAATCCACCGAAATCACGCCAGACGTCGCTGCGAATCAACATGGCTTGCAGGCCAGGATTGCCGTGATGCAGGGTAGCTAGCATACCTTTCGGGGGCATTAAAAGGCCTTCCGGCCAGTGGAGGATATTCGCGGGAAAAACGAAGCCACTGGGGCTCATGGAAATCGTAGCCAAAATGGAGAGCGCGGCTTCCGGGTACCGGTGAAATCCCGCCAGGGCCGACTCGAAAAAATTCGGAAGCATGATGTCATCATCGGGAAGAAACGAAAAAAAAGGAGTTTTCACGTGGTCGGCGCCATCCACGAAGGTGGCCGTCATGCCGACATTGCTGGTATGGCACACGTACTCCACGCGGGAATCTTTTCTCTGGAATTCCTCCACCACGGCCGCTGTCTCGTCGCCAGATGCATCATCGTAGACGCAGACTCGGAAATCGGCGAAAGTCTGGTTCAGAACACTGGTAATCGCGCGGCGCAACATGGCGGGCCGCCGATATGTGAGCACCACTGCGGTAATGACAGGCTCGGACATAGCTATGAGTTAGGGCTTGTATAGCGGAGAACTCTACCGGTCATCCTGCCTTGCCAACCAATTAAACCCTCGCGCAACTCGTTTCCCATCGCCAGATAAGCAGCGTAAAGGTACACGGCCGAGGCCAGAGCGTACGCCGCGGCGAGCGCAGTGATGGAAGTCTGGCCCATCAGCACCAAAATCAACCAGGCGGCACCGTAGGTTAACAACGCCAGCGCGAAGATCTTGAGCACATGCATGTACCAATCACGGGGAGCCATCCCGATACATTCAGAGGCCCAGCGGCGACCGCCATAACTATACGCATAAAGGTAGTAGAGGACGAAAGAAAGACTTGCACCGGTTAATCCCCACTTCCAAATCAGGACACCGGTTACCAGCGGGACGAAAAGGAATGCGTATAAGAGTTGTCTTAAGCTGATATCGGGACGGTCTACAGCCACCGAGAGTATGGCGGGGACGTTCAATGTTCCGTTCATGTAAAAGCCCAGACAAAGCAATGAAGTTGGCAGCAGCAGAGTCTGTGCGGACTGAGCATTAAACAGGAAGGTATACAGTGGCCGGGCGGCGAAAATGACAGCCGCAAATGCAGGCACCAGGCTGTAACAAACTAGGTCCTGGAGACGACGGTACTCGCGGGTGAGCCCGGTTCTATCGCGCGATTGGAACAATGCCGAAAGGTTGGGGAAGGCAGCCTGAATCACCGCGGCGGGAATCATGGTCACGCGGGTGACCATGGTTTGTGCAACTCCATAAAAGCCCATCAATCCTACTGGCATGAACCTGCTGACCAGAACCTTGTCGCATTCCATCTGAATTGTCGCCAACACCGAATAAGCCCCCATCTGGGAGGTAAATGAAACATTCCGCCGTACTGCCTCGCGAGAAAACCCAGGGAAAAAGGCACGCCAGGGGAAAAACCGCACCGCGATGAACAGATAGGCAAGGATGCTCAGGACCAGAGCTACCAGATAGCAGTAGCCGATCTCGACCAATCCTCCGCCGCGAGTCACAATTAGAATGGTTCCGCCCTGGCGCAGGGCCGTACTACCTGCATCAATGATGTTGTTGAATTCCATGCGCTCAACCCCACGCAGCAGATTTGAATAAAGCGAGCGGGGCAACATCAGGAGCAAACTCAGTGCCAGCAGCCGAAGTGCGTGCACGGCTACGGTGGGATCAAGCGTTCTCAGAGTAATCCAACGATGAACTACCCAAGGAACCGTAAACCAGACGACCAGACCCAAGCCGGCGTAGCTGAACCAATAAAAGAGCACGCTGGTGCGAGTTAGCTGAATTACGTACTCCCGGTCGGTGGCGATATGACGGGACACTTCCCGTATGAGGGTGGAACTGATGCCGAGATCAAGCACTTGAACGAGTACATTATTTGTAGCTATCGCAAAATAGAGAATGCCCAGGACCTCATCACCGAGCTGGCGGAACACCAGGCGGGTTCCCCAGAAGGTGAGGGCCACGATCAGCGTCTGCCCGACCAAGTTGTACAGGATATTCTTTGATACCTTTGACATTTAGGTCCAGCTAAGTCACTGCCGCGCTGCTGCCGGAGGCCGCCCCGCGAAGCCCCCTTACCTGGGAACATGGACCGGCTTCATATCTGCCACCATCCCGACGATCGTTTCTAGATCGGCCATTTGATCCATCTGGTCGGGCGAGAATTTCACCCCGAACTCCTCCTCCAGCGCGAGGACCAGATTCAGGTGTCCGGTCGAATCCCACTGTTCGATGGTCTTGGGCGAGGACGCCGGCGTCAACGCGTCCGGTCTGACGTCAAACAATTCGGCAACAATGAGGTAAATGCGATTTTCTAAACTTTGTGCAGGCATGTGCTTGTCACAGAACAGCGAATCCAGTCGGGACAGTCAATCTGTCCTCTGGACAAATCGAATTCCCACAAGGTCTCGCCGTTCGGCTGAGTGCTGACAGCTTCAAAACCATGCGAGGAGTAGAAGTTCTTTGACGGAGCGTTCTTTCTTGTTGGAACAAACCAGCCGCTGAGGCGGCGGGAACCCTGTTGCAGGGCCTCCTGCGCCAAATAACTCAAGAAGGCAGTCTCGATGGTACGTCCGATTACGCGGCAACTGAGCAGGAGATTATCGATTTCCAGGTTGTCGCCGAACTTCCGGGTCATGGCGACGCCCACGACTCCGCTGTCACCAAATTTATCGGAAGCCCTGAGGCAGTAAACATTCCACTCCGGAAGCTCCATCAGTTCGGCAATTTGCTGTTCCGTGTATCTTCGAGTCGTTAGGTTGAACTGGTTCGTCTTTTGCGTCAACTGTGCGACCCGCTTGAGCGAGTCGGCATCCACAGGCCCGATTTCCACGCACATCTCAAGGGAACGATAGAACTCGTCCAGCGAAGGAGCTTGCTCGGCCAGCCCCTTTCGCTGCCTCTCTTCGGCATAGTAACGTGACCGTTCCAGGTCCTCAGCGGAAAGGTTTAACCTCTCGAAAGCCGGGCACTCTCGTAGCGCCGTACTGAACTCCATCGGATCCTTGGGCAGATCGATAACGCAAACTTCCGGCAGTTGCCTTCCCACTTGTGCGCGTTCCTGAGGCGAGTCATCCAGGAAGCCCAAGGCGCCAATCCCAATGCTCAGCTCTGCGGCGATTTCGCGGAGATTTTGGGCCTTATCGTTCCAGTTGATCCGCATCGCAGCAAAGTGACGGGGACGCAGCAGCATGTGAGAATGCTTCTCCAACGCTTCCAGGGCATCGTCGGAGTTGTTCTTGCTGCAGATCGCAAGAATGATACCCCGGTGGTAGAGGTCCAGAATGGCACGCTGGAGATTCAAAAATGCGGCTCCGGGATATTCGGGCCCCAGTTGAATGCCGCTCAGCCCATCTTCCCCGATGACTCCACCCCATAAGGTATTGTCGAGATCGACGACCAGCGCTTTGCATGTCCTTCCGGCCAGCGGAACGAGAAAGCGCACGTACTCCGCCGCCAGGTAACCGAGGCAGTCCGCGGAAATCGGCATTCGGGCCGAGAGCCACTTCCGCTCGTCGCGCCAGTGCAACTGTCCGTGGCGGCTCACGAGCGCATCGTAGTCGAGAACATAAACTCCCGGGGTTTGGTTCGCAATCTTTACGATCGCATGATTGATCCGCCGGATCGCCTGGGCTTGGCCGGTCTCAGACTGCGCATCGAGGACGCCAGAAGCGGCGACGCTGGGAATTTCGAGATTGTGCACAATGAGGTGCGCACGATGATAGTGCCGGAATGAGCGAATCAAATCCGCCATGCTGGCCTCTGCTGCCTTCACTTTCTCGTCCACAGCAGCGGCATCGAGCTCCACGTATCGGTACCACAAATCAGGAACCAGGTCCTGCACCTGTATCGCAAGTATCACGATCTGGGGATCAAACTGGTACATCTGACTGCGTGGGTCGAGAACCTCTTGGGAATAAGCGTTGAAGTCGGAAAGCCGGACGGAAAGTCGCAGGCCATTCAGTGCCGCTGCCGCGCGCAGTAATGGCATCGCGGGCTCCAAAGTAAAAGAACGGAGAAAGGCGACCCTGACATCCGTGCAGGTGGAACTGAGAGCCTCGACTTCGAAACAACGGAGGATAAAATGAGCAGTCGCCGCATTAGGAGAGATCAAGAGAAGGCGGCGCATTTGCGTACTGGCCGCGTACCAGTCACCTGTCGCCAGGCTGCTCGCAATCGAAGCACGAATCTGCTCTGTCATCTCTCCAGGTACTCGATGAGCATTCTCTTGCGGGTGTACACCCAAGCAATGCGTCGCCCGGAAAAGGCCACGGCGGGCAGTGGAGGTTTGGCGGTCACATCGCCGCGCATTCGCGCTTCTTCCAGCTCCGCGTCCAGGTGGGAGACCTCGAAGCAAACGTGGTGAATGCCGCCTCCTCGGCGGAGAAAACTATGCACCGGCGAATCGTCGGCCGCGGGCTCCACTAGCTCGAACATGGGCTGCTCTCCATTGAGTTTCACGAATGTCACGCGCACCTTCTGGAGCGGATCGAAGAAGACGGCACCATCCCATGTGCCAGCGATTGATCCGGCGAAGTCCGCTACCGTCTCGCTGATAGAACGGGTAACGTAGCCAACGTGGTGCAACTTCCTCGTGGGCATTGCAGCAACGCGGTCAGTTCGGGCGGTCGAACTCATAGTCACCCTTCATAATGCAAAAGTCGGAGCGCGCTGCCCTCGCTTGCAGATCCATGCCGCGAATCCACCAGGCTGAATTGAGTCGGTTCCGCGCGTGATCGAGCGGCTGAAACAGGTGCGGGCACCAATAACGTTCCCCTCCGCTGTCGCACGCATCGATGAAACCGCAGGTCAGGACTTGGTCGAGATAAGTCCGATGCGTGCAAAAGAAGTCGATGGCGGTCGCTCCTTGCTTGAGCGCTACTTGCACCACGCCGTTTACCAGATCAGGAATCGCTTCCGGTTCTGCGACTAAATCTACGAGTCGAATGATCTGCTGCTCGGAGTCCTTGATCTGTTCGATTCGGTAGACGAGCAGTCCGCTGATTTCCCCGGAGCGCCTGGCGAGCAGGGCATCATAGTGGAACACCGGGATGCTTCCGTATCGCCATTGAAGATAAGCAGCTTCGCGCGCAGGGCCCATCTGCGTCGGGGCGATTCTTTGCCAATAAAAGTCGTCCCACCCGAGATCGCGTAGTTCTTCCAAAGACGTAAGAGGTTCAAGCTCGGCTTTCCTGCCTGCTCCGAGCACCGGGTTGGCTGACATTGTAGTTGCGGTCGCAGGAGGAACCGCCGTCGCGCGGTCCAAGAGGCTTTCAAACTGCGCCCTGTCGACGATGTAGACCAGGCGCGGAATGTTACGAGCAACCACCCACGACATGCGCTCGTATAACCTCTCGGCTACCTCCGTGTTGATGCCTGCGATGCAAGCGTCGAAGGGACTTTTGTCCTGCAAAGAATGCAGCAAGCGCAGTGCCAATGAGCCACGCCGATGCTCGGGATGGACCCACCACGCGGAAAGGTGGCAGCCGAATTGCTTCGTTCCGTAGCGGTTGAAAGCGAAGGGCATATAGGCGAACACACCCACATTTCGGCCGTCTTCAAACGCGGCCCTGAACGTCAAACCACTGCTGAACTGGGCAGCGTACGGATTGCGGTAATACTGCCACAACAGAAGTTCGCGGTTGCGGAAGAAAATGTGGCCGGGTCGCCACCTTTCGTGGAAAAACGTTGCCGCCAAATCCGCTTCCTCGGCCGAGAGGTCGCGAATGTCGGTTTCGCTCATGGTTGGCTGTAATTCCGCGGACCCAATCAAGCGCGATCAAACTCCTGTAAGGCTTCCACGACGTAGTCCACTTCGCGATCCTGCAAATCGGGAAACAGCGGCAAAGTAATCATGGTCTTCCAGACACGTTCGGCTACGGGTACGCGCGCGCCACTGTTGCGGAAGAGAGGATGCATTGAGAGCGGCATGTAATGCACGCTAGTCGCGATTCCCTTACGCTTGAGGTGCAGGATTAGTTCATCGCGCTGTTCACAGCGTACCCCAAAAATCCAGTATGCATTGTCAGTGAGTTGATACGGCAACAAGGGGCGGATCCTCTCACAACCCGAAATCCCGTCCAGGTATCGTTGGATAATCCGCCGGCGGCGCTCATTCATCCTGTCGAGTTTGCGCAATTGCGCCAGGCCAATAGCCGCCATCAAGTCGTTCATGTTGTATTTGTATCCCAGAACACTGACTTCGTAATACCAGTGGCGGGCGTCCATTCCGTTGCTGCTGGTGTATTGCGCGGCACGCTTCCACGTGTCCTTGTCAATTCCTACCCACCGGTACGGACGGAGCGGCTCGATCAGGTCCGGCTGGTTAGAGGAAATCATGCCGCCGTCGCCGGTAGTCATGCACTTCTTTTCCTCGAAACTGAAGCAGCCGATGTCGCCCCAGGTGCCAAGCTTCCTGCCTTTATAAACGCCACCTGCGCAGTGCGCACAATCCTCGATGACCGCCAGATTCTGTTGCTTCGCGATCTGAGTCAGGCAGTCCATAGGCACAGGGTGGCCTCCCATGTGAACGGGCATTACAATCCGGCAGTCGGGCGACAGCTTCCGCTCCAAGTCTTCCAGACTCATGGAGAGGGTTGCTTCGTCCACATCGATGAACACCGGAACGAGTTGGTTATAAAGGGCAGCCGTCGCGGTGGCCACAAACGTGATCGCAGGAATCAGAACCTTACTACCCGCAGGCACCCGCATCGCGGTCACCGCCAGATGCAGAGCAGCAGTAGCCGAGTTCACCCCCACCGAGTCAGCCGCCCCGATGTATTGGCTCCATTCCCGCTCAAACTGTTCGACCAGCGGCCCGAGTCCCAACCAGCCGCGTTCGAAGACAGAGCGAATATTGGCTAGTTCTTCCTCGCCTACACTCGGTTTAAATAACCGGACTTGCAAAAGGTCCTCCTTATTATTAGTTAGTCAAAGGGCGAGACAAAATCGCCCATGGTCGGCAGGGCCATGTCTTTGGTGGAAATCACAGGCTCACTCACGGGCCAGGGAATAGCCAGCTCGCTGTCATTCCAACGTAGGCCGCCCTCGAATTGTGGAGCATAGGCGCAGTCAACCTTGTAGAGCACGGTCGATGTATCGGTAAGGGTGCAATAGCCATGAGCACATCCCTTGGGTATGTACGCGGCTTTGTGGTTCGCTGCAGACAGCTCAATCATTTCCCATCTGCGGTAGGTAGGCGAAGTACGCCGAACATCGACGAAAACGTCCAGAACTGCTCCCAGTACTACACGGACCAGCTTGATCTCCGCGTATGGCGGCTTTTGAAAATGCAGCCCACGGACAATGCCCTTGCGCGCCGAGAACGCTTCGTTTTCCTGCACCCACGAGTTGTTGAGATTGTGGCGCGCGAAAATTTCTACATCGTAAGATCGCATGAAGTAGCCACGCTCATCCTGCTTCGCTTCCAGGCGTATCTCAAAAGCTCCTGCAATTCGCAGCGGTCGAATCTCCATGAAGAAGGCCAGCCGAAACCGTTACCGGGCCGCGATATTGAACGCGGCGGCAGGTTGTTGGGCGACATTCGGAAGAAACTCTCGGTACCACTGGATGGTCTCCCGAAGCCCTTGTTCCAGCGTATAAGCGGCTTGCCATCGCAGCAGCCGCAGCGCTTTGGCGGCAGAGAGATACTGGTTGTGGATTTCCCCCACGGCGGTGTTCAGGATCACGGGCTCAAGGTCCTCACGCCCCATGAGCCGGCGGATCTCCCAAACGATTTCGAGGACGGTGGTTCGGGATTCAGGACTGAAATTGAAGCTCTCCCCCTGCACGCTCGGTAGGTGCAGATTCTCAGCCAGCGCAAGATAGCCTAAGGCAACATCCTTCACGTAGATATAGTCGCGGATGTACTTGCCGTCGCTGCGCAGCACCGGTCTTTCCCCCCGATGGAGCGAACGGATCGTGCCGGGAACAATCCGGGACCAGTTCAGGTCGCCGCCCCCATAGATGTTGCCGCACCTGGCAATCGCGATCGGGAGTTGGTAGGTAGTGTGGTAGCTCTGGGCAATCAAATCGGCGCAACTCTTGGATACTTCGTAGGGGTACTTGCCTTGCAAAGGCATGTCCTCACTGTAAGGCAGCACATCATGTTCCCCGTAGGCCTTGTCACTTGACGCAATCACTACGCGCTGCACCAATTCACGCTGCTGGCGGCAGACTTCGAGGACATTCCACGTCCCGCGGACGTTGGTTTCCAGCGTCGCTAGCGGTGCCATCCGGCCCACCTCCACGATGGCTTGCGCTCCCAGATGAAAGACCGTGTCAACCCCGTTGGCAACGACAGCACGCTCCAGCGCAGCGAAGTCTTCCAGGCACCCATTGACTACGCTCACCTGGTTGACCACCCCGCTTCGGTACAACTCAGATTGCGGGTTCACATCGAGAACAAGCGCGATGACCTCTGCCGCACGATCCACCAGTTCTTTCACCACCCACGAACCGACGATTCCAGTTGCGCCGGTGATTAGAACTTTTCGTCCTGTCCAAAAACTGTTACCTGCGTCGCTCACTGCCACACCTTCCAAGGAGCCGAGTGTTTCCACAGATCGTTGAGAATTGTGAAATCACGGTAGGTATCCATCGCATGCCAAAAATCGGTATGGGTGTAACAGGATAGTTGCCCATCACGCGCCAGCCGCGAGAGTGGCTCCCGCTCGAGCGCACAGCCGTCGTCGTCCTGCAGATAATCCAGGAACTCGCGACGAAAAACAAAAAAACCGCCGCTCACCATACCGTCGTGCAAAGGCGGCTTTTCCGCAAACTGCGTCACCAGATTTTTCTCGATGGAAAGCTCGCCATACCGGGAAAATGGCCGAACCCCAGTCACGGTACCAATCCTGCCTTGTTCCCGGTGAAAACTCCAAAGTTTGTTTAGATCGATATCGCCAACACCGTCCCCATAAGTGAGCAGAAAATGTTCGCCCGTGATGTAACGCTCAACGCGTTTGACCCGGGCGCCAGTATTGGCTTCGCTGCCGGTTTCGATGAAGGTAATTTCCCACTCCTCGTCGCTTTTCAAACTACCGTGAAAACAGGGCTTTTGCGGCTCGTTGAGACGCAGGGTGAAATCACTGTTCATCAACTGGTAATTGATGAAGTACTCCTTGATCATGTGGCCCTTATAGCCGAGGCACAAAACAAACCTTTTGAACCCGTAGGAAGAGTAGATCTTCATGATGTGCCACAGGATAGGCTTCCCACCGATCTCTACGAGCGGCTTAGGACGGAACTCCGTTTCTTCCCGCAAACGAGTTCCCATTCCACCGCACAGAATCACGACTCGCTCGGGCCTGGAATCCTTGGACATTTCCAAATCGCCACCTTCTTGGGTACTGAGGCTGTTTTCCTGCCGAACTTTAGGAAGGGATTGTGGGAAGATCATCAACCCAGATCAGCCGAGGACTTTTTGCCGATCCTGTGGCCCAGAGCCTGCAATTGAGCTTTTGCCTTGGACCAGAGCGCACCGCACGTGGCAATTATCTCCAGTCCAAGTTGCTTTCTTGGGTCGGCCGGGTCCATGCTCTGCCATTTGGCATTATTGAGCACCCATACGCAACCGGCGACGAGCGAGAGCATCACGCCTAGGAACATTATGAGCGGACGCTGTGGGCTGGATTTTTTCTCGGGAACGACGGCAACATCGAGAACCTTAACGACAGGCGTTTCCTTAGCCTCTTCGATCTTCGCCATTTCGTACTGCTCGGTGAGCAACTCGTAGACTGTTTCCTGAATCTTATTCTCCCGGTAGAGGTCCGCCCATTGAACGCCGAGCAGCGGCAGCTTGCGAATCGAAGGAAATTCCTGTTGCGAGTTGGGATCATCCGCACCGGTGGTGGAGCCGCCGACCTTTTTCAGCTGCCGATTCAGTTCATCGACCCGAGCCTGCAAGGAACGGACGCGGACGTTGCTGCTGGTGTAGATCTGCTCCAACCCGTCCAGTTCTGACTGAGCAGCTATGAGTTGCCCCTGCAGAACCGCAGCCGCCTCCACTACTGCGACACCCTCCTCTTTTATGTCAAGCGTTGCATTTTTGCTCGCGTACTCGCTGAAATCTTCTGAGGCTTTCTTCAGGTCCTGCTTAACTGCCTTCAGCCGTTGCTCAATAAAAAGGCGCTCACGATGGGCGGCGGAAGTGTTCACCTCAGCGGATATGCGATCGAGTTCTTCCACATAAGCTTGGGCGATTTGTGTGGCTCTCTGGGGATCACGATCCGTCACGGTAATGGTAATTACGCCGCTCTTGCGGTCCAGCGTAATCGAAGTGTATTTTGCAAGTTGTTCGCGCGCGCCTTTGTAGTATCGCACTCCATAAACCTTCCGCAGATCGAAGCGCTCAATAATACGATCCTTGACGGTACGGCTACGCAGCATTTCGGTAAACACGGCGCCCGGATCCTTCATCCCCAGCAGATCACCTGCAATGCTTCCGATACCTGGCCCTGCCAGAGCGCTCCCGCCGCCGCCCGGGCCAGACATCGCCGCCATCATCATGGCGGAGAGGCCAGACCCTGACTTTGGATCAGGAGGCATCAGCTGAGTAGTTGACTCGAATTTCTTTGGAAGCAGAAAAGCCAGCACTGTGGCGAAGACAAGTCCACCGATCATCCAGCGCCCGAGCGAGCGCCGATTTAGCCACAGCAGCCAGGCCCACTCGAAGCCGTCTCCTTGAACGCCCTCGATCAAGCTCCCGCCGGTGCCATTCCCCGGTGTGGGAATCTCTTCCTCTTGTAATTGCTGAACCGAATTCTCGATGCCGACAAGTTGTTTCACGCTTACTGGCTCCACCCAAAGACAGCAGATAACTTCAAGTGTCTAGTGACCCGCTTTCTATTCGTCAAGTTAATCACCATCTGCCTGCAACTTGCTTGCTACGCAAGAGACTGCCACCGAACCGATATTATCTCCCTATCCGCCACTTGGGATAGAAGGTTAGCTGAACTGAAGCTGTAACGTCTGTTTGTTTGTTCGCCGCAAGGACTGGGAACGCCCACTGTTCGTATTGCAATAAGCCCGAAAGCGCAATATGCGAGGAGAGCATGAAATTGCCGCTTCCGGAATAATCGACTGACCGCCCTCCTCCGATGAAATCCTTGGCTACGTCCTGCAGCCGATAGCTTAACTGAAACCTGGTCCGAGGCGAAAGAGAATAGTTCAACCATCCCTGCAAGCCCCGGCCAGCTCTTCCGATCCAGCTCCCCATCAGGTATCCGTCATTGGTATAGCCAGAGCGGAACCGTCGCAGGCCATAGTAAACAAACCCCGGAGCAAACTCATCAGTCCGGGATTCATTGATGCCTTCGGCGCGAAATTCCATCTTGGGAACCTTTGGAATCTGGGGCATGTATATGCCGGGATTAATGTTAGCCCTAGTGGAACCGAGCGGGGAATACTCGTCAACCACCAAGGTATCGGCATACACGGTAAGCCATTGCCGGATTCCAGGGACACGGTAGGTGAAATCGGCGGCAGAAAGGCGTTTGCCTGGGTTGTTGGTGCCCGATGTGTGAGAGAAAAAGGTTCTGAAAAAGTTATGCCAAGTCACCGGCAGTCCCGGCCCGCCAAACATCGCCGTCACACCCATCCCGAGTTCGAAGTTGGCAGTGGGTTTGAAGCTGATTTTTTCTCCGTGGATGAACGGCTGGGGGTTTGGATATGGCCCAACCACGTTGGAACCATCAAATTCCCACGTCTGACCGGAGAGTTGGCCGATGAAGAATTCCGTTCTGGCGGGACCCAATAAACGCGAGAGCAGCGGGATCTCATAAGGGGTAACGCTGTCAACCTTGAAAGTCGGGAATGGCGGCGCGTTATTGCTCATTAGCAACGAGCCCGCCTCGCCAGGACCGAGCCAGGAACTCTCGGTGCCCGCCGAAAATTGAACATTGTTCAGTTGAAACAACGCTGCGCTGTCAAGCAGTCGGAAACGATCCAACTGGTTCTGACCATTGGCAAGGGGAACAGTGAGATCTGCTGCCGCGGTGGCAGCTAAGACCGGCGGAGGATCCGAGGGGATCGCGGGCGCGTGTTGGTATTCGCCCTGGAAATAGAACGCCACCGGGCCTACCTCGGCGTCTGCGGTTAATCCCGTCACATCATTGAAGCCAGTCCAATAAGGTCTGCCATAGTCGTTAATAATGGTCTGGCCGAAATGGTACCCGTCGTGCAGCGGCGTACCTGAGATGCCCAGGGCGCGCGTGTAAATAGAGTCCAACCGCGCGCCTACATTTGGCCCGCCGTCCAGCCGTGCAATTTCCGTGGCGAACTCGCCTGTCAGAGCCCTATACGTCTTCCCCGCTTCGCTATCGTTCATCCCGTCGTCATGAAGCTTCTCTGCCGCTTGCTCCAACATTCGAGCGCAGGCCATCCGGGTCCACGGGCGGATTCCCAAGTATGCAGTGTCGATGTAGCCCAGAGCGGCGAGACGTTCAATGGCGGGATAGACCCAACTGTCAATTGGCACGTACGGCGAAGCCATGTTGTCCGTGTTGCGCACATGCTCGGCGGTTGCGTGATCGATGAGAGGCCCCCAACCGGAACCGCCGATTTCGGGGTCGTGGTGAGCACGGTAGACTTGGCGACCGAAATACCAACCCAACGCGCTGCCGATGATGGCATCCGACGGAAAGTGCTGTTTGGCAGTTACACGGGTCGTGGTGATGGTGGAAGCTAATCCGTAAGCTGCCATCTGACTGAACCACCCCGGGTATTCGTGGGCCCAGATGCTGGCAATCGACCAGGCAATCGCCGAATGCTCGGAGGGAAAAGAAGCACCGCCCACGAAAAAATCTCCATTGCCATTCCCCTGATAAGGACGTTGCCTCTGGGTGATTTCTTTGAAAGCGTATGCCACGGCAGTACTGTCAATTGCAGCTTCGCCCGCGAGCAGTCCGGTTTCCGAAAGATGGTCATCGTGATTCATATGAGCGAAAACAAACGAGGCTCCGCCG
>DASPVD010000092.1:0-7342 GCA_035622555.1 Candidatus Eremiobacteraceae bacterium | reverse complement strand
GCTTAGGGATGGTGTCTCTCTCCTGCACCTTTGCGGGCGCCGTGCGGTTGAGCTCGGATCAGAGTCGGTATTTGGCACCAAAACAGGAAGAATGACGACTGACGGCCGATTATCCATCGTCTTGGCCATAATCGGTGACTTCACGCCAGGGACAATGTTTCATAATTGTGATCCGAGAGCGTTGGATTTCCCTCATGGCGTTCATGGGTCGCGCAGCTCCCCGTAGCTCAGTTTCTGGATTGCCCGGATCCGCTCGCGAAAGGAAATCGCATGTAATCTACACCTTGTCGAATTGGAGAAGAGTGCGCTTCATGGCAACTGGGGAGATCTGGTGCGGAGGATTTTCGAAACCCAGTCAGAGTGTGGGAGACCGCAGTCTGAAAGAGTTTTGAGTTCTTTCTCCAGATCGTATTCCACGCGCCGAATTGTTGGTTTTGAGTCATCGATCAAAAGGTAGGCGGCACGTGCATCTCCGTCGTAGGAAAGGCTCACGCTGCCCGTATTGACGACGATTTCTTCCATTCGAACATGGCGAATGCTTCTTATGAACGACCGATGAATATGCCCGTAGACAACAATCGGCCGGTCGAGCGAACCGTAGGCTGTCTTCAGTTCCTCATCGCTTGCTTCCGGGCCCGGTGCACGCCACGTAGTTCCAGGGCTGGCGTGGACCAACGCTATGGATTCTTGAAATAGGACCCGGGGCAGAGTACTCAACCATGCGACCCTCTCCTCTCCAAGCATGCCACGAGTTGCAGTTGCCATCTCACGGATGGCCGCCCAGACAGAGGGCGGCGCCGACGATTGGCTTGCGAATTCCTCCAGAGACTCAGGTCGCGAGTGCATCTCATCAGTATTCCCAAGGACCCCATTCCAGCCAAGATTGCGGATGCGATCCACAATCTCCGTGGGACTCGATCCGCTATCTGCCAAATCACCACCATGCAGAACGAGATCGGGAGAAGTCTCCCGAAGATCCGCCAGAACCGCCTCGAATGCAGTCCGGTTGCCATGAATATCCGACACGATTGCGATGCGCACAGCTTGCTATACCTCCACGTCATGATGTAACTGCAATGTCCGCCGCCGGGCCACTGGTCGCTGATTGCTGGCCGAAGGTGGCAGTAGCAATGAAAGCTGCCATGAGCAGGATTTGTGTTTGTTTCATCCTTTCAGCTTTTCGAGTTGCTGCCACCGCCGCGAAATATGCATTCATGCACTCGGATTGCTACTTAGCGGGCTCGCCCAACTGCTTTAAGTTCTGCTGCGCGCCATCGCGAATCAGCTTGCGGCGCGCCGGTGAGTCACCTTCCGAATCATTAATGTTGGCATCGAGTAGAGCCAATGCCTTGTTGGCATACTGGCGAGCCAAATCCTTCTCTCCAATTGCTAGGTAGGCATCGGACAGACTGCTGGCCCCGTCGGCAGAATTTGGATATGCCAGGAAGTTAAGCTTTAGTATTTCCAACGAGAACTTCGTTTCCTTGTCGTTCATATGGTCATAGGCAAGGGCGTTGACAACCATCCACGGCCACAACTGCACTCTGGGATCTTTGCTTCTAGCTTGCTGCAGTTGCTGGGTTGCGCTCGCAAGATCGTGGTGCGCCTCGATTTCTTCCAGAATTGACGCGAATGCGAATGCAGCAGAATCACTGCTCGCCTTGGGCGCACGACCCGACCTCCTAATCAGGGTGGTGACATACCAGTCCACAACTGTGGCGAGCAGATCCGGATGCGTGTCGAACATATCGGTCCCGTGATTGCCGGTGGCCGGAACCGCGCGCTTGTCCTCAAACTCAAGCCAGGGCGCCTCCTTGCCCGGATAGAGTATGAGCTTCTTGCCGGGATTGGGGGACGCGCTATACAACCATTCCATCAAATCCACGGTAGGAGGATATTCGTCACCCTGCGAAACAACGAATAACGCGGGCAGTTGCGACGCCTGCCGCATGAATTGCCGGTCGGAGGGCTCAGTTTGTCCGGAAAGAAAGACCAGTGATTTTACCTCTGAATGCCGACGCGCCGTCTGAATGGAATTGTGGACGCCGAGGTAACCGGCACCGCCCACTCCAATTGCGTTTCGCTCCACCCCTGGCTGTGAAATCAAGTATTGAAATGCTGTGTCAACGTCGTCCAATGCGTGCTTGCGCAGTTGTGCTCGTTCTTGGGAGGTCCACTGCTCCACAGACACTCCGCCGCTTTCGCCAAGTCCGCGCAGGTCGAGCGTTAGCGTGTTGATTTCAGCTGCCGCCAGTCGGCTTGCGAGACCGTCCCAGGCTTTACGCGCCCGGTTGTCCTGCTGCAGCAGTAAAACACCGGGACCTGGCTTGGCAGCAGCAAAGTATGACGCCTTCAAGAGCGTGCCGTCAGAAGCCTTCAGTTCAACTACACGTGGCAGCGGCTGTGATGTCTGCGCCCTCACTGCGCTTGAAATGGCGAGAAGCAGCCATCCCGCCAGCGCAACGACAATCAGTTTCATCCGCCTCCCCAACTTGCTCCGAATGTAAATGGCACGGGAAATTCACGACGCAAAATGCTCCTTTCTTAAGGCAGCGTCCTCGCCACGCGGAATCCGATGATCACACTGCGATTGTCGGCTGGATCCCTTTGGCGTGCGGCCGGGCGCAGCAACCACGCCGGAAACATCCACGATCCGCCGCGATCCACTCGAAGGCAATTGCCTTGGCCGTCCTTCGCCTTGGGGTCGCTCGAAGGGGCCTCGTTCGCGCGCCCATCGGCGGGAGCCGGGGCGTAGCTGTTGTCGTAACAGTCCTCGGTCCACTGCCAAGCGTCCCCTGCCATGTCGTAAAGGCCAAATTCGTTCGGCGGCTTCGCGCCCACCGGATGTGTCTGGCCATGGTCGCAAAAAAGACCGCTAATTTCTTTGCAGCCGGAGTTGCCATTGAACCAGGCGTGCATAGGAGCGGCAGCGTCGTCATTGCCCCAGTAAAATTTAGTTGTCGTTCCGGCGCGTGCGGCATATTCCCACTCCGATTCGCTGGGCAGTCGGTAAGGGCCATCACCCGAAGCCGAGATTTTCTGCCGCACTTTGCCATTCAGCCAGGCGACGTAGGCTTTCGCATCCTGCCAGCTCACGCACACGACGGGATCACGGTCAGTCTGCGCCATGCCGGGATTTTCCCAGGTCACCTTCGGATCCTTCTCCCATTTGAAGATGGCGCGGCCGCGGCCACAACCATCATCGGCCGGGTATGCCGTCTCCCGAACAAATGCCGCGTACTCGCCACGAGTGACGTCATACTTGCCCAGGGCGAATGACGGCAATGAAACCTGATGTTGCGGAGCTTCATCAGCAACCGCTTCAGCACTACCCCCATGAGACGCTGCCCAAGACTTCTCCGCTGCCGATGAACCCATCGTGAAATGGCCAGCGGGAATAACGACCATATCCGGGCAGGCGCGGCAATCGCGAAACACGCTGCCGGGCGAGCGTTTCGACGCGTCAGCGACCGGTCCTCTTGCCTGGTCATAGACTTCACGGATGGCGTGGATCACAGTCTCAGGCTCGTCGAACTGGATGTACTCCGAGCTGTTGCGGGCGAAGATCTGTTTGGCATTGGAAGATAATGTGAGCCAGAGCGCCTGGGCCACGGTGGTCTCCTGCTCATACTTGACGTGCTTTGGCGTGTCGGGGGGCTTTTCCTCCAGGTGGCCGACACCGTGGTTTCCGGAGGTCAGCACGCGGATGGGGCGCGGGCCGAATGAGCGCCGGTGCTGTTGCAGATAGGTTTCGTCCGACGGTGTTTGTTCCATTTCCGAAGAATAAGCGTCATACATGGCAACTTTGGTTTGCGCGATCTCCAACACTTTGGCGTTCAATTCAGGAGACCACTCGGCTTCCGGCAGGCCGCGAAAAAAAAACTGCTGAGCACAGGTCTGTTGCGGTCGGCCAGAAACTGACCCTAGTGCCGGCAACGGCTTATGCTCCGCAATCGCGTTACGACAATCGCGTAAGTCAGAAGGAATCCCAGCATGTCCTCGGTGTGCCTCTTCTCGCATCGCCTCCGGTTCGAGGTCGTCGGGATCGGCGTCAACCAATACCAGCCCCGCAACCTCGTCCATGTACATGTCCGCAAACGTGCGCACGTTGTCTCCGCCGAACGCGCTTCCAACCAGAATGTAGGGCCCGCCGATGCCGGCATGGCGAAACGCAGTCCGTAGCTCCCCGGCGATGCGCACGCTGGTACGCGGCATGGGACCGGCTTCGCTAAATCCCGTGCCGGCACGGTCATAGCTGCAGGCGCGCGTCCATTTGGCGATCTCTGGCTGCACCTTCGACCACGCAGGCGCCCAGTCTCCCCATCCGGAATCGAAGACCACGGTAGGCGAACCGCTCCCCGTGCAATAGAGATTCAGTCGAAATCCGCCGGCGTCAACGAGCTGGCCAGGTCGAGCGTAAACGATGTCCGCGGGGCGGGCGCTGCCGCCGCTCGCTGCTTGCTGGCTAGAAACAGCGACCGTGGAGATGAGTACTGCGATGACAGCACAGGTAGTACCCCACATCGATAGAAGCAGAATCCGTGGCTGTCTCATCAGAATTAATCTCCCTAAGTTTTTCAATGCAAAGATTAAGCTTCCCAAGACATCCATTGCGCGACCGAAATCGCGAATTTGGCCTGTTAACAGTCTCCGTGCGGTTGAATCTCCTCGAACGGCGAGGAGGAGCGGCAAACTTTGCACGGCTCACTTTAACGGACAAACTGGATGTGTTTTTGCCGTTGCCAGGGTCCGCCCATGCCGCACAAAACAGGGCAAGAAAAACTACAACATACTCGTGCGGTGGAAGCCGGTAGGCATACCACCGCTATATTAATGTTCCGAAGTGCCCGACGGGAAGCCGAGCCACAACCCAAACTGATTGTCTAAACCTTGCTCCTAGCCAGAAGAGTAGGATCGATCGGCAGCCTCCGTACGCGTCTCCCTGTGGCAGCGAACACCGCATTCATCACCGCTGGCGCCGTTCCCGGAACTGCGGCTTCGCCCATTCCTCCCATCTCAGCTCCGCTCGGCGCAATGTACACCTCAATGTCAGGCGCGTCGTTCATCCGCAGCACCTGGTAGCCATCGAAGTTGCTTTGTTCCACGGTTGTGTCCTTGATCGTGATCTCCCCCTGAAGTACCTGGGTTAGGGCAAAATTCGTGCCGCCTTCGGCCATGGCTTTCACGCCGTCAGGGGTTACGGCGATTCCGGGATCGACGGCGCACACAATACGATGCACGCGCACGTTGCCGTCATTATCAACCGAGACCTCAGCCACGTGCGCAAGATAGCTGTCGAAAGTGTAACAGCAGGCGATCCCGCGCCCCCATCCCCGACGCATGGGTTTTCCCCAGTCCGATTTTTCCGCCTTTATGTGTTCGACGCCCGCGCCTCACTCTTGCTGCATTCACTCCAGGCTGTACTCAAACTCATACGAATGCTTGCCGTCCGGCGCAATCAGGACCTTCATCTTCCCGGTCAGGCCTTTCAGATCGTCTGTCCCCGAATCCGGCACAACTGTCACAGACAACTCCGCAACGCCTCTCGTAATCGTTCCAGTGTGCTGCAGCACAAAGTTGCCCTTGCGTCCTTTAAGAGTCCCGGTCACAAGCTCCATGGCCACATAGGCGGCTGACGTCTTCGGGTTGCCGGTTGCGAGCATCTCCCCATTGCTGGTGGCTTCGAGATCGCCGTGATAAACCTTCTCACTGGTCATGCGGCTGATGTTGGCCGCGTGCTCCACCTCGCCGTCAGGCTTCTGTGGAGTAAGCTTTGCTTCGAATGGTCCGCTGGCATGTTGGGTCATGTGTGCATCCTTCTGGATTATGGACGTGGTGGGAGCGAATGTTTGACCGTGCATGAGCGCGAGGCTAGCCAGCGCTAAAATAGAAAAGCCGGCCGGAAACACTCGCCGCTTGTGAGTGGTGACAGCGCCGTTCATGCTTTCTCCCATATAGACGACAAGGTAGCCGATCTTATCTCGATGACGATTGGAAAAACGCGACATTCCCCGAACGGAGCGCAGATGGATGAAAGGTCTGATCCGGGCCTTGCGGAAAACCGCGGCTTGCTGCGCTGGCCGCCGTCTGCGGGGATCGGAAGACATGCTCGGTTGCACCCGCCCGCCGACTTGGCGCTATGGGTTGAGTGCTTCTGGATGGTGACTTGGGACCTCGACTGCCCTTATCTGCAGGAGACGTTGCCCCATCCGAATTTTTATCTGGCCTTCCAGGATGGACGGTGCACTGTGGGAGGCGTAAATACTGGCAAATCCTCCCATCTTCTCGAAGGCCGCTCGGGCGTTTTTGGGATCACGTTCCGCCCGGGAGGCTTTCGCCCGTTCATGCGCGAACCGGCAGTCGCGTTGGCGAACCGCATCGTCCCGGCGGCCGAGGTGTTCACACAGGGGGTCTCGGCGCTTGAAGGACGCCTTCACACACTCGAGTGGGATGAAGACCGCATGCTCGCCGTGACAGCCGCTTTCCTTCGCGACCGAGAACCTGCCCCCGATGCCAACGTCGAATTGTCAGTCCGCCTGATCGAGGAGATCCGCGGGGACAACACCATCAAAGCGGTGAAGGACCTTGAGCGGCAAACCGGGATGAGTAAACGCAGTCTGCAGCGGATTTTCCGTGAATATGTGGGAACCACTCCCAAATGGGTTATCCAGCGCTTCCGCTTGCATGAGTTGGTGGATAGATTGAACTCCGGCGAACAGCCTGACTGGTGCCAACTCGCTCTGGAGTTGGGCTACTTTGACCAGGCTCACCTCATCAATGCGTTCAAGGCCGTCGTAGGTTCTCCACCGGGGCAATATTCGAAGTAGCACCAGAAAGCAGTAGCTCGCGATTGTATGCTGGGCATCGGACCCGCAGATCAATCAGCCATTTGAAGCGCGTGATCTGCTGATCGCAATTCGACCGGACCAACGCTACCGAAAAAACCTGGGAGTAACCGACGCCGGCTTCATTAGGATACCACCATTCGCAAATTGAACCACGGACAGCCCGCCGAGCCAGAAGTCTCGGGGACACCTAATACTCGGGACCTGAAATGTGGAAACATTGTCCCTGGAGTGTTTACGCCGGTCTTGGCCAAACACTCGAAGTCGTGATCCGGCGTGGACCGCGTTGTCAGAAAAGACCTGATTCCCCCGCAGGTCGGCGGCCCAAGTTACGTCCTCGCGCTGCTGTTGTTGTCAATTACGGCTTGATTGATAAAAAGGTGCCGGCCAATTCGTTGAGCCCGTTGCCGTTGCCCACGGTGACGAACAGCTCGTTGGTTGCTCCACTGGATGAGTTCCCGCCACCGAAAGCGACTCCCCAGAGGTTGTTGAGGACG
>DASPVD010000091.1:0-2245 GCA_035622555.1 Candidatus Eremiobacteraceae bacterium | reverse complement strand
GATTTATAAGGACCGACACGCGCGGATCATCATCAAGTGCCCGGAGAGCGATTCTCCACTAAGAGGCCGGATACATTTACGCAGACTGTCCCTTCGCCCAACTTCAAAACCTCTTGCAGTCCGGCGGCGGACCATACATTTCGCCAATTGGTTTCCGCAGGGCGCGACCAAAAGGCCACCGGCGCGTCAAAAGTAATGGCTGCTCAAAACTCGTCCAATGGATATGCGTCCTTTATGACACTCCTTTCAGAGACGTTCCTCGCCAACCGCGTGCCAAAGGGTCCGGTGATCTTACTGTACTTGCTTTTAATGAATCTCCGCTCGCCCGCGCAGAATGTTCTCACCTGGCATGACGACAATGCCCGAACCGGCCAATATCGGGCCGAGAAGATACTGACGGTCCAAAACGTGAACTTCTCTTCTTTCGGCAAGCTGTTTGTGATTCCTGTGGACGGCAAAGTCGATGCTCAGCCGCTCTTCGTCGAGATGCAACAGGTTCAGAATCTGGGCTCACACAATGTACTGTTCGTGGCCACAGAAAACGACAGCGTCTATGCCTTCGACGCGGACACCGGGAGAGAGCTCTGGCACGTTCGACTCCTTTCAACCGGCGAGACGCCTTCCGACAATCGCGGATGTGCGCAAGTAGTTCCGCAAATCGGCATTACGTCGACGCCGGTGATCGATCTTGGGCGAGGCTCGCACGGCACCATCTACGTCGTGGCCATGAGCAAAGATTCTTCCGGCTCATATTTGCAAAAGCTCCACGCGCTTGACTTGCACACGGGAAGTGAGGAATTCGGCGGACCGGTCGAGGTTCGCGCCAGTTTCCCCGGAAACGGCCCGAATAGCAACCATGGCGCAGTAACTTTCGATCCGAAGCAATACGAAGAGCGGGCTGCGCTGCTGCTCGCCAACGGGGTCATTTACACCACATGGACTTCGCATTGTGACATCGATCCCTACAACGGGTGGGTAATTGCCTATGACGCGGGCACACTCAAGCAGACTGCTGTACTCAACCTCACGCCGAATGGTGAAGAAGGATCGATCTGGCAGAGCGGCTCTGGGCCGGCCGAGGACGACGAAGGAAATGTGTACGTCATGGTCGCAAATGGAACTTTTGATTCCGCTCTGAGTTCGCAGGGATTTCCGTCGCATGGGGACTTCGGAAATTCATTCCTAAAGATTCGGTCCGCCGGTGGAAAGCTTCTGGTGGGGGATTACTTCACTATGTTCAACGTCGATGAGGAAAACGCCGAAGACGGCGACCTGGGAGCTGGCGGTCCGGTGGTGCTTCCTGAAATGAAGGACGCCTCGGGCAAGGTGCGCCGACTGGTGGTAGGCGCTGGAAAAGACCGGAATATTTATCTGCTCAACCGCGACGATATGGGGAGGTTTAACATTCGGACGAATCAGATCTATCAGGAGCTCCCCAAAGCCCTGAAGGGGATAAGATTCCGTGGGTCGCCCGCATATTTCAATGGCCGTCTGTATTTCGGATCGGTTGACGATTCCATGCGCGAATTCCGCTTCGCGGACGCAAAACTTCTCCCAGAGCCAGTTTCCGTTGCGGCTACAAAATTCGCCTATCCCGGCGCCATGCCGAGTGTCTCAGCCGATGGCACGCAAAGCGGGATCGTGTGGGCAGTGGACAATTTGGACTCCGCTGTTCTGCACGCTTACGATGCGAATGATTTGGCGAAGGAACTCTACAACAGCGACCAAGCGCCCGCAGGCCGGGACCACTTCGGCGCCGGCAACAAATTCATTACCCCGATGATTGCACATGGCAAGGTTTATGTCGGCACCACGAACGGCGTTGGCGTCTTCGGCCTCCTGCGAACCTCACACGAGCCAGATTGAAGTCATCCAATGCATTTTTGCGGAGTGGTGGACTCGAACTCTTTTCGCTGGTGGCATCTCTGTACGTTCCCCAAGTCGCAAGAGATTCGTTGTCGAGAGCCGAGGCGGTCAGCCCTATCCGAATCCTTGTGGCGGACCGCAACCGCATGAGCAGCAAACTGCTGGCGGAGTCGCTCGGCCGCGACCCAAATCTTCAAATCATTGGCACGGCCGCTGCGTCTGAAATTCTGCCGCTGGCCCTTCACAAACCTGATGTCGCGCTTATCAGCAAGGAGTTTGATACTGCCGCCGATAAGGGGCTGCGAGTTGCCCGAACTCTGCACAGCAGCCATCCTCAAATTCACATCGTTATGCTGCTCGAAGTCAGCACGCGAGAATC
>DASPVD010000090.1:0-2269 GCA_035622555.1 Candidatus Eremiobacteraceae bacterium | reverse complement strand
ATTGCCAGTATGAAAGAGTTCAGCAAGGATCGCTACGGGGTGGAAGTTCTGAAAGTGGAGGTACCCGTGAACATGAAGTTCGTCGAAGGCGCCAGGGCGTATGGCGGACAGAAGGCGTACTCCAAGAAAGAAGCTATGGACTTGTTCCGCAAGGCAGCAAGCGTGGCGACAAAGCCGTTTATTTACCTTTCGGCCGGTGTGAGCAATGCCGAGTTTACGGAATCGCTCGAACTGGCTGCAGAAGCTGGCGTGAAGTTCAACGGCGTGCTTTGCGGCCGGGCGACTTGGAAAGATGGCATTCCGGTCTATGCTAAGCAGGGCGCAGACGCTTTTCGCAAGTGGCTACAGAACGAGGGCGCAAAGAACATCAACAATGTGAACGAGCGCCTGAAGGCAGCCACGCCGTGGTTCTCGATTTACGATGTTGAGCCGGCGATGGCGGGCGTGCACTAGAATTTCAGCAATTCAGATTTCCGAATGTAGAATTGGCGGGCGCATTTGCCTGCCTTCTTTGGAATCGCAATGGAGGACGCTATGGGACCCTCCACCACAAGTTCGTTTGCGTTACTGCTTCTCACCGCGTTCCTGCCGAAGTTTGTTGTCCCGGACTTTCCCGATCTGACGATCGAGACTCGCCGGACAATGGCCGACTGGCACTCGAGCGTGGATACCCTGTTCCTAAAGGGAGCGCGTCAGCGGAACGAGTCCGTGACAGAACGACCATCCCCCGGAAAGTCCATCGACATCACGCAATGTGACGTGCGGCGCAGATACATTCTCGCCGACAACTGGAAGACCTACGCCTCTTTTCCAATCGAGGAATGGTCCGAACGGATGAGGCATGCTCGTCCGCTTCCGCAGCCAGAGTTGACCGGAGCAGAGGTGAACGTGACCATCGATTCGGTGGACACGGGCGAGCGGCGCAAATTGGGCAGCTTGGAAGCTCGACATGTAAAGACCACAACGAGGGTAGAACCGGGCCCAGGCGCGGTTACCCCTGCAAGCGTAACTGAGGTTGACGGCTGGTATATCGACCTGCGCGGCTTTGGTTGTCAGGACTCGCGAAATGTTGGAATCGCATGGGGTGCCCTATGGTCGGGCAAGCAGGATCGCATGGTGATAAGACGGCTAGGCAAGTCGCCGCGCGGATACGCCGTCGAAGAGACCAGTCGAAAAATTGAAGGCAGCCGAACTACGATTTCCAAAGTCGAATTGCTCGATTTCTCCGAAGCACCACTTGATGCTTCGCTGTTCGAATTGCCCGCGGGTTACCGTCCTGCCTTGCGCACACCGCATGGTGGCCATGACATGACCAAGCCCGATACGTTCGCTAATCGCCTACAAGTTTATTGGGACTATTGGACCGCGTCGGCACGGCGCTGGTTTCGATAGAATCACACTGCACTCAGCTAAAGGCTGTCCGGGCATCGGCGTGGCCGCGCTTGCAACGCCAGTCGAGAGCCTGCCCTGAGCGAGCTCAGTGAGTCGAACGGGGATCTGCATTTCTGGAAAACGTTCATGAACCAGCGCACGCCAACCGCCCTCATCACCGGCGCCTCCGGCGGCATCGGATATGAAGTGGCCAAACTTTTTGCCGCCGATCATCACAATGTCGTGCTGGTGGCACGCAGTGTTGGCAAGCTCACGAAATTTGCCGACGACCTTCAACGGCAGTACGGCGTTTCGGCCAAGCCAATCGCGCTCGACCTCACCGCCGCGCCGGCGCCGCAATTTCTGTTCGATCAACTGCAACGCGAAAGCATTGCGGTTGATGTCCTCGTGAACAATGCCGGATACGGCAGGATGGGAAAGTTCTCCGAACTTTCATTGGAGGACAACCTCGGACAAATTCAGCTCAACATCACTGCGCTGACTCATGTGACAAAACTGTTTTTGTCTCCCATGCTGGAACGGCGCAGCGGCAAAATCCTGAATGTGGCTTCCACCGCGGGATTTCAACCCGGTCCGCTGATGGCCGTGTATTACGCCACGAAAGCTTATGTGATTTCGTTTTCAGAAGCGCTGGCGAATGAACTCTCAGGATCGGGAGTTACGGTGACCTGCTTATGTCCGGGAGCGACGGACACCGGGTTTCAAAGCCGCGCCGGCACGGAGAATACGATGCTTTTCCGGAAGCTTCGCCCCATGGACGCAGAAACCGTCGCTCGTGACGGCTATCGCGGATTGATGACGGGAAATACGCTGGTGATCTCCGGATTCAGAAATTGGCTACTGGCGGAGGCCACGCGCTTCGGGCCGAGGAAGCTGG
>DASPVD010000089.1:0-4537 GCA_035622555.1 Candidatus Eremiobacteraceae bacterium | reverse complement strand
TGGGAGCAACGGGGAGTTCGTGCGCGGGCTGCATTCGATTGGAGCGCCCCTCGGACCCAATGATCAGGATTCGACCTGGCCCTGCAATCCCGAATTCAAATACATCTGCCACTTTCCGGAGACGCGCGAAATCTGGTCCTATGGTTCCGGATACGGGGGCAACGCGCTGCTGGGCAAGAAATGCCACGCGCTGCGCATTGCATCGGTGCAGGCGCGAGACGAGGGCTGGATGGCCGAGCACATGCTGATCCTGAAGCTGATCAGCCCGTCCGGTGAGGCCAAGTACCTCACCGGAGCGTTCCCCTCGGCTTGCGGCAAAACTAATCTGGCCATGCTGATTCCGACCATCCCGGGGTGGAAGGTCGAAACCATTGGCGATGACATTGCATGGATGAAATTCGGCGCGGATGGTCGTTTGTACGCCATTAACCCGGAAGCCGGTTTCTTTGGCGTGGCGCCGGGCACCAGCATGAAATCGAACGCCAACGCCATGCTTAGCGTGACCCGGAATTCTATTTTCACCAACTGCGCGATGACCACTGACGGTGACGTGTGGTGGGAAGGGATGACCGGCGAGAAGTCGGCTGAGTTGATCGACTGGCTCCGCCGTCCGTGGACACCGGATTCCGGACGCAAAGCCGCCCACCCCAATGCCCGTTTCACGACTCCTGCCAAACAATGCCCCTCGATCGCTCCGGAGTGGGAGGATCCCAAAGGCGTGCCCATTGACGCGATTCTCTTCGGTGGGCGGCGTGCGGGGATCGTTCCGCTGGTTACAGAGTCTTTTGACTGGCAACATGGCACATTTCTGGCAGCGACTGCCAGCAGTGAAACCACTGCAGCCATCGTCGGCAAAGTCGGGCAATTGCGGCGCGATCCGATGGCCATGTTGCCCTTCTGCGGATATCACATGGGCGATTACTTCGCGCATTGGCTGAAGATCGGCCAGCGCTCGACAGCTGGCAAATTGCCAAAGATTTTCTACGTCAACTGGTTTCGCCAGGATAAGAACGGCAAGTTTCTGTGGCCGGGCTACGGTGAGAACAGCCGCGTGCTGAAGTGGGTCTTCGAGCGCTGCGATGACAAGGTTCATGCGCTGGAGACGCCCATCGGACGGCTTCCCAAGCCCGGCGATCTCGATACCAAGGGGCTGGATCTTTCCGCTGACAAGCTCGCCAAACTTTTGAGTGTCGATATCGAAGGCTGGTTGGCGGAAGTTCCGCGCATCCGGGAACATTTTGCAAAGTTTGGCGACCGCCTACCGCAAGGCATGCGGGACGAGGTCGCGGCGTTGGAGCAACGACTGAAGGCGGCGAAGAAGTAGGTTCTTATTGTAGGCGCGGGCGTCCTCGCCCGTGCGCCGGCAGGGCACAAGGATGCGACGACACGCAGAAGAACAGCGACTCCCATAGCTCAAAAGGCAATCGCCGAATCTTTCCCACTCAAGCCAAGCCGGGCTTGAGTGGGGCGCGTCGTGGCCCTTTCCATTTCGCGCGCCCTGCTACGTCCATTCGATACTGTAAAGGTCACACCCGAGCACGCTATACTTCATCTTGGGTAAACGATGGTGCGGTTTGAATGCCCACACCCGATCCCATATCAAGGAAGCAAGCGCCTGCTGGCCCCTGCGATTCTGTCCTTCGTTCGCAAAGGCGACTTCAATCGTCTGATCGAACCCTTCGCGGGATCGGCAGCGATCACGCTGGCTGCGGCAAAAAGGAATCTATTTCAGGAGTACGTGATCGCCGATATTCTGAGGCCGCTCACCGACATTTGGCGCTTGGTGGTGGACCACCCGAGAAAGTTGAGCGAAGATTATCGCAGGCTTTGGGAATCGCAGTACAAGACGAACTCACGCGTACGATTCAACCAGATTCGCGCGGAATTCAATAATGACCAGGACCCCGCCAAGCTTCTTTACCTCCTAGCCCGGTGCGTGAAAAACGCTGTTCGGTTCAGTACGAAGGGCGAATTTAACCAATCCCCGGACAATCGGCGACAGGGCATGCGGCCCGACACGATGGAGGCAGAGATTCATGCCGCGCATCAGTTATTACGAGGGAAGACCGAAATCATCTGCGGCGATTTTCGGAACGTATTGAAAATGGCTAACGAACGTGATGTCGTGTATATGGACCCGCCATATCAAGGCGTCACTAATACGCGCGACCGCCGCTATATCCAAGGTGTACAACGCACGGACATGATAGGGATCCTTAGAGAGCTCAACGAACGGTCCATTCAGTATGTCCTTAGTTATGACGGACACTGCGGAGGCAAAATCTACGGTGAGCCATTGCCCTTGGGCTTGGGTGCGCATCGACTGCTACTAGAAACCGGACGCTCAAGTCAGGCCACTCTTAGCGGCCGCGATCACGTAACGGTTGAGTCGGTCTATTTATCTCCGGGATTGTGGACCCCGCGTACGCCAACGCAAGCTCAGCTGAAGACATTCGGGCCGCAGGCAGCTCTATTCCCCTGATTCTTGCACGAATTTCTTGATTCGGTCGCGAACCGATTGGCTGTGCCGCTGCGCCTGCCTTCGGAATTCATCAAAAGCCTTTGTTTCATCGCCGCTGAATACGACGTCCACACGGCGTAACTCCCCCATGGCAACGTGAGTATGTTTTTCTGGATCGGCCCAGTAGCAGCTCTGGCAGGTCTCCACTCTTTTGTACTTCAGCAGATTCGGACAATGTTCACAAATCCACGACTTGCGCCTATTGCAAGTCCCGTCTAGCACCATGTAAGGATTCGTAGTTCCCTTAAGGGATTCGCCGACGACTTGATAGGGGACGCGATGGTCCACCTGAAGATCATAGGTGGCTCCGCATAGCTGGCACTTTCCGCCAGCAGCTTGTATCACGGCTTCCCGCTCCTTCTTCGGTAGCTGTAACCTGCCGGTCTTGCCAGCCTCGACGTCAAGGGCCAATGAGTACTTCGCCATACGTTTTCCGCTGGCCGTCTTGACCATGGTCGTGACCAGGGTGAAGCCCAGCTCGCGGACATCGCGCGCGGCACGCGGCGCGTGTTCGTAGCCTAACTTCTGCAGCTCCTCGGTTGTGATGGCTCCCTTTTGTGCGATAGTGTCCAAGACAAGGCGGGCACGCTTATTGGTTACTTGCGCGATGCGGGCCAGAAGCTCTTTAGGAAGCCTGGTTGCCATTGAGAACAGAAGATAGCCCGCCATCTCAGCCTTGAATAGTGGGGCCCTAGATGCCTGCCGCTCCTCGTTGCGATGAGGCTGGAGGATTCTCCTAACTGCTATCAAACACGTCCACCTGCGGAGGTTGTAGGTTACGCTGAGCGCGGCTAAATTAGGGCGAGAGTTTGGAGCTGCACATGAAAAGGCCCGTGCCGGTGGAATCTGCCTCTGCATTAATCGACCAACTGATCGCAAAACTTACAGACTGGCGTGGCAAAAAGTTGGCCAGCATCCGCAAGACCATCCTTGGGGCCGACCGGGAGACAATCGAGGAATGGAAGTGGATGGGAAGCCCAGTGTGGTCTCACGACGGAATCATCGCGGTCGGCAACGCCCACAAAGATAAGGTAAAGCTTACCTTTTCCCACGGGGCGAGCCTCCCAGATCCTGACAAGCTCTTTAACGCGGGCCTCGAAGGCAACCAGTGGCGGGCGATCGATTTTTTCGAGGGCGATAAGATCAATGAGCGTGCTCTAGCAAATCTCGTCCGTGTCGCCGTTGATTACAATCAGATCAACTTGAAGAGGAAAGCGCCTGCGGGTCGAGCGAAAGTACATAAAAGTAAAAAGTGATGAAACTACAGCAAGACGAAGAAACAGTAGCCCCACTTACTGCTCCGTTCTTATCCCCGCCACACCCATCATCCGTCCCGTTGTGCCTTTTTCGGCACGATAGGAAAACAGCAGGTCAGGCCGGCAAGCCGTACACAATTCCGATGCACCGATGTTTTTCGGCAAAACTCCCGCGTCGATCAGTTGACGCCGATTCGCTTCGACCAGATCCAGGAAGATCTTATGCGGCAATTCGCTGTGGCCCGGCGGCCGGGCACTGAGGAATAGCAGCGGATATTTCTCCCGGATCGGGTCGGATTCTTTGACCTCACGAAACAACTCAGCCGCATAGGCGAACTGCGATTCGAACTTCTCGCGCACTTCCGGGCCAACCTCATAGCAGCAGCCGTGAATTCCCGGACCAATGGCGGCTTTGATATGCCGAGACTGCGTGCCGAAACAGCGCCGCATTTCTCCCACACCTTTTTCAACAATTCTTTTGATCGTACCTCGCCATCCCGCATGAAGAACTGCGACCGCGTGATGCTTGGGGTCCACGAGGATGACCGGCAGGCAATCGGCAGTCTGGACCGCCAGCAGAATTCCCGGCGTGCAGGTAATCAGCCCGTCGCCGGTGAGTTGGTGCTCCGGCGGAGAATCAACGCAGTGAATGAGATCAGAATGAATCTGACGAAGCGTAACCAGCGGCCATGACTGGTTTGTCGTAACTGCGCCCAGTTGCTGCAGGAACAAGAGCCGATTGCGCTCGACCGCGCCCCGC
>DASPVD010000088.1:0-89161 GCA_035622555.1 Candidatus Eremiobacteraceae bacterium | reverse complement strand
GTCCCGGCGTTTCGGACGAAACAGTGGTTCCAACACCGCCCACTGGGCGTCGGTGAGGTCCATGCCTTGGATTTACGCTAGTTTGCATAACTCTCAAGCTCGAAACAGCTTGAATGTGTTTATGAGATAACTTCTAGTGTCAGAATCGCCTTTCTGTCCGCCCACGAAGCCAATAAGCCACGCCCGTGAAGCGACCCGGTGCCGAAGGGACCTGCGTGGGTTGCGACTTGGCAGGTGAATTTCAGTGTATAATCCCCCGAACTCATTTTTGCGGGTGCACTTTGGACCCAACAAAGACTGCCAACTTGTGGATTCCGGTCTGTTGCGAGCGGGTCATGCGCTTCAACATCTTTGTGCAAAAGAGCGGCACGCCATACGGCTCCCTGGTTTGCACTGTGTGCAATAAGAGTGTTTCGTTTGAATTGGAACATCAAGTGGACCTCAGCGCCTATGGCGACGGTGCGCGTGCAATCACAGTTATGGGATCCCCCAAACCGCCAACCCAAGCGCGACGCAAGATTGACCAAGGTGCCGCAATGAACGATCAAACTATTTGACCTGGATCGTTGCTCCCTGACGCCTATACAGCGATGCTCGACCAGACCATCTCCCACTTTCACATCGTGGAAAAACTTGGCGAAGGCGGGATGGGTGTCGTGTATAAAGCGGAAGATACTCGCCTTCACCGCTTTGTGGCACTGAAATTCCTGCCTGATAACCTCGCGCAAGACTCGCTGGCCCTAGAACGGTTTCGTCGCGAGGCGTGCGCCGCATCCAGCCTGAATCATCCGGGCATTTGCACGATTCACGACATCGGCGAACAAGGCGGCCGCTCGTTCATTGCCATGGAGTACATCGACGGCGAAACGCTGCGGGCGCATATTCATGGCCAGCCGCTACCTCTCGAAGAAATTGTGAGCTTGGGAATTCAAATTGCCGACGCTTTGGACGCGGCCCACACGCAAGGCATCATTCACCGAGACATCAAGCCGGCAAATGTTTTCGTCACTAGGCGGGGACAAGCGAAGGTTCTCGACTTTGGCCTGGCAAAACTCGTTCGCACCGGGGTTGCTCTAGCCGCGGATACCCAGGAAATCGCGGATTCTACGTCGGTGGTCGGTATTATTAGCGGTACTCCTTCTTACATGTCTCCCGAACAAGTCCGAGGAGACAATCTCGACCAGCGCACTGATATCTTCTCGCTTGGACTGCTGTTGTACGAGATGGCCACAGGGCGCCAGGCCTTTAGTGGAGGCACCGGTGGCGTGATTATCGAAGCGATTCTGACGCGTTGCCCGACTCCCGCGCGCAGCATCAATCCCCATCTCCCGCCGATGCTCGAAGAAATCATCAACAAGGCCCTGAACAAGAATATCGATCAGCGTTACCAGCGCGCCGCTGACATTCGCGCAGATCTGCAACGGCTCGAGCGCGGACCCGATTTGAATTGGAGGAACGTAGCCACCGACCCGGGATCCGGCCCGAGATCGACAAATCATTCCCAATCGCCCGCGGCCCCGGCGCTACAGGATTCGCGCACGCCAGCCCGCGCCCCGCGCACCGAGCGGGTCTCCAGGGTCATCAACTCTCTAGCTGTTTTGCCTTTTGAAAACGCTACGCGCGATCCCGAGAACGAATACCTCAGCGACGGAATCGCCGGAAGCCTTATCAATATTATGGCCACGGTGCCGAAACTCCGCGTCATGGCCCAGAGCACTGTGTTTCGCTACAAGGGCGGTGGAATCGACCCTCAGGCCGTAGGTCGCGAGCTAAACGTCCGGGCCGTCCTTACCGGAAGAATCATGCAAAGCGGTGAATCTTTGCGCATTGGCGCTGAGTTAGTCGACGTTGCGACCGGCTCGCAACTGTGGGGAGCGCAATATAACCGCACGCCGGGTGATATCTTCTCGATTCAGGACGAAATCTCCAACGAAATTTCCGAAAAATTGCGCCTCAAACTTACACGCGACGAGAAAAAGCGTCTTAGCAGACGCCCCACCGCCGATGCCGAGGCCTATCGCCTTTACCTGAAAGGCCGTCATCACTGGGACCGTTGGACCGAGGACGGATTCTATAAAGCAATCGAATATTTTCAGCTCGCCGTCGGAAAGGATCCCAGCTACGCCCTCGCCTATTGTGGAGTAGCCGATTCCTGCGTACTTCTTGGCTGGAATAGCTACCTGCCACCAAAGCAAGCCTTCCCTAAAGCAAAAATGGCCGCCATGCGCGCTCTACGGCTCGACCCTGATCTCGGGGAAGCGCACACGGCACTGGCCGCGGTGTTGTGGCTCCACGAGTGGCAGTGGAACGAGGCTCAAGTCGAATTCCAACGGAGTCTTGCGCTCAATCCCTCGTATCCGACGGCCAATCATTGGTTCGCCGAGTATGTAATGACCATGGGACGCCAGGTCGAAGCGATCGAGAAGATGAAAAACAGCCAGGAACTCGATCCCTTGTCGCTGATTATCAGCGTGGCCATCGGTTGGGCCAATTACATGGCCCGCCGCTACGATGACGCCATCGAACAACTCCGTCGCACGGTTGAATTGGAACCCCACTATCCTGTTACCTACTGGATTCTTGGCGTCTTACTCCGAAAAATGGGTCAGCTCGAGCAGGCTATAGCCGAAGGGGAAAAGGGCGTGAAGCTATCGGGGGGCAGTCCACTCATGAGCGCAGCGTTGGCCCAGACTCTCGCCACCGCAGGTGAGCGCGCCAAGGCAATCCAGATCCTGGATGATCTTACGAACCTGGCAAAGGAAAAATATGTCTCACCTTACTTCTTCGCGGGAATCCACATCGGGTTGGGAGAGCACGACCGCGCCATGGAATTTCTGGAGCAATCCTACAACGAGCTCTCTCACTGGCTGATCTACCTTCACATAGATCCCAGCATGGACCCCTTGCGCTCCAACCCACGTTTCCAGGACCTATTGGGGCGGATCGGCCTTCCCCTGCCACCTGGAAATTCCGCCTGAACAACGACGGCGGCCAGCCCTGACACGAAAAACGAGAAACAGTGTTACTATCTGTGGCTCAGTTTAGAGGCTAAGGGCAGCACCGACCCGAGGGTGACTCGAAATCTGGAGGCATCCGATGATTTCTAGGTCCGCCCAAGACTTGAACGCGACGGAGCTTCTTTGCTCCTTCATTTTGAACGCGGCGGGTGCGACCCTCGTCGCGATTCGGCGCCGCGCCGGTCACGACCCAGTTGTAATTTTCACGGCTAAAAATGGTGGACCCGAACATGCCGTCTCGCTGTTTGAACTGACCGAGATGAGCATACGCGAAGCACTAAGGTGGGCTGAAAGCTCGAAGGGAACAATATAGAGAGAAGTTCTCGGACTCGTCTTGCCCTGTAACGGCTGCGGTACGAGATCGGGAATCAAGCTGGAGACCAACGAACACACTATCCACAAACCTGCTGCGGATTTACGACAAATTAGGCACATCCAGCCGCGTGCAGTTGGTCCTGTATGCCGTCAGCGGTACGCATTCAATTCCGATGTCTATCCAGGAGTAAACCTCACCGGTGTGGATAACGCATAGCCCGGTCCTCGCGTCGAAACTACCTAAATTGAGCTAGATGAGTACGGAGACCCTGCCCTGCACTACCCGCTCGGGGAGTTAAGGAAAAAGTCGGATGGTGAAGCCGGTTGTAGGGGCCACTCTTCGAGCACAGTTCTCGATGACCACCAATGCCAATGCGACCGGCACAGCCCATGCAAACCTGTGAAATATGTGCTCAATCGATGCGCATCCCTATGCATCTAGCGTGGTTGGTCATTCGAGGAGCGACCTAGTAGTTGAGCGATTACACCGTCCTCCTTGGCAAGTCTCGCAAGGCCGTGTTTTTGCTGGTAAACTCGACGGCAAAGTTGGCCTGCAGCTGGCTATGAGGACGCCGTGCCCCGCGGCTTCCGCTATTCAGATAACGCTTGGTGATTCTGCGCTGAACAAACCTATTGATTGACATGAGCGTGACAAGTCGCAAGTCGGTGTGGTTTCGGTCGTTCAATACCGGACCCATGCAGCCGCGTATGGCGATCGTCGTTTTTCCATATGCAGGTGGCGGAGCAGCAGCTTTTCAGTCATGGTTACAGCAGCTGCCATCTTGGGTAGCGCTTCATCTTGTCCTATTGCCGGGTCGTGAGGAGCGATTCTGGGAAACCCCACTATTTCGCGGCGCTGAAATTGTTGAGAAAGTGACAGAAGAGATTATGTCCACGCTGGACGTCCCGTTCCTACTGTTTGGCCACAGTATGGGTTCGATACTCGCTTTCGAAGTAGCTAGGCGATTAAGACAAATTTGCTCGTGCAATCCATCCGCTCTCCTCGTATCGGGACGTTGTGCACCACAACTAATAAGCCGCACGCCGCGGCTCGCCGCCCTGCCGGATTCGGACTTAGTGCGACAGGTAATCAGGCTGTATGGTGGCATCCCACCTGAAGTCCTGAACGACTTTGAACTGGTCGAGATGATGGCTCGCGTCCTCAAAGCCGACTTACACGTCATTGAGAGCTATCAGTATGTTACTGACGAAGCCCTTCAATGCCCAATCGCTGCTTATGGTGGCCACGCGGACCCATGGGTAACTCAAACAGAACTAAACGCGTGGCGCGAGCAAACCATGAGCGTGTTTACGGCAGAACAATATGAGGGAGGCCATTTTTATTTTCGTTCGGTAGAGAGCGAGCATCAGTTGTTAGGGAACCTGCGAGGAATCTGCGAGCGGGTGACAGTTGGAGACCCTCCTTTTTGACTGACCTTCAAATCCTGTGCGACTGCACAGCATGCATCGACTCGTTGCTAAGGCTGGCCTCCGGTTCATCTCTCGGTGCGATCGCCAAACATCAAAACCTTAGGCTTTCAGACTCCTGCGAGTAAGTTACAAGCAAGTGCTGCGTCGACCATCTGAGCTGGCGCCGGTAATCGGAGATTGAGTTACCGAACCTCCGACATGAGAATGCCGGAAGGCGACGGACCATCAGACTTGGAGTTGATGCAGATAAGGAACGCTGGCGCGCATCTTCTCCAGATCCATCTCGACGAAATAGTTTTTGATGCCGCCGATTTTTGCCGCGGTGAAGATCTTCTTCCAATCCAGCGTGCCCTGTCCTACCGGCACAATTTTCTTGGTTTCCGCCGACCAGCCCTGCACATGCATGGAAATGAAGCGGCCGGGATACTTGGTGAAATATTCCCCAGCGTCGTAACCTCGGCTAATGGTTGATACCTGGAACTGGAATCTGACGAGTTTCGGATCCAGAAGCGCGAATAAAATGTCGTAGGTTCGTTCGCCGTTCACGGTCGAAAGCTCGAACTCTTCGTTGTGAAGACCCTGCTGGATGCCCGCTTTCGCGGCGCGTTCGGCCATTTTGTTGTATTCGTCGGCGGCACGCTTCAAGTCGTCCATCGTGGGATTCTTTGGACCATCGAGCGAGGGCACAAGCATCTGCGTAAGGCCGCTATCCTTGGCCCAGCCGATGCTGCGCTCCTGGTTCTTGCGCAGCTCGTCAATGCCGAAATGCGAGCTAATGCAGGTAACGCCCGCATCGCTCAAGATTTTACGAAGCTCCACCGGGGAATATTTCGCAAGTCCGCCGAAGCCGAAGTCCTCATAGCCATACGGCGAACACAGCTCGATCGACTGGAAACCAGCGTCAGCAAGCTGCTTGACGGTGCCGGGGAAATCCCTGGCGATTGACGCCCGCACCGGCCAAGTCTGGCAGCCGATGGGCAAGCCAAGTGGGTCCGCAGGTAGCTCCAACGGAAGAGCGCCCAGAAAACCAAGCACAGCAGACGTCGCTGCTGCGCCTAGAAATTCCCTTCGCGATAGTGCGCACATTGCGGCCTCCTAAAGTTCCCAGCCGGTCCGACGGTCCGGACAAATAAACTTCTGAGCCTTTTCGGAATTGGTGACTTTCATGCTGGCACGATCCCAACTCAGCTTCTCGCCACAACGAATGGCCACATTTCCAAGGAGCAATGTTTCCGTAACCACGCCAGAAAATTCGAAATTGCCGCCAGGTTTTGTTTTTCCGCCTTTGCAGGCATCCAGCCATTCGCGTTCGTTCCCCGGCGAGCGCGGCAGCGTTTTCGGCGGCGGCTGGAAGCTGGCCATTTTGGACTCGGGAATCAGTCGCGGGTGCGCGCCATTGAAGCGGCACAGAATTTTGCCGCGATCGCCGATGAACAGCAGGCCTTCGTTGTCGGCTTCGCGGTCGCCCGTCGGCGCAGGTGCATTCTCCAATTCTTCGGGCAGCGCCGGCTTCAGGCCACCGTCGTACCAGGTGAATTTCACCGGAGGCATATCGCCGCGTGCGGGAAAGGCGAAATGGATGATCGAGGCGGTGGGGTAAGTTTCGTCGTAACGATCGGTGGAGCTGGCTTCGACACTCATCGGCGCTTCGAGCTTCAGCACGCGGAAGATGGTATCGAAACTATACGAACCCATATCACCAAGCGCGCCGCAGCCGAAGTCCGTCCAGCCGCGCCACGAAAATGGCAAATAGACCTGATTGTAGGGACGTTCTGGAGCAGGGCCGAGCCATTGGTTCCAATCCAGCCCGTCGGGAACGACCTGCGTGTCCTTGGGGCGCTCCAAACCTTGCGGCCAGAAGGGCCGGCTGGACCAGTTGACCACTTCGCGAACGGGGCCAATGGTGCCAGCCCAGATCCACTCGCAAAGCAAACGCGTGTCTTCCGACGCCTGATTGGCAACAGCGATCTGCGTCGCCACGCCAGTCTCCTTAGCGATTTCAGCGACACGACGCGCTTCGTAAATCGCGTGCGTGAGAGGCTTCTGGCAGAAAACGTGTTTGCCTTTCTTCATCGCTGCGACAGACACGGCCGCGTGTAAGTTGTCAGTTGTGCCCACCACGATCGCGTCGAGATCCTTTTGCTTCTCTAGGAGTTCGCGAAAATCGACATAAGCCGCGCAGCCCCGTGAAGTCCCGGAGCGATTTTGCGTGCCGTTATAGGCATCGACGATCTTTTGGCACGGATCGCGCCCAGCGACGCCACCGGTCACGCGAAGCGTGTGTGTCAATTCAATGGGCTGGTCCGGGCTCAGCCAATCCCAGCCACTATCGACGCCAAGCAAGCTGTGCACGGATTTGCAAAACTCGTGCGTATCCCATTGCGGATAGTTGTTGCCGGACTTGTTCACGTCACAAACGGCAACGCCCTGCACATCGGGTTCGTGCAAAAAGCGAAGCATCACGCGCAGGCCCTGAGCGCCAACGCCGACGAAAGCCATATTGAGTTTGTCGCTGGGTGGAACGTAGCCGGCGCCGCCGAGGACACGACGCGGCACGATGCAGAGTCCAAGAGCCGCGGCAGTCGATTGTTTCAGGAATTTCCGCCGCGATGAGATGCTTTGCGTGCCGGCGCGAGACGGAAGTAGGTTCTTCACAATCCCCCCTTCGCCGCAGTCCGCTCATGCGGCGGAATCCCTCGTGCTGTTGGCATTGTCAGGGTGTATCACAATGTCACGCACTTTGGTTAGTCCGAAACGCACGTCAAACAACCCATTCGCCGTGACGCCGTTTGCGGGCGACATTCAGCAGGTATTCGTCCATCAGCGCAGCAGCATCTGGGTCGAAGCAATGCTTTGCGCCCTTCACATCTTGTTGGTCGCCGAGAACGAGCCGCTCCTTTTTCGCAATACCCTCAAGTATGGAAAATTGAACGTATAGGTCAAGGAGGAACGCTTGGTGTAGAAAAGCTGGACTCAGTCGCGAGCTGATTCAGAAAACACCAAAGAGGCTCCCCCATGGAACCTATGTATTACATCGGCCTGGATGTTCACAAGCAAAAGATCAGCTACTGCGTGAAAGACAGCAGTGGCCGCATGTACTCCGATGGATGGATTCCGCCACACATTTTGACTTGGGTTGCTGGATGAAGGTGGTGCCTCAGCCGTGGACCGCGGCGATGGAAGCGACCTTGTTCACCGGCTGGATCTACGATCACCTAGAGCTGCAGGCGGCTGCGTTAAAGGTGGCACATCCGCTAATGCTGCGGGCCACTCGGCCAGTCAACTTGTGAGCCCTGTCACACCTTCCTCCGCGCCCCGACACTAGAATGCCTACTGGGACGACGTGAGTCCTTCACCCGCATGGCGTGAGCCGTTGTCGCGGTATTCAGAGCTTTGCTTGTCCGGTTGATCTCGCTCCCCAGAACCCCTCGCACAAGCAGGTGAATCCCACCAGACCCACATCGGTATTTGCACGAGGTGCAGGACATGACACAAGTGTTGGATGGTCATTCCCTGAGAGTTGAGGACGTTGTTCGGTCCGCCAGGAATCGGGAGCCCGTCAGGCTGCACGAGCACGCTATTGCGCGCATCAACAAGTGCCGTGGGTTGCTGGAACGCAAAATCAAGACACGCGAGATCATGTATGGCGTCAACACCGGCATCGGTGAACTCTCCGAGGTCGTACTCACCCCGGAACAGGTGGAAAAATATCAGCGCTTCCTTCTCTACTCCCACGCCGCCGGTTGCGGAGATCCCTGTGCCGAAGAAGACGTCCGGGCAGCCATGCTCGCGCGTCTCAACACTCATTGCTGGGGGCATTCGGGGATCCGGCATGAAGTTGTCCAAACACAAGTCGAAATGCTCAACCGTGGCGTCACGCCGGTGGTTTGCCAGAAAGGTTCCGTCGGCGCCTGCGGCGACCTTTCTCCCATGGCCCAGATGGCCATCACGCTGATGGGTGAGGGTGAGGTTTTTTATCAAGGCAGAAGAATGGGGGCCAAGCAGGGTTTCGACGAGGCCGGGATACCGACCATTGTCTTCCGCGAGCGCGACGGACTGGCCAGCATCAACGGTTCCAGTTTCATCACCGGAATGGGTTGTCTTCAGCTCTACGATGCTGAGCGTTGGCTGAAAACCCAGGAAGTCGCGCTAGCGATGACACTCGAGGCCCTCAACGCAAACATGAATGCCTACGACCCTCGAATTCATCTGGTGCGCGGTTACCCTGGGGCACAGCAGTGCGCCGAGAATATTCGTGGCCTGACAGAGGGCTCAGAGCTGCTCAAGCGTCCGGGGAAGAAAGTGCAGGATGCCTACTCTTTGCGTTCCAGTCCGCAGGTCATCGGAGCGGCAAAAGATGCGTTTCAATGGACGCGGTACATGCTGGAGATTGAACTCAATCATGCCGCAGACAATCCCACTTTTTTCCCGGATGAAGATCTGGTCCTGACCGGAGCCAACTTCCAGGGCACGCCAATGGCTTTGGGGCTGGAGTTGCTCGGGGTTTCGGTCGCCACAGTGTCAGTGCTGTCCGAGCGAAGGCTCAACCGCCTGATGAATCCGCACCTGTCGATGGGACTACCGGCCTTTCTCACCAAAGGTGCGGGAATGTTTTCCGGGCTGATGCTGTCACAGTACACCGCTGGTGCACTGATTGCCGAGAGCCGCGTTTTGAGTCATCCAGCTACGACCGGATCGATCCCGGCGGCCGCTGACCAGGAAGACTTTGTTTCCATGGGCATGACCACGGCGATCAAAACGAGGCAGATCATCGAGAATGCCTGGTACGTCGTGGCCATCGAACTGATGGCAGCGGCACAGGCCTTCGATTTTCGCTCACCGCTGAAGCCCTCGCCCGCCACACACGCTGCCTACGAAGTCGTCCGCACGTACCTGAAGAAACTGGAAGAGGACAGGCCGCTTCACGGCGACATCAATACCCTTGCCAGAATCGCCAAGGAAGGCAAGATTCTGGAAGCAGCCGAGCACGTCGCCGGTACACTCAAGTGACAAAGGTTTATCACGTTAACCTGGCCTACGTTGGATGATTAGCAGATCCTCTTTTCATGACACCTTTACGGTAAAAGCCAGAACCGTCCGCAAAATATGGCACAACGCGTCGCTAGCCACCCTGAATCTCCATCATGGATTCCTGACGCTAGTCCTGTTTGCTAGCAATGCCAATCTCTGCTCATGATTCATGGGATCCCACGGGACAAGTTTCTCAGCAAGCACATCTATCCTGCGAAGAAGAGTCAGCTCCAGGAAAAGTCCAAAGAAATCCAGGTCGCGGAAGACCAGCGAGTTCGCCGCCCTCATCCGCTCGCGAAGCCGCTCGAAGTGGAGGGGCATCTCGGTCCAATGAAGAGCAGAGCGGTGGTGGTGACAGAGGTGATAGCCTTCGTTCATAAAGTTCACCTCATCCAAGACGGTCACGGTATTCGCGAAATAATTATCGGGCCTCTGTGGATCACCGAAGGCGTGCTGAACCCATGCGGTGATGGCATTGATGAAATTCATGCACAGAATGGGGACCATTACGAAGAAAATCCCAATTCTCCAGTCGTAAATAAAGACGGCTGTGCAGTAGGCGTAGAAGCACGCCATTCCGCGCAACATCCGTCTATGATTCCTTGCATCACCTTTGGCCCTGAAGTAGGCATAGGGAGCGAGCCCCAAAACCGTCCAAATGTTGTCCGAGACATACCACAGGAAATCGAGTCGGCTTGTTCGATCGTAACCGATGGTGTTGCGTGTGTCGTCGAACCCGGCGTTCTCTTTGTGGTGCAGACAAACATGAGCCGTCCGGCCTAGCTCGGGCAGATTCCCGTAAAAATACCCCAGAAAGAACTCGAGGTAGCGACCGAAGATCTTGTCGAATCGCCCCGAGAAAAAGCCCTGGCGCCGGTGCGCCTCTAGATGGCTGGCGCTAAACATCCTGACAAACTGTTGGAACTTGGGACCGTAAAGCGCCAGGTAGAAAGCAGCCACGAGCAGTAGGCGAGGTTTCCCCAAAATGATCTGAGTTGCAAAGATTGGCACCACGGTAAGCGTAAGAGAAACCATCACTCGTAAGGCGGGTGTGTCCCGAGGATCCTGTAGAACTTTTTGCCCAAGTCGATCGATGATCCGGTCGTACGCTCGAGAGAGGAGATCGTACGCACGATGCATCGGACGAATCTTGGCAAACAGTTCGGTCACTCCATAGCAACCGAACGATAGCGCGGCTACGGACAAGGCGGCCGCGATGCTTGCCAAGCCCATGAGGATTGCAAACCACTGAAGGAGGAATAAGAGTCTGGGTCTGGTCCCCAGACTGATCAAGGAGGCCGTGCCAATCTCGGGTTGATAGATTTCCACTCAGCCTCCCTGGGCCAAGGTTTGGCTTAGGGATTCGTCGCGCCATATTAGGTCTGAAGATCAAAATGAGTCAACAGAGTTGCGTGGTTCCGGCCAAGGTTATGTTGTAGAATCCGCCTTCCAACCATAAGTCCAATGAACTCCTCACCCTTACCGAGACGGCCGCTCATTTCGCGGCGACCCAACGACAAGCGAAGGATCGTCGAGCATTACGATGTGGTTAGCCCCTACTATTATTCGCTTTGGGGCGAACACTTGCATCATGGTTATTGGATTCGTGGTGACGAGTCGAAAGAAATGGCTCAACTGCAACTCACGGAGCATCTCGCAGAGTTGGCCAATGTATCGACCGGCGCGGAATCGCTTGACATTGGCTGTGGCTTTGGAGGAAGCAGCCTCTTCCTGGCAAGGAAATACAACGCGCGCGTCACCGGCATCACAATTTCTCCAGTGCAGGTGGAAATGGCGCAACGAGCAGCAGCGGCTGAACAGGTCGACGCCCAATTCCTGTTGATGGACGCGGAGAAATTAACATTTGCAAAGCAATTTGAGTTGCTATGGTCGGTCGAATCGATCTCGCACTATCATGATCGTCGCAGATTCTTTCTCAATGCAGTGCGCTTCCTGAAGCCCGGGGGAACTTTCGCACTTACTGATTGGTTCAAACGGGCAGGTCTCTCTCCGGCGCAAACACGCAAATTCATCAGACCCATCGAGGAAGGAATGTTCATTGAACTCGAGGCCATGGACAATTACGAATCTTATCTGATTGAGAGCGGTCTAGAAATCGTCCATAGACAGGATTTATCGCAGCAATGCGCGAGAAGTTGGGATCTTGGTTTGGACATAATCCGGGACAAATCCTTTTGGTCCCTCGCCGCGAAACAAGGAAGACATTTCGTGACGTATTTACGAGCATTTCGTGCTATTCAAGCGGGTTACCGTTCCGGAAATTTTGTCTATGGGCTCTTTGTGGCCAGGAAGCCCATTTGAAGGATCAGCATGAATTACGAGGTACTACGGCCGTGGTTGCAACTCAGTCCGTTTGAATCCAGAAATTTATGACGCACAGATCATAGCTGGAGATTAAAAGTAAGCGAAATTCCGTTTACTCACACCATTCTTCGAGTTGTCCCCTCCTCTGGCCTATACTGGTTGCTGTCCGGTCACTAAAACGTTGCAACTGCAAAAATCGCCTTTGGCTTTTCTTGTACTGATCGCGAGACGACGGAGGCGCACGAAGGCACCCGCGTACTAGAGTGTTATGCCGAGCTTCCGCGCCCTCGGTAACTGGCGGAAGCTCGGGAAGAATGGCGCAGACGGCATTCACCAAAATAACAACGTTGAATGAGAGAAAAAACTCAGAATGTTTGTCAGGACATGTTTTGTTGGTCCAGGCGGCGTTCCTTCCGGCTAGCGGCTCGCAATTTACTTGAGACATGAACAAAAAAGCCCTCTCCCCGGTTATCGAGGAGAGGGCCGTTGTAATCGGAACGGTTTTAGTCGTCGTCTTCGGCTCTGGCCGGTGCCTGCTTGTTAAAGTCGCTCGCGGGGCGAACCGTCTTCTCGCCGGGAAAGGGGACCTTATACCCGGTGGCATCGTACCAGTCGTAGTGGCTGACGGTGTCTGGGTCTAGGGAGTCGGGAATGTGATATTTGGGGGCGAAGACTTCCTCTTTCATTTTGAGCCAGCCAGCCCGCAGAGCTTTGACTTTAGGGCTATCCTGCGGGGCCGTGGCCGTGGTTGCGGAGCTGCAGGTGTTGAAGCTGGGGGGGATGTTCGACGGGGGCACATATCCCTTAACGCCGTAACACAGCGGGACCCCGTTCGCCACGTGCGTCCAGGGTAGGAAGTTAGCCGCCGGCGGGTCGTCGATAAAGAGCGTTCTCATCGGCGAGGCCACCAGGTCGAACTGGTTCATGGGCGCCAGACCGAGGATCTGCTCGATGGTGCGGGTCATGTTGACCTGCGTGTAGAAGGTGCCATCTTCGATTACCCCAGCCCCGGTTCCATCGTTGTTGACCTTCTGGTTGACGTAGGGGCTGATGATATAGCCGGGGGAGCGGTGACCGTCGACGTGGTCGACGCCGTTCTGCGCGTCGTCTTCCTCGATGAAGATCGCCGAGGTAGACCAAATGGGGCTGTGGCTGATAATGTCGACAACGCGCCCTACGGCCAAGTCGTTATCGGCCTGTTCGGCAGTTGCGTTCGGCGGGCCGGTGGTGTGGTCGCTCATGATCCACAGGAATTCCAGCTGGGGTACCGTACCGTCCGCCACGTCTTTGGCGAAGTCCTGCTCCCAGACATCGACCCGGTACTGATCGGGTATGCCCAGATCGAACTGCGGGTAGTTTTGGACCGTGTTGTTGATTAGGTTGGGGAGCGGGGAGACCGAGCCGACGGCGTTGTAGTACTGAAGCTGTGGCTCTTTACCACTCTCGTATTCCAAGGTGTCGTTGTAGAACTGCGTCCAGCTTGGCTCGCAACTGTTCGAAACAATAAAGGGAAAAGCTATCGGGGGAACCGTTCCGCTATAACTGTTGTCCAGAGTCATGTTATTCGGCGTGCAACCCGGCACGGTGAAGGTGTTGTACTCGACGTACTCGCCGTAGTTCTTAAACGAGACGCCTGCCTTGGCAGCCTGGTCCCACAGGTGGCCCTTCCTTTGGTAGGCAAGCGCATCGCCGCCGTTGGAGGGGTAGTCGCGGAGCCAATCGGGAGACTGGATGTCGTCGGAGTAGGGCGCCATAGCCTGGACGATCCAGTTGTGACCGTCGGCCGACTGCCGGCTCGGGTCGTAGAAGTTGTCCAACAGCGGGAAACGCTGTACTAGCGCGTGCGCGTTGGGCGTGACGACCGGGTATTGGGCATAAGTGGAGTTGTCGCCGAAGACCGCCAGGGATGGGTCGCCATTGCCGCCGACCACGTCGCCCAGCATCTGATCATAGGTGCGGTTTTCTCGGATGATCACAAAGACGTGCTTGATCAGCGACGGATCGCCGATCCTGTTCGGGATTGCCAGCGGCTGGGCACGGTTGCTGCCGCCAGCGGCCGAGAAGATATTCTCGGCTAGATCCCAGTGATTATTCTGGAAGACCTGCTGGGTCATCGCCCACAAGGCAGGAGCGCTCGGCACGGGGATGATGCTGACGGTGCCAAGGTCCTGGTGGGTGTTGAAATCGCTCACGCCATAGTATTTTGCATACGAATTCTCGGCTGACTTCGTCGGAGGGGGCGCCACATCGAAGCCCGTGGTGCCGATGCCCTTGTCGTTGGCAACCAGCAGCACTTTGTCCGCCGCGTCAAGCACAACCGAGCTCGGCGCATAGCCGACCGGGATCATGCCCAGGACCGCGTTCCACACCTTGTCTGTGAGGTCCACCACGGCGATGGCGTTGGCGTTGTAAAGCGCGACGTAGGCGACGTTGTTCGTGGCATCGACGGCGATCGAGTTCGGCGCCGCACCATAGGCCGATTCCCATTGGCCGGGCACGGCGATCGGCAGCCCAAGGTTGACTTTCGCCACTTCCTGGTTGGAGGTGGTGTCGATTACGGAGATGTTGTCGCTATAGGCATTAGCGACGAGCAGCTTCGTACCCCAGAAGGCCATACCCGTCGGGTGCAGACCAGTCTCGATGCTGCCGGTGACCGTAAATGTGGACAAGTCCACCACGGAAACCGTGCCCGTGGACGTGGAGCCGGTCGGAAAGTGCGCGACGACCGGGGTGCCGTTGGAGTATTCCTGAAAGTCGTTCTCCTTCGCAATCCGTCCGGCCTCGTTGGAGACGTAGGCGGTCTTACCATCCGGCGAAATCACGACGCTGTGCGGAACGTTGCCGACGCGGACCTCCGCAACCTTTGCCGGGGTCGTGGCGGTCAGGTCGATCTTGGCCAGCGTATTGTTGTTGTCCAGAACAACGTAAGCAGTTTTGCCATCCGACGAGACCGCGATACCCATGGGATAGGCCGTCAATACACCATCGGAGAAAACCGAGACGCTATAACCGCACGGGATATTAAAGCTGCCGTTGGTCCCCCCCGGACTGCCCAAGAAGCAGTTGACGTTGTTCAGTTTGTTGGCGCTGTCGACGTCCATCAGAACGGGGACCTGGGCATAGTCTGAGAGCAAGCCCGTCGTTGGATTGACGCTGGCGATAGCAACGAAGCTGCCTTGTTGGAGGGTGCCATAGTAGGAGTTGCCATCCTGGCTGAACAGCAGGTACTTACCGTCCGGAGTGTAGGTGATGCCGAGGTGGCTGCCGTCTGGATCCTTGCCCCCGGCCGGTGTGTAAGTCTGCAGGACTTTGCCGGTCTGCGTGTCGAAAATCGAGACAGCCTGTGGAGCGCCCATCTGGAGGACGGCGGCGGTGTGCGTGCTGGTGTTTGGGTTCAGCGCGATGGCCTTGGCCCGGGTGGTGGTGCCGAGGTACACCGGGATGCCGGCGGGGGTGATGATTTGCCCGTTACTGACAACCCATGGGCTGGGCGAGGTCGACGGGTAGTCCGGGCCTTGCGACTGATTCTGGTTCGCGCCTGCCTGGTACGTTGGGAACGGCACGGACTGAGCAGCGGCAAGCGCCGCAAAACTCAGCCCCGCCACCAGTAGACCGGCGAGCGGACGCAGAAGGTTGATCCTCGAATTACTTCGAGGCGATGTTCGCAACATAATGCGGTTTTCCTCCTTGGATTTTTTCTTCATCAGCGGTTGGGTGTGCTTTGAGGACTGCATTAGCCCACAACTCTAGCGGCAGGCTGCGGACGGCAAGATGACAGGCGGCTTACATTTTTGTCATCTGGCCGGCACTGGGAGGTGCAGGCTGACCTTAGTGCCTTGGCCTAGCTGACTAGCTATGTCTGCCTTGCCACCGTGAAGGACCATGATGCTCTGGACAATCGCCAGCCCTAGTCCCGTACCACCAGAAACGTGAGAACGCGAGGCATCAACACGGTAGAAACGATCAAATACTCGGGGCAACGCCTCGGCCGGAATCCCGGCCCCTGTGTCCGAAACTTCGATGCGAACACCAGACAGTTCCGCGTTGGCTCCGAGCACCACTGCGCCGCCCGGCGGAGTGTGTGCCACGGCATTCGCGACCAGATTGCCGACGGCACGTTGCATGAGCGTGCGATCCATGTCGGCGACCAGCGGTTCGGCGCTTAGAGAGGTAGTGAGCGAGATACCACCGTCCGCCGCCGACGCCTCGTAGTATTCACGCACGTTTCCGAGCATTTCGCCGACGTCGACGGGTGCGCGACGTAAATGGGTTAGCGGGCTTTCAGCACGGGCCAGGAACAAAAGATCGCTGATCAGATCCGATAGGCGCACGGCTTCTTCCAAGCAGGAGCCGAGCACGTCGCGGTATTCGTCGATGGTTCTTGCTCGTGCCAAAGCCACCTCGGCTTCACCGCGAATGTTATTCACCGGCGTGCGCAAGTCATGCGCAATGTCCGCGGAGAATCTGGAAATTCGTTCGAAGGACTCCTGCAAACGATCCAGCATTTCGTTGAAGGTGCCGGCGAGAGATGCCAGTTCGGACGGATAGCCTTCCGGAAGAATGCGCTCGCGCAGATTCGTCGAACTGATGTGGCGAGCCGTCGTCGCAATTTCCTCTACGGGGCGAATGCCTTGACGTGCGATCTGATAACCTACCAACGGAAAAATACCGAGCGAACCGAGCAGTATGGCCCAGAACCATTGCCGGTAGCGCGTCAGCAACTCTTCTTTTTGTGACACGTCGATGGCGATTTGGATGGTGTCACTTTTGGTGGCGGACAAGCCCACTGGTGCAGCCTCGGTGCTGATACGAAAAGCGTGTCCATTTCGCCCTTTCATTGCGAGTGCGTGGTTCGCCAAGGTTTGTGTGCGGCGGGGAAATTGATTGAGGTCCAATTGCTCCGACATACCGGGGGTAGTCATCAGGGGATTGTTGTGTTCGTCGAGCAAGCGGATATAGAACTGCTCGTATTGGCGGGCGGCAGATTCCAGCTCGACTTCTTCCCGCAAAGTGTCCCAGTCATCAGGACGATCACGCAGCATCGTGCGGATCACGTTCAGCTTGTCGGCCAGAAATAAATCGGTGCTACGCTCCAACTCCGTGACCAACACGAAGTATAGGCTCGCTGTGGCGAACAACACCATCAGCAATCCCGCGAGCGCGTAACCCGCCGTCAACCGAAACGCGAGAGTTCTCCAGCATCGCGAGATTTGCTGGACGCTACGACTCAGATTCCATGACATAACCGGCGCCCCGGACGGTGTGGATCAACTTGCGGGGAAAAGGCTCATCCACCTTAGCGCGTAGCCTCCGGACGTTTACGTCCACGACGTTGGTGTCGCTGTCGAAATTCATGTCCCACACCGCTTCGGCGATTAACGTTCGAGAGAGCACCTCGCCCGCGCGCCTGGCCAGCACCGTCAAGAGTAGAAACTCCTTCGAAGTCAGATCCAATCGTTGCCCGGCCCGTGTCACACGCTGCCTCAACAAATCAATTTCCAAGTCGGCCATGCGGATTGTTTCCGGCTGGCGCGCGGGGCCGCGCCGCAACAGTGAGCGCACCCGTGCCAGCAGTTCTGAAAAGGCAAAGGGTTTGACCAGATAATCGTCTGCGCCCAGTTCAAATCCGCGAACACGTTCGTGTACGGCGTCGCGCGCGGTCAAGAACAGCACCAAGGAGCGCCGTCCCTTCTGGCGCATACAGCTCAGAATCTGCCATCCATCCAAGCTGGGCAGCATCACGTCTAAAATAATTAAATCGAATTCTAATTCACACGCTGAGTGCAGGCCATCCAGCCCGTCGACTGCCACGTCGACAACGAATCCCGCTTCTTCAAGTCCCTTTTTCAAGAACTTGGCGGTCTTCACTTCATCTTCGACTACTAAGATTTTCATACGAAACCGGGATTTGGGCCGCCCACTTCACCTATCAGCGACTCAGTGACATGAATGTCGGAATCCGGCAGCCGGCAAGGCGCCGAAACCACTAGCACTCCACCGGCTAGGCGGTCGTGGCTGGCACTCGCTGCATTGTTCGCCGGCTGGACAGGAGGAAAATTTGCGGAGCAGATGAACTCTGCAAACTTCCATCGCTCCGCTGGTGACCCGGTGGCTCCACACACATCGGGAGCGACAATGCATCAGACCATCCTATAGGCCGCTGCTGTTAATCCTGTATCACAAGCGTATGAATGCTTAAACGAGCCTTTATTCTTGCAGAATTCATTCAAGGCCAACATTCATGTTGCTCGGAGATGATTTCATTTTTGTAGTCGTTGTGCTCCGTGCTGGCTCGCTCGAGCACATCGAAATCAGCTCCGCAGGAATTGACATAAAATGTAAAATCTTTGGAGGCTGGTTAAGCGAAATGTCTCCAACATTTTGGCGGGTTTTTGCTGTGTTTTTTGTTCTCTCTTGCCTCGCTGTGGTTTCCCCTGCCGCGCAGAATGTGGTTTTGACTGGAACACTCAGCGGGCGGATTACCGACCAGCATAGAGCTGTGGTGCCGGGAGCGTCCGTTATCGTACGGAGTCTCGATACCGGAGTTGAAGCTGCAGCTGAGACCAGTTCCTCCGGGCTTTACCGATTCAGCGTCCTTTTGCCCGGCACCTATTCCATAACAGTAAGTCTTAAAGGCTTTCGTAATATGCATGCCGTGGCGCAAGTACAAGTCGGAAATACAACCACGACGGACTTTGAGCTACAGGTCGGAACGAGCGGAGAGGCAGTCACCGTGGTCGGGACCACACCGCTCCTGCGACCCACGGAATCCTCCACCAGCACGGTGATGCAGCGCTCCTTTATCAATGAACTGCCGCTCAATGGGCGGAAGTATACGGATTTCACTCTCCTCGCTCCGAATACCAGTCCCGACGGCGATACCGGGCTGGTCAGTATTGCCGGACAACAAGGCGGAGAGGACTCTGGATACGCCAACGGCAACGGCTCAACCGCTTTTACGGTCGACGGTACTAACGCAACCAGCAACTATTTCGGCGACATTTTGGGGCGCTATCGCATTCCGTACCTCTACGGAGAAAATGCCATCCAGGAGTTTCAAGTCTCGGTTAGCCCGTACTCCTCAATTTATGGAGGTGGAGAGGGCTTCGTTAACACCGTGACGCGATCAGGGTCCAACGTTTTCCACGGTGAGGCCTTTTACTACAACCGGAACTCGGCCTTCCAAGCTAACGATGCTCTTTCCAAAGCCAGTGGCTTCCCAAAACCTCAAGATGACTTGCAACAATTTGGCGGAGGATTAGGCGGGCCGATCTTACACGATCGCTTATGGTTTTTCGTCGATTACGAGCAGCAACTTGAGAACAATCCAATTTCCGTGATCAACTCGGCCTTACAGACCACTCCTGAGAACGAAGCCGATTTTCTAAGCGCGAACTTTGGAATCCCTGCTGGCACGGTACTCCCTCCGCCAAACGGGTCTTTGCCCATGCCAGGCAACGATACCGCTCCGGATCCAACCAATCCGGTGTACCTGCAGCAAGTCGCGAATGCCGTGCACGCGTTGGAGTCCAACCTTGGCATCAAGCCCAGACAACGCAATGACTATGAGGTAATGTCCCGCTTGGATTTCCAAGTCAGTTCACGAGACAGCTTGTTCCTTAGCTTCAATGTCAATCGGTTCGACTCGCCCGGTGGCGTTATCACCGACCCTACAGTGGGCGACTATGGCATACAAACGCTGGCCAACGCCTATGTGCATGACTTTCAGACGAGCGTGGGGTGGACTCACGCATTTTCCGCCAATCTTCTGAATGAATTTCATTTCGGTGCTTCGGACGACAACCAGATCTCCACGCCCACTAACCTGGCTCCCAAAACGCCCACAATTATTCTGGATAGTCCAGCGGCATTCACCCTTGGTAACGCGCCGTTCTCGATTGGAAGAGTATTTGAGCGGCAGTGGGCGGTCGCGGACCGGATCGACTACGTGTTCGGCAAACACACGCTGCAATTCGGGTTTGACTGGAGCCGAGCCTGGGATGCGGATAATAACGACGGGGGAGCCGACCCCAATGCTGCGGTGGACTTAGGCTCGTTTCTGGGTAGCTATGAGTTTTCCAACCTGGAGTCGTTCGCGCTCGGACAATACAACATCTTCAGCCAAACCTCCGGAAATCCCACTTTTTCTTTTGCTGTGCCTTATTATGGATTTTACGTGCAGGACACCTTCCGAGTTCTACCTCAGTTGACCCTGGAAATGGGCTTGCGTGAGGACTTTCAAGTTTACCCGCAGCCGAAAGACAATCCGGCGTTCCCGCTGACCGGTCAATATCCAAAGCAATTTCAACGGCTGGCGCCGCGCTTCGGATTTGCTTGGCAGCCTCTCTCGAAGACCGTCGTCCGCGGAGGATTCGGGGACTTCTACACTAACATGAATGGCCTGAACTACCGCAATGCGGTAGTTTCGAATGGATTAGCGTCACAACAGTCTTCGGTGAGCATCAGTTATGTTGGCGGGGTACCAAATCAACAGTTGCCGACGTTTCCGAACATTCTGCCCAGCGATTCTTCCCTTTTCTCAGCTTCGGAGGATGTTTCCCTCGTTTCTCCACAATTCAGAGTTCCCTACGTTTTAGAGGCCAGTTTGCAGGTGGAACGGGAAATTTTCGAAAACACCACGCTGAGCGTTGGCACCTTGTGGAACCGCGGCGTGCACTTGCTATCCGGTAGCGCCTATGACTTGAACCTTAATCCTCTGCAAGGCACAACGGCGTACATCATTTGTCCTCCGGGGACCGCCGCTGCACCTTGCTCCGGCCGCACCATTATGCTGCCCAACATGGACAATGGTCTGCTTACGGAGGGCCGCCTCAATCCTAATCTGGGGCAGATCAACGAACTGATCAGTCCCGGCCAGAATCAGTACAATTCCTTTTTCGTGCAGTTGCAGCGCCGCATGTCACATGGTTTGCTGCTGCAATTCTCCTACACGCTGGCAAAGAGCCTGATGCGCGACGGCATGGATTTCAACAATCAATTCGACTTCAGCAACACCAGCGGTCCCTCCTTGCTGGACCAGAGGCATAACATTAGTTTTGCGGCCATCTATCAGCCCCACTTGGAACGACTCAGCGCTTCGGACACGGGACGCGACTTACTTTCCGGTTGGACCGTTAGCAGTGTCATGAAGTTTTCCTCCGGCCGTCCCTATGCTGGTTTGCTCTCTCCTGCGTGCACAAGCTCCACGCTCTCGTTCAGCAATTGCAACGGAGCCAATAACAATCTAAATGACACCGCGTTCAATCAAGACACAGCGAATACCGCGGCCGGTATTAATGGAGCTGGTCCCACACCGGGAATCGGGCTGAATTCGTTCTATGGGCCGTGGCTACAAAGAATCGACCTGAGTTTGGCCCGAAGTTTCTCCTTCAAGGAAAACAAAGAGCTGCGGTTTCAAGTCGAAGTATTCAACTTGTTCAACCATGCCAATTTCTACGTGCAGAACGGCGACGGCATCAACCAGCTGCAGTACAACCCGATCGGCACCAACTGCGGGGACGGCATGACACTCAATCAGACTTGCTATTTAGTCCCCAATTCCGGGCAGGGGAATTTCGGAACCTATCAAGAAATTAGCCCAAACGGCCTTCCACGCGCGCTGCAGTTTTCACTACGATTTGCTTTTTAACCGTCGGCGAGAGTGCCTGCGGTTGGGTGCGTGAAGAAGTTCCGATAGCCGTGGCAAGGTCCGTCTAAGAAACAGCGAGCCGTGTCCAAATGAAAACCCATGCGTCTATTATCGCTATTGCCGCCTTGCTGTTTCTCTCCACCCTAATCTTTGGTCTTTCTCTAAGCAAGAATCTCAAGCAAAGCGACCCACGGGTCTCCGGAAGGCCACTCGCCGGTGCGCTACCTGCTGTGCATAAGCTCGCCGCGCTTGCCACACTGATTACCTTAGCGCTGATAATTCGCAAACTCCACCGGAGCATGGACTTCGGATTCGTTGAACGGACTGTCGTTATCACCACGGGATTCCTTTTTTTGTTGATGTTCGTCACCGGCACTTTGCTTAGCCTCGGTAAGGCAGCAACCGAGGTAGTACAAATCGCTCACAAGGTCGGCGCGGTTTTAACCGCCATTTCCACGGCCGGGGCAATTTACCTTCTGACACGAGCTAGGTTTTGACAGGAATACGTTCAAACTGGGATACGCGGTTCGATCTCTTACACCAAGGAAGAGGATTGGGCTCTTGAACAAGGCGTACGGGTTATCCGGATTGGCGAACTGGATATTCTGGGAATTACACGCGTTCTTGGTGAAATTCACTGCATAGTAGGTGAGTCCGCGCCATAGCTGACTTTTGATGTGGAGGCTAGGTGCAGTTATGAACCTTACCCCTAGGCGCGCAAATCTTGCCTCGACCGTCTGAGCCGGCACTGGTAACCGGACAAGTCAACTGCTAGGACAGGCCCGGTGCGGTGGTGTTGGGTGGAAGCGCCGTGAGATAGGCGGCGAAGTTTTCGTTGTACAACGCGCCGGGCCGTTTTTCCCTCAGAAGCGCCACCGCGTCCTCACCTTTCATCCCGAGATAGGTCAGCACTAATCCCGCGACCAGAGCCGACCGGTTGAAACCCATGCCACAGTGCGCCAGAACTTTCTCGCCGTTGGCCACCAAGCGAGCCCCGAGGCTCGCCAGTGCGTGCAGCTTATTCAAATCCGGCAGGTCCTCATCGAAGATGGGAAAGTAGACATAGAGCATATGATTGGGAATGTTGGGAATGCCCAAGTCGAGATCACCGTCCAAGTCTATCACCGCAGTAATGCCATGGTCCTCAATCGACTTCCAGTCATCGATCGACGGGGAAATAAATAGCTGACGTTGCTCATCGACTGGTACGAGATCCATCGAAGATTCTCCCGACTTATGAGTTGAACAGTACCGATTTGCTGAGAATGTTTCAATAGACCAGTGTAAGTCAGAGGGATGGTACACAGTAAAATGCGTACGCGCTTCTGCATGGACATCCTATTGGTTTTCCGCCGCTTGCACGGCCGGGCCGCTTTTCGCCGGCTGCTCATAGCCACGGATGGCGTCCTTCTGACCTTCGTCCACGACGACACGGTCGGACATTGGCTGCAGATGGACCGCAAAAAATTGCTCGATGTTGGGGGACGCACCTCTGTAACTTAATCCCCTTTTCGTTATACACTCCGTAACCGCAACCGCTGGTAAGGGACTGACAGATGATTCGTGAAACCATCTCCCCAGAACACGCTGCCAGCTTCGTGAAATCTGGGATGTGGCTGGACTACGGCGCGACGCTTTGCCAGCCCGACGTCTTCGACAAAGCGCTAGCCGCTCGCAGGGACGAACTGGAAGACGTTAAGATCCGCTCCTGCCTCTCGGTGCGTCCGCGCGCTGTGATCGAACAAGACCCTGAAGGTAAGCATTTCCATATGTTCAGCTGGCATTTTTCGGGCTACGACCGTAAGAAGCACGATGCTGGCCGCTGCAACTACTCGCCGCTAAATTTGGGAGAAGTCCCGGATTACTATCGGCGCTTTCTCGATCCCGTCGATATCGCTATTTTCCAGACTTGCCCGATGGACGACGGTGGATACTTCAACTTTGGCCCGACGAATCTCTGGCAGCGAGCTGTGATCGAGCGCGCCAAGCTGGTCATCGTTGAGATCAATCGTGAGATGCCATACGTCTTCGGCAGAGAAAACGGCGTGCATATGAGGGACGTCGACTTCATCATTGAAGGCGATCATCAACCCTGCGCAGAACTGCCCAACCCGGAACCGAACGAAATTGACCGTATAGTAGCTCGGTGTATTGCGGCCGAAATCGAGGATGGCTCTTGTCTTCAGATCGGGATCGGCGGCATGCCCAATGCCGTATGCTCTTTGCTGCTAGAAACTGGAGTGAAGGATTTGGGAATCCACACCGAGATGCTGACCGATGGCCTTGGGCTGCTGTACTGTTCGGGCCGGGTGACCGGGTCGCGGAAAACGCTGGATCCAGGCAAGGTGATTTATACGTTTGCACTGGGCTCGTGCGCGCTTTATGCCACCGCCAACCGCAACCCCGACTTATACTGCCATCAGGTGGACTATACGAACTCGCCACACATCATCATGCAAAACGATAAGGTGGTCTCGATCAACAACACCACACAGATCGATTTGCAGGGCCAGGTGGCTTCCGAATCCGACGGCCACCGTCATATTAGCGGTACCGGGGGACAACTGCAGTTCGTGCGCGGGGCGTATGCGTCCAAGGGAGGCAAGTCGTTTATCTGCCTCTCTTCGACCTACGAGAAGCGTGGTGAGCGCCGCAGCCGCATCGTGTTTGCCCTGACGCCCGGCAATATCGTGACAACGCCGCGCTCGGACGTGATGTATGTGGTTACCGAGTTCGGTATCGTCAATTTGAAGGGCAAATGCGTCGCCGAACGTGCTAAGGCGATCATCGGACTTGCGCATCCCGATTTCCGCCAGGATTTGGAACGCCAGGCGTACGAGAACCGCTTGATTCCGCGCGGTGTGTCTTTTTGTTCACCGAGCAACCCGCCCGACGATTTGCCGCAAGGGCGACATTTGCGGTGACGAGTATCAATCACTGCTAGACAAAACGGAGTCATGTTCTATGCGCATGGACGCTACTTTGCCAGCGGAAGAGCCATTTGTGCTCACCACAGTCGCGAACGGAGTCGCTACCCTTACTCTCAATCGTCCAGAACGATTCAATCCTTTATCGAGCCAGATGATCGCCGCGATGCAAGCGGAGCTAAATGCAATCGCCAGCGACACTTCGGTAAGAGTTGTGATCCTCGCCGCTGCGGGCAAGGGATTCTCCGCGGGTCATGACCTCAGGGAGATGCGCGCTCACACGGGCGACAAAGGCTGGCAGCAAGGCCTGTTCGAAGCGTGCAGCCGAATGATGATCACGCTCACCAAGATGCCGCAGCCGGTGATCGCCCGCGTCCACGGCATCGCCACAGCTGCGGGTTGCCAACTCGTCTCGATGTGCGATCTTGCTGTGGCAGCCGAAGAGGCAACGTTCGCAATGCCGGGGGTCAATATCGGGGTGTTCTGCTCGACGCCGGCGGTGGGCGTGGTGCGGAACATCGGCCGGAAGCGGGCAATGGAGATGCTGCTGACTGGCCAGCTCATCGATGCCGCGACCGCGCTCTCCTGGGGGTTAGTCAACCGCATCGTTCCCAGCAGCAAGCTGGACGCCGAAGTCAGCCGATTCACCGAAATTATTCTGTCGCGAAGTTCTGCCACGATCCGCTCCGGCAAGCAAGCGTTCTATGACCAGCTCGACCGGCCTCTCGACGCAGCCTACGATGTCGCCGGCGAAGTGATGGCGTCCAATATGCTATTGGAAGATGCGGCGGAAGGAATAGACGCGTTTCTTCAGAAGAGAGCGGCCAGCTGGCGCGGGAAATAACGCGAAGCAGTCGATCGCAAAAATCTGCTAACGTTGGTTTGTTTTTGTTGCGCTCTCCGGGGCGCCTCGCGGGAACGCCTTAGGGTGTGACCGTTTCTAGCGCACGTTCCACCCTTAGCCAGTAGACTGACACTGCTCGACTTCCGAGTTGCATGACCCCAGTTTTCCTGGTGCCCGACTCCGTAGACAGGTCTAGTACTTTTAATAATGAGCTGGGTGGCCGGAATTCTTCTCCTGAGGGTTCGGCTGTCGCGGAAGGAGCGCGGGTGAACGATCTGGTGCGGCAACAATGAGGTAAGCCGCAACGGCGCGTTCCTTTTCCGCTCTCGAGACAGAATATCGGAAATGTTCTCGTTTCAGTCTGTTTCAGACAAGGGGCGAATGCACTCGGATCGATTGTCGTCAGCGATCTACTGCGAAATCATGCCGATGGTGGTGAGCCATGTCTCGACTAATTGAGGCCATGCTGTTATCGGAAGCTTCGTACGTCGCAGCCCAAATGCATGCCCACCTTGGGCATACAGATGCATCTCCACCGCAACGCCTGCGTTCTTCAGCGCAATGTAGTAAGCCAGCGAGTCGTTTACATTGTCCACGTGGTCGTCTTCGGCTTGCAGCAAGAAGGTGGGAGGCGTCTGCCGGGTGACGGGGATATCGGGATTCAGCCCCAAATCTTTATCGGCAGTCGCCGGATAATGAAGCACAAACTTTCTGACATCTTGCTTAGCATCCCACTCCGCCGCGGCAATGGACAGATGCCCCGGATAAATGGCCACCGCGAAATCCGGACGGCAGCTCTCTTTGTCGGTAGAGTCTACAGAAGGATACAAACGCTTCTTAAAGTGTGTGCTTATCGCCGCCGACAGATGCCCGCCTGACGAAAACCCAAGCACTCCAATCCTGTGAGGGTCGATATGCCACTCCGCGGCGTGAAAGCGTACCAGCCCCATCGTTCGCTGCGCATCTTCCAACGCCATCGGTGATTCCGGATAAGGCCCTGATTTTGGATACGGCGCGGGCTTCGAATACCCCGGCTCACCCGGCACGCGGTACTTCAACAGCACACACGTAATCCCCTTCGACGTCAGCCAGTCGCAGACCTCTGTGCCTTCCAGATCGATCGCCAGGTCCAGGTAGCCTCCGCCCGGAAACACGACGACGGCAGTGCCCGTATTCTCTCCGTTTGGCGAATAGACCGTCATCGTGGGCTGTGACACGTTACTCACGCCCACTGCCGGCCTGCCGGCAACCAGAAACTCCTTCCCAGTCGTCCTAGCGACCTCCGGCCCCGCGACAGGCTGCGCATCGGGGACGGCCCTAGGCCATATCGGGATTTGCTTATGCCCGGGCGATGGCTGCCAAGCAGGCGTCTGCGCGCTAGGACCGCTAAGCGGAAACATAAACACAACGCAGACAGCAAAGAGCAGAGGCCTCGTCATAATCCAAGCATTTCCTTCCGAAAGCTTTCTCATGACAGTTGGTTCCTCTCGGAGGCGACGGTAAGGGCAACGACCGAAAGAAGTACTGAGATGCGCGTCACAAACCCCGTCAACCGTCACCGAAATTCAGTTCGCATCGCTTATCGATGCGTGGCCCTGTAACTGAACAGTTTTTGACACTCATGCCGGAGAAAACCACCAATAACCGGAATGCGGTGCTCGCCCTTCTCGAGGACTAGTCGGCAGGGTACGAGACAAGCCCGCCACTTGTACTCTTCTGTTCCGTGCGTGCGGCCGTATGCGGCAATGTCCTCCTGGGAGACACCGTACACGACCGCGCCGATTCTAGACCATACGCAGGCACCGGCGCACATCGCACAGGGTTCGTGTGTCGAGTAGAGGACAAAGTCGGGCAAGTAGCGGCCGTAACCGCTTGACACATACTTGAGCGTTTCCAACTCTACGTGTTTGATGCTTGAACCAGAGGTCTTAACTCGATTGCCGGCACTGGCGATAACCACTTCGCGCCCTTCCGTGAGCCGTGTGATGACCGCACCAATCGGATAATCGCCTCGGTCACCGGCGCGTTTGGCTTCCGAAATAGCCAACTCCATGAACTTCTTTCGCGGCTTGTACGAAGCAGGAACCATCTGAATAATAAATGATATCCAATTCCCGCGCGTGATTCTCGGGTCAGCCGCCCAGGGCTTTCCGATATCACAACCCCGACAAGATTATGGTGGATAGACGGAATGAATGGATGAAGTGAGCAGAAATGTTCCGGGGACTTGCTCGAGGGATAGGCTGAGTGATGATCTCTTACATTTTTGCGGCCCTGTATGTAATCCCCAACCGGTCAAACAGGACACTGAAGCAATCAGCCTCTTGCTCGATCTCTTCATCCAGAGCAGTGCCGATGCAGCTATCGACGAAAGGTGAGGTCAGCGGTGGATTCTAACAGGCCACAAGATCCAGGGACTGGTTCCGGTCACTCAAGCCAATATGCTGAAAGAGCATGTGGATCGTTGTTTGTTGACTTCGCTAAGCCAGAGACCTAGCATGCGGCTTAATGGCGTTGTGCCTGGAAGGTCGGGTGGAACATGCGCATTTTCACAGCTCGCCGATTGTTTTTGTCTCGTTGTTTGTTCCTAGTCTGCCTTTTGGCTTGTTCACCAGCCGCGCTTTGGTCTCAAGAGTCATCTCCGGCGGTTCCGGGGCCAGACGAAGCCCCGACCGCCACTGCAGACGGACTCCACCTCGTTTTCGAAATTCCCGCCACGCAACAATGGCTAGACACTAAGCTCGATCTTCGTGCCGGAGAAAAACTCCGCTTCACCAGCAGTGGCACAGCCCATTATCCAAAGGGCAAAACTTTTGGCCCGGAGGGTCTGCCTCGCGCCATCAAGGATGTCGTTCACGAGTATGCCGTCCCTGATGGCGACCATGGCGCCGTGATTGCTCAGTTGGGTCAAGGCGACGTTGCTCAACCGTTTGTTGTTGGCATCACCAAGGAATATGTCGCTCCCGTCGCGGGCCGCCTCTATCTCGGCCTCAACGAAAGCCTAAAGGATGCTAAGGAGGCTGAGGGCAGTTTCCGCGTCCGCATCGAAGTTCTCGAACCCGGATCAAAAGAAACCTCTGCTGGTCAGGTAGGTGGACCACCGGAAACAAAAATTCTTGGAATCACCACAAGTCTTCTGACCAAGATTCCTCGCCGCGTCAGCGACGAAAAAGGCGAGCTTGGCGACATGGTGAATATTTTCTTGCTAGGCACGGAAGAGGAAGTCGTTCAGGCATTTGCAACTGCCGGCTGGGTCAAGGTGGACCGTTCCGTGGGGAAAACTCTGCTGGCCGGCCTCGAAGACACCATCAAGAAAGAAGACTATCTCACCTTCCCGATGAGCACCTTGTATCTGTTCGATCGCCACCAGGATTACGGCTTTGCACACGCCGAGCCCATTCGCGTACTCATGTCTCGCAACCATCTTCGCGTCTGGAAATCGCCCTACCTAGTGAAGGGCAAGCCCCTATGGTGTGTGGCTGCCACCCATGACATCGGCTTCGAACGCGACCAGCGCAACAATCTAGTCACCCACAAGATTGATCCCGCCATTGATGGTGAGCGTGAATACGTGAATGACACACTTTCTAGCACGGGCCTGGTCACAGTTCGTGGCCACGTCACCCCTCCTCACGCGCTGACCTCCGCCAAAACCGCAACCGGCGGCGGATTCCATTCCGATGGCCGCATCCTCATCCTTGTCTTGAAAGCCAAACCGCCAGCGGCCGACTGAGACTAGTAAGATTGCCTGCTGCAGATTTGCGACAGCGGGGCGTATCCAGCCGCGTGGAGTTGGTCCTGTATGCCGGCGCGGGTTGCTTGCGTTGGGGCCTCTGAGGTAAACTCCTCGCGCAATGGCGGAAATTCCAACCATAGTTGGCAGGACAATCTCCCACTATAGCGTCCTTGAGAAACTGGGCGGTGGAGGAATGGGCGTGGTCTACAAGGCCCGGGACCAGCGCCTCGGTCGAAACGTTGCTTTGAAATTCCTGCCCGACGATATTAGTGAGGACCCGCAAGCGGTGGAACGATTCCGGCGCGAGGCGCGCGCCGCTTCTGCGCTGAATCATCCGAACATCTGCACCATCTATGATATTGGGGAATACCAAGGGCGTCCGTTCATTGCCATGGAGATGCTGGAAGGCCAGACGTTGAAGCACCGCATCTCCAGCAGGCCGATGGCAATATCTGAGATCCTGGATGTGGGGATTCAGATCGCCGACGGCCTCGATGCAGCCCACACTAAGGGCATCGTGCACCGCGATATCAAGCCAGCAAACATCTTCTTGGTCGAGAGGGGATCGGCGAAAATACTCGACTTCGGACTGGCGAAGCTGGCGAGCCAAAAGCAGCTGGCCATGGAGGCGGTGACCGAAGCAGGTTTCCGCACCCAGACGCATGTCGGGAACAGCGCACTGATTACGAGCCCAGGGAGCTCCGTGGGAACGGTGGCATACATGTCGCCAGAACAAGCGCGCGGAGAAGAGCTGGATGGACGATCCGATCTATTTTCGCTCGGAGTCGTACTGTATGAGATGGCTGTCGGCATCGTTCCGTTCTCCGGCTCGTCTGTAGCGTTGATTTTCGACGGAATCTTGCATTCCGAACCGACACCGGCAACGAAGTTGAACCCCAAGTTGCCACAGGCGCTGGAGAATATCGTTGGCAAGGCTTTGGAGAAGGACCGCGATCTGCGTTACCAGACCGCAGGTGAATTTCGAGCGGACTTGAAACGTCTGAAACGAGATCTCGATTCCAACCGCCGGCCCGCAGCGGGAAAAGAGCAGCCTTTGCCAGTGGCAACGGCGCAAGTTACTGCTGCGAGCAAGAAATCGATAGCCGTTTTGTATTTTGAAAACCAGAGTGGTGTCAAGGAAGATGAATACCTTCGCGATGGCATCACGGAAGACGTCATAACTGAACTCTCTAAAATCAAAGGATTAAACACGTTCTCGCGCCCGACGGTTCTCGCTTTTCGGGACAAGCCAGTGACACCGACGCAAATTGGCCAGCAGCTCGGTGCGGCCTACGTGCTAACAGGCACCGTGCGCCGCGCCGGGGCGCGACTGCGCATCAGCGCGCAATTGGTGGACACGCATACGGATTTCCAGCTGTGGTCTGAACGCTTCGATCGCGAGATGCAGGACGTTTTTGAAGTGCAAGACGAAATGGCGCGCAAAATCGCCGAGGCATTGCGAGTTGCGCTTTCTCCGCAAGAACTGGAAGCGCTTGCCGACAAACCAACAGATAATCCGCAAGCCTACGACTTGTACCTGCGCGGAAGGCGTTATGCGCGGCGGCTGACCCGCCAAGACGTAGAATTTGCGCTGCAAATGTTTGAAAATGCGGTGGGCCTCGATCCAAGTTTTGCGCTGGCATACGCCGCGTGCGCAAACGCTTGCGCTATGTACTACTCCTTCTTCAGCCGGGATCAGGTTTGGGTAGAGCGGGCTCGGGAGGCATCCGGGAAAGCGGTGGCGCTGCGTTGGGACCTTCCGGAAACGCACGTCAGCCAGGCCTGGGTGCTCTACGCTGCGGGGCTCTACGATGAGGCCGTGCGCATGGTCAAGAAGGCGATTGAACGCAAACGGGATTGCGACGGCGCTTATTACTTGCTTTGCCGCGCGCTGTTTGCCGCAGGTCGCGCGCAGGAGGTTGTGGACATTGCGGAATCGACCATCGAAGCGAGCGGTGAAGACTACAACGTGTATGTTCCGATCCTGAACGCTCTGGGCGACCTGGGAAAGGAAGAAGCGAAAGTCAAAATGACGCAGCGATGCCTTGTTGCGCTCGAGGCACACCTGAAACGCGTGCCGGAGGATGCACGAGCACGTATCCTGTTGGGCGCCAACTACGCCCGGCTGGGGCGCGAAGTAGATGCGATGCGGGAACTCAACCTCGCAGTCACATTACGGGCCAACGAAGCGTCGATTCTTTACAATGCCGCTTGCGTGTTTTGCGGCTTGAACAGAAAAGTGGAAGCATTGGATGCATTGCGCAAAGCATGGGAAGCCGGCTCCAAGGATTCCGTGTGGGCCCGCCGCGATCCTGATCTTGCTCCGCTTCACGGCGATCCCGAGTTTGAACGCCTTTACCCCGAGAAGCCCCCCACATCCCCAAACTTTTCCTGACCAAGGCACCAGCGCACCCGCGCCTTCAGCACATCATTTCGCCCACTCTGGCTCTTCGGCTACTGGTATGTACTCCGGCCGGAACCGCAAACGGACACCCTTGTGCTTCGCTCGTCCTTCCTTAGTCAATTCAACCTTTAACGCGTGCCGTTGCCCATCGATCGCCGGCGGAATAAATCCAATTTCATATCGCGAGTGCAGTTGTTCCAAAATGTTTTGCAGGGCGGCGCTGTAGCCGGCCGGAGCGGTGTTGAAGTACTCTCCTCCGGTGTGCTTCGCCATGTAATGCAGAATCTGAGCTTGCTCCCCGATCAATGGCAGCATTCGATGATCGCGCGCGTCCTTGATCCCGAACACAACTCCCGAAGTTTCCAGGAAATCATTCACGAGTTCGTTTAATTCCCCAATGGGTTGCCCAGTGTGGTCGCCGTGAAGAAACACAAGCACGGGCAGCGGTTGAGGGTTCCCGCGGTACGCGTCTTGGATGATCAGGCGAATCATCTTTCGAAATGTCACTTCCCCAACCGCATCGCTCTGGGTGGTTCCTCCCTCAAAGGAAATTGGGCGCAGCACCTCCGCCAGAACGCGAATTGAACTTTCCGAGTCATCCGCTGGCACCAGGTCCAGTTTCGACTCGCCGTTGTCACACCAGTGAGCCACGCCTACCGTGTCACCCTTCGCTAAGTGGCCGAGCGCAGAACGAAATCGCGCTTCGTTGCCCGCGAAACGTGCCGAGCCCGCAGGGATTCCCTGCTCATTGCATATCACCGTCAGCCAAACAATCACCGGTCGTGTCGCCGAACCGGCGTCGAATGTTGTGATTGGCACTTCGCGTCCGTTATCGAACACGTGAAAGTCTTCTTTGCTGAAATCGCGCACGGGCAGTCCGGTTTTTGCATCCTGGCCAATCACATCGACCAGCACCAGAGACGACTGCGCTCGGATCACGGGCGTTTGTGCGGACGCACCGGCTTGATCAGCCACCGCTGCGCGGCAGAACGCCATCAAGAGAAAAGTCGTCAGTGCTGCCCCTATGCTTATGTGAATGCGTGCAGGAATTTGAACGGCTCGAGCACTCATCCGTGGTTCCCCACTCCTTAGATATTACGAGCCGAGGAGCATACTAGTTTCGTTAGATCCCGTTCCCTATGGTCGGCGATTCGTTCTTGTGCTCGTTCCCCGCTGCTATTTCCTTTTTTCAGAAGTCGAGCTCCGCGATTCCTCTCCAGTGCCGACGCCCCCAGGATTCCAGGCCATCACACCAGCGCGTCGGTGGCCGCCTCGGGGTAGTGTCCAGAGTTTTTCGCACATTTGTTGAGGTATGGGCCTGGTGATGCTCGGCTCCCCCGAGGGGGAGCCGAAAGTTTTTGTGTGGGCGTTCATGCTGCCTCGCTCGCTTCGGCCAGGCGTTCACGTAAATCCCCAGTAGGTAATTTCGGAAACCTCACCGCGACTTTAGCAGGGTGACGACAAGCTGGGCGTATCCAGCCGTGTGGAATGGTCGCAGAAAGATCAGTCATCAAGGCACGCGAAAACACACGTGTCTCCCTTCACGCGGCACGGTCAGCAGCCTGGGCAATTTCCTGTTCCATCTGGTGTTTTTCCCAACAGCTTAATTCCTCCCCGGCGAAAAGGTCAGCGTGGTAACGACGATAGCGTGCACCGTTGACAGTAAACGGTTCATAGATCTTCTCCCGGACCCATCGTTCTCCCGATACGATTGACGATCGGCAATAGGCGCATTCTTGTAGGCTGAAGGCCGCGACAAGCGCCTCATTGTCTGGTCCCACAGTAACAATCCTTGCCATAGGCCCTCCTATCGGTGAATTTGCGTTCCGCCAATACTACGAGCAATCGGAGGACCATACCGTGACGTGTTGCGTCTCCATATAAGTGTTTAGCTGTGTTGGGACTAGCAAACGGCCAGGAAGAGAAAGATGCTGGGCTGCTCGTCGGACGGGTTATAACTGAGAAGGTCGAGAGGAATAGCGACACGCCCCGGTTGGCCATTTGCCGGAGATCGGAATTTTCGACCAGAGCGACGCAGTCACCATCTTTGCCTAGGGTCGGAGTATGCGGTCAGCGATTCAACTCCGCTGCCCAGTAAAACTACACTTCTACGTGTGGCGGCTTTCTTTCAAGTAGGTCCTCCACCTCAGACCTGCCGACCGGCAGAACCGCGACGCGGAACCCTGTGACCGCGGCACCTGCGGAACCGCTTCGCGCTTCACATTAAAGTACTGGCGCTCGCCTCTATGCGTTGTCCTTCGATGCTCCCCGGACAGTCGCTTGCAACCATCTCTTCATTTCTTTCTGCCATTGGTTAACAAGCTGCTCGATGAAATCTTGGGGCGCGAGGCGGAAACGCGAATCGTTCCGGACTAGGCCCCGGTAGATCGTCTCTGGATCCAAGATCAGAACTTCAAGATTCTGCTGATCAAGTTCTTGATCCAATTTCCAGTGGACCAGCCTGGAGGCTTCTGTACTACGCAGTGTGGTCATGACTCAGACCTCTACCTACGCCGATTGTATTCCTCGCCGATGGAGGCAAATGTCCGGTGTGCTCAATCCTGCACACCAACAGAAACAGGACTGGGAACTTCGCAGTACGCGCAGAAATAGACTTGTGACTGTGTCGATCCGAGGGAACCGTTTGATCCTCTTGAAATTTCCTTGGTCTTCGCTGGCTTACTGAGGCCGTGTCTATTCACTTTGTCGGATGTGGGCAAAGTGACCTGGCCCCGTTCGTCACTCTCTGGTTCTATAGATCAGGTTGCTTGCCATAAAGCGAGACAGATGGACGGAGCGGACTGGGCGTCTGACGTATCAGCTTGCATAACCGCACGGTCGTCTACGGGGCGGGATTGGTTTGATACCACCACTTGCGAGCGCGCAATGGCTTACTCCGCGGCGATCGCGGAGCCTATCGATTCTCGAACGGGCGTGTTCCTCAAGGCCTCAATCAGCATTTCAAGGCTCTCTTCCCGAGTGTGACCGGTGGTATCAACCTGAATATCTGCCTTGTTGTAGAGAACCTCACGCTCGGCGAGTATGCGCTGAAGGTCGGACATCGCGTCGCGATTGTCGGCCATTGGACGCATGTCCCCCTGGACAACGACCCGCTCCATGTGCTCTTCGGCAGAAGCCCTTAGCCACACGGTGAAACAACTCGATAGCAACCGCTCAAACGTGCCCGGTTCAGATACGAGACTCCCTCCGGTCGCCAAGACAAAACAGGGGTAGCGTTCGATCACCCTGTCTAAACACTGCCGTTCGAGTTGGCGGAACCCACTTTGTCCGCGAAGTTCGAAGACCAGGCTCAAAGTGAGTCCGCTTTCTTGCTCAATTACCTGGTCGAGTTCGACAAATGGCATTTCCAGGCAAGCCGCTAGGGCCGTCCCCAAGGTGGACTTGCCGGCGCCACGAAGACCGATCAGTGCAATGCGCCGATGGCGAGCTGCTGGATCAATTCCTCCAAACTGACGGAGCAACAATTGACGGGCGAGCTTGACATCATCCATAGAGAGGCGTCGGAGAAACTCAACGGCATGGACCAATTCCACCGGAGGTTCAGGGCCTTCAGAAATCAAGACGTCGACCGAAACATTCAGAGCCTTCGCCAGGCGCCGCAACACCAGCACCGAGATATTTCCCTTGCCCGCCTCTATTTGTGCGAGATAACGCTCGGAAACGCCGGAGTCACGAGCGAGTAGCTTTCGAGTCATGCCTCGGCGGGCTCGCGCCTGCCGGACCCGACTCCCTAGCGATTTCAGCGCATCCGCCATCGACGCGGCTAAAAGGCCAGCACTGTCGCGTCGAACCTTTGACCCTCGCAACTTACGCGCGCCGATTCTCCTCATTTTTCCTGACGCCATACGATACTGAGTGCACTTCGGCAAACTGTGTGGATTCCAACAAGAGTGCATCCTGCAAAACACGATCGGGGACACAAGCTCATTGAGCGAAAAAAGCTTCGAACTGGCACCGCTGCACTACTTGTACTATAATGCATGTCGTACACAGGTTCAAGCGCATTATGTTGCATATGTCGCATTGACTTTGGAACCTGGGATGCATTATTTTGTCGCGCGGCCCTGCGAGGGCCCCGCAGGAATGCCTAAGCATGGAAGCGATTGTGGCCAGCCCAAATCCTGAGATCCCGGACTCTGTGGGTTTTCAGACGGCGCCCTCGCGCTACCGCCACTGGAAACTATCTTTCGAAGGCCGTATTGCCACGCTGGCCATGGATGTCCAGGAGGATGCGGGCATACGTCCTGGCTATAAGCTGAAACTGAATTCGTACGATTTGGGTGTGGACATCGAGCTGCACGATGCCCTGCAGCGGATTCGATTCGAGCATCCTGAAGTCTCCAGCGTGGTTCTCAGCAGCGCCAAACAGCGGGTTTTTTGTTCGGGCGCGAACATCTATATGTTGGGGCTCTCTAGCCATGCTTGGAAGGTCAATTTCTGCAAGTTCACCAATGAAACTCGAAACGGAATCGAAGACTCCAGCGCACACTCCAGTCTGAAATTCATCGCCGCCTGCAGCGGATCTGCAGCCGGCGGAGGCTACGAACTGGCCTTGGCGTGCGACGAAATCATCTTGATCGACGATCGCTCGTCTTCGGTCAGTCTCCCGGAGACTCCCCTGCTCGGCGTGCTTCCCGGTACCGGCGGGCTGACACGTCTGACGGACAAAAGGCGTGTGCGGCGAGACCTGGCGGACGTATTTTGCACGACGCCCGAAGGCATACAGGGGCAGCGCGCCAAACAATGGGGACTTGTCGATGCGGTGGTTAAACCGCAGGACTTCGACACATACGTGAAGGAGCGCGCGCGTGCACTTGCCCAGCTAAGCGACCGGCCAACAAAGGCAAAGGGAATCGAACTTGCACCAATCATGCGAAGTGTGGACCAACGTGGGTATCACTACCGCTACGTCGACGTGCAGTTGGACCCGCAGCGGCGCGTCGCGACCCTGACGATTAAGGCTCCGGAGTCTGCGGAGCCCGCATTGCTCGGCGAGATTTTAGATGCCGGGGCTACGTGGTGGCCTCTGCAGATGTCGCGAGAACTCGACGACGCGATTTTGTCGCTTCGGACTAATCAACTCGAATTGGGGCTTTGGCTTTTCAGGACGGAAGGCGACTGGAAGAACATCATCGCGATCGATTCCGTATTGCTTTCTCAAAAAGACAACTGGCTCGTGCGAGAAGTTATTGGAATGATGCGCCGCACCTTTGCACGCGTTGACGTTACGTCGCGGTCGATTTATGCCTTGGTGGAGCCGGGATCATGTTTTGCCGGCAGTTTGTTGGAACTGGCGCTGGCGGCAGACCGGGTCTATATGCTCGACGACCCGCAGACCGCGATCGAACTCTCAGAGATAAACTTTGGCGGGCTGGAAGGAGTCCATGGCCACTCTCGCCTAGAAGCCAGATTCCATCGCGACCAAACTCGCATCGCGGAACTGCGAAAACACGCCGGTGCGCGCCTTGATGCTCAAACCGCCAGCCAACTCGGCTTGGTCACATTCACTCCCGACGAATTGGATTGGAACGACGAGGTAAGGCTCGCGATTGAAACGCGGCTCGCTCTCTCACCCGATGCCCTCACCGGAATGGAAGCAAACCTCCGATTTGGCGAACACGAGAATATGGATACGCGAATCTTCGGCCGACTGTCCGCATGGCAAAACTGGATCTTCATTCGTCCCAATGCCGTCGGGCCTCTTGGAGCCTTAAAGGTCTACGGCACAGGCAATCGGGCGAAGTTCGATTGGGAGCGGGTGTAACGTATGGCAGAAATAACGGAAACGACACAGCAAGCAATTGACTACTCTCAGCGCATTCCCAATAACGTCGACCTCGCAAACGACCGAACTCTTCAGCGCGCGCTCGAACGCTGGCAGCCAGCGTTCCTGGGATGGTGGAATGAGACAGGGCCGGTCAATACCGCCACTTTGCAGGTCTACCTGAGAACGGCGATCAGTGTGGACCGCGACGGTTGGGCCAATTTCGGCTATGTGCGGATGCCGGAGTACCGGTGGGGCATCTTCTTGACACCGCGAGATGAGAGCCAGCCGATTCATTTTGGGGATCACAAAGGCCAGCCCGCGTGGCAAGACGTTCCCGGAGAATATCGCTCACAGTTGCGGCGAATTATCGTGACTCAAGGCGATACGGAACCCGCTTCCGTAGAGCAGCAGAAACTGCTAGGAGCCACCTGTCCCTCGCTTTACGACCTCCGAAATTTGTTCCAAGTGAACGTGGAAGAGGGACGTCATCTCTGGGCGATGGTGTACCTCCTTCACCGGTACTTCGGGCGGGATGGGCGTGAGGAAGCTGAGGCGTTGTTACAGCGCCGTTCGGGCGACCCCAATAACCCGCGCATTCTTACAGCATTCAATGAAAAGACCAGCCACTGGCTGGCGTTTTACATGTTCACGTTTTTCACCGATCGCGACGGCAAATTCCAACTGGCAGCATTGGCGGAGTCGGGTTTTGACCCACTAGCGCGCAGCACAAAGTTTATGCTGACCGAGGAAGCGCATCATATGTTTGTCGGCGAGTCCGGAGTGGCGCGAGTATTGCAACGCACTTGCGAGGTCATGCGCGAGCAGAAGTTATCGGATTCCTCTGAGGTTCGAGCACAAGGAGTAGTCGATCTCGAAACACTGCAAAGGTTTGTGAATTTTCACTACAGTGTCACTTTGGATTTGTTTGGCTCTGACATCTCTGCCAACGCAGCTAGTTTCTATACTGGCGGGCTCAAGGGCCGGTATGAAGAGGCCAAACTCGGCGATGATCACTCACTTAACAACGACTCCTACGCAGTCCAGGAGATCGAAAACGGAAAGATTGTGAGCCGACCAATGCCCGCTTTGACGGCTTTGAATGCGCGCTTGCGTGACGACTACACACGCGAGATTCAGGCAGGAGTGGATCGCTGGAACCGTATCCCCGAAAAGCTGGGCATTCCCTTCCGCATTACGTTGCCTCATGTGGGATTCCACCGCAAGATCGGCAGCTTCGCAGGCCAATACATCAGTCCGGATGGGAGAGTGCTTTCGAAGGAAGAGTGGGAGCGCCAGTTGGTCGCGTGGCTTCCATCGGACGATGACCACGCCTTCATCGGTTCGCTAATGGCACGGGTGGTTGAGCCCGGGAAGTTTGCCAACTGGATCGCTGCACCGGCCCGTGGCATCAACAACTTGCCGATCGAATTCGAGTACGTTCGTTTTGACTGACCCGCATTCAGGACACTACGCGCGGTGGTCCAAAATCGGATCGGCGCAGCGATCTTCGAGGCTGAGACTGCTTGAGACGCCATGAGCAATCATTCCTCGTTCCTATTTGAGCGCTTACAAACGGTTTCTGTGCCAGCTCGCAAACTGTTTGCTGTGGTTGTGCGGCAGGCATTTCACGGTCCTATCCGGCCGAAGACGAAGGGCACCGCAACACCGCCGGAGATTCTGGAGGCGTGCGGTCTCGATGTCGCGGAATTCTACACCTTGCTAGCCGCATTGACTGGAGCAGGTCTGATTGAGGTGTCCCATGCTTACCCATTTGAAGAAATCAGACTCGCTCCCGAGGCGGGCGGGGCCGAGGCTCTGGCCGAACGGTGCACACGCGAAAAAATCCCCTTTGAGAGTGTGTTTGTGAATCTGGTTGAGCCACCCCGAGAGAGCCTCCAGCGTTGAGGCGTTGCCCGACGACTGTTGATCAGGCCGCGCCAGGCCGTGGTTGAAAAACTGCTTTTTCGGGCGAGCCGGTCAATTGGTGAAAAAGAGACGGGATGCCAGCTTGGTTAGCTTAAGCACTTTGTATACGCCAACATTTACGCCGCACAACACCACCTTGACACCTTTGACGTCCGCCGCGGCTGCGAACTCTTCCAGTGCTTGCAGCACAGTGCAATCGATGCGGGCGACAGAGGAAAAATCCAGAACCGCTTCGCCGTCTGTTTCGCCCAGTTTCTCCGCCGCCTCGCGAAGGGCCGGAACCACACGCTGTGCATCAATGTTCAGCGATCCAGAAATCATTGCCATAAAACACCGCCGTCTTTAGTTAGTGCCCGGTTGCAATCCACCGGCCGCCTTGGCCTGAGATCTGCCCTCATACGCTTTCCAAAAGAGTTCGACTAGTTCGTTCATGAGCGGCATGCGCGGGTTTGACCGCCAGGACGGATCGTCAAACGCAATCTTGGTCATTTCGGGCAATGCCCGCTCAAATTCCTCCCTTGAGATCCCCAATTCGGCGATCGATCGCGGAAATCCCAGTTGATCGAGCAGCTTTTCAGTCGCCGCTACGAGGTTCTTAACCTTCTCTTCAATCGTATGGCCACCGAGCCCCAACAAGTCCGCTATCGTCGCGTACTTCTTGTGCGCCACGTACCCCTGCTGATATGGCGACGGCATGAATTTGGTGGGCACCGCAGCGTTGTACTCAAGCACGTGGGGCAACATCAGTGCATTCGCCCGGCCATGGGCTACCCCAAAACGCGCGCCGAACGCGTGGGCCAGGGCGTGATTTACGCCCACTGATGCATTGGAAAAGGCAAGTGCCGCTATGCAAGCGGCATTGTGCATCATGCTTCGCGCTTCTTCGTCATGCGGATTTTCATAGGCGATAGGCAGGTACTTGAATACCAGCCGAATCGCCTGCATCGCATTCGAGTCCGTATATGGCGACGCGTAACTCGAAACTCCAGCTTCCAGAGCGTGGGTCAGGCAGTCGACCCCGGTATCCGCCGTCAGCCCCCTTGGCATGGACATCACAAACTGCGGGTCCACGATCGCCACGTCCGGGCTCAGCGAGTAGTCCGCCAACGTCACCTTACGTCTTCGCTCTTTGTCCGTCAGCACCGCAAACGGCGTGACCTCGCTCCCCGTGCCGCTGGTTGTGGAGATGGCAATCAGCCGGGCGCGGTTGATTTTTTCGGTCGGATATTGAACCACGCGCTTGCGCAAATCCAGAAAAGGTGTGGCCAGCTCTTCCAGGTCAGCCTGCGGCGATTCGTACTTGAGTTTCATGATCTTAGCTGCGTCAATCACTGACCCGCCGCCCAGCGCGATGATTTGGTCGGCTTTGTAGGAATCGAGAGCCTCCACACCTTGCATGACCACCTTAATCTCTGGCTCTGCATCGGCAATGACCAAAACATGCCCGTAGGTCTGCGGGGAAAGAGAGCGGCGCACGATGTCGGCATGACCAATCTGCTCGAGAGCTGGATTCGTAACGATGATGGTTGAACGCGATGGGAACTGCCGCACATTTTCTACCGCGTTCATATTGAAATAGATCTGGTTGGGAACACGAAACCACATATGGTTTTGGGTCCTCCGGGCCACCCGCTTGATATTGAGGTAATGGAAAATGTTTACATTGTCGGTGGTGCTGTTCCCCCCGCCGGTTCCGCATCCGAAGGAGAACGTCGGTACCAGATCGTTGTACACCGCGCCCAATGCTCCAATGGACCCGGGCGAATTCACGATGATCCGTCCCGCGTTGATCACCTCTCCAAACTTTTGCACCACCTCATCATTGCGCGAGAAAATGATCGCGGTATGTCCCAGTCCTCCGGCATGGTTCACGTCCACGCACACTTTTAGTGCCTCGTCGATGGATCTCGCTCGATACACCGCCAGCACCGGAAACAGCTTCTCGAACGACAACGGATGTTCAGGACCGACGCCCTTGATCGGCGCAATCAGCAGTTTGGTGTTTGGCGCTACGGGAAGACCTATGAACTGCGCGATATCCGTCGCTTTCTGCCCGACCGCCAGAGGCTGCATGAATCCCGTCTGCGGATCCATCACAGTGCGTTCCAGAAGCTTGGTCTCTTTTTCATTGCAGACGTGTGCGCCCAGTTCCGAAAATTTCTTCATGGCCTGGTCGTAAATCTCGTCGTCAATCACAACTGTCTGCTCTGAGGCGCAGATGGTTCCGTTGTCGAAGGTTTTAGAAATAATGATATCTACGATTGCGGTATTCAGGTCCGCCGTTTTCTCCAGGTATACCGCCGTATTGCCCGGTCCTACTCCCAACGCCGGTTTGCCGGAGCTGTAGGCCGCCTTGACTGCGCCCGGCCCGCCCGTCGCATCGATCAAGCCCACATCTTTATGGCCCATCAGGTACGCGTTGTCCTGCAAAGTGTGCGCTTGAAGACAAGTGAAGACCCCTTCGGGCGCCCCGTGCTTTACGGCCGTCTCATACATGATCCTTAGGGCCTCGGAGCAGCAGTGCAAGGTTTTTGGGTGCGGGCTGAAAATAATTGCGTTCCGCGTCTTGATGGCCAAGATGCATTTAAACAGCACCGTGGAAGTGGGGTTGGTAATCGGTGTTAGCGAGAGGATCACTCCAATTGGCTCCGCCATCTCCACCAGATTACGGTCAGGAAACTCGCGAATGATGCCGACGGTACGCTTATCCTTGACGTAGTTGTACGTAAACTCCGTGGCCACCATGTTCTTAATGACCTTATCTTCCATAACGCCGAGCCGAGTTTCCTCGACGGCCAGGCGTGCTAGATATTGGGCCCGTTCCAAACCAGCAAGAACCATCGGCTTTACAATTCGATCGACGTCCTCTTGAGTGAATTGGGTAAAGACCGCTGAGGCGGTTCTTGCTTGACGGACGAGGCTATCCAGATAAGCGATTCGCTCAGCAGATAACCCTTCGGCCGCAGGCGGCGTTTGGATCTTCTCCTGCTCTGCTCCACTGACGGTCATTGGTTGCCTCCGTTGTGCTTTGTCGGAAACCATCGCTTGCAGAAGCAGGCCCACTCGGACTGCCGTTTCGAGCCTGCAAAAATCAGAGCATGACGTGCCCCCGCAGGTGTGTCACCAATCAGCAGGAATGAATTATTGGTTTGACGGACGGACTGAAAATGGCTGGTACGTGTCCCGATGGGGATCGAAGAGAAAGCAAGATCGAATCCGGCACCCATCCCGAACTCCTTCAGTCCGGCCATTCATGGGACCCACGTTAGTCTCGCCTGAACCTTATGTATGTGATGAATGTCACCAAGGGCAGGCCGGACCACCCTTGGCGGTGAGCTCCCGCGACCCGTCGTATTGTGTCCAGATCGAGCCGCAACCATATTGGGAAGGTTGTAATCCACACGAGCCGCTTGGAACGGGGTGCCGACGCGTAGCGAACAGGCGGGGAAACGTCCAACGATTGGACATTCAGAACTACACGGGTGGCGTCAGGACTGTGAGCAACGATTCGGAAACTCTTGCCAAGGCCGCCAATGACGGATTTGCGTCGCACGCCAAAACGATCTCGGTGGTCATTTTGCCTAAAATCGGCAATACGTAGAAGTGAGCAGTCAAGGCATGAACCGCGCCATTGGCGTGTCAGTGTTTGTGACGTTGCGCGCGGCGTTTGGCCATCTCGGCCCGGTACATGGCCATCATGTGATCCAGGGTGGGTTGCAACTGGTTTGGATCCCGAACGCAATTGAGAAAAATCAGCCGCCCATCAGATCCGTCTGGAGAGGGCATACCGAAATAGTGGAAAGCCGACGTTGGAGGCGGCCCAGTTGGGTCTCCCACTGGCGGTATCGCCGCGGGAAGCTGAAACACATACATGCTGCCGGCCGCAATGGCCTCGTGGGGATAGTGCAAAAGCCACACGCAGTTGTGCGAGTCCTCGATCATGTCGGCGGAGACAATGGCCACCTGTCCTCCGTCGGAACGCGAGGGCTCCTGGCAGTTCCAGAATTGTGCTTGAGGAACATAGATGGTTGGTTCGTTAATACCGTACTCGTCGATCAGCACTCGCGAGAGTCCGTGCCGCTGGACGTATTGGCTGACCTCCGGAAGCGCATGGTTCCAGTCCAGATTCGAGTCGCTGAACAGCGAGTAAGTCGGACGTCCAAAAGCAAGACTGTTAACGAATGGGAAGTAGTAGGGGTAGGCACGCACCACGGTCGCCACAGAGAAGAGCGCCAGCGCGGCGTAAACGCCCATGGCCAGCCGTGCGGCAGGCCAGCCGTTCTTCCTAAGCAGCCCCAGAGCGCGCGGCAACGGCGCCAGCAAAAGAATCAGCATCACGATCGGGATGGTGAAATGCCGGATGCTAATGGTCATGCGGCTGATCATGCAAAAGACTACGAAGACCAGAAGGGAGATCCACAGGGCGCGCCAATGGAATCTTTTGTCGGCAGGAATCACAGAACCACGTTCCAGTTTGCGTCGGGCCATCAGTCCCACGGGAATCGCAAGAACGACCACTAGCAGGAAGGCCAGAGTCGACTTGAGGGAAAACAGGATCGGGAAAAAGAACCACTGGCCATGGGTATAGAAGTGACCGAGAAGAAAGGTCGGCCGGGTAGAGCTCATGACAAAGAAAAACAGCCCGAACAGGTAAATGAACGGTGGCATCAGCAGCCGGCGCAGCACCAGCGAGGCAGCGCTGTGTCCCAGGAAGTCGAGCGAGCCGGTTGGCTGGTTCCAAGACAGAATGAAATAGACCACATACACGGTTAGAGCGGCCAGGAGAATACCCTTCCACAAATAGCGCCCGCGCAGGCGCCGCCAGGTCCGAAGCTCTTGCCCATCTTTCGGCACGTCCGGCAGGGGAAGCCAGCGCAGGCTTAGCCGAAACGCCAGAAACGCGAACAGCAAAAAGCCGGAGGAGAACTTCGTCAGAAACGACGCGCCCAGCAGAAGGCCAAAGGGAATGAGTGTGGCACGGCTCGGAGCACGCCAGAGCGCAGCGAAGCTCCAAAGCGCAAGCAGCGTGGTGAACGCTACCGCAACATCCGTTAGCACCAGCGGACCGAAGACCAAAAACGCGGGTGTGGTGACATACGCAGCCAGGCACAGGAGCCCGCCCCACTCACCTCCAAGCTCCGCAGCATACCGATACACAAACACGCCCAAGACTATCGTCAGCAGCAGCATGGGCACGCGGGCCCAGAACACCGTGGAATAAGGATCGTTCCAAAGGAGCGCCAGCCGGTGGCCCCAGGACCATTCGCCCAGCATATTGCCCCAGCCATGCGCGCTGATGGACCAGGATGCGTCCGAGTACTCGGCGTGCACTCCCCGCAGGACTAACGGAAGAGCCGACCACACTTTGGCGAGGGGTGGGTGCTCCGGATTCATGCGCATATCTAGCTTCTGCAGATAGCTGACCCCGGCGCCAATATGCGCGATTTCGTCAAAGGTTATGGATTCTCGGCGCGCCGCGCCTCCGGCCAGAATGGCCATGCACAAGAGCAGCAGCACAGCCAGGGCAACAGGTACGCGTTTCATAACGGCTATTAGACCTCGGGTGAAAAAACTACAGTTACACCACGCTTACTCCTAGTAACGATTTTGCTCGAAGAATTGTTTCACCCGGGTGAACGCCTGTCTCAACACTGCATCTTGCAGGGGGCATGCTAAGCTCCCGTCGAGCCCCTGGTACGAGCGTAGATCGGATGCTTCGGGCAATGATGGTCACGACTGGGTTGAGGGGTGTCTCGATAATTGCAACGAGAACAACGGTCCAGACGGTCGCCCACAGCCGACGTGTACCAACGTCCAGCGGCTTGCAGCACAGAGATTGCCATGCGTGCTACGTCCGTTGTGCGGTCGAACACCCTGCGACTACCGTGCTACTCGGGCACAATCTGGGAAGGCCTTCTACTCCGGCAGAGTTTTTGTTCCCTTCACATTGAACGTGCCCGCCACCGTCGGCGCGCCGGTATCCGGCTGTCCGCCGCCAATGGAGACCGAATACTTACCCTCGGCGATGATTGGCTCACCGGCTTCGCTCACCATGCTTAGATCGCGATCTTTCAATGCGAAGCGCACCTTCTGCGACTCGCCGGCTTTCAGCTGCACCCGTTGGAATCCGCGCAGCGCACGTAGTGGTGCTCCCGGCACATTCGGGAAGCTAAGGTAAAGTTGTGCCACTTCGTCCCCATCAAGTTTTCCGGTGTTCGTGACGGTCACTTCCACCGCAAGAGGATCGCCAGCATGGATGACCTTGGGAAGCCGCAGCCTGCGATACGAGAACGTTGTGTAACTCAGGCCATAGCCGAACGGGTAGAGCGGCTTGCCCTCGAAATAGCGGTAGGTGCGTCCCTTCATCGCGTAGTCTTCAAACGGCGCCAACTGCTCGACTCCGGTGTAGAAGGTGACGGGAAGACGGCCTGCGGGATTGTTTTTGCCTGACAAGGTCTGGGCGATTGCCGTCCCGCCCTCCTCGCCCGGATACCAAGACTCGAGGATCGCGTTCACATGTTGGCTAGCCCAGTTTACGGCTAGCGCGCTGCCATTGGCGAGCACGAGCACCACAGGCTTTCTTGTTGCGGACACGGCTTCGAGCAAATCCTCCTCTGGCTTGGGGAGATCAATGCTAGTCCGGTCGCCTCCTCTAAAACCTTCTTCGCTGACCGGCATCTCCTCGCCTTCCAAGTCGCTGGTAATACCCAATACCACTACCAGTACGTCCGCATTCCCAGCCGATTCAATGGCCTTAGCGTCTGGCTTGGGATCGTACCTGGACCAAATCAACTGCGCCTGCACTGGGCCAGCGATGCCCTGCCCGTAACCAACTTTGACGTACACCTTTTTCCCCTGTTCAAGGTGAACGTGACCGACTCGCGCCTGCGGCGCCTCATCACTGCCGACCCACCCGTGGGCTAATGTTTTGCCATCGATCTGGACTCGCGCGAACCCACCCTGCAAGCGCACGCCGACGGTGTAGTCTCCTGTCTCCGTAGGAGTGAGAAAGCCGGTCCACTCAACGCGCAGGGGATATTTGCCTGACGCTTCCGGAGGAATTTCCTGTGCCTTCAAATCCACGTTGTTCACTAGGCGCTCCGCGAGTACGGTTCGCTGCACCCCGAACATCTCTCCGGTTGAGAATTCCGCTATGAGTCCCGGCCGGCCTTCCAGCGTAGTGAAGAACGATGCCGGTACGACATCTCCTTCCATACGCAAGAATTGCGTTCCCTCCAGGAATGTGATCTGCGCATCGGGAAACTCGGCTTTGATTCCGTCTAGTACGGAAACCGTATGTGTCGGCCTGCCATTGTAATTGCCGAGCAGATATCTAGTCTGATCGGCCAGCGGCCCCACAACGGCAATTTTGACGGCGCTCTTCTTCAGTGGCAGCGCGCCGTCGTTCTTCAGCAGCACCATCGATTCGTTTGCGATCACGCGCGCCAGTTCCCGGTGTGCGGGGCTATCGAGTTCCTTTTCGTCGATCTTTGTGTACGGAACCATCTCTGGCGCATCGAACATGCCGAGCTTAATCCGAGCCGTAAACAGCCGGATCAGCACCGTATCGATCTCGCTCTCTTTCAGAAAACCTTGTTTGTAAGCGTCAAGGTATGGCTTGTAGTCGTGATCGTCCTTGGTATCCGCGTAATTCAGGCACTCGTTGTCCATGCCGCGTTGCACCGCTAGGGCGGAAGCCTCGGGCTGGGTCTTGGTAAAGTGGTGGTCACGAAAAATATTGACGATTGCCGCGCAGTCGGACACGACGTAGCCCTGAAAGTTCCATTTGCCGCGCAACTGGTCCTGCAGCAGAAATTCATTCACGCACGCCGGTTGCCCGTTGACGCTGTTGTAGGCGCACATCACCGAGCCGGCTTTACCCTCGGTCACCGTCGCACGGAACGCCGGCAGATAGGTGTCCAGCTCGTCGTGCTTGCTGACCTTCACGTCGGCGGTGTGGCGGCTCGGCTCCGGGCCGCTGTGTACGGCATAGTGTTTGGGAGTCGAAATCACCCGGTAGTACTTGGGATCGTCGCCCTGCATGCCGGTGACAAAGGCAACGCCCATGCGCGCGGTCAGGAACGGATCTTCGCCGTACGTTTCCTGCCCGCGCCCCCATCGAGGATCGCGAAAAATGTTGATGTTCGGCGCCCAGAAATCCAGACCCTCCTGGGCGCGGCTGTGACCCGCTCGTTCAAACTGAACACGTTTGATTCTTCCTTCGATGCCGATGGCTATGGCCATACGATGGATTGCGTCGGTGTCAAACGTGGCGGCCAGGCCCACCGGCTCAGGGAACTCCGTGGTGCCGCCGCTGGCCACCCCATGCAGCGCCTCGCTCCACCAGTTGTAGGCGGGCACATTCAATCTCGGGATCGCTCTCGACTGGTTCGTCAATTGCGTGACCTTTTCTTCCACGGTCATCCGGTGTACCAGGTCCGCTGCGCGTTGTTCGGCCGGCAGCGAAGGATTGCGAAATGGTGCATCGGCTGGAACTGAGGAATTATCCGAAGGAGGCGCCGACTGGTTGGCAGATGGAGCTTGTGCGAAGGTCAGGGTAGCGAAGAAAAAGCTCGCGAACACAACCTCAACCACAATCTTCTTCACTTTATCTCCTCTGAATACGGAAGTTGCTCATCGGCCACGTCAGCATCACGATACACTTAGTTGCCGCGGTTGTGAAAGGCATACATACCGAGAGTTGCAACCGCCGCTTGTGCAAAATCGCTACAATTCCTATCGTTGCGTTTAGCAGTAATCCCAAGTTGCTGGAGGTAAATGAACGGACGGACGTCGAGTCAAGTGAGCTGCGCGAGCTGACCTGCGTGGACTTGGATTGACAACCGGCGCGAGCTTGGTAGCTTGCCGCTGCCGCCTGCGTTCGCATAAGATACACGCAGCCAGAAGTCGCATTGAACACTTATCACTGCAGTCTATTCGCCGAACTGACACTTCTGCAAAGGAATCCTATGCTTCCAATCCGAAGGTCCGCTGTGCCCCTCGCCTGCCTGATTGTACTCGCGACCAGCGCTTTATCTCACGCACAGAACACCGGCACCGACGTTCCCCCAGTAATTGATGTCCATGTCCACGCAATGGACGAATCTTTCCCGGGCATCGGTCCGGTGTGTCCGAACACCGCAAAGTTCACTGCTTCCGATCCTCGCACGAAGGAAGCACCGTTCGGCTGGGTACAGGAACAGTGCACTCCCAAGCTCTATCCCGCGGCAAAAGGCGAATACTTGAAAGACGTGATTGCCGAAATGGAACGGCTGAACGTTACAGCTGTGGTTTTCGGTGACCCCAAGAGCGTGCAGAAGTGGAGAGATGCTGCGCCGAACCGCGTCATACCGGGCACCGGTTTCAACGAAGGACTTGAGCCCGGCAAGCGCGTTCCGTTGGATGAGTTGCGCAAAGACTTCACTACGGACGGATTCAAGGTGATGGGCGAGATCGGCCTACAGTACGAAGGCATTTCTCCCAGTGATCCTAGCGTCGATGCGTACTTCGCACTCGCGGAGGAACTCGACATTCCTGTGGCGATTCACATGGGCACCGGCGGCTCGGGCCGGGCTAACGTCACTATGCCTAAGTTCCGTGGCTCCATGGGCAACCCACTTCTTCTTGAGGACCTGCTGGCCCGGCATCCGAAGCTGCGCGTCCAAGTCATGCATGCCGGATACCCGATGATCGACAACATGCTCACGCTACTACAAGCCAATTCTCATGTGTACGTCGACGTAGCTGGGCTAATCTGGAGCTATCCCCTAAAGGAAGTGAATCGTTACATCGAACGGATTGTGGACGCCGGTTTTGAGGACCGCGTTATGTTCGGCACGGACCAACTGATCTGGCCAAAGTTGATGGCGTACTCGATCAGCATCATCCAGAACGCGGACTATCTGACGCCCGAGCAGAAACGTGACATTCTCTATAACAACGCGGCGCGCTTCCTCAGGCTTGATAAGGCAAATTCCAAATAGGTCTTGGCCGCAGCGTAAACAGCTTGCTTTACTTTATGTCCCCCACGACAGCGGCTTAATCCTGATCAGGTCTCAAATCGCAAGGACGTCGAAATCGGAACAATTGCCAATCTGATCGAGTTGGGCGGTAAATTGTCAACAGCGTACCTCCTGCTTTACTCTCCGATATCTATCGTTTATGATCGGAACTCGCTTGAAGCTGTGGGCAGTAACTACCCACTTTACCGACGCGATGATTGGGGGCGCGTTAAGGGAAACGATTTAAAGTTCACGATCTCATGCCCAGAAGTGACCACAACGCAGGCCTACTTGAGTATCGGGCCGAGAGAAGCGTTTTCGATCAGATTAAAGAGTCCGCACGGAAAACCTCGCGCCGCCAGTACAAAAAACTTCGGGCCACCATCAGTAACTGTTTGGCTGATTATCCAGTTGAATCCAACGGTGAGAAGACGTGGGTAGAGAATCCAGCTAAACGCGTCATCCACGGAATCTACGATGTTGTTTCTGAGCCGCTTCGCACCGGGCATTGGGCTGTACCTCGTACCGGAACCGACAAAACGGCGTACGTCATTGGACTGTACGGCACAGGCCGATGGTATATCCACGCACTGATGCGCCAAAACCTCGCAGAGAGAGCTAAGTACATAAGACAAAGAATTCGCTTTCATCCACGCCCTACATCTATGATTTACACCGGGCATGCCACGATGAGATATGCTTCTCGCGGGCAGAGGCTGCCGGTCGTTACCAAGCGCATCTTGGAGGCCGTGCGAGCTGGATCTGCGGATTTGATTTTTGTATACCGTCATCCTTTGGATTCGTTGTTGACCAATTGGCTTTGGTGGCGAACCTACCTTGGTGAGAAACGTATCATCGGCAGCATCTGGGAGATTTACAAGACCATGGATGAGCTGTGTGACGGCTTGGAACGGGATTTCCAAGGCTTTAAGGCTTTCGCTGAAGCTGATCCGAGCTTTTTCGCTGCGGCACCGGGTCCACCCTTTTTATCTTTTTCGGAATTTGTTGAGGAGACCGGTCTTTTTGTCCAATCCTCGACACTCGCAGTACGCCTTGAAGATTTTGCGGACGATCCCCGCCGGGAGTTCCTCAAGATCGCGGAATTGCTTTCGGTCTCTGTCGACCGGGATTTCTTGAATGTACCCGTTCCCAGGGCCAAGCCCTATGGCCACCTGGCTGTTCGAGACAACGTTGCGGGGTTCAGAGAATTCATAGCTAGCATCGATTCTCAAACAAAAAGACGGATCGAAGAAATCGGTTACAGTCTGGAGGGCAACCGAAGGGCTAGCGCGGCGCATGCGTAATTCCTGGCCCCCTCAGGCGACTGTGCAATTGTAGACGTTTGCGACTGAGAGGGAGCAGGCAACCTGGGGTGTAGGTCCAACCTTTTCCTCCGTTCCCATCGTGCCGATTCGCTGCAGAAGCTGTACCAGAATCCGTGCGCAACTGGAAGACCAATGCCGTGGTATTGCTTGTGCGATTAGGTGTGTGTTACATACAGTTCGATAGCAAATGCTCACAAACACGAAAAAGATTGGTCATGGTGAAGCTCCACTGCAACGTGATTCCGGCCGGGTGTTTTGGATAACAGGGTTGTCCGGAAGTGGGAAAACAACGTTGGGGCAAGAGCTTTGCAACCGATTGCGCGCTGACGGCGTGCCGGTCACGTTTCTAGACGGCGACCAATTGCGCGTAGTCATCGCTGAAGACTTGGGGCACAGCACAGGTAACCGGCGCGAATCGGCGATGCGCAATGCTCGGCTGTGCCGGATGTTGGCGCAGCAGGGCGGCGATGTTGTCTGTGCGACCATTTCCCTTTTTCACGACGTGCAGCGTTGGAATCGCGCCAACATACCTGGGTATTACGAAATTTACCTTCACGTTCCCATGGACGAACTCCGGCGCCGCGACACAAAAGGAATCTACGGTAGAGCCGAGCGCGGTGATCTGACTGACGTAGTGGGAATCGACGTACCGGCCGAAACTCCCGAGGCTCCAGACTTGGTCCTGGAGAATTACGGGGAACTCAACGTCGTGACCGCCGTGGATCGGATCCTGGCGCTGTGCGACCGGCGTAGTGGGCGCTCCAGCGCGCCACTGGCTCAAGCGCTGACCCTCAGAACGAAAGCGGAATCGCTGGAAAGTGTCGCGCCTCTGCTCCAAAGCGCACAGGTATTGCCACAGGTGCGATTCTCGGTTCGTGAATGGCGCGGGCAACCCGGCGTCGTCAAAGCTTCGATAAACAGCGCGCCATGGGCTTCAGGCCCCGTGATCGTGCGGAGCAGCGCCCGCTGTGAGGACGGCGTCACAAGAAGCCAAGCGGGGCGGTACAGTTCCGTGCTCGCTGTGGAGGATAGTGAGGCAATTGTCCGGGCAATCGACAAGGTCATCGAGTCGTTCGCCGATGGCAACGTCGACGACCAGGTTTTCGTCCAGCCTATGTTGGACAATGTTGTTATGGCGGGGGTGGCTTTTTCCCGGAGTCCCGCCGGCGGCCCTTATTATGTTGTCAATTACGACGACCATACTGGCCTGACGGACCGCGTGACCGCCGGTGTCGGGGACAATCTCAAGACCTTCTTTTGTCTTAAATCGCAGCCCGGGGATTGCCCACGTCGTTTGTCGCCGGTTATCGACCTACTTCGAGAGCTTGAGAGTCTTCTGACGTGCGATGCCATCGATGTTGAATTCGCAGTGGCAGAAGACGGACAACTCTATCTTCTGCAGGTTCGGCCTCTCGCCATGGATTGCCATAACGGGCCCCCCGACGCCAAAGTGGACGATGCTGTTGCCGATATTGCGCGCAAAGTCGAATTGCTTAGCCGTCCGCATCCGTATCTTCACGGGAGCCGCGCAATATTCGGAATCATGCCGGACTGGAACCCTGCCGAAATCATTGGCGTGCGGCCGCGGCCACTGTCGCTGTCGCTCTATTGCGAACTCATCACGGACGCTATCTGGGCTTACCAGCGGGACAATTACGGGTACAAGAATCTTCGCAGCTTTCCATTGCTCGTGAGTTTTCACGGGCTTCCCTACATCGACGTGCGGGTCAGCTTCAACTCTTTTGTGCCTCGCGATGTACCTGACGATCTCGCCGGCAGGCTGGTGAATTACTACATCGATCGGCTTCTCGCAGAACCACAACTGCACGACAAGATCGAATTTGCCATCATATTCGCCTGTTATACGCTCGACTTGCCACAGCGCCTGGCCAAGCTGACCGAGTATGGGTTTTCATCCTCGGATTTAGCGGAACTTTCGGGTGCCCTGCGGCGACTGACCAATCGCATCATCCACGGTGATACCGCGCTGTGGCGGCGCGACCGGGCGAAAATTGATGAGCTGGCTCGGCGCTTTTCGACAATAGATAACGCCGAGCTCGATAAAATTAGCCGCGTCTACTGGCTAATCGAAGATTGCAAACGATACGGTACCCTGCCATTCGCTGGTTTGGCGCGGGCTGGTTTCATAGCCATGCAACTGCTGCAGTCATTCGTGGAAGTGGGGGCACTCAGCGTTCAGGAAGCAGCGACGTTTATGGCCAGTGTAGACACCGTCGGGTCGCGTATTGGGCGAGATTTTGCGATGCTGCCCAAAGCGGAATTCCTCGCCCGCTACGGCCATCTGCGGCCGGGCACCTATGACATTCTCTCGCCACGTTACGACGAGGCACCCGATCTTTATTTCGATTGGTCGAATCCCCGGTTGGCCGTGTCCGCGCCGCCGCGCTTCGCGCTCTCCATCGAGCAATTGCGCCGTATCGAGGGTTTGCTGAAGGAACATGAACTCGATATCGACGTGCTCAGTATGATCGAATTCATCAAAGCCGGTATCGAGGGTCGTGAATACGCGAAGTTCGTATTCACGCGCAGTTTGAGTGACGCTTTGTCTCTTATCCGCCAACTGGGAGAAGACCACGGTCTTTCGATTGAGGACTGCGCGTTCCTGGATTTTGACACGATTCGCAAACTGTACAGCGAAAGCGCATCGGTGCGCGATGCGCTGCTCGAGAGCGTAGCACGTAACAAAGAACGTTACGCGCTAACCCTCAATCTGATACTTCCACCGATTATCGCGTCGTCCGGGGAAGTGATCGCATTTCATCTCCCCCCCAGCCAGCCCAATTTCATTACCCAAAAAAGTGTTGTGGCCCCGGTAGCGTTGATGAGTGATCCCCCGGAAACCTTTACGGGGCGCATCCTTTTTGTGCCGAGCGCCGATCCCGGATTTGACTGGATCTTCACTCGGAATATCAGCGGATTTATCACTCAGTATGGCGGCGTCAACTCACATATGGCCATTCGCGCCGGTGAATTAGGCCTACCTGCGGTAATCGGGGCTGGCGAAGTGCTCTTTCGGCGTTGGCAGGCGGCACGCAAACTTTGCTTGGACTGCGCGAACGAGCGAGTTTTGATCGTTGCTTAGAAGCTTCGGCGATTACCCGGAGCACCTTGATGGTTCGGGGATTTGGAGAGCCATTGGGAATAGCCGCGATAGGAATCAGTGGCATCCCGAGAGGTTCAGTCCATTTTTCACTGCTGAGGTCCGCGTGTTCTGGTGGACTTGTGTGGCCCGATGATTCGCGCCGTGATACTCGCTGCTGGTCGTGGTAGCCGCATGGCTCATCTCGGTGAAGACCGGCCGAAATGTCTGGTCCAGCTCGGAGGGAAATCCTTAATCGAGCGTCAGATCGCTGCGCTTCGCCGTGGCAGAGTGGATGAGATCGGAGTCGTGCGCGGCTATCGCGCCGAAATGATTGATTATCCAGGCCTTCGTTTTTTCCGCAACCGGCGGTGGGCCGAAACCAATATGGTTATGTCGCTGGTCGCCGCCGCTGCCTGGCTGCGCTCCGGGCCTGTCATTGTCAGTTACGCGGATATTTTCTATCACAGTGAGCTAGTGCATGGCCTAGCCTCTACTGCCGGCGAGTTAATTATTGCTTACGATCGCGCTTGGCGTGCCTTATGGTGCCGCCGCTTTGTTGATCCCTTGGCTGATGCCGAAACATTCCGGACCGATTCGAACGGTCAGTTGCTCGAAATCGGCGCTAGAACCTCCAACATCGAAGACATCAAAGGACAATACATGGGACTTTTGAAGTTCACGCCGAAGGCATGGGGTACCGTCGAAACCTTGCTCCATGAACTTGATCCCGCAACTCGCGATCGCCTGGATATGACCGGCCTGCTTCGACGCCTGCTGCGCGAGAAGGAATTTCCGATCAACACCTACGCTACCGAAGGCCAGTGGGGCGAAATCGATAGTCCTGAAGACGTGGCGTTATATGAGGACATGGCACGGAAGGGCGAGCTTCAGCTTGAGGACGCGTAATTCGGTACCCGGTCTAGGAAAGTGCGAGAACAATAACAATGAAGCATGGTGACTTTACCGGCTTGGCTGTCGATTATGCCAAATTCCGAGCCGGTTATGCCCCCCACGTTGCTACGGCAATACTGAAGTATGTAGGACGCCAGCCAGGCAAGATCGACGCTGCTGACGTCGGCGCGGGCACCGGGATTTGGACACGCGTGCTGTCGGCGCGAGGGCTGCACTCCATCGTGGCGGTGGAACCTAATGACGACATGCGCGAGCAGGGCATCCGAACTTCGCATGGCAGCAGCATCCGTTGGCACAAGGGTTCGGCCGAAGCCACCGGTTTGCCGGACAGTTCGGTCGACCTTGTTAGCATGGCCTCGTCCCTTCACTGGGCGGACTTCGAGAACGCGTGCCACGAGTTCCATCGCATTCTCCGCCCGCATGGGGTGTTCTGCGCCCTCTGGAATCCGAGGTTAATCGAAGCCAACCCCTTACTAGTCGACATCGAGGCACAAATCACTCAGTTGAAGCCCGAGGTTCAACGCGTGTCTTCGGGCCGTTCAGGAATTACTGAGAAGCTGACCGACATGCTCTGCGCCAAGCCACAATTTACCGATGTGTTATACCTGGAAGGCAGACATTCCCAGCGGCAAACGCCGGAACAGTACATGGGTGCCTGGCGTTCTGTAAACGACTTGCAAGTGCAATTGGGCCCGGAACTTTTTCAGCGGTTTCTGGATCTGACCGAGCGGCGCATTGTCGGCTTGCCGTTCATCGAGACAACCTACTTGACGCGTGCATGGCTGGCTCGCTGTGCCTGAACAACTCACTCGCGATGTTGAGACTCCGAAGAAGCAGCGCGTTTTTTGCCGAAGACAACTAGCCTACTCGCTGGTGATCGGTCCGAGCGGTATCCACTCCTTCCCGTCAAAGCGGATCAGAAACAACTGCTTAATCGGCTGATAATCGCTCGGACTGGTCGTAACGCGAATTCCGGGTCGCAGCATCCCCAACTCCAGATTCAGGTGGCTGGCCTGCTTCATCACGTTGGCTCGGGTTAGGTCATCGCCGCAGCGCTTCAACACCTCCACCAAAGCCTCCGCTCGCTCATAACCAGCGACATTGTTCTGGTCCCGTAGATTTCCTTGCGGATTGTATTTGGTCATCCACTCCAGAAAGCCGCGGACCGCAGGGTCCTGCTGACTGGCACTACCCATCCAGCGTTTCGAGCGGGCATTGGAAATGATGCCAGTGGACTTCTGCAACCCCACCGGTTCGAGAAAAGCTGCGACGGACAAAGACGCATTCGGAATGAATTGCATCGGGTGCCAGTCAAGGTCAAAGGCGGCACGAATTGCTTCGCTAGCCAATGCGCCGATCGAAAAGTTCATGAACACTTCCGCACCTGAGTCCTTCAATGTGCGGATCGCTGCTGTTAGATCACGGTCCGAAGCGTTGTAGGTGATTTCCCGGACAATCATCAACGAACCGTTCTTGCCCAATCCGTCGCGTAGCCCGCCAACAAATTCTTTGCCGACATCGTTGTCGGGTGACAGCACTCCGATCTTCGCGCTGGGTTGGTTTTGCAGAACATATTTCGCGTACGCTCGTCCTTCCGTGAAATATGTCGCAAAAAAACCCATGGTCCACGGAAATTTGTCAGGATCATTAAATGCCGAAGAACTCGATTCGATAAAAAGCTGCGGGACTCGCCTCTCATTCATGTAACCACGGATCGCCAGGTTCGCTTCGGTGCCCAAGACACTGAAAAGCAGCAGTACATCTTCTTTTTCGACCAACAGTTGCGCGAGCTCCAGCGAACTGGCGCGTTGGCAGCCGTCTTCCCTGCTCACGAAGATGATCTTGTGTCCGTTGATCCCGCCCCGATCATTGATCATCCGGAAATACGCAGCTTCTGAATGGGCAACCGCGGCGTAAGCTTCGGACATACCGCTTGTGCAGGTGATATTTCCGATGCGAATTTCCGAAGCACTCACGCCACGAGCGGTGCCTTCCTGCGCACTCACGAGCGTCGCAGCCACCGCCACGTAAGCCACACACAAAACGGCCACGCGTCTGAAACGTGTGCGTGTGTTCACAACCGGTCCTCTTCGGTTGACTTGCGTCTTAATCTTGCTTGCCGCGGCACTCTCACGGCCGCCGGCCGGATGATACCACCTTCCGTTTGACCTCGCGGGGACTAACGCCCGTGATACCTAGTGTGTCGTCCCATAAATAAGTGGTATTAGGCTTGCTGTGAATATAGGTATCTCCGGTGCACAATGGAGGTGCCTATGGCCATGGGAAGACCAAAGACGTCGTTGGTGTTGGATCGGGAGATATGTGAACAGCTCGAGAGTTTTGCCCATTCGCGTTCGCTTCCCGCTGGGCTGGTACGTCGAGCCAAGATCATTTTGTTGAGTGCTGAGGGAAACACGAACGTGGAGATTGCGCAGCAGTTGGAGACAAGCAAGAATACGGTGAGCCTTTGGCGACGACGCTTTCTGGCCCAGGGCATAGCGGGGCTTTATGACGAGCTACGTCCAGGTCGGCCACGACCCATTAGCGACGAACGGATCGCACAACTGGTTCGCAAGACGCTAAAAACGAAGCCGAAGGCGGGAACACACTGGAGTATTCGGCAAATTGCTGCGGAGACCGGGCTGTCAAAATCAACCGTGCATCGCATCTGGCAAGCGTTTGGCTTGCAGCCACATCGACAGAGACACTTCAAGCTTTCGAACGATCCATTTTTTGTAGAAAAAGTACGGGATATTGTAGGGCTGTATTTGAATCCTCCGGAAAATGCGGTGGTTTTGTGCGTAGATGAGAAGAGTGGCATTCAAGCATTAGAACGCACTCAGCCGATGTTGCCGCTGGGATTGGGATACGTGGAGGGAGTCACCCACGATTATCGGCGCCACGGAACCACCACGCTGTTTGCTGCGCTGGACACGGCCAACGGTAAAGTGCTCACGCAGTGCCGGCCGCGCCACCGTCATCAGGACTATCTGTCCTTTCTCCGAGAGATTGAGAAGAACGTGCCGAAGAATTTAGACGTGCACATCATCGTGGATAATTACGCCACCCATAAGCACCTGCGGGTGCGGCGCTGGTTCGCTGCACGACCAAGATTCCACGCGCACTTCACCCCGACCTACGCCTCTTGGCTCAATCAAGTGGAAATCTGGTTCAACCGCATCACGCAACAAGCCATTCGCCGAGGAACGTTCAGCAGCGTGAAAGACCTGGTCCAGAAAATCGACCACTACGTGCGAAATTCCAACCGCCGCGCCCAGCCTTTTGTCTGGACGGCTACAGCTGAATCGATCTTCGCGAAGGTCGAACGACTATGCGAACGTATTTACGGGACAGCACACTAGCTGGTGGAATGGCGTTTCCGTGTGCGAGTACCGACGCAGCGTGACAACTGTTGGAACGGCTATCCCAAACTAGCCCTTCCGGCCGGTATCCCTTCCGACACCCACGCAGCCCCACGCCGTGACACCATACTTCCTAGACAGTACAGTTAGAGACCCAGCCAGGAGTCTACCCGTGAACCTCATCCGCCAACACCTACTAGTCCTGGCTGCAGCACTGGCTTTTCTCATCCCCGCAGTTCGATCCGAGCAGCCACCGAAGGCCTCGCGTTCCACGCAAGAAGAGCGCATCAAGAAACTCGAAGAGCGCACCGATGCTGTCGAAAAAGCCGCCAGCAGCGCCGCGATGGAGAAGGATTACATCACGCGTGTCCAGAGCCAGTATGAGTCTTATTATCAAAAAGTCTTGAACACGCAGATGTGGACCCTGGGAATTATGGGGTTGATCCTGACAGGCGTGTTTGTTCTGGTCGCCAGGTTCAGCCTGAGGATGATCGACGAACAGACAAAAACCGCTACGGCCGGAGCTACGGTTCAGATGCGGAATGAGTACGCGCGGGCGTTGGCCAAGGAAGTTCAGAAATTGTGGGACTCCAATGTGGCCGACATGAAGAAACTGAAGGAAGCCCTGACCGCTGAGATCGCGGGACTCGAGCAGAACCTCAAGGATCAGTCCGAGTTTCAATTGCAATTTGTGCAGGCGCTTGCTGGAGGCTTCAATGAGCGCCACGCCGATTCTGTAGCCATTTTTCGCAACGCCTTGAGTATCTACAAGTCCTGCAAATCCCGGAGCCTCATCGAAACCAAGCTCGGCGCAACAACCGTGCGGTTCCTGTTCGAGTCACTGCAAAAAAACCACGCCGAAAATTACATGGAAAAAGCACAAGACGAACTGGCAGATCCGCTCTACAACGGCCTGGAGGAGGAGCTTGCCGTAGCGGCACTGCAAGCTCCTTGGCTCACCCCGCTCATCAACGAAAGACGTCCAGTCACTCCGGAGCCTCCGGCTCCTCAGCCAGCCGCCGAGCCACCCGCCCCACCGCCGATCCGCGAGGTCATGCGCGCAGAGACAGATCTGTCACTCGATGAAGAGTCCTCCTGCCGACTAATAACTACCTAGCTTCGCCAAGCGCTCCTGACCTCCAGCAGCTCTCACAAACCGGCTGTTCCGGATACTCGATGGACGAGCATTTAATGATTCAGTTAACTTCAACATTCATGCGCATCTAGGGATGCATTCCACGCTGAAAACGATGATCCGTTGAGGTCTTGATTGCCGCCACAATCGCGGACCATCCTTTCATAACTTTGCGCTATGGCGGGGTGAAGGGCGGTTCGCCAGATAATCTACCTCTGGAGACTGGTTTTTGTGCTAGACATAAAGGGCGTCTTTGATCTCCAGTGACGACTCTAATTAGCCGAAAACTGATCCCCATCAAGGTTTGGGCGCTTCCTCTGGTGTTGCTGGCAGCGGTGGCATTACCGGCGCAGCAACAGGTCACGATCAACGTCGACGTATCCAAATCGATAGGCCTCTTCGAACCCGTGTGGGCTTGGATTGGGCACGACGAACCGAACTACACCTACAGCGAGGAGGGGCGCAATCTTCTTGCACAGCTTTCCCAGCTCAGTCCTTACGCAGTTCGCGACCGGACACATAACTTGTTGACTTCGGGCGACGGCACGCCCGCGTTAAAGTGGGGTTCTACGAACGCGTTTACTCGCGATCCATCGGGAAAACCCGTTTACAACTGGGCCATCGTCGATCGAATTTTCGATACCTATAAAGCGACGGGTATAACACCATTCGTGGAGATCGGCTTCATGCCCGAAGCGCTCTCCTCTCATCCGGAGCCGTATCAGCACCATTGGCCGCAAGACTTTGGCACCGGCTGGGCCTATCCTCCAACGAGCTACGAGGAATGGTCTGATCTGATCTATAGCTGGGTTCGGCACATGGTCGACCGCTACGGAGCAATCGAAGTTGCAAAGTGGGATTGGGAGGTCTGGAACGAACCGGACATCGCCTATTGGCATGGAACCGTCGACGAATATTGCAAGCTTTACGATTACACCGTTGCAGCGGTAAAACGAGCCCTGCCGAAGGCGCGCGTGGGTGGACCCGCAACGACTGGTCCCGCAAACCCGTCAGCAGGCGCCTTCCTGCGCAGTTTCCTGGAGCATTGCGCTCATGGCCAGAATTATGCGACAGGAGAGAAGGGTGTTCCGCTCGACTTCATCTCGTTTCACGCGAAGGGCAAAACAAAGCTGGTGGACGGCAATGTGGAATCGAACATAGGAACGAATCTGCGGGACATCGACTGGGGATTCGTGATCGTCGGGGAGTTCCCGACCCTCCGGCAACTGCCTGTGGTCCTGAGCGAATCAGACCCGGACGGTTGCGCGGCATGTGACGCAACGTCGCATCCCGAAAACGGCTATCGTTTGACCTCGCAATACGCCAGCTACGAAGCAGAGCTTTTGAACGGAACTCTAACTCTGGCCCAGCGGCACAGCATTAAATTAGAAGGCTCGCTTACCTGGGCTTTTACTTTTCCCGGCCAGCCAATATTTGCGGGACTACGGTCCTTCACCACACATGATATCGATCTGCCCGTGCTGAATGCGTTCCGGATGTTCGGACTAATGAGTGGAGAGCGCGTCGCCGCTGAAAGCACCGGAGCGCTTAGCCTCGACGATGTATTGCAATCTAGTATTCGTGCCAAAGCGGACGTAAACGCGATCGCTACTCGCGACAGCCACGGACTGAGCGTGCTTGTTTGGAACTATCACGATGATTCCAAATACTCTGCTCCGGCAGAGATTCATGTGAAAATCGACCGTCTACCTCAAGGCGTGTCCCAGATCTTGCTGCAGCTCTGGAGCATAGATCAGGATCATAGCAACGCACACACCGCGTGGCAGACGATGGGATCACCTCCAGCCCCCTCAGCAACTCAATATGAGCGACTTAAAGAGGCAGGGCAACTGCAGTTGCTCGCACCTCCACGCTGGATGGCCACCCCGGATCATGCTGTTGACATCACTCTCACCGAAACAACGCACGGCGTAGCCCTGGTGGACCTGAAGTGGTAAGGTGAGCGTTGCGATCCCGGACCGAGACGATTATTGCAATGGGAATGAGTAGATGTTGACGCTGAAGGCCGGGACCGACATCGGGTCAGGAATCGATCCTAGCGATTGCTCCTGCACCTCAACTCCTGCCTTTTGCCCGACGGTGATAGTTGCATCCACGCTCGACGGTGCCATGCGCCACAGATGACCTTGGCTCGAGACCTTCGGGCCGTTGATCGTAAGCTTCAAGTGCTGCTCGGAATCGGAAGGATTGAGCACTGCAACCGTGAGCGTTTTCCGATCGTCACCGAGGGCCGCGCTGACATCCAATGGGTAGGTGTCACTGCCCGGATTCACTTTAGGTTGATCGCCACCGGCGGGGTATATCGGTTTGGGCTGGGGAGAATCTCCCGATTCTTCCACCGGAATCGTACCGAAATGTCGGCGGTACATCTCGAACAGAAGGCCGGTTGGACTCAAGACGGCATCGGTGCGGTCTTCGCTGAGCATCGCGGTTGCGAACGTGAACGCACCTAACTGATACAGGTCGGAATGGCGAAACATCTCGTGGAACACCCACGCGTAGGCGGGAACCACCTTGTAAGAGTTGGGTGGAACGCCGATGTACGCCCATTCGTCCAAACTGATTGGCACCGGTTTTTCTTTCAGCCCGGGAATGAGTTTCAGGTACTGCTGATAATGCTCGTATTTCACGCGCACTTGGGTGGCTGGCTGCCGTTCCCATTCCACGAGCGACTGATTCTCGACCTTGATCTTGTCTCCTTTCTCAATGTCGAAGCGCTGGTTGCTGGTGGAATAGAAGTGCTCGCTGAGCAGGTCAATGTTGTCTAGGCAGTGGGTAAGCAAGTTGCCGCTCCAATCCGCCGGCGACAAGTAATCAGGTACAGTCTGGCCGTTTAGGCGCTTGGCCTGCTTGGAGCCGGTCATGGCGTCCGGCATTGCCCCAGGAGCAATCAGCTTGATCGTTGGATCCACGGCTCGCATCGCCTTGGCGAACAGGTTGTACTTCAGTTCGAACTGCGCAACCGGCATAAAGCCCAACTGCCACTCGCCCCACGGTTCGTTACCGATTCCCCAGAACTTCACCTGGTACGGTTGCGCATGACCATTGGCAGCGCGCAACCGCCCCATCGGGGTGGTGGCCGATCCATTCGCATATTCGACTAGCTGCGCCGCAGACCAGGCATCGCCGAAACCGGCATTCACAGTTATGTAAGGCTCCACGTCGAGCAGCCGGCAAAGAGTCACAAATTCATCCGTTCCAACATCATTCGGCTGAACGGCGTGCCAAACAGGATCCATGATAGGTGGCCGCTTGTCGGCATCGCCGATTGCATTGCGCCATTCATGGCCGGAAACGAAGTTCCCTCCCGGAAAGCGGTACACACCGGAATGGAGTTGTTTCAGCGCAGCGATCACTTCCGCGCGGAAGCCATCCACGTTGTCGGCGGGCATCAGCGAGACTGCTCCTACACGAAACGCGCCAGTGCCAGTTCCTGTAATCTCGAGTCGCGCGTTGTCGCTGTTCCCTTCTGCGCGGAATCGCAAGGGGAATTTCACATATTGATTGTCGAGTTTGCCGATCGTAACGGTTTGACGGTCCCCCTGTGCATCTCCCCATACCAAATTGATCTTCACAGTCGCGCCAGGAGTGCCAGCAAGGATCACCCGGCCAATGTAGGATTTCCCTTTGCGTACTGCCAAACCAGTCTGCTTAAGTCCGTGCCCTTCGGTTGGACTAAGCTTCACCGAGGGCGAGTGTTCGCCGACGTAGGGATGATCGGTATCCATGGTTACGAATTCGTCGGCCCCAATGGGCGTCCAGTGGCGAAGCGCGCTGCGTCTCCACGCCGGCCCGGCTGGCTCCGCGGGCGGACGCGAGGTGACTGGATAATAGAACTTCCGGTCATCCAGCATTTCGGCCCAGATATTGTTGTTTACGATTCCACCGATGTGCTCCAAAAACTGCCCGTAGACGTATTTCGAAATTGGAGGTCCGGTTTTAGACGTGTCGATGGTCGCGTTAATAATTTGGTTTTGAGCAGAAACAAAAAGCGGGGACAAAACGGCTGCCAAGAGTAAAGCCTGTCTTGCCTTTCTAAAACTCGAAGTTTTCACGGATTCCTCGCGTCATTGCTGAATAGAGATTACGGTCACCGACTTCGGCTCAACTTTCAGCGTCACCTTGCCGCTTTGCACGCTCGCTGCGACAGGCTTGGGCACAACGGTGTTGGGTACGTCGAAGGTGTTGATGCTGTCAACATTGGGCGCGGTTAAGGTTTCTCCTTTCGCCGATTTGGGAGTGGCACCCGCCAAGCTTGCTTCGATTTCCGCGGGTTGATTAGGGTCGACGTTGGTTATGGCCAGCCACAGATTCCCTGCCTTGTCCTTGGCTGCTATGGCATCTACGCGCGGCAATTTGATGTCCCCGTGGATGTAAGTGCTGGCGTCGAACGTGACCGGCACAAACGTGGCATCCTGGAAGGGCACGTACAGCTTGAAGACGTAGTACGTCGGCGTCAGAACCATCTTGTCCTTGTCCGTCAGGATCATCGCTTGCAGTACGTTGATCATTTGCGCGATGTTGGCCATCCGCACGCGTTCGGCATGGCGCACAAAAATGTTCAGATTCAGCGACGCCAGAACGGCATCCCGCAGGCTGTTCTGCTGCACCAAAAAGCCGGGATTTGTGCCAGGTAACGGAGCGTACCACGCTCCCCATTCATCCACGACCAGCGCGACTTTCTTTTGCGGGTCATAGGTGTCCATTATTGCCGAGTATTTGGCTACCAGACCTTCCATCTCCAAGGTGAACTTCAGTATCTGTGCGTATTCGGTCTCTCCAAATCCAACCGAGGCAAACGACGGAGGCCAGTGGCCAACGGTGTAAGAATGCATCGAAAGGCCGTTCATGTCCCAACTCCACTGGTGATTCTGATAGGCCTTCATGATGGCATCGGTCCATTCGGTCCAGCGCGGTTCCCCGCCACCCGGCCCGACCGCAATCTTCAACATCTGCTCTTTGTCCTGCTGCTCCGGGTTGTAGTTTCTAACGAAGCGGCTGTAGATCCTGAACTGGCTCAGATAGTAGTCGGGTGTCATGTTGCCGCCGCAATCCCAACTTTCGTTGCCGACGCCGAGGAACGCGACCTTATAAGGAGCCGGATGCCCATTGGCGGTGCGTTCTTTGGCAAGTGTTGTGGGCTGGCCAGCGGTCAGGTACTCCAGCCACTCGGCCGCTTCCCGTGGAGTACCCGAACCGACATTCACGGATACATAGGCCTGTGCGCCGATCTGATCCAGGAAGTCCATGAACTCGTGTGTACCGAAGGTATTCGGCTCAATCACGCCACCCCAGTTGGGATTGAGCGTCACCACTCGCTGCGGGCCGATGCCATTGCGCCAGTGGTATTCGTCGGCGAAACAGCCGCCTGGCCAGCGCACGTCCGGCACTTTGATGGCTTTCAGCGCGGCAACGACATCGTTCCGTATGCCGCGAGTGTTGGGTATCGGAGAATCGGGCCCCACCCATATGCCCTCATAAATACCGTGGCCGAGATGTTCGGCGAATTGCCCGAATATGTTCCGATCGATCTTTGGGCCGGGCTGCGACACGTCAACCGATAGTTGCACTGTTTGCGCGACGATCATTGGTGCAATTAGCGCCATCGTGGCGAGTGCAATGCCCAACACAAACGCACGCATGACAGATGCGGCCGGGAGAATGGCCGCGCGTGCGATAGAAGACTCGCGATTGTGGGAATGGAACACCGGTTGTGATTCGGGGGTGATTGTGGAATACATTGCTGGTCTCCGGAAATGCACCGCACTCCAACTCAGCACCGAAGCGGAGGGGCTGCATTCGGTTTAGCGACGCTAAGCTGAAGAAGTCGTATTCAGGTGATGCCATATCTGTTGGCGATTGTAAACAACTTAATCCCTGTCACCTTCGAGTTCCGGAGACCCTAAAAATGATCCCATGCGGTGTCTCTGAGAATAAACCCGGGGATTAAGATAATGTGATGGAGTTGTAGCGCCTATTAATGACCGAGGTGCGTCCGTGACAAGAATGAATCGCCGTGAGTTTATCGTCACCACCGCTGCAGCGAGTGCCACTGCCCTCGCTGGGACTCATGCATTCGCATTGCAGCAGGATTCGGCGAGCAACACTTCCGCTGCACCATCGCGGCTGGTCAACAGAGAGGTCGTGCCCCTTGCTACAGTTCCCTTTCCGATCAGGAACGTGCGTCTTGGGCCGGGCGCATTCGCCGCCGCGGCTGACGCCAATCGCCGCTATCTCAAAACGCTGCCTCCCGATCGGTTGCTTCATACGTTTCGTTTGACGGCCGGGCTGCCCTCCTCGGCAGAACCGCTGGGTGATTGGGAAAAGCCCGATTGCGAACTGCGCGGTCATTTCGTCGGCGGGCATTACCTGTCCGCGTGTGCGCTGGCGTTTGCCAGTTCCGACGATGAGGAACTGAAACGCAATGGTGACCTGATGGTGGCTGAACTCGCGAAATGCCAAACGCAGCACAAAAACGGCTACCTCAGCGCGTTTCCCGAAGAATACTTTGACCGTTTGCGTGACGGAGTGAACGTCTGGGCGCCGTTCTATACCCTTCACAAGATCATGGTGGGCCACCTCGATATGTTCATGTTCGCCGGTAATGAGCAAGCCCTCGGCACAACCGAAAAGATGGCGCATTGGGTAAAAGGTTGGACCGATCCTCTGAGCGAGCCGCAGATGCAGCGCGTGCTCCTAGTGGAATACGGCGGCATGGGCGAGGTGCTAAGCAATTTGTACGCCCTGACGGGTAAACCAGAATATCTGGGCCTGGCGCAGAGATTCGATAAGAAGTGGTTTTTCGATGCGCTGTCGGCACACCGCGATGAATTAAAGGGGCTGCACGTCAACACGCACATTCCGCAAGTGATCGCCGCCGCCCGTTTATACGAGCTTACCGGAGACCGGCGCTACTGGAACATTGCCGACTACTTCTGGAACGAAGTCACCAGCGAACGGTCCTATTGCACAGGCGGTACCAGTAATTTCGAAACGTGGAGAACCGACCCGGGTATTCTCTCGACGCAACTCAGTGCCAACACCACGGAAGACTGTTGCGCGTACAACATGATGAAACTCACACGGCATTTGTTCGGCTGGTCTCCGCAAGCTCGGTACATGGATTATTACGAAAGAGTGTTGTTTAACCATCGTATGGGCACGATCGATCCAGAGACTGGCACAACGGTCTATTATCTGCCGCTCGGCAACGGCTACTCCAAAATCTATGGCAAACCGTTTGATTCGTTCTGGTGCTGCAATGGAACTGCCGCGGAGGAGTTTGCGAAGCTTACGGACACCATCTATTTTCACGATCAGAATTCCGTTTTCGTCAATTTGTTCATTGCCTCGGAGGTCGATTGGCCAGAGAAGGGTATCCGTATCACGCAACGCACTTCCTTCCCCGAGGAGCAAGTAATGGTGTTCACCATCTCTGCGGCGAAATCCGTCGAGATTGATTTGAAATTGCGTATCCCGTACTGGGCGGACCCGGGCAGCGTTAAGGTAAACGGACAAGTAGTTCCCGCATTCGCTGATCCGAGCAGCTATCTGGTTCTGCGGGGGCCATGGAAAAACGGCGACCGGGTTGAGCTGAGCTTGCCAATGTCCCTACATGCCGCGCCTATGCCGGACAGGGAAAGCCTCCAGGCAGCTATGTACGGGCCGCTGGTGTTGGCTGCCAGGTTTGAACCAGAGCCTCGGGAGAAGTGGTACAGGCATTTCATGGCGGAGGAGAAGCAGGAAGCCGCTCCTGGCTTGCAAGTCAAGGGAAAGTTAGATGACCCGTCGAGTTGGTTGGAGCCTGCAAACGGTAAGCTAAATTTCCATACCGTTGGACAAGCGAAAGCGCTCACGTTTGTTCCTTTTTCGAGCATCGCCCACGAACGCTACTCTGTGTACCTGGAGGTCAACGAAAAGAACTCTTGATGTGGATGAGGTTTACGTAGTAACGCAAGTCGGTCCGTGCGGCTCTGGGCCTGACATGAGGGTCAAGCGCCAATCAGCGAGGAGGGGCTAAATTGCGGAGGCGGGTTTGCCAGCGGAAAACAGGCTAGAGCGGTGAGAAGCGCAAGCCACCCGGCACAGGAGCCCCCCGCTGGGCGTGGAGGGCTCCTGACGGGAAACGAAGCGCCGATATATCAAGCGTAATAAGCGGCATTCTTTTCGATGAACGCCTTCGATTCTTCCGGCAATTCCTCGAGCACGAAAATGGAATTCGTCGGGCAAACGGGCACGCAGGCGCCACAATCGATGCATTCGGCGGGGTTCACGTAGAGTTGAGGAACCGTGGCAAAATCGGCCTCGTCCTTGGTCGGGTGAATGCAGTTGACCGGACAAGTTTCGATGCAGTGCTCGTCTTTCGTGCAGGTATCGGTGATGACGTAAGCCATGTTCAAGTTCTCCCCGAGGTGGAAGCGGCAATCGAGATGCCAAGTTGCGGAACACACGAAGTGCCGTGTTTTCAGTGGATGACAACAATAATTGTGAACTAGGACCGATTTGGGGTGTGTGATCTAGCGCACGCGCCTATGTTTATCCCCCACTCCACTTCCGAAGCCCTCTGCACTGGCCTGCCGCTGTTTCTTCCTCTATGCTTCTGTCATGTTTGGCAAACCCCGGCAGCTGGAAACTGAGACGGCGCTACATGACGTGGCCATCAAGCTACTGATGCGCCGCGCACACTCGGTCTCCGAGATGAAGAAGGCTCTAGCGCGACGATGCGAGGATCAGCAGCTAGTAAAATCTGTGGTAGAGCGATTGAAGCGGGAAAACTTGATCGATGACGCCCGGTATGCCCGGCAGTTTACGCGTTATCGTACAGAGACCAGGAAGCAGGGGCAATTCCGGATCGCACGGGAGCTTCGCGCACGGGGCGTTCCTGACCAGCACATCGACGCGGCGCTGAAAGCTTCGGCCGAGGAAACTGACTCAGTGGCCCTGGTGCGCCAGCGTATTGAGCGGAAATTGCGGATGTGGCGAGGCGAAATCGACGAAAAGAAGACCGCGTCGCTCTATCGGTCTTTGCTGGCCGCCGGCTTTCCGGCGGACCTGATCCGCCGGGAACTGCAACGGATGACCCACGAGGACGTCCCCGACATTGAGGGTGAGTCCGAGTAGGCCATCGTGTTTGCGGCGCAATTCGCGGCTTTGCGATAATCAATTGTTTCCCGACAAAGCGGAACGAGGGGCAGACGTGACGACTGAAGGCATCAAGAAATTCACAGGCAACGAGGTGCGCGAGAAATTCCTGGAATTTTTCGAGAGCAAAGGGCACCGGCGCGTGCGCTCGTCCTCGCTGGTGCCACATGGTGACCCCACGCTGCTGTTTACCAACGCGGGGATGAATCAGTTCAAGGATGTTTTCTTAGGGCTGGAAAAGCGTGACTACACGCGGGCGACGACGGCGCAGAAGTGCGTGCGAGCCGGCGGGAAGCACAACGATCTGGAAAATGTTGGCTTCACCAAAAGGCACCACACCTTTTTCGAGATGTTAGGGAATTTTTCCTTCGGCGACTACTTCAAGAAAGAAGCGATCGCCTTTGCCTGGGAGTTGGTCACCTCGCCGCAGTGGTACGGAATCGCGAAAGATAAGCTGTTTGTGACCGTGTTTGGCGGCGCGGAAGTTTCGCCGGGCAATGTGCTGGGCGTGGATGAAGAAGCAAAGAAGTACTGGCTGGAACAACAGGTTCCGGCAAACCGAGTCTTTGCCATCCCTGGGCTTAAAGACAATTTTTGGGCCATGGGAGACACCGGCCCATGCGGGCCCTGCAGCGAGCTTCACTACGACATGGGACCAGCCGCCTCAGACCTCGACCATGGCATTACCGAGCCAGAGTGCAGATTCCCATGCGACTGCGGCCGCTATGTCGAGATTTGGAATTTGGTGTTCATGCAGTTCAACCGCGATGCCTCCGGCAAGCTGACACCCTTGCCAAAACCATGTGTGGACACGGGCATGGGCTTAGAGCGCGTGACGGCTGTTCTGCAAGGTGTGATCTCGAACTACGACACCGACCTGTTCATGCCGTTGATTGACTGCGCCTCGCAGCTCACCGGGACTGACGAGCAACGGGAGTTGGCTTCGGAAGAACAACGGCAGACTGCCGGCTCGCTACGGGTAATTGCGGATCATGCGCGCGCCACAACATTTCTCATTACTGATGGTGTGCTTCCTTCGAATGAAGGGAGGGGTTACGTACTGCGGAAGATCATGCGTCGCGCGATTCGGCATGGCCGTTTGCTCGGCGCCACTCAACCATTTTTGGCAGAGATGGTGGGAACAGTGCGCCGGATTATGGGCGGCGCTTATTCAGAGCTTTTAGAAGCCGCCGCGAACCGCGTGCCGGAGATTGTGTTGGCGGAAGAGAATCGCTTTGCCAGGACGCTCGATCTGGGTTCACGAAAACTCGACGAGGAGATCGCATCGGCCGTTAGCTCAGTTACTGAAGACCCGAAGTACAAACAAACATTGCTACAGGGTGAAGCCGCAGTCTCCCGCGAGCGCTACGACGAAACCGCGCGTTTATTTCAGATGATTCGCGTACAGGCTGGAGAGCACTTGCCCGAGGCTATCGGGCGTGCCGTCACGTTGTTAAGGGACCACTTTACCCTGCGCGTCGTGTTCCCCGGTGCATCCGCGTTCAAACTCTACGACACGTACGGACTGCCGCGTGACTTCATTGAAGATGTAGTTAGGGATGCCGGCCTTAGGTTTGATGAGTCTGGTTTCGACGAAGCCATGGAGGAGCAGCGCAACCGCGCCCGGGCGTCATGGAAAGGTACGCACAAGGAAGCGGCCAATCCCGCTTACGCCAAGCTGGCAGAGCGCTTCCGGACCGAGCCGGATTTTTATTGTGCCACCCGTGCCGCGGATTGCCGGATCGAAGCGATCATTACTAAAAATGGTACGGTGGGCGAACTAAAACCAGGTGAAGAGGGTGAAGTCGTGCTGGATCGCACCGTGATCTATGCGGAATCTGGCGGACAAATGGCCGACACCGGCGGGTTTTATGACAGCTCGGGAGCGGTCCAACTCGCGGAAATAACCGGGGCATACTATCCCCTGACTGGCTTGATTGCCCACCGCGTGAAAGCAAAAGAGATGCTGCGCGTAGGCGACCGGGTGACTGTCGTGGCGGACGCGGAGCGCCGCGCGCGAATCATGCGCAACCACACCGGAACGCACTTGGTGCACGCGGCACTGCGGAACATTTTGGGTACCCACGTCAAGCAGGCCGGCTCGTTGGATGCGCCGGATCGCCTGCGCTTTGACTTCACGCATTTCGCGCCGGTGGCCCAAGAAGAGCTGCGCGACATCGAGCAGCAAGTTAACGAGGAGATTCGGCTGAACACCCAGCTGCAGACGGATGTCGTGCCGTTGGACGAGGCGTTGAATTCCGGAGCGCTGGCCTTCTTTGGCGACAAGTACCCGGAGAGCAACGTTCGAGTGGTCACCATTCCGGACCCGGGATCGCCACGCGGATTTTATTCGAAGGAATTGTGTGGGGGAACGCACGTTGGGCGCGGCGGCGATATCGGAGTGCTCAAGATCGTCAGCGAAGAGTCCGTTGCGGCGGGTGTACGACGGATCGAAGCGGTTACCGGGATTGGCGCACTGGAGCACTATCAACAACAGGCGCACATCCTGGAAGCGTTGGCCGGGCAAATGAACGTAAGCGAAGATGCGCTGCTTGCCTCAGTCGAGAAACTGGCCCATGCCACCCGGCAGTTGGAGAAAGAGCTGACCGAGCAAAAGCGCAAAGGAGCGCTGAACCAATTAGACGAACTCTTCGAACAGGCTCGGACTATTAAAGGAGTGAAGGTGGTGGTAGGCGAAGTGGCAGACGTGGACCGAGAAGGCATGCGGCAGTTAGTGGACTCGCTGAGACAGAAGCTTGGATCCGGGGTGGTGGCTTTAGGTATGAGAGAAGATGGGAAAGTGGCTTTAATCACCGGTGTCACTAAGGACCTGACCAATAAGGTCCACGCTGGCAAGCTGATACAGGCGCTGGCTAAACAGGTGGGGGGATCGGGCGGCGGAAGACCAGATTTGGCGGAAGCTGGCGGAAAAGACACATCAGCCCTAAAAAGTGCCTTGCAAAGCGTCCCGTCCTTACTCGAACCATTGTTATAATTAACCGCAGCGCCAGAAGCGTGTCTGCACAAGTAGCGTATTCGCTAGTACTTGCGTACAGGCACGGCCTTGAAACGAATTCGTGCCCACCCTCGCGATCAACGGTTGAGGGAGCACACATCTGCGGGTTCAGTGTACAAACCAATGCCTTCCCCTAGGCGGATGCTGCTAACTCGAGTGATACATGGAGGCCTATTGTTCTGCCTGGGCATTGCCGCTGTCCTAGCGGGCGCAGCTTCAGCGGCGGCGCAGATTGCTACCCTGACCGACGAGGCCGGGCGCCACTTTTTCGTGAATGCACAGCCACCCGCCAGACTCATGCAAACCAAGCCGCATAAGAACATTTACATGCCCAGCGAGACATCGTTTCTTGGGCAAAACAGGCCAGCCGTCAGCATCGATCGGGACGGGGTAGAGAAACTCGTGCGGGAAGCCGCGGAACGCCACCAGGTCGACCCGGCGCTGGTGCGGGCGGTGATTGAGACAGAGTCGAACTGGAATCCCTCTGCGGTGTCGCGAAAGGGCGCTTTGGGCCTGATGCAGTTGATTCCCGGTACCGCCCACCGGTTCGGCGTGAACGACGCATTTAGCCCAAAACAAAACGTGGATGCGGGTGTTAGGTATTTGAAGACCCTGCTGGAGCGCTACAACGGTAACCTCGATTTGGCTCTAGCGGCCTACAATGCCGGGGAAGGCGCGGTGGATCGGGCTCATGGGGTTCCGGCCTACCGGGAGACGCGTAGTTACGTGCAGAAGGTGCAGGAGGCATATTACCGCCCGGGATCGGGACGACTTGATAGCGCGTATACACGAGCCAATCCCATCCGTCGGGTTGTCGAACCGACTGGACGAGTGATCTTCACGAATGACTACTGAGAGGCGAACGAGCGTTTCTTGATGATGGGGTGCGGATGAAGTGGGGGAAAGACAAATACGGGATGCGACTGACGGTTTCGTTCGGCCTCGCCCTGTTGGCGTTCCTTCTGGTTCCCTGCCTAGCAAGGGCAACGACCACGGACTCGAGTCTAAAGCTAGAGGCTGCCAGCTCACAATTCGCCCGCGCAGAAGAACTCCGGGGACTCCTGAATAGCAAACCCGCCGACCAACGCACACTCGCCGAGTACAAAAAGGTGGTGGCCGGATACCAGCGGGTATACATGATTACGCCGCGTGCCGTCGAGGTGCCACTAGCACTGTTCTCGGTGGCCGAGCTTGATACGGAAATGGGTGACCATTTTGGCCGAAGCTACTATCAAACTGCGGCCGACACGTATGCGTATTTGATTCGTGAATACCCCAGTAACAAGCATGTCCAGGAGGCTATGCTGCGGTTAGCCAGCTTGCAGAAGGACCAGTTGGGCGACCTGAACGCCGCAGCCAATACTTATCATGAATTTGCACGGAAGTACCCGCAGTCTTCGCACAAGCGCGAAGTCCAGGAGGCGCTGGCAGAACTAACCTTGAGAAAGAGTACCGAAACGGGTGAGGTCGCTTCGAAAACCACAATTACAACTCTGCCGCCAACCATTTCCCCGAGACCAGAAACAGTTTCCGCGGATTCGCGAAAAACCTTGACGGGAGGTGAACCCGCCCACTCGGTCGCAGTGCCCCGAGTCCAGAAGATTCGCACAAATGTGACTGCGGATAGCACCGAAGTCATCATTGATCTACAGGATTCAGTCCAATACACATCAGGCCGGATCGCCAATCCGGACCGCATCTACTTTGATCTCCACACCGCAAAGCTGACGCCTGCGGTGGCACGCGCGAACGTGCGTGTAAGCGGCGGGATGTTGACCAAGGTGCGGGTTGCACAGAACCATCCTACGGTCGTTCGCGTAGTGCTGGACGTGAATGGAGTACGGGATTACGTAGTATCGCTCACAAAGAAGCCCTCGCGATTGGTGATTGAGCTGTATCCTGCCGGCAATGGAGAAAAAGCCGGCGCTATAGAAATGGCGCAAGGCGGACCGGACAAGGCGGGTTCCAGCGCTCTCCAACTGCCGACCGAAGAAGTCGCGGCACAGACATCAGCGGATCGGAAGAGTTTGAATTCTACTGCTAGCGAAGGCCCGGCAACTGGGGATGCAACCTCCTTGGCGGCCTCCTCCAAGCCCTTGCCGGAACCTAGCAAATCTTCCTTGACCCGCACAACAGCGGGATCAAAGAACAAGCCGGAACTGGTGAAGCCGGTCGCGGCGCCCTTGCCAACGCGCGACGGGCAATCAACGCTGACGCGGGCGTTGGGTTTGAAGATCAGCCGAATCGTAATTGACGCAGGGCATGGCGGCTACGATACCGGAACCATAGGGCCGACGGGCTTGATGGAAAAGGACCTGTGTCTGGATGTGGCGCTTAGATTGGGAAAACTAGTTGAGCAGAAGTTGCCTGGGGCTGATGTGGTGTACACGCGGACCGACGACACCTTCATCCCCTTGGAAGAACGCACGCGAATAGCCAATGAAGCGAAGGCCGATTTGTTCGTCTCGATCCATGCCAATTCGAGTCCAGATCATGCAGCCCGCGGCGTGGAAACCTACTACTTGAACCTGAAAGGCTCGCCCGAAGCCATGGAGGTTGCGGCACGAGAGAATGCTGTGTCGCAAGAAGGCATCCACGATTTGGAAGATCTGGTAAAGAAGATTGCCCGGACTGAGAAAATCGATGAATCAAAAGAGTTCGCGGAAGACGTGCAGGATTCGCTTTCCAAGAGAATCCAAAGAACAGCCAAGCCAGTTAGGAACCGCGGGGTTCGCAAGGCTCCCTTTGTGGTGCTGATCGGAGCCGATATGCCTTCGATCCTGACCGAAATCTCCTTTCTGAGTAATCCCTCGGATGAACAATTACTGAAAAAACCGGAGCACCGGCAGCGTATTGCCGAAGGTGTGTTCCAAGGCGTCGCGGCCTACTTGCAGAGCCTGAACAGCATGGCGATGGACAGCATAGTGCGACCGGGTCGGTTGCCGGTGGTGACTACGGTTGAACAATCCAGGAACCAAAAGTAAGCTGTAGGCATCTAATTTAGTGGTCGTCATGCACAAAGTGATTGTCGTATTTGTGTTGGCCGCAGGTCTGTGTGGAGGTTTGCGCGCACAGAACACGCTCCTGCCCGATCACTTTGGTGACTGGCAAGCCGACGGCCCCTCAAAAACCGCCTCACTGAAAGACCTGGGGCCTAATTGGACGCCCGGTGCAAAAGCTGAAGAGATTCTTAGAGAATCTGGACTCACCACCATCCAGCAGCGCTCGTTCCATAACGGCCCAGATGCCGTAACGTTGCGCGTTTTTCAGCTGAAAGATCCCAGTAGCGCTTATGAGCTTTACACATTTCTACTAGTCCCAGGTATGCGGGACATGGGGCTCGGGGCAAATTCCGCACTGAGTCAGGCTGACGGACGCATTCTTGTTGGCAACTTGGTCGTGCAGGTGACACTCTCCCCGAGTACGAAACCTGAAACCCTGAAGGACCTCGTGGACGTGTTGAAAGCTGAGGCCGATCCAACTCCCTTGCCGCCCTTGAAGAATTACTTGCCTTCGAAATGGCTGGTTTTCGGCTCAGAAAAGTATGCGTTAGGTCCTAAAGCGTTTCGAGCCGCCATGACCACTTTGAATGAAGGTGCTTACTCCAATCTGGCTCGAGAAGTCGGATTCGAAAGCGGAGCGGAGGCGCTTCTGGGGAAGTATCAAGGCGAAAAAGCTGGGGGCGTGCTGTTGTTGCTGGACTATCCCACGCCCCAGGTCGCGGAGAACCGGCTGCATCACTTGGAAGATGCTCTTCCAGCCGGAGCCAAACAGGTAGGCGTGACTGTCGAGCGGAAGGCCTCGTTACTCTCGCTCGTCTTTGGGGCCCCATCGCAGCAGTACGCCCAGGTAATTCGCGACCAGGTCAATTACGACACCGAGGTGACCTGGAACGAGCCGCACCAAACCGCTACCGATCCGCCATTAGTACAGATGCTCTATAAAATTTTCGTCTTCACCATAATGTTCCTCGTGGTAGCAACTATGGCTGGGATTGCCTTCGGCGGATTCCGCATTTTGATCAAGCACTGGTTGCCGGGAAAGATTTTTGACCGCCCCGAAAACATTGAAGTACTGCAATTAGGATTGACGGGCAAGAAAATCGACCCCACGGACTTGTATTGACGAGGATGAGAAGCGCCGCCACGGTCAGTACAGTTCCCTGCTACAAACTAACGCCCAACACCCTTTGGCTACGGAACGACGACCGGCAGGAGTTGCAGAAACTGCTGGTCTTCAGGTCGATCCATTCCACGCCATGTGAGGCGGACATCACGCACTGATAGTCCTCGCAATGCGAGAGCTTCAGCGTGTGCCCCAGTTCGTGCACCGCTTCCTTAAGCAGCCTCCCGTGGAACAGCTTTCGGTCGCCCGGCAGCCCGTAAAACTCCTGGCGCAGGCGATGCGCAGAAACTAGCGCGCAGCGTCCCTGCAGTTGGGCTTCGCCGAAAACGAAGGTCAAGATCGGGATGTACAGGTCGACCAGCGTTATTCCCAGCAGTCGGGTGCCTTCCGGCACATCCCTTTTCAGCATGTGCGCGAGGATTTCTGTGGAATGGTACTGCTGGCGCGTAAGGTTCAGAGCGAAGTGCGGTTCTGGTTCAGGTGTAAGCACTGTGCACGGCAGGAGAAACTCGCGGCTCAGCCCGGCGCGGAGTTCCGCCAACAGCTCAGCAGGAACCGAACCGAACGGCAAGAGCTGAACTTGGTTCACAGCGCGGACGCCGCCTCTCGCTTCCACCCATACTTCTTGAGCTTATTGTGAAGTGTGACTCGATCGATATCGAGCACCTCGGCGGCCAGGGTCTGGTTGCCTTTGCATTCCTGAAGCACCGCGAGGATGTGCTCGCGTTCCACATCTTCGAGAGTACGCGGGGTGGCTTCGGCAACCGGGAGACGCAATGCGAAATCTTCCTCGCGTATCTCCGGTTCCTGCGCGACAACCATAGCGCGTTCTACGGCATTCTCCAATTCACGGACATTTCCCGGCCATTGATAGTGGTCCAGCAGCGCCATAGCCGCGGGCGCCACGCGGGTGATGCGCTTATTCATCGAAGCGGAAAATTTTTGAATGAAATGCTCGACCAGAATCGGGATATCCCCCTTACGCTCGCGCAGGGGAGGCAATTGGATTTGGAAAACATTCAAGCGATAAAACAGGTCCGGCCGGAATTTGCCTTCATCCACGAGTTTCTGCACGTCTCTGTTGGTCGCAGCGACGCAGCGAAAGTCCACGTGAATGGGATGAGTGCTACCCACACGCGTTATCTCGCGCTCCTGAAGGACGCGCAGCAGATCGGTTTGTGTTTTGAGGCTGATATCGCCGATTTCGTCAAGGAACACGGTGCCGCCATCGGCCACTTCAAAACTCCCCTTTTTGCGATATTGAGCGCCGGTGAATGCGCCCCTCTCGTGGCCAAAGAGCTCACTCTCCAACAGCGTTTCGGTAAGCGCGCCGCAATGGATGACCACCAGCGGGTTGTAGTGCCGCGGGCTGGCGGCGTGAATGGCTCGAGCGCATAGCTCTTTGCCAGTACCGCTTTCTCCGGTGATCAGCACCGTCGCATCAGTGGGACCAACCGTTTGAATGGCCTCGAATACCCGCACCATTGCCGAGCTTTGCCCCACGATTTCCTGGGGCCGGACCACCGAAGCAACCGTTTCGCGTAGCCGGGCGTTTTCCACCTGAGCGCGCTTATGCGAGAGGGCGTTTTGCACGGTGTGGGCAATATCGTCGGGATCGAACGGCTTAGAAACATAGTCGTACGCCCCGTTTTTCAGCGCCGCGACCGCGGTGTCCACCGAGGCATAGCCAGTCATAATGATCACCAGCATATCTGGATCTATTTCGTGCATGCGGCGTTGCAGCTCCACTCCATCGGTTCCCGGCATTTTGATATCGACGAGGGCGAGATCGAAGCGCCTGGCGGCCATTTTGGCCAGTGCTTCGTGCGCACTGTCGGCCACGTTGACTTCATATCCTTCTTCGCGGAACCACTTGTCCAGCGAGTCGCGCACGATTAATTCATCATCAACGACCAAAAGGTTTGCCTTTGTAGACATGGTTACACTCCTCGTCCGACCATTCCGGCGGGGTTGCTTTTCGACACAGCACCGGATTGCAGCGGCAACGAAATGGTGAATGTTGTTCCGTGACCTGGTTCGGAAGCCACTTCGATGCGACCACCATGGCGGTCGACAATGTTTCGGCTGATGGCCAAGCCCAAACCTAATCCGCGGCCATGCTCCTTGGTTGTAAAGAAAGGTTCAAACATCATGGCCAGCACATCGCGGGGCATGCCGACGCCGTCGTCGCGAACTTCCAGCTCAACGGTGGCAGAATCGGGAGCTCGGGACCCCAGCCACAAATTCCCGCCATTGGGCAAGGCGTCTATCGCATTCATGACCAGCGCCAGAATAACTTGCTCGATTTGGCCAGGATCACAGCGAACTGGCGGCAACTCGCGGTTCAGACCCAGGTGTAGTTCGATGTTCTTCAAGGTGAGCTGATGCTGGACCAGCCGCACACAGCGGTCGATGACAGCATTCAGGTCGGCCGGTTCCATATTCATGGAGGTCGGGCGAGCGAAGGTCATGAGATTCTTAACGATCTCGCCGCAGCGACGACTCTCGGTTTCCATCAATTCGAGCATGCCGATGTTTTCGGCATTGGGTTGCGGTTCTTTGCTGAGGCGCTTCTTGAGCAGCTTCGCGTAAGTGAGGATGCCCGCCAAGGGATTATTGATCTCGTGGGCAACTACGGCTGCAAGCTTGCCGATAGAAGCCATCCGTTCCACGCGCAGCATTTCGTCCTGCGCGCCACTGAGTTCCCGGGTCTTTTGTTCGACACGTTGCTCCAGTGTGCGGTTCCACGCATTAATCTCATCATGGGCCTCGCGGATTTGGCAGCTCATGGTATTGAAGGAATTGGCCAAATCTTGCAATTCCCCGCTTGATTGCAAGCGGATTTGATAGCCGAGTTCTCCCGAACCGAGACGATGGGTGCCTTCAGTTAGCGCACGAAGTGGCCCGCCAAGCATCCGGCGAACGAAAGCGGAGGTCAGCGCGGCGACTGCCAGTACGGCGAGCACGGTATAAAGAAGCACTTGTCGGGTGCTCTCTGCGACGTTGCGCTCGCTGCTTGCCAAGGAAATATTGGTGTCTAAGATTCCCAGGGTTTTCGCTTGCGGCGAATGCGCATGACATTCGGCGCTGCTACAGGCGGGTGAATTCTCAATCGGGTCAATCACTCCGAGAGCGCGTTCGTTATCGCGCAAGCGATAGGTGTGGAAGCTCTGCCGTAGCTGCGACAAATCCACCGCATCGCTTTCTCGTGCTGCTGTGTCTTGGGCCTTCATGTTGCGGTCCACGTATTTGGTGATCTCCGCGGGATCGGAGGAGAAACTGATGCGGCCTTGGTCGTTGATGATGCGAATGCGAACCATGCCAGGCTCGTTGCCCATCTCTTTGATAATGTGGTACAGGCCGTCGCGCTGGTTGCGGAGCATGTAATACGAAGTGTTGCGTTTAATGACGCTGCTGGTCCGGGCGGCATCGGCCAGCGCATCTCTTTCCAGATGCCGGCGGTGCAGTTGGATGTTTAGATACCCAAGAATGCCAAAAAAAAGCGCCATGAAGGAAACAAGCAAAAACAGCAATTTGCCGCTGACGCTGTCGGCCAGCCTGCGCCAGCGCTCCGCTATGCTCGGCTTGGCACTAGGTTTCGACATTCGACAGCTCAATCTCCCTCGGAAGAACATCCAGTTCGACTGGTTCAGGAACAGCCCTTTGATCAAAGATGGGCAAATATTTCACGCAAATCGCGAATATGAAGAATCCAACGGCAACGATCGCGAGCGTCACAGCGATCTCCGTCCACTTCGGGAAATAGTATTGCCCGGACGCGGCTTGCATCCCGGTGATCGCCACATTCATGCGATTAGCCACGAAACCTAGCAAACAGAGGACCGCTGCAAGATACAACCCACCGGCGCTTTCGCGGACTCGGCGAATCATCAGCAGAGAAATCGGAGCAATGGAAACGAGAAAAACCTCCACAAGAAACAACGAGGTTTCCCAGCCAGGTTTACGAAGCAGTGGCAACGCTCCGCGATGATGAAGGTCGTCGAAACGTACGGCCGTATAAATACACAGCATCACCAACAGGGTGCGGCCTAAAGCTCGAATAAGTGGAAGTTCCAGTTGCTTGCCGAAATGCTTGGCGCTCAGCGACGATTCGAATATGGTCATGGCTAAGCCCACGCAAATGGCCGAGATGAAGAATAGAACCGGCAAGAGAGGTGAATACCATAACGGGTGGAGCTTGTTGGGCACGATGAGATACAAACTGCCCAACGACGATTGATGCAACGTGGACAGCAACACGCCGGCGATGACCAAGGGAATCAGCAACGCTTTCTGAATACGAAGCAAATGGAACAGCCCGAAACGTTCGAAGAGCACGCCGGCAAATTCCAGCGATAAGACCATGGAATACAAGGTGACGCACCATGCCACCTCGAACATCACCGAGCGAGGGTTCCACATGACCAGCGGGTGCCAGATGCGGTACCCGCGACCTAGGTCGTAGAGCAACGCAACCACCACCAATTGATAGCCCAGGAAGGCCGTTAGCACCGTGGGCCGGACAATGGGTTTGAATTTCTTTAGGTTAAACAAGTAAACGGCGGCGGTGAGTGTGAAGCCGCCGGCCGCCAGCATGACCCCGCACATCACGTCGAAGCCGATCCAAATGCCCCAGGGGAATGCATCGTTGAGGTTCGTCGAAGCGCCTAAGCCACGAAAAAACCGCACTACGGTGGCATAACCACCAGCAATCAACAGCACTGCCAGCACCACGCGCCAAAAAGTGATTCTCACCTTGAACATGGGGCCGCCTCCTACTAGGCCTTGCTGAGCGCTTCTCCCGCTTCTGCCGCCGCGACTTCTTGCTTCCGATTGCACAGCCACCAAATACCGCCTAACGCCACAGCGCCGATCGCCACCACGTCGGGCAAGTGCGAAAGTACGTGACCGGTCAGTTCCGGCAGAGCTTCGGTGCCCAAGTCTGTTTTGTAACCAAAGGCCTCGAAAGGCACGCTCGACAGCAGCAAGATGGATGTTCCGCCAACCTCATGCAGGCCATAAATGTGATCCACGTACTGGCCATGGCCTTTGGCGATCCGCTCGTGTGCTTCAGCGATCAACTCATCACGGTCACCGAATTTGGTGGCACCTGTAGGGCATGCTTCGGCACAAGCCGTGGGGAGACCGTTGGCAACTCGGTCCGCGCACATGTCGCATTTTCGAATCAAAGGCAATGCCTTGGTCCATTCATACTTTGGAACGGAAAAAGGGCAGGCCATCATGCAATAGCGACAGCCGATGCAACGCGATGCGTCATAGGTGACCGGTCCGAGGCTGGTTTTACGGAGGGCAGCCACCGGGCAAACCGATGCACAAGTGGGGTCCTGACAATTCATGCACAAACGACGCATGAATTTGTCGCTCTTGGCCAGTACTACCGTGTACTTGTGATCCGACTGTGTTTCTTCTGCGGCAATAGCGTCATCGTAAGGAAGCCCGTGATGGTCCGCGCAAGCCTTTTCACACGCCTTGCAGTCAATGCACAAGGTTGCGTCGTAAAGGATGCCTTTCGTCATGATCGAACCGCTCTCTGGAGCGACTCTCTTTGCCAGTCACTGCGGCCGAAAGCAGGGGAAGCAGTGCTTTCTCAGGGGATCCTCGAGCGTATGGCATCGCTTATCCGTACGGTTGAAAGAAGTCACGCAATAAGCCATCTACTGAGGAAGAATTCAACAGACATAACGTCGCCCGCGCTGAATACTTCCACGCGCCCTTTGGCCCATGGTAAGTCTGCCTGAGAGATGAGGAGGCGCCAGTGAGCTTCGGCATGGGGTGGAGTGACGCCCGTCACCTTGGCCCGTGGCTGCTTTCACGGGCTGGTTTCTTCCACGGGCAACTCGCCCTACTAAAACTGTTCAGGCCCTGGTCATTGTTGACCAGGGCCTGGCCTGAGTTGCCAAATGGTGTTTGCAGACGGCAATGTCGATTAGGTCAGAAAGAACTCACGGGTGATCTCGGCCCATTTGGTTGCGGGCAACTGCACGGTTAGATCGTGGACCGCAACACCTCCGTCTTGGGCAACCACGCCCGCAAGGACCGGAATGCGCGCTTGGAGTTGATTTGACGCTTCGGCCATCCACTTACGCGCCAATGTGCCGCTCAGGAGATTGCGGAAGCTGATGGCAAGATCCGGTGACAGGACTGACACCAGCCACCCTTGGCCGTACGGATCGTGGTTCAGCGTGCCACTGTCGAACAGCAGAGCATCGTTGACTCCGGTCACTTCACCCTCGATTGGCGACACCAACTCTGTCTTCTGTCCGTCGCGGATGACGGTCACAAACTTCTGTCCTTGGCGAATCCATTGGCCCCGCTTTGGCAGGTTAATTTCGTCAATTTTCCCGATCAGTCGCGCACCAAAATCATCGATTCCCACCCGGACCAACGTGGGGCTCTCTCGCAATGCCCAAGTATGTCCCTGGTGATAGCGGAGATTCTCCGGAACTTCAAAACCCGCCACAATCGTTGGCAGCGTTCGAGGTATAACCAAGGCAGCTTCTTCGCGCGCTGCCGCCCTTTCTCTAGCTTCTCTCCCCTTCCGAAAATAGTCGATGGTCAGGAAGATTGCGAACATCGCGAGCACCAGAATGACGGTCATAGCAGCTCTCCTCTATCGGGCATTGAGCCTATGCTTCTTGTTGCTACTCTGAAGAAATGGCAACCAGGGCACCAAACAAACGCGCCAGGGTGATTGTCGTAACTCAGTGCAGAACAAGGCTTTGTTCGCAGACCAGAACAAGCGGGTGAATTAGCAGCCAGACGAAATGTTGAATCTCTCAACTAGCACTCGGACAAGAATCTCATCTCCTCACCTAATCTTAAGATTCCACACGACTTACTTCGGCACCGAGTGATGCTGCAAAATGCAACTGCCGCGTAAACACTTTCAGCGGGTTGCGGTTTCCGAAAGTCCTCCTTTTGCGACTTTCGGCAGCTCCAATACAGCGCGGACCTCGGACACCTCCGTCAACGGGCTGCGGAATCACGGTTCGGGCCTCTTTGGCCCTCAATGTCCTCGCTCTTCAGTCCGCGAGCGTCAATTTGACAGTTGCGAATACAGCACATAGGATGGGGAAAAACTCGCTCGCAGCATCAACCTTAGTTTGTTGGAATCTTCCTTGCACAACGAAAATACTCTCGCGGAAGGAGCGATACACGTGGGCAAGAAGAATGACGGAGCCGCGGCTAGACCACATGCGGGACACCGTCCGGGAGAATCCGTGCGTCTTTTGATTCCCGCGATTCGAGTCAAACAACGGCTTAAGCAGCTGGCTAGGGAAATTCGCCGTGAGTTTCCCACGGAGCCGCTCCACCTTATTAGTGTGCTGAAGGGTTCGGTGTTCTTCTTAACGGATCTAGCGCGAGAGCTCGGAGGCGAAGTGTCGTTCGACTTTCTGTCGGTATCGAGTTATGGAAAAGGGACCGATTCCACCGGTGAGGTCAAGCTAATTAAAGACCTGGATGTGAGCATAGAAGGAAAAACAGTCATTGTCGTGGAGGACATCCTTGATACCGGCCTCACCTTAAAATATTTGCTGCGCTTCTTCGAAGAGAAAAAACCGAAACACCTTCGCGTGGTGGTGTTGCTCGATAAAGTGGAGCGTCGGATTGCAGACGTGCGCGCAGACTATACCGGTTTCGTCATCCCCAACGAATTTGTCGTCGGTTACGGGCTCGATTTCGACGAACGTTACCGCAATCTCCCCGATGTTTGCGTGCTGCAATTCGCCCCACGCGGAAAAGCTAAATCTGCTTAGCGTTGTCATTTGACCGCAAAATCCGAAATGCCAGTGGCACGCCTGTTATAATCAAAGGATTCATGGAAGCTACTGATCCTAAAGTACAAGTCAGCCTGCCCGCGGACAACAAGCCAGAGGTTCTGTCCACTCTTGCTGAGATCGGCGAAGAAGTAAACGCCACTCTGGATTTGGATGAAGTTTTGGCGCACGCCGCGGTGCTGATCAAAAAACATATCGACTATGAGTTGTTCGGCGTCTTGATGGTCGATAACGAAGGCGCCTACCTCACCTATCGCTTTGCCATCGGCTATCCCCCGGGCTTGGCGGAGAATCTGAAAATACCCATGGGCCAGGGAATCACCGGTACCGCCGCCAGAACGGGGCATCCTGTCGGTGTGAGCGACGTTTCGCAGGATCCGCGCTACATCAACGCCATTGACAGCGTGCGTTCGGAGTTGGCGGTGCCTTTGATGTTTCGCGGCAAATGTGTCGGCGTGCTCGACATCCAGAGTCGTCATCTGGATTACTTCACCAAAGATCAACAAAACATATTGGCCGTGCTGGCCAATCGTTTCGCCGTAGCCATCGAGAATGCACGGCTATTCGAAAGGGTCCGCACTCAAGCTGAAACTCTTCTGCTCCTGAACGAAGTCAGTCGCGAGATCAGCTCGATATTGGACATCGAAGAATTGCTGCGTCGCACCGCGGAACTCGTAAAGCGTGTCATCAACTATCAGATCCTCAGCATCTTGCTTTATGACGATGAGCAGAAGGTGTTCCTGCATCGCATCGACGTGAAGCACGGGCAACAGGTGCAGGGAAAGCTGCGCGTCGCTGCAACCGAAGGAATCGTCGGGGCCGCTGCCACATCCCGTGAGCCTTTAGTGGTTCCGGACGTGACCGCGGATCCTCGCTACCTGATGGTCAATCCCGAAACTCGCTCAGAATTGGCCATTCCCATGATCTACAAGGGCAAAGTCATAGGGGTCTTGGACCTGGAAAGCCCTCAATTGAACTACTTCACGGAAGATCACGTACAGACTCTTTCAATTCTGGCAGCGAACCTGGCTGTATCGGCGGAAAACGCCCGGTTGTACGAGCAAGTGGCTAGAGGTGAATCGCGCTTGGAACGCGATCTGCAGGCAGCCAAGCGCATTCAAGGTGCTTTGCTTCGGCCTGTTCCAACCGAGGACTATGGTCTCGATCTTGCGGCCAGGTATGTTTCCGCGCGGGAAGTGTGTGGCGACCTTTACGAATTTCTGCGTTACGGTCCACAGCAGTTGGGCATCGCCTTGGGCGATGTTAGCGGCAAAGGTACGGCGGCGGCTCTTTACGGCGCAGTGGCTATTGGCATCATGCGCAGCTTGGCCCCGCAAAAGCTGCAACCCGCCGAAATGCTCCGCCAGATGAATCAACTGGTGGGTGAGCGCCGAATCGAAGGCCGATTCATGACCGCGTGCTTTGCAACATGGCAGAAGGGCCGGCAGAAGCTCCGTGTCGCCAACGCCGGGCAGTCGCAGCCTCTTATGTACAAAGGTGGGCGCTGCGACAAGATTGAATTGACGGGTTTTCCGTTGGGCATTTTCGAGGAAGTTCACTACGACGATTGGGGCGTTACCCTCGAAACCGGCAATATTCTCGTGTTCCACTCGGATGGAATCGCAGAAGCCGCCAACGCCGAAGGGCAATTCTTCGGCACGACCCGCATCCTGCGCCTGATTGAGCAGCACCACGATCTTCCTGCCGCCGGATTAGCCGACCTGATCTTACGGGAAGTGGACCTGTTTACCAACAATGCTCCGCTGGCGGATGACCGTACTCTTGTGGTCCTAAAAGTAAAATGAGCGGCTCGGGCGGACTTCGAAAAAATCTCCCTTATATCGATCCTGCGGAATTCACTCCACATTTTGCCTGGAGGAGATCGCGGCGAGGTGGCGGTCGCGAAGTTTTCTGCGAAGACGTAAGGCTGGAAGAGACTGCCTCGCGTTTCGGAACACCTTGTTACGTTTACAGTCAACGCGCCATTGAGGATGCGTTTGATGAATTCCACACTGGTCTAGGGCGATTGCCACACCTGTTGTGCTTTGCGGTCAAAGCGAATGGCAATCTCTCGATTTTGAAACTGCTCGCCAAGCGCGGCAGCGGTTTCGACATTGTCTCCGGCGGAGAACTCGATCACCTGGGCCGCATCGGTGTGCCTGGGAAGCGCATCGTGTTCAGCGGTGTCGGCAAGACTCGCGAAGAGATGCGCGCTGGGCTGGAGTATAGGAGGACTCGGAGCAGTGTCCCTGGGATTCTGCAATTCAACGTCGAATCTGCCGAGGAATTGGACGTTCTGCTCGAGGAATGTTCGCGCGGGCGACTTACTGGAGCCAATCGTCCGGGCGTGTCATTTCGCGTGAACCCAGATGTTAAGGCAGGAGGCCATCCGCATATCTCCACAGGTCTGCCCGAGCACAAATTTGGTGTGAGCTGGCCGGAGGCGCGGGCACTCTATCTGCGCCATCGAGACTCGAAGTATATCCGTTGGCAAGGAATTAGCGCGCACATCGGATCGCAAATTGTGGGGCTGGAGCCATTTCGCGCGGCATTGAGCCGGCTGGCCAGCTATCTTCTGGACCTACGCCGCGAGCGGATCGCGTTAAAGTATCTGGACTTCGGTGGCGGGCTCGGCGTTCGTTACACGAATGAAGCCCCGGTTCCGCGAAAGGCTTATGCTCGGATGGTTGCCAACATTGTGTGTCCTCTTGGGGTAGGTTTACTGCTGGAACCCGGGCGCTCGATCATCGGACCAGCCGGTGTGTTGCTTTCGCGCGTGATCTACACCAAGAAGAACTCAACGAAATCGTTTGTGATTGTCGATGCGGCGATGAACGATTTTGCCCGTCCCGTCCTTTACGACGCTCCCCATCCCATAACAAAGGTCAGGCAAGATGGCTCTCAACAGGGCTCGTGCGAACGCGCCGATATTGTGGGCCCCGTCTGCGAAACCGGAGACTGTTTCTTGGAGTCTTGGCCCATCGGGGGCGTGCAACAGGGGGACACCCTGGCGATTTGGGCCGCCGGTGCATACGGGATGGTGCAAGCTTCAAACTACAATGGGCGTTGCCGCCCCGCGGAAGTATTGGTCAGCGGAAAACGCGCACGCCTGATCCGCCGCCGCGAAACCCAGGCCGATGTATTGCGTACAGATCTGTTAGCCTGAGTGCTTTGAGAGCTTGCCTTAGAGCCCAATCAATCACCGGATGGGACTGTAATAGCGTCGTGACTGTCAACTGCTACTCGATTCTAAGCGCGCTCATCGGCGAAATAGAGGCGGCGCGGTTTGCCGGAATCATGGCCGCCACGAACGAGCACATGGTCAACGCTGCGGTGGCCACCGTGAGTGCTGGTGGATCCCACCACGAGACCCCATACAACTGGGCTGAGAGCAGTTTGCCGGCGCCGATGGCTAAGGGAAGTCCAAGCAGCAGGCCGACCAGCACACGAACAAACGCCCCGCTCAAAATCAGCTGAAGCACCTTAGTGCGATCGGCGCCAAGGGCCATGCGGATTCCAATCTCGTTGGTCTTTTGCGCGACGGTATATGCCGTCACCCCGTACAGCCCGACCGCCGCGAGCGCCAGGGCAATGATTCCAAACAAGCCTGCCAGGCTGGCCACCGCGCGCTCCTGGTCAAAGGAAAGCTCAACCTGTTGCGGCATGGTTCTGATGCTGGTAAAGGTCAGACTGGGATCGATGTCGGCCAGTTTGCGAGTAATTAGCGGCCCCAATTCGGCGGTACGTAGATTGGTAACCAGCATGAATCCTTCGATGAAGTGAGTGCGCAGTTCGATCTTCTTCATTATTTCCTGGGGATAATCGACAGTCTGCGCCAGCGGAACGAAGAACATCGGGCGGGCCGGCTTGTCTAAAGCAAACCCCGCGAACTTCGCATCGCGCGCCACTCCGACGATGCGAAAAGTGCCCGCATTTTCCGGGTAGTCCAGGCCAAAATGCTGTCCCAACGGATCTTCATTGCTTTTGAAAAAGCGCTTCACAAACGTCTCATTGACGATGGCTACAGGCGCGGCAGTCTCGTTGTCGGCGAGGGTGAATCCTCGCCCGCGCAAAATCGGAATACCGAAATTTTGCAGATAGTCCGGCGTGACTCGGTCCCACGACGCTCCGGATTCTTCGTTCAGTTTCCCCGGGGGATGGCCAGCGACGATTATCAGTTCACCCCAGTTGTCCGTGAGCGGGTTGTAAAGCGCCAGCCCCGATCCCCGCACTCCCGGGATGTGATTCAACTCATCTTCAAGCCGCCGGTACATCGCTAGGAGTTGCGGCTGTGTGTACGTAGCCGGCGGGGGATTCATCTGTATGACGACACGACCTTGCACCTGAAACCCGAAATCCTGATGCTCCAGTTTGTTCAGGCTTCGTCCCAGCATTGTCGCCCCCGCCACCAGTACAACCGACAGTGTGGCTTGTACAACCAGCAGCACTTTTCGCGCCATGGAAGAACGATCACTGCTCCCACGACCCGATCCGTGCAGCGCTTCAGCCGGGTCCGTGCGGGTGGCCAGCCACGCGGGAGCAGCGCCAAAGATCAGTCCTGTAACCAGCGCTAAAGCAAACGCAAATCCCAATGCGGGTAGGGACGGTGCCGCGCTAATGGGCAAGAAATGGGCGCTGTGGAAGGCCAGAGCGAGCAAAAGTCGCGCCGCCGCCACCGCTACAATCAAACCGACAAGCGCACCTCCAATTGCCAGCAGCACGCTCTCCAGCAACGCCTGTGAAACAATTTGACTGCTGGTCGCACCGACCGCCATGCGCACTGCCGTTTGCGCTCGACGCGTCACTCCCCGCGCCAGCAGCAGGTTGGCTACGTTCGAACAGGCGATGAGCAGCACCAACCCGCACACTGCCAGCAGAATGTTCAGGCTCCGCCCGTACTCCTCCTTCATTACGGCAATTCCGGCCCCGGCTGGAATCACGTTCAGGACCTGTTTCGGCAGCATTTGAATCACATCCGGCATCCAGTTCGCAGGATAGCCGGAATCGTATTGCAACCATGTTCGTAGAATTCCCGTCAGCTTTGGCGACATTCCCTGAGTCGAAGCCCCTGCCCTCAAGCGCCCGATCATCCGCAGCCAGGCTGAGATGGGTTGCCGTAGCAAGCTGCCCTCGGCATTGACCAGTGGCTCCTGCTGCAGCGGAACCCAAATATCGGGCGGGTCGCTTTCCAGCGTTTCTCCGAAGAACCCGGCAGGCGCGATACCGATTACGGTGAACGGATGATCCTCGACGACGAAGGTGGAACCAACCACCGATGGGTCGGAACCGTAGTTAGTCTGCCAAACTCGATGACTTAACACCACAACCGGCGGAGCCCCAGGTCTGTCGTCCTGCGGGGTGAAGACTCGGCCATAAAATGCGCCAACCCCCAACGTGGAGAAGTAATGTCCGTCGACGTATTCCGAACGCAGCGGTCTTGCGGCCTTCTCTACCCCCTGCCGCCTGACGCTCATGCGCCAACGGCCAGCCTGAAAGGCCGTTACCTCCTCAAATTCCGGCGTTGCCTGCTTGAGCCGTTCGAACAACGGAAACGAAAACATCCCCCAAGTGTCCTGGGGACCACCTTCCACGCAACAGTCATCCCCTTCGCCGACGCGGTACAGCTTGCCGGGGTCGGTCACCGGGAGGGACCGTAACATCACCGCGTGGATCAACGAAAATATAGCTGTAGTTCCCCCGATTCCCAGCGCCAAGGTGAGAATGGCTGTCGCGGTAAAAACAGGTGCCTGCCGGAACTGCCGTAGGGCATAACGAAGGTTGCCGCCAAGGTCATACATTCACACCTCCAACCCACTAAGTTACGCATG
>DASPVD010000087.1:0-11477 GCA_035622555.1 Candidatus Eremiobacteraceae bacterium | reverse complement strand
GGCTTGAACATCCTGATTTTCCTGATCACCCACGGCCCCATCGAAGACCAGAGCTCGCTGCGCACGGAGGTCCGTGTCCACCTCATTCTGCTGGCGGCCATGCACCCGGAACTCAATACCTCCGGCCCCGGTACGGATTTTGTCGCCGCGATCAGGAAATCTGCCGGCGATGAGTGGGATCAATTAGCAGCGCCCTCACGGAGAGCCGAAGATTCCTGGGACGCCCAGATTCGCCAAGTCCAGGACCCCACCGAATTGCAGCAGGAGATGGATAACCTTTGTCAGGAATTTGGCACCGTTGAGCAGGCCTCGATCCTGGATAAGTACGCTTATGTCCCCGCGCATCCCCGGCTGATTTCCTTTGTCACCGCGAACTTCCTGCACGGTGGCTGGATACACCTGATAGGCAACATGTGGTTCTTGTGGCTCGCGGGATTCATTCTGGAAGATACCTGGGGCCGCCTGATTTATCCGCTTTTCTACCTGGCGGCAGGAACTGCGGCGCTGCAGTTTTACGGCTGGTGCGCCCATGGGAGCTTTACACCGCTCATTGGTGCTTCCGGCGCCGTCGCCGCGCTCATGGGGGCGTTTCTCGTGCGCTTCCCAAAAATGAAGATTGAGATGATGTTCTTCACGATTTTCTATCGCCGCCGCTTCAGAGCAGCCGCTTACTGGTTGCTGCCCTTGTGGCTAGCCATGGAATTCTTCTATGGCTCGGCATTCGGAACATCCTCGCCGGTGGCTCATTGGGCTCACGTTGGTGGGTTCCTGTTTGGCATGGCCGGAGCGTTTGTGTTGCAGCAATCGGGCCTGGAGCAGAAAGCCAATGAGGCCATCGAATCCAAGTTGAGCTGGAGCGGCGCCCCGGAAGTCGTCCGCGCTTCCGAAGCCATGGAACAAAACAAACTGGATGAAGCAGCATCCGTTCTCCAGAAACATGTTGCCGCAAATCCCAACTCTGTTGATGCCCTGAATCTCTTGCAACAGGTGCAGTGGCGTCGCGGCGACATGCCGGCCTACCGACAGGTGACGATTCAGCTGTGTCAGGCCTGTCTCAAGAATCAGGACGTGGATGCTGTCTGGCGTGCCTTTGAGGAATACCACAATGCCGGCGGGGACAAGATGCCCGCAGCAACCTGGCTCGAGATCATCCGCGCCATCGAATCGCAGCAGCATTTCGATCGCGCCGTTTGCGAATACGAGCGCCTTGCTCAAAACTACCCCGCAGAAAAACCATCGCTCCTGGCGTTATTGGCGGCTGGGCGTTTGTGCTTGAGAAAACTGAATCGCCCCGAAGATGCGTTGAAGTTCTACAAGGCAGCCGCAGCTTCCAAGGTTCCCCATTTGGATTGGGAGGCTAACATCCAGGCGGGCCTGCAGGATGCCGAACACGCCCTCACGTCCGCAGCCGCAGGGGTGTCCCGTTAGGGGGTTGTCTGGTCATTCTTGAAAGGAAATGCGCAGGGAAAAAGCTGTGGCGCATTCTAACCTTTTTATCGCAATCTAATGGTTAGCGAAATAAGGCTGTCTTCTTGCGCTACCTTGCGGCGCTACGCTTGGCTCACTGCCCGAATTGGTATGGTCACACCGGCCGCTGCCTCGGAGGATGCCAGCATGTGGCAACGTCCGTCAAAAATGCCCCCGGGATCGATGACCATGCAGGGTGAGTGAACTTCGCCCGTTACGACTCCTTTGGGCTGAATCTCGACGCGGCCTCTGGCGAAAATGACGCCATCAAAGCGCCCTGCGATCACGACGCGATTCCCTTCAATCTGCCCTTCGACTTTCGCGTTTTCGCCGAGGATCACTGTTTGCTCAGAGATGATGTTCCCCTTGATGTGTCCGTCAATGCGAAACGTTCCGGTGAGTGTCAGCGTGCCCTCGAGCGACACGCCCTGATCGATGAAGCCAGTCCACTCTTCACCAGCACCGTCTTTTGATGTACCGGGCCACTTCCAAGCCATAGATAGACTCCCTGGCTGTACTGGTTTCAATGTAACGTGAAGCGGCGAGAAGTCAACGCACGTTGCAGAGGGAGTTGTCGAATCAAACGCCTGAACGCTGGTGCAGTTATAGGGCGCTGCCGCTGAGGCGCTACTTCATCAGGCGGTCGTAGATGCCCATGAGTTGCGCGTCGTCGTAATACTCCAGTACGAGTTGGCCGGGCCGTAATTTTGTTTTCTGCCGCAGAAGCACCTTTGTGCCGAGATGCCGTTGAAGCTCTTCCACGGCCTCCCGGATGTTTGGATCCAGGTGGACTTCCGTGGGAAGTCTTGCGCCACGAGCGCGCCGCGAAGCCAGCCGTTCGATCTGGCGCACTGTGAGTCCGCCGCGAGCGGCGCGCTGCGCATAACGCATGCGAAGCTGCGGCTCGGGAACAGCCAGCAAAGCCCGTCCGTGACCTGCGCTTAGTTTTCCTTCTTCAATCCATTCTTGAATGGTCGGCTCCAGCTTTAGCAAACGGATAGCGTTGGCAACGGTCGCGCGGTCCTTGCCTGTGCGCTCGGCCACCGACTCTTGGGTGAGCTGGAATTCGTCCATCAATCGCTCAAATGCGCGGGCTGCTTCCATGGCGTTTAGATCTTCGCGCTGGATGTTCTCAACCAGCGTCATTTCCAGCGCCAGTTCGTCGGGAACCTGGCGAATGATGGAAGAGACCTTGTCGAGACCGGCACGTTGCGCAGCACGCCACCGCCGTTCGCCGGTGATCAGTTGGAAGCGTTGGCCGATTGGCCGCACGACGAGCGGCTGAATAATGCCGCTGGTCCGAATTGAGCGGGCTAGCTCATCGAGCGCCTCCTCGCGGAACCGTGTGCGTGGTTGATAGGGGCTGGGGTCAATCAGATCAATGTCGATCTGCAGCGGGCCCGAAGGTGCGGGACTCAGGGCCGGAGTTGCAGCTGCTCCAGCGCCTGCAGAGCTGTGCGCGACGGGAGAGTGCGAAGTTGTCGATGTGGCTGGTGTTGCTGGAGCTTTCGGTTCAGGCTCCCGAATGAGCGCTCCGAGCCCCCGCCCCAACGCGTTTCTCGGCATTGCCAATAACCTCCTGGGCGAGCTGCGTGTAGCCCTCAGCGCCCTTGCTATGTATGTCATAGAAAATAATAGGCTTACCAAAACTTGGTGCTTCGGCAAGGCGGACATTACGCGGGATCAGGCTCTGGAAGACCTGAGTGCCGAAGAAGCTGCGTAAGTCAGTGGCCACCTGCTTTGAAAGAGTGGTGCGCTCATCGTACATCGTCAGCAGGATACCTTCGATTTCGAGGCTGGGATTGAGCGTGCGCCGAATACGCATCAGGGTATCCAGCAATTCCGATACGCCTTCCAGGGCAAGGTATTCGCACTGGATGGGTATCATCACCGCATCGGCCGCGACCAGCGCATTTAGAGTGAGCAGATCCAGGGCGGGCGGGCAATCCAACACAATGAATTTGTAATTTGGGCGAACACCTTGCAGGAAGGATTGCAGTCTGTACTCACGGCTTTCAGCAAGGACGAGCTCTACTGCAGCTCCTGCAAGGTTTTTGTCGGCGGGAACGACATCCAAACCCTCAACCTGCGACTTCTGCACCAATTTCTCAAAACATTCATTCAAAATAATGGCGTGGTAAATGGTACGGCGGGCAGGGTCCTTTTGGAATCCGATAGCGGCCGTAGCATTGGCCTGGGAATCACAATCAATGAGAAGAGTCGATTGCTCTGCAGCCGCGAGGCAGGCTGCAAGGTTAACAGCAGTTGTAGTTTTACCTACCCCGCCCTTTTGATTAGCAACAGCAATGACCCGAGCCAAAAGGATCTCCCCAACATGCGGAAACTAGCAGAGCGGCCCGCTTGACGCAAGATGTTTCACGTGGAACAGGGACGGAGCTGCGGAAATTCTGTTAGAAAGTGGACGTCTCACGTGGGACAGTCTCGAGTAGAGCTTGCCAGATGCCCGATGTGGATTCGAATTGGTTGTGACACGAAGTCCTGAGCCATTTGTCGTTCCACGTGGAACAAGGCTCTTGCGAAAGTGTGCAGCGTAGGCTGTGAGACATATCGCGATTCGCATGAAGTGAAAAGTTCCACGTGGAACAAGGGGTCTGGAATTCGGGCCATGGACCGGACGCTTCACGTGAAACGCTGCGCGAGAAAAATCGCACGCAAACCGAAACCTGCCAAGGAGGAAGAAAAGTCTTTTGTTATGAGGTCGTTACGCCGACAAAGGAGGCTTTTTCTTGCCGACGAGAAGATACCGCTGCAACGATTGCGGCATGGCGATTGGTTCTTGCCATTCCCACCGGTCCGACTTACGAACTTCCTCGAGATCGCGCCCACCGATCCAGAGAATCGTGCGAGACGCGGCGACGTTCTCCGACGCGGCCCACTCAAGGAATGGGCCGAACTCCCCGAGGGCACGGGAGCAGACAAAGTCCAAGGGGGCCAGTTCCTCGCCCAATTCCTCATAGCGGTTGATCAGCACACGGGTGTTCCCGAGTCCCAGCTCGCGAATGACCTCCGCAAGAAATGTGCCCTTCTTGATGTTCGACTCCACTAGGAAGAGCTCCAACTCCGGACGCAGAATCCTCAGCGGAATGCCCGGAAAACCGGGGCCGGAGCCGATGTCGGCGAACCGACCCTTTTCCACCGGCACGGCAACGGCCGCAAACATGGACTCGCAGAAGTGACGATATAGTATCTCCAGGGGATCGCGGATGGCGGTCAAATTCAGTTTCTCATTCCAGTGTCGTAATATTCTTATATATTGTTGAATACACAGTACTTGCTGTCCATCTAGAGCGACCTGAAATTCCTCTAAGGCGCGCCGGATCGTGGCGTCTGAAATAGGCTTATCAACTTCTGTTGCCATAAGAGTAATTATCCCGCAATTATATGACTCCGACTCACTTCTGTTATTCCGTGAGTTGCGGCAAGAGGTAGCGGGGCCCGGCAATCCCGGCCACAAGATCCACCACCGTGTGAATCATTATGACCGGTACCAGCGTATCGTAGGCCAGGCGGACGACGCCGAAAAGGATGCCCATCACAAAGGTGCCCAGGATTCCGCTGCGACCCTGATACACGTGGGCTAAGCCGAATAGGACTGCGGCCAGAATCACGACGGCCCATGCGGGGAATCCCACGCCAGAAAGTGCGCCCATGGCAAATCCTCGATAAAGAAATTCCTCGCAGACGCCGGCGGTCACTGCGAGTGCGCAGTAGGGAAGCAGTTCCACGGAATTGACAGGAAGAATGCGGCGAGCCAGCAGACGCATACGCTGTGTAGCTTGGCCCGCAGATTTACCCACACGCCGGAGGTTTAACCAGTGCAGGCACCCGATAAAAGCGGCCAGAGCCAGGCTCGCCAAAGGAGTGCTGACGCCGCCGTAATCGGCTAAGCCCAAGGTGACTGCGGACAATCCCCGTGCAAGAGCACGCCAGGCCACAAGAGCGGTGATCACCCACTGGGCGGCCATGGTCGCGCCATAGAGTACGAGCTTTTCCTTGGTGCTGACGGAAGGGAGCGCCAGGAGTTTCTTTAGCCGCACGGCGCCGCGCCACGGCACGACAATTCCAAGAAAAAGAAAGATCAGCCAGAAGTCCCAAGGCATTGATTGATGAGAACATTTTCGGGGCAATCCGTGCAAGGTGTCCCGAAGGCGAAGTTTCTATCCGGGCCCGAGCATGAAGGGCGTGGCATGGCTATAATCAAAGCGAAGTACGGCGAGGTGTGGTTTGGCAGATTCCGTGAAGCTCACGGCGATGGTCAAGGCGGCAGGTTGTGCGGCCAAGCTGAGTCCCGGAACGCTGGACGCAATACTACGGCGCCTGCCACTTCCAAGTGATCCGAACGTGCTCGTTGGATTCAGCACCAACGACGACGCGGGGGTGTATCTGCTCTCTGAAGGATTGGCGTTAGTACAGACGGTCGATTTCTTCACGCCGATTGCGGACGACCCGTTCACGTTCGGGCAAATCGCGGCCGCTAATTCGCTGAGCGACGTGTACGCGATGGGCGGGAGGCCGGTATCCGCGCTCTCGATCGTGGGATATCCCGAAAAGGGAGATCCAGCAATTTTGGAGCAGATTTTGCGCGGCGGCCTCGACAAGATGAGCGAAGCAAAATGCAGCGTGCTTGGCGGGCATTCGATTCGCATCGACGATATCGTGTTCGGCTATGCCGTCACAGGCGTGATCAATCCTCAGCAAGTTTGGCGAAATGTCGGCGCGCAGACAAATGACGCGCTTCTGCTGACAAAAGCATTGGGCACTGGGGTGATTTCCACGGCACTCAAAAACGAGCGCGCGGAAAAAGCTTCACTGAATGCGGCGATCGGTTCAATGACGCATTTGAATCGCGCGGCGGCCGACGCTTTGCGGGAACTGGAGGTGCAAGCGGGGAAGCGCTGCGTGCACGCCCTGACAGATATCACGGGATTCGGACTGCTGGGGCACGCGCGGGAAATGGCGTTGGGCGATGCGGCTACGGGGATTGAACGGGTTGCACTGGAAATTGTGGCCGCCGATGTGCCTTTGCTTCCCGGTGCCCTCGATGCCGCGCGCCAGGGCATGATTTCCGGGGGACTGAAAAACAATCGTGCGTTTCTAGGCGATTGCGTCAGCTTCGCCGCGAATGTGCCCGAGGAAAATCGCGCGTTGCTCTTTGACCCGCAGACGTCCGGCGGCTTTTTGATTGCGCTCGCTCCGGAACATGAGGAAGCGGCGCGAGAAAGTCTCAAGCGCCATGGTGTGGACGCCAAGCGGGTCGGCCGCGTCGTGCCAAAGACATCCAGGCTATTGGCGGTAGTCTGAGGGCCAGGACGGGGAGCACACAGTGGACACCATCACACACGGCATCGCAGGGGCGTTGATCAGCAAAGGGGCGTTTGGCGGGCGCGACCTGTTTTCGCCGCGCTCGCTGAGCAAGCAGCGCCTCATCACCTGGTCCCTGATGCTGGGCGCGATTTTCCCTGACAGCGATGTCTTGCGGGATTTGTTTTCGCACAATGAATTGCTGATGCTCACTTGGCATCGTAGCATCACGCATTCGTTGCTCTGCCTGCCAATCTGGGCGGTGATCCTGGCAGGGCTGACGCGCGTGGTGGCGAAGTGGCGAAAATGGGAAGCGCCCTCGTTGTTTGGGCTATGCGGTATCTGGGCGATCGGAATCCTGAGCCACGTTTTCTTGGATCTGGTGACCAGCTTTGGCACGATGATCTGGTCGCCGCTGGCATGGTCGCGCCCCGCCTGGGACATTATTTTCATCGTGGATTTCAGCTTCACGGCCATCCTGCTGATTCCACAACTTCTCTCCTGGACTTACGAAGACCCGGCGCATATCCAGTGGCGAGCCATTCTGATGTGGCTGGTGTTCACCCCGGTGCCGTTCCTGATTGCGAAGATTGGCCAAATTGTCGGCGCGCCGATTTCCAATGTCACGATTCTTGTGGCCACCGCCCTGTTTGCGGTGCTCTTCCTGCTCCCGGCAGTGCGGGGCTGGGGCTTGCGCGTGGTTTACGCCAACTGGAATCGCACTGGGCTGATTCTGGCAGTGGGCTATCTCGCTGCGGCCACCTATGCGCACCACGTGGCGTTCGGGCGCGTCCAGCAGTTCGCCGCGCAGGAGAACGTGCAGGTCGAAGCGATTGGCGCGCTGCCCTTTCCGCCGTCGCTCTGGCACTGGGATGGGCTGGTACGAGCCCCACGCGGAGTCTACGAGATGCGCATGGATTTAAGTGCAGGCCTATTCCAGAAAAACGCGCAAAAGGCCGGCTATTCCGATGCCGGCGTGATTGAGCACGCGTACTATCCTGACGCGTTTCCGAATCCCTGGATTGAACAGGCGCGGCATTTGCCGGAAGTTCAGAAAGTTTTATGGTTCGCGCGGTTTCCGGTGACTCGCTTTCGCAAGGAAGGCGATGAAGCGGTGGTGGAGTTTTCGGATTTGCGTTTTCCGCACATACGGCCAGACCGGCCGGCGTCGTTCACATATCGCGTGCGGTTTTTGGGCGATGGAACGGTGATCGCGCAGGGTTGGGTGCGCCCCTAAGGACGAATATCGCTACGTGGCAATCGCCTGGGGTTTATCGCTTCGCGGGGGGCTCAGTCTTCGTGGGGTGAATAACCACCTGACGCTCTTCGCCGGTGCCGACGCTTTCGGTGCGGACGCCGGGCAGATCCTTCAGCGCGAGATGCACAATGCGCCGCTCCCGCGAAGACATGGGATTAAGCCGGAAGGGCTGATGTGTAGCCTGAACCCTTTCCGCGGCCACGCGGGCGGTCATGCGTAGTTCCTCGAAACGCAAAGCGCGGAAGCCGCCGCAATCGAGGTGAATCTTTTCATGGAAGACTGGTTCAAGGCCCAGCGCGCGAAATACGATGTGTTCCAGAGCCTTCAAAACTTCTCCACTTCGCGCCATAAGGACTTCATTGTCTTTGCCGTCGAGATCCGCGAAAATCTCAGCCGCGCCTTCTTCTGAGCCGGCGGCCGCTTCGGTGAGGCGCACGTTCACGACGAGGTCGAGGCCAGCGGCGCGAACGATCCTCGGCAGAAAATCACGCAGGGCGTCGGCTGCGGCGACGCGGTCCAGCTTGCCATCGCGTACGAATTCCTTGGTCATAAGTCTCTCGAAACTACTGGTTTGACCCCAGCGGACTGCGCTATCACAGCGTTCCTTACTTCTTGGCACGAACGGGCTTGACCGGGGCGGGAAGAGGGTGCGTCCGGTTCAGGTACCACTGTTGCAGGATACCCACCAAGCTGCTGGTGAGAATATACAACGCCAGGCCGCTGGAAAACGGGAAAATCACAAACATAACGGACATGCTGATGGGCATGAGCTTCATCATCTGGGCCTGCTTGGGATCGGTAATCGTCATGGGGGTCATCTTGGAGACGAGGTACATGGAAACGCCCACCATCACGGGCAAGATGTAGTAAGGATCCTTTGAGGCCAGGTCGCGCACCCAGAGCCAGTTGGCATGGCGCAACTCGATGGCATAGCTCAAGGCGCGGTTTAACCCGAACCAGATGGGAAACTGAAGGGCCATCGGGAGACAGCCGCCGATTGGATTGATCCCCTCGCGGCTGTAAATCGCCATTACTTCCTTGTTCATTTCCGCTTTGCGCGGGTCGTTCATCTTGTACTTCTTGTACTTTTCCTGGATCTGCTTGATCTCGGGCCCCACGCGCTGCATCTTGATGGTCGTCTTGTAGCTGGAAATGCGCAGGGGAAAGAGGACCATATTGACAATCAGCGTAAGAACGACAATCGCCCAACCCCAGTTGGGCACGTAACTGTGCAGCCACTTCAAACCGTGGAACAGTGGGTCGGCGATAATCTCGAGCCACCCGAACTGCACCAGGGAATGCAACGGCGGATGGATCGCCTTGAGATCGTCGTAGTCCTTGGGACCCGCGTACACGCGCAGAGCCATCGGCTGGGAACGCGTGACCACGGCCACTTCCGGCACCGGCTCCGACTGGTCTTTGCCGTCGACTTGAATCGCGTGGAAAACCTTCCAGTAGCGCGTTTCCAGGAGCGTACCGGGCGAATCGTTGGGTGGCAGAAAGGCCACGGTAAAGTAACGATCCGCAATGCCCGCGAACGTCTTTCCACCCATCCAGGTATTGCCCCACTTTTCCGGGCCATCGAGCTTCTTGTAAAGGAACGTGGAGAGCTTGCCATCTTCGCTATAGAACGTGCTGACCGTCTCCACGGGAATGGGATTGGTGACCGTGAGGTCGCCAAAGCCGCCGCGCCAGGCCAATCCGCCGAGCAAGCGTGTCCCGTTGTAGGTTACGGAGGTCTCAGCGGTCAGCACGTAGAAATGGTCGAAGTGGAACTTCTTGGTCACTTCAAGATGGCCGTCGCTCCATGCAAAGGTCAGATCCGTCGGGGCGGTTAACGAAAGAGAGTCGCCGGAAACCTTGTAGAGCCCGCTGTTCGCCGCTTTTTCCAATTGGGGGTCGTCAATGACTATGGAAAAAGGCCAGCCGCCTGTGTCGGCAGCCGCTTTGGGGTGGACCAGGTCCAGAATCTTCTGGGGCTTCGAGTCATCCTTATACTTTTTCAGCTGCCAACTCTTTACGACTGCACCGCGATTGGAAAACTCCACGCGGTACAATGCGTTCTCAACAATGATAGTGCGCTCCTGGGTATCTTCGGTGGGCAAGGCCGGCGGGGGTGCAGCCGCGGAAACGGTTGAAGGCGCTGTGGAAGGAGTCGGCTGGGCTGGCGCAGAAGTCGCTGCAGAAGGTCCAGTGGTCGCGGGCGCAGAGACTGCCGGCGGATTCTGTTGTGGCACATGCGCGGGAGGCTTTGGCCCGAAGTACTTCGTCCACAAAATGATAACCGCCATGGAAAGCAGCGCGGCGACGAGGATACGCAACTCCGGCGTGAACTTATCCTTCTTCGGCCCGATTGGCGGAAATTGGTTCACTGGCGGCATGCTCACGGGCGAACCTCATGCGCTTCAGCGGTGATTGTGGAATTCGCTGGCACCTTTTCCCATTTCTCCGGAACCGGGTCGAATCCAAATTTGCGGGATAACGGATGGCAACGCAGCAAGCGCTTTGTCCCTAGGCAGATGCCGCGCCACACTCCGAATCGTTCAATCGCTTCGAAGGCGTAGCGGGAACACGTGGGCTCGTAGCGGCAAGTGCCGGCGAAAAGCGGCGACAGATAAACCTTGTAGAAATCGAGAGCAAAGAGTGCCGCGCGCACGCTGGCCGATTTCCGCGTTTCTTCTTGCAGGGGCGCAGCAAGCTGCACCCCATTTGTAGAAGTGTTCACGGGCTCTTCAACAGGCGCAGCAACTCCGCCGCCAGCGCGGCAAAGGGCTCCTTCGCGATGGAACGCTTCGGGTGAATGACGATGTCCCATCCTGCTGGTATCTCCTCGCGGTGGCAGCGGACCATCTCGCGCAACCTTCTGCGCATGCGGTTGCGAACCACCGCACCGCCGAGCGTCTTCTTGATACTGAAACCGAAGCGGCTCAGTGGCAGTTCATTGGCACGAACGAACACGGTGAAGTGGGCGTTGGAGCGGCGCTGGCCGGTGCTGTAGACCGCGTCAAATTCGCTCTTGCGCACCAGGCGCGCCGTGCGCGGAAACGTCTGGCCCCGCTTCGCCGCAGGCGTTGCCGGGGTTGCCTCATCACTCGGGAGTAAGGCGATGACGTCCCTTCTTGCGGCGCGCCGCAAGCACTTTGCGGCCGCCTGTGGTCTTCATGCGCGAACGAAATCCGTGCGTCTTCGAGCGGCGGCGTCTCCGCGGTTGAAATGTACGCTTTGGCAAAGCACTCCCCCTTGGTGGATACGGCCCGCGAACTCCCCATGTTTCATCCCCCGGCAGCGTATCGCCGCCTGTTCACACCGCGAACCAGGATGGCCTTGGGGTCTTGATCGTCAAGCCGGACTGTTTGTTGGCAGGCAGCTTTCCGAATTTACTAGTGTACTTGCGCCCCGCGCACAGGGTCAAGAAAACCGCGGGTACGGT
>DASPVD010000086.1:0-3691 GCA_035622555.1 Candidatus Eremiobacteraceae bacterium | reverse complement strand
TCTGCCTCGGCGGCTGGCGGTGGTGCATCGCAAGTATGGGACGCCGGCGGCCGCAATCGTGGTGTCCGCGGTGTTGTGCGCGGTGTTTGAGGTCCAGAAGCTCGCGGAGATCATCAGCGTGTACATCTGGCTGCGGATCGCTGTAACGGTGCTGACGGTGCTGGCTTGCTGGAGGCTGCGTCACACCCGGCCGGAACTGCCGCGGCCGTTCCGCATTCCGGGCGGTGCGGCGGGGCTGGCGTGCGCGGTGGGGGCGCCGGTTCTGATGTCCATCGTTTCGTTGTTCGGGAGCGACCCGTTCGCGCTGCGATGGGGACCGGTGGCGCTGGCGATTGGCCTCGTGGCTTATCCGCTGGTGCGGCGGAGAGAGCAGGTCGGCGCATGACGGCTGTAAACGGCAACGGAAGCACAATGGTGAGAGAATCCGCCCGGGAAGCGGAACCAGTGCGCGAATGGATGGAATATGCGGCGGCATGGACCGTGCTGCACAGCGTGGGCCTGCTGCCTCGCGGAATGGCGCGCGCGGTGGGTGCGGGCGTGGCACGGCTGTTCTATGCGCTGCAGCCGCGGCTGGAACGCGCGGCGCTCGTCAATCTGAAGATTGCGTTTCCGGTGATGCCAGAGGCGGAGCGGCGCGCGACGGCGCGGCGGCTGATGCGGCACATCGGCTGGATGGGCGGAGAGTTCTCGCAGTTTCCGCGGCAGACGGCGGAGAGCATTCGCCGGGTAATCACGATTGACGGGATGGAGAATTACGAGGCGGCGAAAGCGCGGGGGAAAGGACTGATTTATCTGACCGGCCACATGGGGGCGTGGGAACTGGCGCCGTTTGCACAGGCGCTGAATGGCCATCCGCTGAACTTCCTGGTACGGCCGCTGGAGAACTGGCGAGTAAATGCGCTGGTGGACCGCTACCGGTGCCTGGCGGGTAACCGGACGATAGATAAGAACGAGGCGGTGCGGGAGATGCTGCGCATCCTGCGGGAAAACGGCGACGTGGGCGTGCTGATGGATGTGAACAGTTCGCTCGAAGAGGGGGTGTTCGTGCCGTTCTTCGGAGTGCCGGCGTGCACGTCGAGCGGAGTGGCGCGGATTGCGCTCCGGACAGACTGCGCGGTAATGCCGGGCTACGTGTACTGGAACGAGGGCGAAAGGCGGTATCACTTGCAGCTCGATCCAGCGATTCCACTGGTGCGGACGGGGAATATGGAAGCGGATGTGGTGGCGAACACGGCGCGGTTCGTTCAGGTGTTTGAGGAATATGCGCGGCGATATCCGGACCAGTGGCTGTGGGTGCACAAACGGTGGAAGACGAGGCTGCCCGGCGAGGCGCCCCTGTATCCGTTCTAAACGTCGCACTGGAATTCTGCCGCGGCAGGCGGCGAGTTGGCGCGTCTGCGGATGCTGCAGAGTAAAGGGGCCGGGTAAGGGCCGGAATGTCTATTGTATAGAGCGGGGGGCCGCTCACCCCAAACCGCGCAGCAGCCTGTTCTGAGTTGCGTATGGTACGAAATGCAGGTTTGAGGTCAAGGTGTCGGGGCAGCAGTCCCCCTTTGTCAGCGAGGGAGCACGATGACGGCGAGCTCGTCTGGGCGGGGCATGCGCTTGATACGCGAGCCGTCGTCCTTGTAAACCTCCAGCTCTCTTATGAACCCGCCCACCACGTGAAGCAGAAAGTGAATGCGGATACCGTCCTCATCGGTCGCCTCGGCTTCCACCGGGATCCTCTTCAGCACCACCGCGGGATCGGCGTCCCTGCTGGGCTCGAGGAGGAGGGTGCCTTCTGTATCGATGATCCGTACCCGGCATCGGTCTAACTGCCTGGCTAATGCCTCCTTACCGGCAAAATCTGCGGTTAGGAGTCGTCGCATGACTCCCTGCTCAACCGGGCTGGGTTCGCGCAAATCCGCTTCAATCATCAATCTGATCCCCTATGGAATGTAGTAGGTCCCGACGTGAATCTGACCGTTGGACAGGGTACGGTGAAGCTAATGGTTTTGCCTATCTGGCCGAGAAGTTTGATCGTCATGGAGTCCTTGTTTGTGATAACGGCTTTGTCTCCGGTTCTCGCAATGGACTCCACGTTGGCCAGCACTTTGTCGGCATCTTTGGGCATTTGCACGCCGCTCTCTTTTACGCCCGCTCGTACCACATCGCCAGTTGCGGTAAAGTTGTTCCCCATCGAATCCAGGGCCTTAACGACACGCGCAGGCCCTTTATCGCCTTTGTCGGAGTCGTGCGCCTTGGTCCCTTTCGATACGTCATCCGCCGTTAATTGTTTGGTTTGGGTCTGGCTCTGGTTTTGCGCCAACTCACGCATCGCCCCGTCGTAGCATCACCCCCTTCAAATCGTAGATTCATGGCTTCGGCTTGGTTTCGGCGGTTCCTGAGTGTTCTTCTCCGCCGTACTGTTGCAGCAGTTCCTTCAGCGCCGTCACCTGGCGTTGTGTGAGCTTGGCGCGGAGCAGATCGGCTTCCATTGGGTAAATGGAACCGTACTCGGCTTGTTTGTCTTTTGCGGGGTACATCGCGTCCATGTATGCATCTCGGTAGGCGATCCAGGCTCTCTCGGCAGTCTTGATTTTCGCAACCGCCTCCTCCTGGCTCCCGGCGTGCGACAGAAGTTTGCGATAGACCTCATTCAGCTCGGCGTCGGCGCGTGCCGCTTCTTCGCTTGCACAAGCGCTCATTTCCATCTGCGTTTTTGCTTTCTCATTGCAAGCGCGGTACTGTGCTGAATCTTGAGCGAGAGTCGGGAGTGATGCCATTAGAAGTGCAATCGTCAGATATCTCATCGAAGTGATTCCCCTCTTTTGGATATGCCCTGCCGAAGCAGGTGGAACACCGGAACTGCCGATGTCCTCACGGATAACTTCCCTTCGAGAAGAGATTCCACTCGGCAGTGCGGCGGGTAGTTAGCCCTTCCACTACCTTTCCACCAGCATGATTCCAATCTGTGAAGTTCTCTTTGACGACGTCCTTACCAGAGTTGATGTTACTAAGGAGAGTGGACTTGCCGAGATTTCCCCCGCCCAGGTTGTACGTGAAGTCGACGAGAGCATCAAACTTGGTCTGAGTGAGTTTCGCTGTGACCTTGTTGTTTACTGCATCTACGGCTGTCTTGGTGTCTTGGGAGAGTAAGTCGGCAGCTTTTTCTTTTGTGATCCCTTTGCTGAAGTCCTCGCCTTTTTTGATCAGATGTCCATAGCCGATACTATCGTTCCCGGCACTGTCTTTATAAATTTTGTCGCTGTAACCCTCGTTCTTCTCGATAAACTCAAGTCCCTTTTGGCTGAGGGTCATGCTCGTATTCTGCGCCGTCTGCTGTGTTGAAGCTGCGGTGGATTCAGCGTTGGTCTCAGCTCTATGTTGGTTGCCCCTAGCCTGCGGTGAGTCGGGGCCCGGGCAGGGCGAAGAGAGCCCGCAAGACCTGGTCTCGCCGAAGGGGTCATCGGAGCCACCTTGCTGCTGGATGTTTAGCTGGCTGTCGTGACCGTCGAGATCGGCAAAGGATTCGGGGTCATCGGCGACCATGGCGTAGAGATTCAGGGTCTGTGGGTTGGTGAGGTTGGCATAAGGCACGGGGACCGGGACGGCGGACCAATCAGCAGAGAGCCAGCGGCCAAATCGCCAGGAGTAGTAGCGCGCGCCAAAGTCGTCGTTGCCCGTTTCCGTGTCGCGCTCCTTGCCT
>DASPVD010000085.1:0-7434 GCA_035622555.1 Candidatus Eremiobacteraceae bacterium | reverse complement strand
CATGGAAAAGTCCACGCGGATGCGGTCGTTCACGTTCAACACCACACCGTGAGACTCTTCCACCTTAAAACCGGAAGCTTCGGCCTTCACATCGTAGGTGCCAATGGACAAGTTGGGAGCCACGTACTGACCGACATCATTGGTGGTCAGCGAACGAATGGCCCCGGTCTTGACATTGGTGATGGTAATGGTCACGTTCGGAACCACGCTACCGCTCGGGTCCGTTACCGTTCCCACTAGCGTTGCCTCTTGCCCGCTGGCTAGGAAGGGCAAGCCCACAAGCAAGAACAGCAAAACTGCAGCAAAACTCAGGTACCGCCGACTTACAAAGGAAACACAAGCAAACAACGAGGAACACGAGGAATGCATGCTGAATTTACCTCCACACCCTCGACGAGGAAGAAAGGCACCGTTAACGTACACGAAGCATCCTCCTCGCTGTCATTTGTGTCAAGGGTTTTTTTGATCTTTTACATATATATTACAAGTAGTAGTTACGGGCCTCAGCCCGTCTAACGCACTGGTAACCTTGACTTTCGTCGTTCTGGCTAACAGTTGATTGAATGTCTTGGAGAGATCCCAGGCTAGCATTCGAAGCCCTGCAAGTACCTATCGGTTCTATTGATTACACTCCTGTGCCGGTTTTCAGAGTCGCTTCTGCCAACTTCGCACCTTCTGCCAACTTCCCATCGCTCAGCCTGATTTCCCGGAATAGGTGCAAGTTGGACGACATAACCACACCTGGAGTCAGATGTACGGTCGGCGGTAAGTTCGCCTTGTTGGTGAGATTGTCCGTCAAAAGCCGCACAGCGATCTGTCCTTGGCGATGGGGCTGCTGGTAAATCGAAGCGGCAATGGTGCCCTTCCGAAAATATGGCGACATCTCCGCAAATAAGTCCGTAGTGATCAGCTTTATCTTGCCACCCAGATTTCGCGCGCCCAGTGCGCGACATACGGGTAGGCAGTTTACGGTGTTAACGTATATGCCCGCCAGTGCCGGAGTGCGCCGCAGCAGATCGTACGTTTTTTGGAAACTCTCATCTTCATCTTCATGTCCCTCAATAACCGCCGCAATCTTCCCTCCGGGGCAATGCTGCGGAAATGAGTGGGTGAATCCGTCCGCCTTTTTGCGGTGATCTTCCGCCATCAGCATGCCGGCGACAACAGCCACCTTTGAGCCCGGCGGCACAAACTTGCCCATCAGTTCGCCGGCCAGGCACCCATTCAAGTACGGATCAACGCAGACAATGCTGGAACGTTTGCTCTCTGGCGCATCGGTAGAAACGCATACCACACGAATGCCTTTGCTTTCGGCGGCATCGATCAGCGGTTTCAGATCTTTGGGGTTTCCTGCGGTCAGAATAATTCCGTCCACACCGCTGTCCATTAGACTTTGGAAGACCTCGGCTTCGCCTGCACCCAGGACCTGGACGGACCGGTTCACGAATTCCACGCCCAGTTGACAGGCGCGCTTCTCCTCATCCAGGACCCCACCCCACAGTTGGTCGTAAAAGAAACGGATTTCCCGCGGCATGCACACGCCGATACGCGCGGTTGCTCGTGCCACGGACAAGGCCCGCGCGGCTAGATTGGGCGTATAGCCGATTTGGCGGGCAATCTGCAAAATGCGCTGGCGGGTCGCTTCCTTAATTCCCTCGCGCCCGTGCAGCGCTCGGTCGACTGTGCCGATGGACACGTCGGCCAATTCAGCGATCAAGTGAATGCCACGTTGTTCCTTGCCCATCCGTGCTGCTCCAGATTTCCTTAGCAGTGAAGCGCCCGATTTCTTTGACTGTATTTCTTCCCTTAATGGTACTTGGGCCAGGTCGCCGCAGCGAATTGGTAGGACCTTTCAAAACGGAAGGCGCACGAGCGCCCTTGGACTGGGCAGCGTAGCCCCACCAAATTGCATCAATAGTTTGCATCGAATTCATACGCGAAACGCATGATAGTACAAATTTGCGTTAACGTACACGGTTTGTTGCTGCATGCATTTACGGCCCTTCCCGCCAAACTTCGCCAACTCTTTTCGGCAACATTACTGCGGGTTGGGGCCTTGCGTTACTTCCACCAGGTCACTGGGGCGCAGCCATTTCGCGTACGCTGCTTTGACCTGATCGGCGTTTAACGTCACGTAGTGTTGGGCGGCAATGGCGGGCTCATGCAGGGGAAGGCCAATATCGGACCGCGCTATCCAGCCAGCGGCAATGCGCTCCACGCTGGCTTCCGACAGCGGGACCTGTCGCAGCAGCATGGCCTTGGCCTGATGCAGTTCGTCATCGCTGACCAGCGTGGTCTGCATCTGCTCAAGGTCGCGAACCACCATGGCACGGGCCTTCGACACATTTTGCGGATCGCAGGCATAGTTGACGTTATAAATGCCGCGCGTCTTCCCGATTTCGAACGAGGACGAAACGAAGTACACCAGGCCGGAGTTTTCCCGCAAGTCGCGGTACAGTCGCGTAGCGTAAAATCCGCCACCCAGCACGTGGTTGCCAAGTTGCAGCGCGTAATAATCTGGATTGAAGCGATTGAGTCCCAGTGTTTCTGCGAGATTCACGTTGACCTGCACACGGCTCTTGTCGGGGACGGTCGTGAATCCCGGCGGATTGGCAGGAACCGGCGGCAGGTCGGTCGTGGGAGCAGTTCCAGAGGCGGTCCAAGGATCGAAATATTTCTCGACCACAGCTTTGGCTTGCTCGGGCGTGACCTTTCCGATAATCACGATGGTCGTCAAATCGGGCCGAAATACGTGCTGATGGTACTGGCGTAGATCCTGTAGCGTAACCGCGGAGACCGTCTGCGGAGTGGCTTCACGAAGCGATGGGTCATCTTTGGGAAACAGCGCTGCTTTCAGCGCCCGCCCAGCTAAATAGCTGGGAGACTGAAGTTCCCCTGCGATCTCCTGCTCGACTTGCTTCTGCACTACGGGGAAGGCGGCATCGGGTAGCGCGGGATGTAGCAGATTGTCGGCCACCAGTTCCACTCCGCGGTCGAAATGGCTTGCAAGCACTGCCAAGGAAAAGTCCGTTCCGGCTGATTCGTCGGCGCCGATGTTATCTAGAGCGGTTTGAAATGCAATGCGATCCAGTGTCCGCGTGCCATAAGGGAAAAGCCCGTCGAGAACATGGCCAATGCCTTTTCGCCCTTCAGGAGCTTCCAGATCCGAATCGTTTTTCACGTGGCCGATCAGCGTAACCGAATTGCTGATGGTCTCTGGCTGTACGATCAAGCGCAATCCATTCGGCAAAGTGCTCACAGTGGGATTGGTCGTGAGTCTTGGAATTTCCAGGCGCCTCAGCGCTTGTTGCTCCCACTCAGGAAGCGTGACCGGGCCATTGGGAGTTCCTGCCAGGGATTCGGCGCTGCCAAATGATTTGGAGGAGACTGGCTTGCCGGACTCTTGAGGCGTTAGCACGGCGACGTATGCTTTACTGAAATCCAGGTATTTATGGGCCACTTGGTTTACTTGTTCAACCGTGACCCTTTCGATCGCGTCAATGTCCTCTTGCGGCGACTGCCGCCCTTCGACGGCAACGGCATTGGACCATTCCATGGCCAGGCCCTCGATGGAGTTCTTCTGGAATTCTTCATTGGCGAGTTCGTGACGCTTGGCGGCCTCCACTAAATCCGGCGGCACGCCGCTTTTCAGATCCTGAGCCAGGATCTGCCGCATCTCGGTGATCAGAGCTTGCCCGTCGGCGCCTTGAGGAAACGCCGCCATCGCGAAAGCAATTCCGGCTTGCGGCAAAGCGGTCAGCGAGAACTCGGCGTCAAGGGCTTTGCCCTCTGGAACCAGCGCATACAGCGTGCCTCTTTGGCTGGTCAATACGTCACTCAGCACCTGCAGAGCCGCATAGTCGGAGCTGTCTGAGCCCGCGACTCGGAAAGAGAGCACCGCCAGGCCGTAAGGCAAATCGGTGTCCAGCTTGAGAGTTTCCGTGGACACCGGCCCCAGCTCAACTTTGGGACGCTCCGGCAGTTTTTTCTCGGGAATGTCTCCGAACAGCGCCTCAATTTGCGACAGTGCCTTCTGCGGATCCACATCGCCGGCAATAATAATGATGGCGTTATTGGGCGCGTACCAACTCTGATAGAAGTCATGCAGCATCTTGCCGCTGGTCTTGTCGAACGACCCTTTCGTTCCCAAAGCGTCGTGGTCGTAGGGAGTATCGTGAAACAACGTCGCCAGCAGCTTGGTGTAGAAGACATATTGCGGGTTGGAAAGGTCCTGAGACACTTCCTGTTCAATCGCCCCGCGTTCTTTGTCCCATAATTCATCGCTATCCAGCACGCCCTTCATGCGCAGCGACTCAACGTGCAACGCCACATCCAGCTCGTCCGCGGGAATGGTGAAGAAATATTGCGTGACGGTTTGCTGCGTGTCCGCGTCGAAATTACCTCCCATGGCCGCGGAGATGGCTGAGAGTTGCCCTGAGGAGAGCCCTGGGCTGCCACGAAACATCATGTGCTCTTGCGCATGCGCCATCCCTGGAAAACCCGAAGGCGCTTCTACTGACCCCACTAGATAGTTCACTACCGTGGTGATCACCGGAGCCAAAGGGTCCCGCACCACAATCACCCGGAGCCCGTTGGCCAGCGTCTTGCGAACCACTTCGTCATGCGCAGGCGATATTTGTCCCGAGCCCGCGGAATTGATGCACGCCAACTGAAGGGCCAATGCCAATAGTGCCGCCAATAGCGCCACTGTGAAGAAACGAGGATGAAAATGGGCCTGCTGTGTGCTTGATTTCATAAACTGGAGCTTACACAGACAGGCCCGGAAAGGTCCACCTTCGTGTGTGCCGCCAGGCTAATGCGCGCCGGGCTCACTTAGGGTTGCTGTTTTGATGTCGGGTGCGCAATTTATTTCAGGTGAGCGCACGGTCCAGATGCGTGTAACCGCCATCTACGAACACATGTTGCCCGGTGATATGGCTGGATTTGCTGGAGATCAGGAACATCACCATGTCAGCGATTTCCCCAGGCTTGGTCATGCGTTTGCCCAACGGAATCTTCGACACAATGCGGGCCAGCTTCTCTTCTGGATTTGGGAAGGTCGAGATCCATTGGCGGTACAGCGGGGTGGCCACTTCCGCGGGGATTACCGCATTCACGCGGATTCCGTAAGGCAGCAGTTCGGCAGCCCATTCACGGGTCAGCCCAAGAATGGCGGCTTTGGACGCGACATAGCCGGAAGTGCCTCCTTGCCCGGTCACTGCGGTTTTCGAACTGATGTTCACGATTGCGCCACTCGAGTTTTTCAGCGCTGGCAACGCGTGATGCGTCATAGCGTAGTAGTGCACCAAGTTCAGTTGTAGAGAGGCAACAAACTTTTCGACCGAGCCGCGCTCGAGACTCACATTGTCGTTCGCGCCGACATTGTTTACCAGCGCGTCGATTCGGCCGAAGTCTTTGATAGCGTGCTCGACGGTGATTCTGCAGCTGTCCGCCGCGGTGATTTCTCCGGCGATGAACTCGCACTGGGAACCTGCGGCTCGCAAATCTGACTGCAATTCTTCACCGGCTTGCACATCATGATCCAGGAAAACGGGAATGGCTCCTTCCGCCGCGGCGGCACGCACAATGGCTTCGCCAATCCCTTTTGCGCCTCCGGTCACCAGCACAATCTTGCTTCTCAGTTGTAAGTCCATTTTTCAGCCGCGCAAGTTGAAAAAGCCGCCGTCCAAAGGATAATCGACACCGGTCAGGAATGATGCTTCGTCGGAACACAGAAACAGCGCCAGGGCGGCCACTTCTTCAGGTTTACCCATTCGTCCCACCGGCTGCGATTTGGCGAGCTTCTCGTACATCTCCTTTTCCCGGCCGGGATAATTCTTCTGCAAGTAATCATCCACAAATGGGGTGTGCACTCGCGCCGGCGAAATGCAATTGCAACGGATGTTGTACGCAAGGTAGTCTTTCGCCACCGAATAGGTCATCGCAACCACTGCCCCTTTGCTCATTGAGTACGCAAAGCGGTCGGCGAGCGCCGCGGAACCCGCGATCGAAGCCATGTTCAGGATCACGCCCCCGCCATTCGATTTCATGTGCGGGATGCATGCTTGCGTGCCGTTGTAAACGCCTTTTACGTTCACGCGAAAGACGCGGTCGAAATCGTCTTCGGTGGTGGTCTCGACGGTCCCGATATGGGAGATTCCCGCGTTGTTGACCAGAATAGCGACCCTGTCTTTGCCGCAAATTTCGCCGAATGTCCGGCGGACTTGGGACTGATCTGTGACGTCGCACGCGTGTACGCTGGCCGTTCCGCCCGCATCACAGATTTTCTGTGCCGTCACTTCGCCCCGCTGGGAGTTGTTGTCCACGATTCGAACTGCGGCTCCGTTGGCCGCAAATCGCAAAGCTATCGCCTCGCCAATACCGCTGCCGGCTCCAGTGATGATGGCGACTTTGCCATCCATTCGGAAGTTGCCGTTTTGCGCGCGGGTGTTGCCCAAATGAAGTCCTCGATCGTCAACGAATCAGCTGACTTCGCTATTCGTCCATTCGGTCCTTCAAATTGCTAGCGACGATGCTTAGGTGCGGCGATTACGAATATACAGAAATGCAGCGGAAGCGGGAAGTGCCCGGCGCGTTTTCGTGGTGGGTCTGGCTTGCTCTTCTAACGAGCCAGAAAAGTAAATCCAACTCGGGGCGCTCAATGTCGCACTGGCGGGCGGTGCTCTCGAACCTCCCAGGCTAGATGTGCGGCTCCCAACAAATTAGCGTCACCGGCTAATGCGCTGGTGACCACACGGACACGCTTCGCCGAAATAGGCTGGGCGCGCTCTCTCATCGCTTCCCGCAATGGCTCTAGGAAGAGGCTGCTGGCGCGCGCCAATCCTCCGCCGATAATGACCACCTCGGGATCGAACAGGCTCACCAGATTTGCAACCCCGTAGCCGAGCATGCGGCCGGCTTCGCGATAGACCTTCAAGCATAGAGCATCGCCACGGCGCGCCCCTTCGGCCACTTGATACGAATTGATTGCATCCAAGGAAATTCCCGTGAGTATACCGGCGCTCCCTTCAGCCACTTGTTTTTTCGCAGCTTCCGCGATTGCCGGACCTGCCGCGAGTGATTCCAATTGTCCGAGGCGGCGCGCCCGATCATCATACGCATCGGCCACGACCATCCAACCGGCACACCCGGAGAGTTCGTGGGCGCCGCGGATCAGTCGTCCTCCGCTCAAGATGCCCGCACCGATACCCGTGCCTACCATCAGGACGATGGCATCAGCTTTTCCGCGAGCCGCACCGCGCCAGCTTTCACCCAGTACGGCCGCATTGCGGTCGCTTTCCACCACCACCGGCAAGCCAAGCGCGCGCCTCAGCCGATTGGCGAGTGGCATTTTTGTCCATCCCGGCAAGTTCGGAGCCCACACCGTGCCATCGCGCCGGACTAAGCCAGGCACGGCCACGCCGGCAGCCACGA
>DASPVD010000084.1:0-11094 GCA_035622555.1 Candidatus Eremiobacteraceae bacterium | reverse complement strand
CATGTCTCACATAATGGACGGGAGTTTGCGGACTTGCTCGAGTCTTTGGTGCAGGAATGGCCGATCACAGTAAAAGACTTGGCAATTGTCGGACATAGCATGGGGGGTCTGATCGCACGCAGCGCCTATCACTATGGCTGCACTGCCAACCACAGGTGGCCGCAGTATCTGCGCAAACTGATCTTCTTGGGAACGCCCCATCACGGAACACCTCTGGAGCGTTGGGGTAACCTTATCAATGTTGGTCTAGACTTAAGCCCTTATACGACCGCGTTTGCCAGACTTGGCAAAATCCGTAGCGCCGGGATTACCGATCTTCGCTACGGCAACCTGCTCGATGAAGATTGGAATGGCTCGGACCGCTTCGCCCACCGGCGAGACTTGCGCCTGCCATTGCAACTTCCAGGCGAAGTGAGCTGCTACGCGCTTGCAGCTTTAAAATCCGAGCGGTCGACCGCCGTGACAGACGCGCTCGGCGACGGAGTCGTTCCGGTAGGCAGCGCTTTAGGGCGGCATAAAGATCCAGCAAAAACATTGGCATTCCTGCCCAACCATCAAGTGGTTGTCACCGGCATAAATCACTTCGATCTGTTAAGTGATGCAGCCGTGCACCAGCAAATTCGGTCCTGGCTTGCCGGTCGCGAGCACCGAAAGTTGAAGAGCTGCGAGAGCAAGAAGAGACGATTAACGGTTGCCCATCGTAAGTAATCAGCAACAGAGGGGCAGGTGCGACTACTTAGTCCGGTTTGTCGCTAGCCTTGATCGGAAACGCCTCGGGCAAGTAGTTTCCAGAAGGCGAAAAAATTAAACCCGAGGCGTTTTCGATGAGGAGACTAGGAGGAAGACGTTGGCGTTTGCGGCGGACGCGTTGAGCTATGGGATTTCAATGGCAGTTTGGTACCCGGTCGGGAGCTGGAAGAGCAGCGGCGAACTGGAAAGGGCGCATGGAGATCGTCGACAGCGGTGCAATTGCCTGCAAGAGCGGGTACGGAGAGTTGTCTGAGAGGGTGTCGACAGGGAGTGAACACACAGACGGATCGGAGTGCCAGCGCACGTCTGCGGGCCACGACTGAGGAACGGCTACGAAGAATCGAAGGAAGCGCATGTGGATAATTCCGCGGCGGTAAATCTCTGAATTACGATCATGGCCGCGCCGCAACGCGGGCAGTGCCAAAGCGTAGAACTCTCAGAGGAAATTTGGCAGGTTCCGATTTCTGCAGGTGCAGGGGAACTGGAATACAGCAGTTGCCGGCACACCACCAGGCGAGAGACGCGCCAGCGATTCGCCAGAAACCCGAAATGACGAATGCGTACGAATCCTTTGGGGAGCACGCGCAGAAAGAAGCGACGTAAGAACTCCGTGGCGGCAAGCGTCAGCTGGCCTTGTTTGCCGCCGTTAGCGTAATTCTTCCAGCGGAAGGTGACGCGCTCTTGCTCGCAGGCCAGCAAGCGATGATTGGAAATGGCCACACGATGGGTGTAGCGGCCCAGGTAGCGCAACACCTGCAGCGGACCACCGAAGGCCGGCTTGGCATAGACCACCCAGTCGTGGCGGTGCAGGCGACGGGCCGCTACCTGCGCTAACATCGCACAATTCCACCGAGAAATATATCCAGCCGCGTGGAGTTGGTCCTGTATGCGGTCAGCGGGACGGATTCAACTCCGATGCCAACACAAGAGTAACTCGCGCTTCTGCCGGATGGCGTTTTTTCTCTAGGTGGATTTCTTCCAGACTGAGGCTGATGGGTCTGAATCATTAGCTTGCAAATAACTGGTATCCAATTAAGAGCACCGTCGAGAAGCTGTCTGCTGGGCAAATCGTATCTGGCGGTCTTGCTACCACTGCTTGCCGCCTGGAGTGTTCCCTTTGCACGGGCCATGCTAAACTTCGGCGACTTATCGGCCCCATCCCGAGGCGTTGCATGAGTGAAATGGACGACACAGCGGATAACAGGAACCCTGACCTTCCTAAACAGCGTAAGAGTGACTGTCCATCGTCGAACTCAGAATTCGAAGTTACTCTAGATACTGGTTCGTCAGCTCCGACTGCGGCAGCAACTTCCACAACTGTCAAATCCATTGGACCCTACTTATTGATTCGCAAACTGGGTGAAGGTGGCATGGGGCAGGTGTGGCTGGCTGAGCAGACCGCTCCGGTTCGCCGCAAGGTCGCGCTCAAGCTAATCAGGGTCGGCATGTACGACGAGGATGTGCTACGGCGCTTCCAATCCGAACGCCAGTCACTGGCGATGATGGACCATCCGGCCATCGCGAAGGTCTTTGACGCCGGCGCCACACCGGATGGTCAGCCCTATTTCGTGATGGAGTACGTGCAGGGCGTACCCATTACCGAATATTGTGACCAGAAGCGACTCACAGTTCGGCAACGATTGGAACTGTTTATCAAGGTGTGCGAGGGAGTACAGCATGCGCACCACAAAGCCATCATTCATCGCGACCTTAAGCCGGCGAACATTCTGGTCACGGAAGTGGATGGGAAGCCAGTGCCTCGCATCATCGATTTCGGGCTGGCCAAAGCCACCACGCCGGAACTCGGAAGTGAGACCATGTTCACGCGTGTGGGAGCTTTCGTTGGCACACCGGGATTCATGAGTCCGGAGCAGGCCAATTCCGCTGTGCAGGACGTGGATACCCGGACCGATGTGTATTCGCTGGGTGCGGTCCTTTACATTCTGCTGACGGGTGCAGAGCCATTTGATACCAGGGCTTGGCAGAAACAACCCTTACACAATGTGATGCGGCAACTGCGGGAGCTTGATCCGCCATCGCCTAGCGCTAAAGTGCGCGTTGATAAGCAGTCCTCAACGTCTAGCGCCGAACTGCGCGGTGTCCAACCGAAACAGCTCCAGGGTCTGCTGCATGGCGATCTGGACTGGATCACCATGAAAGCGATGGAAAAGGACCGCGGACGCCGTTATGACACACCTATGGATCTGGCCGCCGATCTCAACCGGTATCTCACCAATCAACCCGTTTTGGCGCGCCCGGCCAGCCGGGGCTATCGCTTACGGAAGTATGTACGCCGCCACCGGGTCGGCGTCGCGGTAGCGGGAAGTCTGGTACTGCTTCTCGCCGGTTTTGCCGTCATGCAGGCAGTGCAGCTGCGACGCATCGCTCGCGAGCGCGACCGCGCCAACCGAAACGCCGAGATCGCCGAGAAGAATCGGAGCGAAGCGACCAAACAGGCACAGCTTGCTCTGGATACCATATATGAGGTCGTTACCAAAACCGATAACAAACTGCAACCCATTGCCGGTACAGGAGCGCTTAGGAAAGAGCTACTCGACACCGCGATGAAAAACCTCGACAGCATTTCCCGCACGGCGGCCACGTCGGCGTGGGCTGACCGCACCACCGGAGTTGCGCTACAGCGAATGGCCGATTTCTTTGATCAGATGGGAATGACGAAACCAGAAACGGAGGCACTAGAGCGGAGTTTGCAAATCTTCGATCGTCTGATGAAGGAAGACCCAAATCAGGACTGGAACAGCTTTGACGCCGCTATTTCGTATGGATTGTTAGGTGAGGTTGGTCGCGAAACAGAACCCGACCCGTCCAAAATCTATAGGTATTACGAACTGTCCCGCGAACTGTATCAACGGCTAACTGAGACAGTTCACCAGGAGCCGCCGACCCGATTGCAGCGGGTTCGCGGCTTATTGACTTCCTACATCAAGTTGAGTGCACTGGCTTTGGAGCTTCACGATCCTCACAAGGCGCTCAACTACGCGGAGCAGGCGGTCAATACCGCTTTACCGTTGACGAATGCGAAAGGCCCTGACGGGAACTCATATCGCGACGTTATTTCTAATGCGTACTTCGAGCTCGCACGAGCACAGCTGTTGGCAGGCCAAGAAGCTCTTGCACAGGGATCGTACAAGCACGCAGAGCAGCTACGAACAGAGTGGGTGCAATCTGAGCCTCTCAACGCGGCTGCCAAGCAGGACTTAGGGCGCACCAACTTGGCAATGGGGGATATGGAGTTGGAGCTTGGGAACATTGCAGCCAGCCTCGATCAGTACCACAAAGCGAGGGAGATTTTCACCGAGCTGAGCGCAAAAGATCAGATGAACGACGAGCTCAAATGGTATTTGGCGAATACCGAGTACGCGCTCGGCAGTGCACTGCAAACAGACGGAAGAACTGATGAGGCCATGACTCATTTTCGCCGATGTCTTGCAATTCGCGAATATCTATTCCGCACGACTCCCACGAATATCCAGCGACGGATCGAGCTAATGCTTGTTAATGCTCAACTCGGGGATACAGAAGATGCCGTTAAGGATGCCCGTTTCGTTGAGCAGTACGCACCACACAATCCTGGGAAACTATTTTCTGCCGCTTGCGCGTATGCCTTAAGTGCCCGGCCTTCGAATGGGCAGCGGAGTCAGAATGCGTACGTAGACAGTGCGACTCGTCTGCTCCAAATGGCAATCGCCAGCGGCTTCCGCGACCCGTGGGCGCTTCAGCGAGACCCCCAGTTGGAAACCCTTCGCAGCCGCAGCGTGTACAAGGAGCTGGTGCGCGAAGCTCAGAGTGTCTCTTGACTGGTCCCCATTTTGCCCAAACGTGGGACCCGCACGCCATCAACGGGTGAGGCCCTGAGTGCTCATAGACGGCGACCTGGCGACAATCGTCCTTGCGCTCGTTCCCCGCTGCTATTCAGGATTTTCAGAAGTCGGCTCGGGCTCCGCGATTCCTCTCATGTGCCAATGCGGCCAAGATTTCACGCCATTACACCAGCGCGTCGGCGGCCCAGCCGATACGATCGATTTGAATTTGCTCCATACGGCTGGTGCCTAGGCCGTACTTCTTATCCGCCATTTCGACACACAACGGCGGCGGAGACAACGGCCAGGGCTCACCCCGCAGCGCCTGCCGTTTTTGCAGGATGATCTTGAGGCAGACGGCCTCGACGGCAACAGGGTCCTTGCCGGCAATCAGCCCCTTGTAATCCCACAGGTATCGTGGATCCACTTGGGGACCCTTGTCGCACAAGGGACGCAACGCGTCCACCAGCACGAGTTTGGTCTTGCCCTTTACGTGCGGCATGTTCCAGATCTCGCCCAGGTTGGCGTTGTTTGCGTCGTGGTAGCTGGAAGGATTTCCCGAGAGAGTGATGTAGTTCTTCAGTACCGTCCCGATGCCGGTGAGCCAATGTGCCTTTAATGCCGGCAATGCAATCAGCGCGGTACAGGCGCGGGCTTTCTCGGGACCGCCCTGGGCATTCCGGATATTGCTTTTTGGGACCCCAGATTCCATCAGGCTGGCGACGACCAGTTCGATCAGTTCGGGGTGGGTCTTGTTGAGATGATCGGTAGCCACCAATCCGATCTCATCATTGGTTTTCACGAGGGAGTGCCACGCCGATATCGGGTCGGGCTGTCCCGTCACTTTGGTCAGCACGTTACGCAGCATGATCTTGAGGACGCCCTCGGTCACCGCATGCTGCGCATCTAGCACACCCTGATCGCGCACCAGTACGACTTGGCTCGCGGGAACCGGCACGGCCAAGGCACCTACTGTCCCGCCCAATGGCGTCGCCCCGATGGTGGCGCCTACCGTCCCGCGCACGAAATCGCGGCGGGTGATTACGTGTTTGTCATCACTCATGAGTTGCCTCCAAGGTCACAAGAATTCGCGTGAACTCACTTAAGAACTCCCGTGTGGATGCCTCGTCGGGAGATTCGAACACCAACGCGAGTCCCCGGCCCGAGCGGGTAAACCCCATCCACCCGTCCTCGATCGCCACCTCTCCGCTGTCGCCGTCGCCGGTGAGAGTGCCGTTGGGTGCCTTCGACTTCTCCGGCAGATATATGTTTCGGAAATGATTAAGCGCCTTCAACGCGGCGGACTCGCTCGCATAGCGTGCCAGTAACAGGCGCGTGGGCTTGGATTTGCCGCCGGTCTTCGCGGAACCCTGCGCGTACGTGGTCGTGGCCACCTCGCAGTCCAGTCCCAGATCGAGAAGGTTTTCGGAACTGAGGAAGTACACCGAGTTGAGCACCAAGTGGGAGCGCAGAAAAGTCACTCGGTCTGGACGTAGAAGAAAACGTGAACCCACGCGGACGGGGAGCGCACGGATTAACACCGGCCGCGGAGAAGTGGACCGCCCGTTGGCAATGGAATGTGCCAGGGCTATAAGAGCCTTTTTGGACTCATCGGTTTCATGGTCGGCCATAACGCGGGCAAACAGATTGTCCGACCAGAGACGAAGCAGACCCGCGCCATAGAGTGCGCGGGGTCCATCGCTCGCGGCAGATGAGGGCAATCGGGTCTCCGGTGGCTGGAGATCGACGGGCTCGCCGCCCCAGTCCCCGGAAAGCAGGCCGTAGGCGTCTTCTGAGGATTCCATCCAGTACAGCTCCACCAGAATCTCGCCTTGGTCCGCGCTGCCATAGCTCTGCACTTCTAAGCGCCTGAAGCGATACCCCAGATAGAGCTCCCCACCACCATCCATGTAGTTGAAAATGTCCTCGGGTCCGACGAACTTCGGGCCGCCGGATCGGGTCCAGGCACCGACGCTTCGCGGAAGGTTGAGGGATTCCTGTTTCAAGGCGAGACCCTCTGTAGGCGGACGTTTGCAGGATGCACACGACAGCACTGACACGCCTAGCAAAACCGGCGCCAGAGCCAGCCGGGCCCGCCGAATCCACTCCATTGAGCGAAAAGACGGCATCCGCGGAGCCTCACTGCCTGTTGTGATGACCGGTTGGACGCCGGAGAGTCTAACGTCACTATGATACCCCGGCATTCGCCCACTGTATCCAGCATCGCTGGAGTTCCCCCGGGCCACGCAAACCGGCCGGTCTCCAGCCGAGTGTCGTGGAGTTTGAAACGGCAGTCGCGATGCAACCGTCGCGTTTACCACGGCAAAGTCGACCAGCATTCAATACAGCGGCAAGAGTTGCACTTCTCCGGATAGCGCGTTTGGACGTAGCCACCAGTACGGCGTGACGCACAAATAACCTTCACCCTGTCAATGGATTGCTGAGGAACGTCGGAATCGACGTGCTGCGGGCGGCGAAGGGAATTAGGGCGGCGAAGTCGGCGTCGCTTCGATGGTCATCGCTGTACTTCGTTTGATTGTTCGGCAGAAAAGAACCGGCGGGCGCGAAGCTCATCCATTGGCACACTGGGGAGCCGGTAGCCTCTTTCCAGCCTTCTTTTTCCTTTACCAGCAAATGATAGGAGCCGCTGCCGCAGTCCGGACCGCAGACTGCCCCAACATAGGCGATGGCGTGAGTTCGGGAAGCGTCAAAACCGACAGCGGACACCTGATACACGGAAGTCTCGAAGAGCGCGGGAGGAACGTCTTTACTGTTTTGCGTCGGGTCCAGCCAGGTGTGTTTTCCTGTGAGATTCGTAAATTTGTACCTAAACTTCAGACTGATTTTCTTTGTTAAGTTCCAGTTTTGTTTATTTTTGTCGCGAAAATCGGCGGCTGCACTAGCAAACTCAGTTGGAACTCGGCTACACGATTGAAGAGCGTCGGCGTTTATGCCCGATACGGTTAAGGGAGAAAGGAGAAAAGGGGCAAGTAAAAAACTTGGATCCTCCGAATGAGCGTGGCTCAGAAGGATGGAAAGAACGACGTAACCATCGGCATCTTCATAGTCGGCGGCCTTGGGGGGTCCGGGGGTTTTCTGGGCAGATAGAGATCCTGCGCAAGAAAGAAAGCACACGACAGCCAGGACAGAAATGCTCCGCCTCATATTAAACCGGAATTTGCGATTTGGACCTCCGGCTCGTGCACTGTACACCTCCTTTGATCTCCGACGCAAAGAACTTGCCGCCGCAGTACGGCGGCCCATCTCAAACGCGTGACCGTAACTGGCTTGTTCAATTCCTGGATTCAATTTCTAGTATCTGAGCTCCCTCGCCAATCCGGTCGTCGGATCAATGTCGTCGTCTTCCGCGGCTCCACTTCACGCTTTTTCTACTACAACACCACGGGGTGTCAGAACAGCGAGAAGAACCGCCACGATAATTAGTGCAGGAATGTCTCCCAGAAGATGGCCATGTTCGGCAGGAGCATTGATCGCTTGTACGGCCATAATGCCTGCATGAACAAGACTCGACCAAACAGTGAACCAGATCAGGCTGCGGTGCTGCAGAGGATTTCGAGAAGCAATGAGCAGAAACACGCCGAGAGTTGCATAGACACCGAGTATCATTTGTTCGTACTCGGGTTGATTGGGCTGCCAGCGCCAACCAGAAGGCCACCAGGCCATCATGAGCGGATATACTCCGAAAACAAAAATCAGACCAACAAGAATCAAGGCTACACGCAGATAGCGCAGTCGCGTCGCAACGTTCACAGATCACCTCCGCCAATTGTTTGTCGATGGGTAACCGAACCTGAGCGGGATGCTAGCTGTTGCGTTGGAACACGTCAACTCCTGGTTTGTCGACAAACCGCAAAGGTTCGAGCTGGTGCGTACTTCGCCGATAACCGCGTTTAATCAGGAGTTGATGGACCAGGGTGGTTCCGAGTTGGATGTGATGGATCATTCCGAGTGTTTACTCCATAGCTGGATTCCGCAACGGTGGGATTTTCCCTTCGGTTGAATGACTCAACTTTTCAATATGTTCCCTGATCGGCTTCTGAATGAGCTGGTCGTTGGGCGCATGCTGCAACGCATCTGTGTAAGCTTGCAAAGCCTGCTCGCGGGCTCCGCGCTTCAGCAATAAATTTCCGATGTCAATAAACACAAAATAAGCCGTCGGATCTAATTCCGCGGATCTGCGAAAAAGCTCTTCTGCCGCCGCATCGTCCGGTTTCTCTGTATACAATTTCTTTGTCGCTTCCCAGTAAACGGCGCTGGCGGCCAGCCCCGGCACGTGAAACTTGCCATTAAGCACAAACAGATTCCCGAATCGCGTTACTGGGGCGGCTTCTCGCAGGGCTTGGCAATCCCACCAAGGCGAGGGAAGAACCACAGGCGGAGTAGTGAAAATTGTTCCCCACCTTTCCGGATCGCTCAGTCGCTTTATGTCTCGTTTCATGTCTCGACCCAGGTACTCCACATCTCGCCCTTTTAGTTCTTCTTCAGAAGTGTCGTAAATAACGTCTGCCATCTCGCCTTTCGGCTTCAGATATTGCCGGTAATATTCGATCATCTCCTTACTGCGCTGACCGAGATCCACTCCCTCGTCGCTGAAATATTTATAGGCGTTCTTTGATCCTCCGATCATCTCGTTAAAGTATTCCCACGGCCGAAGGACCGGCAACGCGGAAACAGACGCCAGCACATAGGCCATCACGGCCACAAACTTCCAACTTCTCGGACCCCATGTCAGCGCCCTTTCCGCGAACAGGCCCGCGAAAATCGATAGCAGCACCACCACGGGCAGCGCATGGCGAATGCCCGCATAGGTGGAACCCGCGGCAAGAACCAGTAGAAACAAAAATGCCGCCGCTAGTATCACGCCTACAGGAAAATCCCATTCTGGCGGCAATCGTCGTGCCAAGAAGGAAGTCAGCCCCAACACCCACAACACGCTTAGTCCTATTGGCAATTTCAACAGGATCATCGCGGGAAAGAAATATTTGGGTCCCTTCCTCAGATACACTCGGCCGAAAATCAGTTGCGGGAAGGGTCGTCCTTCCATTCCTGCGTGCACAGTGTCTGCAAATCCCCACAGATATGCCCGCGGCACTACCCGCGTTTTGTCCATGACCACAAGGATGGCGTGGTAATACGGTGTGCGCACGTCTTTGATCTTGTCGGCTAGTGCGCGATTGAACGATTCCTCTCCCGTCCGCGTTTCGCTATAACGAAAAAGATAAAATCCCCACAAAATCGTCACGGCCCCTGCCAGCACGCACGTGATCTTCAGCAATCGCTTCCCGCGCGAATCGCTGGCCCCCTTCAGCGGCTGCCAGAACGTTAACCACACTCCAATTACAGTCACAATTAGCAGCACCGCCGGTGCCGAATGTTTCGCTGCCAGGTCCAGCCCCAAAAAGAACGAACAGGCTCCCAAATCCGTCCAAATCCAGTCGCGAAAGGCTCGGGTTGCCAGCACGATCGATATCGCGGATAGGAGCGCGACTGGCAGATCCGTCATCACCACGGGCCAATGTGCTGCCACCGTCGGGTCGATCAACAGAAACAATAACGTGCCCAACGCCACCCATCCGTTGAACACCCGTTCAACTGCCAAAGCCAGAGCTATCAGCAGCAGTCCGTTCAACACGAACATCGCCGCTCTCGCTCTCCTTTGCACCGAATCCGGATCATTTTTCTGATACACCAGCTCCTGAGTGAACTGCCGTTCATCAGGTTTGTCGCTGAATTTCCGGAGCGATTCAGACTTGAATCGAGTTGCCGCGATCACGCTTCCCACCCACAGCTTCACCAATGGGGGATGCTCGGGATTCAATCGAAAATCCCGGTATCGTACGTACGAAACTCCAGACGCAATGTGATAAGGCTCGTCAAGCGTGAAACTGTCCAACCGCGTGGCAATCGCAGAACGCAGAATTCCCAAGGCTGCCAGCAGCAACACCAGCCAAACGAACCCGGCGAACCTCATTCGAGATCGATTTGTAGTTTGTCCTGCCGCGAGAGGGGTGGCAAAGCTCACTCGGCCCTCCGTCTGCCGCACCTTCTTCTATGTTCCGATCAACATTTGTGCCGCGGAGTCTAACCTACTTCCCCTCATGCAACAATCGCGTCCCTGGTTTGTTCGGGCCCCCGGTCGTTGCTTCAATGACCATGGCTCGGACAAGCGCAACCTGTTTCCGCCGATCACGCCTCCGTAGCCCATACCAATTGGGGTTTAGCTGCCAACTCCCCCTGCGTGGAGCGATACCGCACCTAAAGCACAGCACGCACGTGACGATAGTCACTCACGGTTTGATCGCAGGAGTGATTCTATTATTCGAGTGGAGGTATGACTCGGCTGGATAATCCTGTTCCAACGGTGAGGGAGCTTATGAACCTCTACGAAATTACCATCCATGGTACGGACAGCATCTACCTGCTCGCACCGAGCAAATATCGTGCCCTCGAGCTGGTGGGAGACTATTTTGCTGACGCTGGTCAGCAGGACACACTGAAGGAC
>DASPVD010000083.1:0-2597 GCA_035622555.1 Candidatus Eremiobacteraceae bacterium | reverse complement strand
ACGGTTGTTTGGTCCGCAGGACTTCGTGCCTGGTTTCGCTGCAGAGGCCGTGATCAGCGATGGCCTGTGGCGCCGTGCCTATGGCGCCGATCCCAATGTTCTCGGCCGTACCATCCGGATCGACAACGATCCCCTTACCATCATTGGGGTTCTGCCACGCGGATTTCGCCATCCTGGACCGACGACTTCCGGCGACGCGGAAGTGTTTGGCGCCGGCGGATTCAGCGGAGATCCCTTTCCCCCGCCAATGCGTGGTACCCGGATTTTAGTATTTGGAATCGGACGACTTAAGCCTGGCCTGACACTGGCGCAAGCTCAGGCGCGGCTCACTGCCATGGCTGCCCAATTACGCCGCGACTTTCCCACCGATTACCCGCCGCTGGCACAATGGACAATTGGGATTCAACCATTGCAAGAAACTTTAGTGGGCAAGGTCCGGCCTATGCTGCTGGTGTTACTGGGTGCGGTAATCCTGATCGTTTTCATCGTGTCGTTGAACATTGCCAATCTCCTCTTGGCACGCGCTTCGGGGCGGCAACAAGAGATGGCGGTGCGGTCAGCGCTGGGGGCGAGCCGCGGGCGCATGGTGCGCCAGATGCTGACCGAGTCCTTGCTGCTGTCACTCATCGGCGGTGCTGCGGGAATGGCAACCGCAGTGGGTACTTTGGGTTTCCTCCTGCGCTTTGTGCCATCGAACGTTCCCCGGCTCAACGAAGTACGAATCGACTGGGTGGTGCTGGCCTTCGCTCTGCTGATTTCCATTCTCACTGGCTTAGTGTTTGGACTTGCTCCAGCCGTTCATTCGGCAAAAGCCGCTCTTTACTCGGCCATTCGTGAAGGCGGTCGAGGGTCCGGCTACAGCGTGAAGACCGGCCGATTGCGGGATGTTCTAATCGTCTCTGAACTGGCGTTCGCCGTCATGCTGATGGTCGGAGCCGGCTTGCTGCTGCGTACGCTGCGCGGTCTGTTGCAGGAAAATCCAGGCTTTAATCCAACTCAGGTTGTTGCGGCAAACATACAACTTCCGAATCCCAACGAATCGGAGGCGGATCCGTATCTCGATATTCCTCGCAGAGCCACCTTTGATCGTGAGGCGCTGCGGCGCATGAAGGCAATTCCGGGAGTGGAACTCGCCGCAATCACCTCAGCTCTACCGACCACCAATATCAACCCCAACGCGGTCGGTGGCTTAGAGACTGAAGGCTTCGCGATTGAAGATAGACCGGTCGAGTCCTCGCAGGATCTGCACGCCGAGAGAATTCGCATAAGCTCCGATTATTTTAAGGTGTTACAGACGACGCTCCTACGCGGCCGCTCATTCACTGAGGGCGATGAAGACGGCAAACCGCTGGTTGCCATCATTGATGAAAGCACCGCTCGTAAGTATTGGCCAACCAGCGATCCGCTGGGCCGCCGAGTGCGGTTCGGAAGAACCCCTGTGCATCAGCATCTTTCTCCAACCGGCTCGGCCAAGCCATGGACGACCATCGTGGGTATTGTTAAGGATATCAAGAGTGACGGTCTCGATATCGATGGCGTTCCCCACATCTATGTTCCGACCTATCAAGACAACAGCAAGGAACTGAGCGTGGTGTTGCGGACGTCTCTGCCCGCGACGCAGCTCGAACCACAGATCCGGCATGAAATCCAGAGCATTGATCCCGGCTTGCCGGTATTTAGTGTTTCTTCTATGAATAACGTCCTGGATCGGTCACTGGCTTCACGCCGTTTTTCTGCCGAACTGCTGGGCGGATTTGCTGGACTGGCGGTGCTTCTGGCCTCCATCGGAATTTACGGCTTGTTGGCGTATATCGTCGGCCAAAGATCGCGCGAGATCGGTATCCGCATGGCCCTGGGCGCGCGGCGGGACGACATTCTGAGAATGTTCTTACGCAAGGGGGTCGCGCTTGCTGGCGTGGGCATCGTTGCCGGATTGGTCTTTTCTGCATCCACTGCGTCCATGATGGCAAGTTTGCTCTATGGGGTGCGCCCTCATGATCCGGCTGTGTTTCTGATTGTGCCTCTGCTTTTACTTGCAGTGGCCGCGCTGGCCAGCTATCTCCCGGCACGCCGCGCGACGAAGGTGAACCCGATGATTGCCCTTCGCGCGGCATGAACTCACCGGTTTACGGCCCGTCCGCATATCTACCGACCGATCTACCAGTTTCCAGGGCGGCAATCAGGTTCTTTGCCTTTAAATTCGCTCACATGAAGGAGTAGGAGGCCAATGTCTGTTCTTCGGTACGTCCGTCTCGATGTTTTTACGAATCAGCCATTCACCGGCATCCAGCTGGCCGTGTTCCCCGATGCGGCGGGAATTGACGCGCGGCGGATGCAGCGGATCGCAAATGAAATGGCTCTTCCCGAAACCACATTCGTGTTTCCTCCCGAGGCTCCCGAGACCGACGCGCGGGTTCGCATTTTCACTCCATCTCGAGAGCTACCGATGGCCGGGAGTCCGACGATTGGGACGGTTTTTGCGCTCGCAGGCTCCAGACGCCTGCGTGCGGGCGCCGATAAGACGGTCCTCGGCCTCGGCGTAGGACCAACGACCGTGAGACTCGAATAGGCCCAGAACGCCTTGCGCTTTGCCTGGA
>DASPVD010000082.1:0-3685 GCA_035622555.1 Candidatus Eremiobacteraceae bacterium | reverse complement strand
CCATAGTCGTGCAACACGGTCGCGCTTCGGTGCATGTGGCAATCTTGGCACCGCACGAAATCCGCCTTGTAGAAGGTCAGCGGGTTACGTTGCGAAAATTTCGAGTTTTGCCATTCGTCGTAGGTTGTAAACGCGCGTATGAATTTATAATCGTTCAGCGGCGCCGGCAAATTGGCCTTGTGGCAAGCCGCGCAGAACTCCGGTGTGCGATAGAAAGGCTGCATTACCGCCTTGGCGTGACGCTCCGGATGCTCGATGATGTCCCCGAAATCAACTTCCCCGGGAATGCGCTTTCCGTTCTCGTCGACCATCACCGCGGGAACGCCCATCACGTAACCACCATTCCCGGAAGTCGAACGTAGTGCCTGGATCGAATGGCACGTCATGCAGGTCAGACCATCCTGGTCAAATGAGCGATCCACGTGCGCATCGGTTGTCAGCGCTCCCGAAACCACCGCGATGGGATTGTGGCAACTGTCACAGTGCCGCGAAAATTCGATTCCTTTGGTGCGGATCAAAATATTTACACTCGTTCGGTAAAAAGGTGTGCGAAACGAGTTTGAGTGCAATGCTTGGCGCCACTGGCTGTAGGCTTCCTCGTGGCAGTGCCCACAATATTCAGCCCGTGGAAATGCGCCCGGTTGGATAAACTCATTGTTCTGAGTGGCGGCATTTCCCGGAAGTGAAAAGTTGTCTTTGCCGAACAGGAAGTTGTACGACTTCCTAATTTCATCAGAGTAGTTGCGGCCTTCGCCGTTGCCATTGAACCTGGCGTAAATAGGGAAGTGGGTTGGGGCGACAAACAGTACACTGCACGCCACGAAAAGCAAGGCCACGGTTACGAAGCGACGCATTTTTGACTTCATCGCGGCTTACCAGAAACAACTTCCGTTCTTATCGGGGTACGAACATCAACGCTCGGAATCGGCGCCTGCTTCATAGGCGCCCAATGCTCGCACTCCCTTCCCCTTGGACTGCGTTTGCAGTCCCTTATGTATAGCGCATCCCGCTTTTCATGTAAATGGCGAGATTGGCTGCCGATTCATTCATGATTGCGTCTCTCAAGGGCGGGTGCTCTCAAGTTCGTCGGCTTTGTGGCGTTCTACAGCCGCCTCAGCGCTTTTGCCTTGCCGTTCGAACGCCTTTGCTAATCCGCGATGAGCCTTGGCGTAGGTCGGGTCTTCAGTCAGGGCCTGCTCGTAGCGCTCGATGGCCTCCGTGATTTGCCCCTTCTCCAGCAACGCGTTGCCCGAGTTTGTGGACACGACCGCCCGCTGCCGTTTCATTGCCACTCGTTCCAATTCAGACCCTTGTTTCCGCTCAGTTGCCGCGCCGGCCGAGTCACCCTGTTGCTCTAGCACCGTAGCCAACATCAAGTGCGGGTCGGGCTGATTTGGCCCTTGCCGAATCGCTTCTCTCAACGCCTGGGCCGCCTCCGGAAGTTTGTTCATCTTCAAGTACAAACTTCCCAACGTTGCCCAACCGTCGGCATTCTCTGGGTGCAACTTCATCCCCGTCGATAGCTCGCGAGCTGCGTCTTCGAACCGCCCGTCTTGCATGTAAAGAATGCCGAGGGTGTAGTGCGGTTCATGCGCGGAAGGATTCAGCTTGGCTGCCGTTTCCAGCTCCGGAATCGCACCGGCGTTGTCATCCTTCAGCTTGAGCGCCAGTCCAAGGTTGTAATGAAGCGGGAAATTGTCGGGATTGTGGACCAGCCCGGAACGAAGCACGCGGATAGCTTCATCCACTTCGTTCATTTGCAGATATGCGGCGGCCAGATTCTCGTGCGCCGTTGCGTCTTTTGGCCTCTGCTTCAGGGTACGCTCCAGAAACGGAATCGCCTCCTTGGCGTTCCCTGCAACCAAAAGAGCTAATCCCAGCCGGGAGTTCGCGTCCGCGTTCTTGGGCTCAGCTTGCACCACTTGCCTAAGCAAAGGAATGGCATCTCGGTCGTTTCCCGCTGCTTGTAACGCTAAAGCCAATTGGTACTTCGCGTCTGCCGCGGCAGGGTTAAGGTCGATCGCCCGTCGGAACGCCTGAATAGCTTCTTCGTTCTGGTGATTTGCCGCATACGCTTTGCCCAATTCCGTGGCAGCTGCCGCGTTGTCGGGCTGCATTTGGAAAGCCAGCGTCAACTCTTCAATTGCCGCCGGCACCTGTTGCTGCGCCAGCAGCGCAGCTCCCAGATGGACGTGGGCGGGCGCGAACTGGGACTTCAGTTGAATTGCCTTTTGGAATTCCGTTACCGCAGAGTCCCATTTCCCTTCTTGCGCATACAAGGAACCCAGAGCGTCGTGCAATTCAGCGCTTTGCGGCGATTGACTCACCGCCAGCTTCATCTTCGCCAATGCCGCCGTGCCTTGGCCTGTGGCCGCTAGCGCGCGTGCGTGCGCCGCCAAGACCGACGACGTCAGCGTGTTTGCCCCAGGTGAATTGGGGTTTGTGCCTCTCTCCGACTCGATCTTGTCGAACAGCACGAGCGCTTTCTGGTAAGCCCCTGTCTGTTCGTATGCCCAGGCTAGATTGGTTTGCGCCGATACGTCTCCAGGCTTCAACGCTAGGGCTCGCTCGAGTTCCTTCACCGCTTCTGGAAATCTTCCCAGCTGCATCAACACCGCTCCAAGCGCACTGTGCCCTTCTTCAATTTGAGGCACCAGCTGAACCACTTTCTCCAGCTGCGCTTCGGCAGTCTTGAAATCATTGTTCATCGCCGCCGTGGTGCCGGCTTTGTACGCGGCTTGCGCCTCTTGGTTGATTTCCGTTTGCGAACCAGAAACTGAGGGAGCCTGTGCTCCGGACTTTATCGTACAGACCAGCAACAGCTGCAAAACCACGGCGCCGCGAATTCTTCCCCGACCCACTTTTTGCTCAGCCCCTTAGCTCTTGATTTGCTCCCAGAGTCCGCAGATGTTTCCGTCCGGATAGATGATCGCAGCAAAGGCGCCGACGCCTGGAACCGGATTCCTCTGCAACGCTATCTTCGCCCCCAGATTGGTAGCTTGCTTAAGTGTGGCATCAATGTCCGCGACATCCACGTAGTTCATCCAGGGTTGTCGTGGGTCCTGCCTTTTCATTACCGCGCCATTGATTCCGGGTCCGTCTGAGCCCGTCTCACACAGCCAATATTCCAGACCTGGAAGGGGCGCTTTTTGAAACTTCCAGCCAAATACCTCACTGTAGAACTTTGTGAGTGCCTCCGGCTGATCGGCTGGAATTTCAAAGTGGACGACTCGGTTGTTTCTCATTAAAAGCTCCTCGGTCTGCCTCGTGAGGCTCGAATCATATCCGAATTTGTTGCCCAGGAGCTCGGCAAAGCTCTTTGAGCGAATTGAGGCAGGCGATCACGCTCTCGATCTTCCCAATCAGCAAGTTCCCGAGGGTCTGGAAGCAGTGTTTGACCGGGTTGTGAATTGGTTTCTGGGAGATGGGGTCTACTAGTCCCAGTCAAGACTATTCTTCCCCAGCGCTGCCGTCTGCTGATTTGTGGGCGAACTACAAGCAACTCGGAAGTGGCGCTCGATTATTCCCGAAATCAGAAACATACGTACTAGTTGACTGTAACAACCATTTATAGACTATAATCGTGTCCATGAGAGACGCGATCACCCTAACGAATTCGGAGCTTAAGGAATTGACACGGCGAGCCACGAGCCGGACGGGACGGGCCGAAGATGCCCGGCGGGCT
>DASPVD010000081.1:0-6218 GCA_035622555.1 Candidatus Eremiobacteraceae bacterium | reverse complement strand
GAAGGAGACGAAACCACAGTCCAACGGCGTGTCGGAAAACCTGATCACTCAAATGCGTCCTAGTGACCGAGGGATTTTAAAAGGACCGACACGTGCGAATCATCATCGAGTGCCCGGAGAGTGATTCTCCACTAAGAGGCCCAACACATTTACGCGGACTGAGCTTCGCCAACTTTAAACCTCTTGCAGTTCGCCGGCGGACCATACATTGAGTGTAATCGCCTGATAGCAGCAGTTGACCAAGACGGCCAAGCGGCTAGGCAAAAGCTTACGTCGATTTCGATCTATTGCAACTTCGCCAACTCGCGTCTTGGCATCTTTTCTTCCCGTTAGCGCGCGGCGGGAACGTTTGATAGCACGATTGTGCCCTGGACGGCACCACCGACAATCAGTAGAGTCCGAAACTACGCTCCTTGGGGCTATTCGATCTGGCATCCCAACGACTCGCTTGATTGTGGGGTGTTTTGTTTGGTCCTAGAATGGTGGCGGAAACGCGCCGAGCTGCCCGATTAGGGCCCAGCTCACTTCAGTACCAACCGGTACGCTGTGACCTGCCATGCGCGCACGCCGAAGGAAAATAATCAATTCTATGTTCAACAAGCTCGCGTGCGTCTTAGGGTTGCTTGCAATCGTCGCTGGACAGGCAGGCTGCGGAGGCGGCGCTGGCAAGCCTGCCACCAATGGTCCAACCCTGCAAGCCCAAACCATTGTCTTTACAGTGCCCACTACGTCCGTTACCTACGGAGCGGCGCCCATCACTCTGGGAGCAACCGCCAGCTCGGGCCTGGCCGTCACCTATACCGTGACCGGGCCCGCGACTCAGTCCGCGGAGAGACTAACTTTCACCGGCGCTGGCACAGTCAACGTAATTGCCTCGCAAGCCGGCAACGCGACGTACAGTGCCGCTGCCCCGGTGACCGTGTCCATTGCCGTTGCTCCCGCTCCGCTGACTGTCACCGCCAACAACTCCACCATCACCATCGGTCAACCGCTGCCCGCTTTTAGCGCGACCCTGTCGGGCTTCGTCAATGGCGACAGCGCCGCCACCGCCGTCACTGGCAGCGCCTCACTAACTTCCTTCCCGGCAGCGCTTACGACAACGGGAACCTACCCTATCATCCCTAATCAAGGCACATTGAGGGCCTCAAACTATACCTTCGCGAACCTTATCAACGGCACGTTGACCGTGCAGTCCCCAGCCACTGTCAGTGGCACGCTCGTGATCCCACCGCTTCTGGTTCCGACCGTTGACGACAGCGGTGTGAAGCATTTCACGATGAACATGATGAAGGGAAGCACCACTCTGCTTCCCAGCGTCTCCAGCACCACCGAGGGCTTCAATGGCGTCTGGATGGCTCCCACCATCGAAGTCAACAACGGCGACCAAGTCGCAATGGCAATCACCAATTCGTTGGGCGAAGACACGACTGTGCATTTTCACGGCATGCATATTCCTGCGGTCTACGACGGTGGCCCGTTCGGTGTCTCTCCAGCGGTACGACTTACACCCCCAGCTTCACGGTCAATCAGCAGGCCGCCACTTTGTGGTATCACCCGCACGTACTCGGTGATACCGCCCGAGCCATTTCGCTCGGATTATTCGGCGAGTTCATCATTGGGGACAGCTCTGCCACCAGCGCTGTGCTCCCTGACACATACGGCATCAACGACATTCCCCTGGTACTGCAGCAGGAAGCCATCGCCAACGACGGCACCATCGAATATACGGAATCCACGATGGTCGGTCCTAATTATCCGCTATTTCTCAATGGCATGAATGTCAGCACCACCCCGGCCACGTTGAACACTAGCCAGAACCGCCTGCGGTTCCGCTTGCTCAACGCCTCCACCAGCTCCCAAGTTACCGTTTCGATGAGTGATCAAAGCGCATTCACTATGATCGCCAGCGATGGGGGCTACCTGGCCGCGCCGCTATCGCTCACCCCTGCCACGCTAGGCCCGGCGGAGCGTGCCGAAATCATTGTCGATCTCGCCCCCGGCGCTACCCGCACCCTTGTCACTACGTCTGGCTCCCTGCTGGTGATTACAACTACCGGTGTCAGCACCCCCGCCGCCTTGCCCACTACGCTCAATACCATAACCCCGTACAGTACCGCGAGCGCGGTAACACACGTACGGTGACCCTTACAGGCACCACCGGCAACTTCGGCATCGATGGCGTGGATGTGTTGCAGCTCTCGCAGTTCGCCCAGACCGCCATCCATACCACTTTGGGAAACACCGAGGTATGGAATATCTACAACCAGACCGAGTTTGAACATTACTTCCATATGCACGATGTCCAGTTCCAAATCCTAAGCATCGATGGCAGCCCGCCGCCTGCTGTGGAGGCCGGGTGGAAAGACACCGTGCTGGTGGGAGCCTCCCGCACTGTGCAGATTGTCATGCAGTTCCTCGACTATGCCGACGCCAACAATGCTTACATGCTCCACTGCCACATCGTGACCCACGAGGACGATGGCATGATGGCGACTTTCTACGTTGATCCAAACTAAGGGCCGCCATGCGAATCCTTGCCCCCTTTTTTGCGCTTCTCATGGCTGTTTTGGCGCTGCCCGCTACCGCGCAAACTGGAGTCTGGCTGCCAGTGCAGGTTCCCGTTAATGGCCTTGGCACTTGGTGGGAACTGCTCGCCGACGGCTCCGCGACCCGCAACCGGGGCGTCTTCGCCGAGGCGCGCTACAGCTTTGATGGCACGTTCTTGACGGTGATTCCAGGCGGTGATCGCAAGGACCGCCCCCGTTTCCGATTGCGCTTCGATGGCGACCGCATGTACTCGCGTGCTGATCAGGCGGGCGCGCCCGAGGCTGAATATCGCCGGGTCGGTCCAGCTTCCCCTTACTCGCCCTTAATCGGACAATGGGCCAGCGTTGCCGCCCCCAGCGCGGGTAAGTCTGCCATGCCGGGCATGACCGCCCCCCCGCCGATCTGCCCTCAGTCCGCACGTTTACTGCGGACGGCCTCTACCAAGTGCGCATTGTCTACAACACCAGAAAGGGTCATTGGGACGCCGTCAGCCAGACCATTAAAGTTGACGGTGAATCCGAGCAGCACTTCATCCTCAAGGAAACCGACCTGATCATCGCCGGCGCGATCTATCGGCCGAATTAGGAGGCGCGACTCCGGGCACGAAGATCAACTCAAGCTCCGGCTTCGGGTGCGCCGTCACCGAAAATGACATCGCGAGCGCATCGCCGAAATCAGGCGAAGAACCTTCACCATTGTTTTGAAGATCGTGTTCCATTCAGCACGAGAACGCCAAGGTGTTTTTATGGTGTTTCAAAGTCGAGGGCGTACACTTCTTGCGTGCTGATGTCGCGAAGCAGTAGCGGCGCACCATCAGGTGTGACGCCACTCCAAGGAAGGCCGTTGAAAACCGCCCGACGAAATCCTTTCAGATCGGCCAGGCGTTCCAGCTTGCGGTCAGCAATACGTACGCGATAGAACGCGGGCTTCTCGCTGAATCCAGTGTCGAAATAAACGTATTGGCTATCATTTGACCAACTGACTGAGCCGACGTTCATCTTAAGCAGTTCCGACCATTTACGATCGCGGAAGTCATACAACACCAGCCTCTGTCCGTCCACGGTCGAGGAGGCAATGTAGCGCCCGTCAACCGATGCAATTGGAGCGAACAAATCCTTCGAATCCCGCATAGGACTCACTTGAAGGCTGTTAATGTTAACAATCTTGGCGCCCCCACTCCCGGCAGTTTCGGTTCCTATTGTAAACACGATGGAATCGCCCGAAATCCAGCTCGGGCTAACTACATTGGTCTCCCCGGTTCCAAGCAACTGTGGCGTACCGCCGTCGGCAGGAATTAAGTACAGCCTGGGCCGGTGCTCGAAATCACCGCCAACAAAGGCTATCTGTTTCCCGTCCGGAGACCACTGCGGGCCGCCCGCGTACATGGGCACGGTCGAGGTCAATTGCAGCTTCTGGGTTCCGTCGGCTCGACTACGCCACAAGGTGCCATCCGAATAATTCACGTAGGCTATCCACTTCCCATCGCGAGAAAAGCTTAGATCCGTTAGCGATGCCCCCCCGAGGTAAGGAAGCAGCTGTTGTGACTTGGCATCGTAGCGAACGAGTTCGGCTCGAGGCTGTTCGCCAACCGCATAGATTTTCTTCCCATCCGTGCTGGGCTGTGGGACATTGAAATTCATCGGCCCGGAAGTCAACTGCACGGGATGATGGTCCACCTTATGAAACAGGTCGCCTTTCTCCCGGACCGCCCAAAGATCCACGCGATTTCGCTGGAGAGCTTGATAGAGATAGTATTTCCCGTCTGGAGTCCAGGTCCCATGCTGGTGAAAGGTCCCAGTTAACTCGGGAAAAGCGCGGCGCGGGTTACCACCCGCTGAAGAAAGTTCCCAGATTGTTGTGCCCCCTCGCTCGCCGCTAACTGTGAAACGCAGAACCTTTCCGTCGGGCGACCAGCGGAACCAGTAAGAATAATCCGGCAATGCTGCGAAATGGCGCGTGCCGCCAGGAGAGATTTCAAGAAGCTCGTTGTTACGGGCGATCAGGAAATTCCCGTTCGGCAACCAGGTTGCATCCCAAGCTGTGAGATCGCTCACCCGCCGGGGCGAACCGCCTAACACGGGCATAACCCAGATCTGCTGTTCTACTTCCGCTCCCGTGAAGCTGGCCACCAGCATCTCCGACTTGTCAGGCGAAAGACTCAAGGGAGCGACATTGGCAAAGGGAGTCTGAACAGGCACCGTTTCTCCGCCCGAGGCCGAGACTTGCGCGATCACAAATCGCCCATCGACATTCTCCTGAATGTAAACGCGAGGGCCGTCGGTCAGTACGGTGGCCGTAGTCTCTCCCCCGAAGCTCTTTTGTTGCCCGTCGTGAGTGATCTGCGTGTATGCGGTGATCCTTGGCGGCGACAAAGTGGGGCGAAAAGAATAAGCTAGAACCGCAAGAACCATGATTGTGGCAGCGCCCGCTGCGTGCACCTTCCAGTGTGAGCGCCGTCTTGGGGAGACATCTGAAACCGGTTCGGTCACGGCCGTGCTGAAACCAGAAGCCGAGCTGACGCGTCCCGAGTCGATCTCGCGGCGAAGGCGCTTGAGGTCCGCCACCATTTCCGAAGCCGTCTGATAGCGCAGCTTGCGGTCTTTCTCCAGTGCCTTCCCGATAATGCGCTCCAATTCCGGCGGCACATCCGGATTCAGGCGCACCGGAGAGACCGGCGCCTTGTGCAGGATGGCGTCGAACACCATCGCCGAAGTATTCCCGGAGAAAGCCGGGCGTGCTGCCGCCATCTCATATAGCACCGCGCCGAAGGAAAAAAGATCGGTGCGTGCATCCAAGTCCTCGCCAGCGGCTTGCTCGGGCGACATATACGCCACTGTGCCCACTGCCGCGCCCGGACTGGTTAGGTTGGCTTCGCTCATGATCGTAGGAGCTTGCGGTTCGCTTGGCCGGGAGTGCTCTGGAGCTAGCTTTGCTAGCCCGAAATCGAGAATTTTGGCATGACCCAGGTTGGTCACGAATATGTTTGCGGGTTTGATGTCGCGGTGAATGATGCCCTTGCTGTGGGCGGCATCAAGGGCTCCGGCAACATCGATGGCCAAGTCAAGCACCTGTTGCGTGGGTAACGGCGTGCCCGTGATCCGTTCACGCAGCGTTTGCCCTTCCAGCAACTCCATCGCGATGAAAGCCTGACCGTGCTGGTCGTCAATTTCGTAGATCGTGCAGATGTTCGGATGATTCAGCGCAGACGCAGCTTTGGCCTCGCGTTGAAATCGTGCCAATGCCTGTGGGTCCTTGGCTACGTCCTCGGGCAGGAACTTGAGCGCGACAAATCGCCCGAGTTTTAGATCCTCGGCTTTGTAGACCACACCCATCCCGCCGCCACCCAGTTTTTCGATGATGCGGTAGTGCGAGATCGTCTGGTCGATCATTGGCACAGAATCCTACGTCTGCAAATCGGGCAAGTCAATGAACGCGGGGGAGTTGGAGAAAACTCATGAGGCCAGTTGGTAAGAAATCTCGATCACACCCAAATGTATGGTCCGCCGGCGAACTGCAAGAGGTTTAAAGTTGGCGAAGCTCAGTCCGCGTAAATGTATTCGGCCTCTTAGTGGAGAATCACTCTCCGGGCACTCGATGATGATTCGCACGTGTCGGTCCTTTTAAAATCCCTCGGTCACTAGGACGCATTTGAGTGATCAGGTTTTCCGACA
>DASPVD010000080.1:0-14340 GCA_035622555.1 Candidatus Eremiobacteraceae bacterium | reverse complement strand
GCGTCTTTGCTCCGCGCTTCTTTCGGGCCCCGCCTCGCGGCGAGTGCTATTTCACCCTTGCGCTTCGCTATCACTTCACGTCCATCACGTTGTGAAGAGGACTTTCACCTCCAAATGGTCAAACATGCTCGGCACACAAACGAAAGGCCTCGGACAGCGTCCGAGGCCCCGTAAGGATAAGTAACTGGGGTGATCAAGAAGCCGGTTGTGGCTGCTCCGCGCGCTTCTGCTTGATCTCCTTCACCTTATCGAGCAGGTCATCCGCCATCTTGGTGTATTGATCGCGTTCCTGCGCCGATTCCGCCATATCGGCCTTGCGGCGATATAGCAGGTTGAGGTACGTCATGGCGTCGTCGTAGTCGGGCTTCAGTTCGACGGCCTTCTTCAACGCTGCGATGCCGTCATCCGTCATTTTCTGGTACTTGTCGGTGTAGTCCTTGCGTACATCGGGTGGAAGCGGATCGGTGTCCTTGATTTGCTTGGTGAGGTGCGCCTTGTTGTAATCAGCGCGCAGTTCCGTGTTGCCGCGGTAGGCCAGCGCCCAATCGATCACGCCGATCGAGTAATAGGGTTGCGGATCATTAGGCCTAAGCGCGATATGTTTCTCGTGATAGTCCTTGGACTCTTCGAACAATTTAGCGTCAAACGGCTGTCCGGCCATTTGGTACAAGATGGAAGCCAGCCCATCAATGGCGCTGAGATTGTTGGGATCCTTATCCAGCACTTCCTGGTATTCGGCGACGGCTTCCTTGCCGTGGCGCAGATTTTCGTCCGACGGAGCACCCGGAATGTACTGGCTGGCATAAGCGGTGGCCAGGTACAGACGCGCATTGGTGAGTTCCGGATCGAGCGACTTGGCCTCTTTGAAGTCTTCGACTGCCGCATCAAACTGGGCGTTCTTGAAGGCCGCAACACCTTTGTTCAGAAGGTCGCGGGCTTTGAGTTTGTTGCAGCCGCTGACGCCCACTCCCATCGTGAAAACAATCGCTACACCTAACATCTGCCAGACAATGCGGGACATCCGCGAGGACGTTCCCCATCCAACGGTTAGTTGTGTCATGGAAGCTTCCCATCCCTGAGTCGCGCCGCTCCGGTGCCCTGGAGCACGGCACGTGAATTTCACTTGCGCCCTCTAGGCGCCCATTCCATCACGTTCAGCGGTTTTTTTCCAGTTCGGGCGTCACTCATCGCACCGCACAAGCGCCAGTACTGTCTGTGACTTCCCAACAACCCTGCAACCTTCTGAAGCTCGAAAGAACAGTCACCTGAAGAAAGCAGCACGATGAACCTACCAAAATGCTTTCAGGCCACCGCTACCCATCGTGCCACACGGCTCACTCGTTCAGGCGCTTCGCAATATCCAGCGCCCGCACAAGATCAATTTCCTTTGGAACCTGCTCACTTGCTTACTGCGGTGACCTGACCGGCGGCCGAATCGGTGTTGCGGTTGCTGCTCTCGATCTTGACCCGCACCACCGGCTAAAAGTCGGCCAGCGGCACTGCAATCACTCTAATACTACTCCGAATTCCATCGCGCGCCCAATTGGCCCCCCAGAGTGCCAGGCGGTCCAATCGCAGCACCCGGACTTCACGCCACGCGCGCGGAGGACTACGACAACCTTACTGACCGGCTTCCAGTTTCGCCGTGATGAGACCGACGCGATCGATACCTGCTTCCTTCATCAGATCGATGGCCCTGGCCACGTCCATGAACTGAACGTCATTGTCGCCTTTGACGAACGCTACTTTTTCCGCACGGTCCTTAAAAATTGCTTCCATGCGCGGCTCCAAGCCGTCCCAATTGGTGTCCTCGTTATTGATCTTCAGCTTTCCGCCCATCAACACCTGCACCACAACGGTTTTGTTCTCCAGTTCCTGGTTCTGCTGCTTGTTTGGGTCAGGCTGGGGCACCAACGCGTCCAGGCCTTTGGGCGTTAATGGCGTGATGACCATGAAGATAATGATTAGCACCAACAGAATATCGATCAGCGGCACGACATTCGGCGAGGACATCGCCCCGCTACTACTGCTGCTTCCAACATCCATTCCCATTGCACTTCTCCTCTTCAAACCGCTCCGTCTTGTTTCGGTCCGTGGGCCGCGCCGGGTGGGATCCGGCGCGGTTCCCGAACTCCGCAAACGAATGACGACAACGGCAAACGAAGCACTACCTTCAGGTGCCGGCCTTCGGCGTTGGGGCCGGAGCCCTACTCACCTTTTGTGTCAACAGACCCAGCTGATCCACCCCGGCCGACCGGATTTCGTCGACCACCGCGACTACGTCGCCGTACTTGGCCCGCGCGTCGCTCTTCACGTAGACGGTATGGTCCAGCTTGTTGGCCAGTTGGTCCTTGATTTGATTCGTGATGTCTTCCTTCTTGGTCTTGGTATTCCCCAAGAAGATGCTCCCATCACGAGTAATGGCGACGACGATGGCGTCGTCCTTGTCTGCGTCCTTCATGTCGCGCGGGTCACTCACGGCCGCCATATCCACCTGATGCGTCTTCTGCAACATCGGCGTGACCACCATGAAGATGATCAGCAGCACCAACATGATATCCGCCATCGGAATCACGTTGGGTGATGACATCTGCGCGCCCGCTACTGGCTTGTACGCCATAGCTTGCCTCTTTCCAGCCTACTTCTTCGCGCCGCGGCGCAGGATGAAGTAGTTGATCAACTCCATTGAGGAGTTGTCCATCTCCACGTCGAAGGCCTCAACGCGGTTGGTGAAATAGTTGTACGCCCACACCGCCGGCACCGCCACCAGCAACCCGAACGCCGTGGTTACCAAGGCTTCCGCGATACCGCCGGCCACCGCCGACAGACCGGTTGCCTTCTGCGACTCGATGCCCTTGAACGCGTTCAAAATGCCCACCACGGTACCGAACAAGCCGACGAACGGCGCGGTTGACCCGATGGTCGCCAGCGCCGAAAGTCCGCGCTTCATTTCCGCGTGCACGATGGCTACTGAGCGTTCCAGGCCGCGCTTTGCGGCTTCGATGACTTCCGTGTCGGACACCTGTTGCGAAGCCGATTGAAATTCCGACAAACCGGTGGCCACCACCTTGGCGATGTGGCTCTTCTTGTTGCGCTCCGCGATGGCGATGGCTTCATCCAGCTTGCCATCCTTCAGCGCCCCGGCCACCTGCTGCACGAACAACCGTGACTGCTTGCGCGCATTGTTGTACATCAGGAAGCGGTCAATCATCACCCCGAACGAGTACACCGACAACAGGAACAGAATGACCACCACGATTTTCGCCAACACACCCATGTTGCTCCACATGGAACGCAAGTCCCAGGTGGTGGCGGCCTCTTGCAGCCAAGCCGCGTACACATACAAAGTTGCTAACATTCGTTTGCTCCTTATTCCCTAGTGGCCCCCGCGGGCTGGAACCATCAAGTTGTGATTTTCAAGAAATACTCAGAACGGCGCCAGGCTCCCACGACACCCGCGCCGCCCCGTTCCCTACTGAGCGAGAGAGAAGATCACGTCGATTTCTGTGTCTACGTCCACTGGTTCGCCGTTCAGCAAAGTGGGCTGATAGCGCCACTGCCGTACCGCGTCCAGCGCCGACTGCACCAGCAACGGATGGCCGGACTCTACGGTCAACTGCTGTACCGTACCATCCTTGCCGATGATGGCGTGAAGCCGGACCGTGCCACTGATGCGGGTTTGCCGCGCCAGCGGTGGGTACAACGGCTGAACACGGTTCACCAGTTTGGCAGCCTGCACTGCGCCGCCAACCCGGACGCGCGAGACCGCCGGCTTGGGTGGCGGCGGAGCTCCTCCCGCTCCACCGATCACTCCGCCAAGCACGCCTCCCATCGATCCACCGGCAACTCCACCGGGAACACCACCGGCGATTCCGGCGCCCATATCCGGCGGCGCCTCTTCTTCTTTGATAATCTTCACGTCCTTGGGGATGACTTTGGGCGCGACCAGCTTTCCCGCTTCCATCAAGTGCGCCACCGGCCTCACTTTCACCACCGCAGCTGGCGCTGGCGGTGGCGGCGGTGGCGGCGGCGGTGGCGGCGCCAGCAAGATGGACGACATTAATGTCTTCGGCAGTGCTTCCGTGTAGATGAGCGGGATCAGGATCAGAATCGCAAGGAAGAGCACCTGGAAAACCATGGATACCGCCACGGTCCACGGTTTGTTGGTTCTCTTGCCCGCAGTTGAAACAACCATTTCCTCAAACATGTTCTGTTACTACCTCCTCCCCGCTGGCGCGAGGCGCACCGTATCGCCGTCGTTCCGTCGGTTTTTAGTGCCGGCTGCGGTTCCGGTGGCTAGCACGCTATGTCCTCGCCAGCGATTCCAGGCGACGACCAGCGGTGCTGCGATTCCAAAACTCGAATACGTTCCTACTACAATCCCCACCACCAGGGCGAAGCTGAACGCCCGAAGCACCTGGCCGCCCATCAGGAACAGGACGAGCACGGTGAGGAAAGTCAGTCCACTGGTCAGTATCGTCCGCGACAACGTCTGGTTGATGGACTTGTTCACCACGTCCGCGAACGGCTCTTTGCGCAACAACCGGTTGTTTTCACGGATACGGTCGAAGATCACAATGGTGTCGTTCATCGAATAACCAACCAGCGTCAACAATGCCGCGATGACCGTCAGCGAAATTTCAAATCCGAAAATTTTGAATAGACCCAGAGTGATGAGCACATCGTGAAACACCGCCAGGACCGCCGCTACTCCAAAAATGATGCGATCCACAAAGCGCAGCACAAAGCCCACCGCGCCTTTGCCTGCCCATCCGGTCGAGCCACCGATTTGGCCACCGTAGAACCGAAAGGCAATATATACCAGCATGCCCGCCAAAGCATAGAGGGTAACGCGAATGGCCTGGTTCCGCAGTTCGGCCCCCACCTTCGGACCGACAATCTCCACCTTGCGGATAGCGAACGGCGCCAGCGCGTAGTGCTCCTCCAGCGCCGACACCACCCCCGGCGTCACCTCGCTGGCCTGCGAAAGGTCGGCGAAGTTGGTAATCACACCATTCTTGTCTTTGTCACGATACGCCAGCAGGTTTTTCGCTACTGTCTGGTAGCGATCCCCGGCGGCCACCGAAAGACCCAACGGATCCTTCTGCTGGAGGTAATTGGCCAAGGCCTGTTGGTTGGCGGAATTGAAATCCGGTTTGGAAGCGCTGGAGATGCCATAAGTGGCGTCGAGGGCCTTGAGCACCTTGGTCTTGCCCGCTTCCAGGGACTGCTCGGTTTGCCCCGCGCCTTCGACGAAGATCAGCACTTCGTTGGAGTTAGAGCTGCTGGTCAAGGCGCTCGAGCTGATGCTCTGGATTTCGCTGGTGCCTAAGCCTTGTTCCCGAAGGCCAGCGCGCAACTTATCAATGTTGGGAGGATTCGCGAAGATGACGTCGACGTTGGTGCCACCCTTGAAATCGATTCCGTATTTGACGCCGCCCCTGAGGAAGATCGCAGCCCAACCAATAATCAGCAGAAGCCCACTCAGCGCGAAGAAATACTTGGCCTTGCCCATCCAGTCGATATTGGGCTGTTTGAAAAGCTCAATCATGCCGTTTTGTGCGTCCCTTCTTTAGACTCCGAGCTGTTCCAATTTGTTCCCGGCGGGCCGGCAACCGAGCTCCCGTGGGGGTACTACTACCGCAGTTCTAGATACTCAATTCCGCTTGGCGATCCATCTTCGACAAGTGGTACTGGAATATGGTCTTGGATACATAGATCGCCGTAAAAACGTTGGCGATCAAACCGATGGTCAAAGTGACTGCGAAACCACGGATCGGTCCAGTCCCAAAAATGAACAGGAAAAACGCCGAGACCACCGTGGTCACGTGCGTGTCTATGATGGTCAAGAACGCCTTATCGAATCCCGCCTGCACCGCCGCCGCCGGCGATTTCCCGTTACGCAGTTCCTCGCGTATGCGCTCGAACACCAGAACGTTCGAGTCCACCCCCATACCGATGGTCAAGATCACTCCGGCAATACCCGGCAAGGTCAACACTGCACCGAACATGGCCATGGCTGCCAGCAGGATGACTAAGTTCAACATCAACGCCAATACCGCGTTGACACCGGACAAGCGGTAATACGCCACCATGAAGATCATCACCACCAGCAAGCTGATGAGCGAAGCCTGTACTCCGTGGCGAATCGAATCGGCTCCCAACGACGGCCCGACAGTCCGCTCCTCCAAGTATCTAATGGAAGCGGGAAGCGCGCCGGCCCGCAGCACCTCCGCCAGTTCGTGCGCGCTTTCCTGGCTGAAATTCCCGTCAATTCGCCCGGTGTCTTCAATCCGGCTTTGAATCGTCGGCGCGGAATAGACTTTGTTGTCCAGAACGATGGCCATCTGCCGGCCGATATTCGTTTCCGTAAAGCGCCCGAAATTCCGCCCGGCATCGCTGGACAGCGTGAAATTGATTTGCCACTGTCCGGGCATTTCGGTGTTGCGGCTTTCGGTGGCGCTGCGCAAGTCTCGCCCAGTGACCACCGGCGTGCGGCTCAACAAGTACCAAACTTCCCCGCCGCTTTGCCCAGCCGGCGTGCGTCCCTCACTGCTTCCTTGTACCAACTGGGTACCGGCTGGCAGGACTCCGCCCTTGGCTGCCAATGCCGATGCTTCGGAAGGATACGTTTGCGGATCTTCCACCAGCTTCAGTTCCAACTGGCCGCCTGCCTGAATCACCCGCATGGCTGCGGCTGGATCACCTTCGCCCGGAAGCTGCACCAGGATCTCGTTATCCTGGCCAACCCGCCCGTGCGGCTGGATGGTTGGCTCGGTGAGACCAAGAGCATTGATGCGCCTCTCCAGGGTGTCCAGGGTCTGCGACATGGTGGTCTCTTCGATGGCCGCTTTGGTGGTCGGGCGCAGCGTCAGCATCGTGGCGTTTAGCACCCCAGGCGCGGGGTTGACCGTCCAGGTGTTTTCGAACTGGTCGTGGAACAGATCGCGAAACGCGTTGAACTGGTCGGAAGGAACGCCAGTCACAATGATGTGCTCGTCGTCGACCCGGCGCACTTCGTCATAATGAATATGCTTCTCGCGCATTTGATTGGTGAGCCGGTCGATGGCCTGATCGGTCTCCTGGCCCACCGCTTCTTGAACTTGCACTTGCAGAATCAGGTGCGTGCCGCCTTGCAGGTCCAGTCCCAGTTTGATCTGGTGCGCGAAGTTGTCCCTGACCTGTGCCAAGGCTGTGGGGAAGCTGGGTAAGCCGAAGATCACATACAAACACAGAACCACGACGGCCAGAATAAAGATAACTTTCCACTTCAGATTGGGGTTCATGGTTTCAAGTCAGGCGCAACAACCGAAAAGCCGGGGCGGAATCACTTGGCATCTTGGGGCGTCTCCACCTGGGCTATGGCCGCGCGCGCTATGCGAATCTTCACGTTGTCGGCTACCTTCAAAATAAAGGTGTCGCCGTCAATTCCGTTAATGGTGCCGTAAATGCCCGACGTGGTGACCACCTTGTCGCCGTTTTTCACCGCGCCCAGCATCTCTTGGGTCTTCTTACGCTGCCGCTGTTGCGGCATGATCACCAAAAAATACATGATGGCAAACATCAGTAGTAACGGCAGCAGAAACGTACCGAGGCCGCTTCCGCCTGCTTGCCACCACAACAAAGCTGCGAATTTCATGGCTGTACTTCCTACCGTCGCCTTTCGGGTCAGTGCTTCAAGACTATCTTAGGACAAAATCGGTTGGCATGCTTCTGACGCAGAAAAAACCGCCGGGAGCGGAAATCTCAGCCCACTTGCCCTACCCGCTGCTCGCGATGAGAGAGTCCACCTTCGCGGGTCAACGAATCTCACCGGACCTGGCCCGCGTCTCCTGCGTTTCGCCTCAGGCTGGGCCCGCCGCATAGCGGGTGCGCAAGTCTGCCGCGAAATTCGCTAGCTGTCCAAAAGCCATAGCCTCTCGAATTTGCCCCATTATGTCAAGGTAAAAGCGCACATTGTGGTGGGTCGCCAGGATGGCCGCGGTGATTTCGCCGGCGGCGAACAGATGCCGCAGGTACGCTCGCGTGTATCGCCGGCAAACACTGCAACCACAGTTTGGGTCGATGGGCCGCTGGTCCTCTATATAACGGGCGTTCTTGATCAGCACTCGGCCTTGGCTGGTGTACAGGCATGCGTGGCGCGCCGCCCGCGTCGGCAAAACGCAATCCATCATGTCGATCCCGCACGCTACGTAATCGGCCAACTGCTCAGGCCGGCCCACACCCATCAGATAGCGTGGACGGTCGCTTGGGAGAAGTGCGGTGACTTCGGCGGTCATCGCGCAGGTGATTTCGTGGGCCTCGCCGACCGCCAGCCCGCCCACGGCATATCCCGGAAAATCCAAATCCACAAGCTGGCGCGCGCTCTCACGCCGCAAATCCGCAAAGGTAGCTCCCTGCACGATCCCGAATTGCCACTGGGAAGCCTCCCCGTCGCGAGTCGCGGTCTGCTGGAACTGACAACGTGCTCGCCGGGCCCACTCCGTCGTGCGTTTCAGCGCCTTTTCCGCAACCTCGCGCGGGGCCGGCGTTTCGATACATTCATCCAGCACCATGGCAATGTCCGAACCCAGCGCCAGCTGTATCTCCGTTGCTTTTTCCGGCGTAAGCAGATGTTCGGAACCATCCAGGTGCGAGCGGAAGCGCACACCTTCATCAGTGACTTTTCGCAGCTCGGAAAGGCTGAAGACCTGGTAACCGCCGGAGTCGGTCAAAATGGCGTTGGGCCACGCCATAAACACGTGCAGCCCCCCCAATTTGCGAATCAACTCGTGTCCGGGACGCAAATAAAGATGGTAGGTATTGGCCAGAATGATTCGCGCGCCCAGCTCTTCCAGCGCGTCTTGGGTCAATCCTTTTACCGTGCCCGCAGTGCCGCAGGGCATGAAGAAGGGCGTCTCGATCACCGCGTGCGCTGTAGTCAGCCGGCCTCGGCGCGCACCGCTTGGGTCGCGTTGCAACACTTCAAACGAAAAATTCACCGCTCCAGTGTATCAGGAGAAAACGAACGCCCAGAGCGTCCGCACAAGTACGTACGCTCCCCAAATCGAAAACACAATCGCAAACGACTTTGCACCCTTCAACTTCCGCGGATTGATCGCCGCAAACCCGATCGCCATCAGGATCAGCGACCAAATGGTGAACACATCCAGCGATTTGCAAAATGTCACCAGCCATTTCGCGGCGTCTTCCGGCAAGAACGCTGCCACGTTTGTCGCCATAGGGTTGTCTGGATCGATCGTGCCGGGCGGTTTTAAGAACAAGATCAACAGAAATATCGGGGTGCTTACGATCGCCACCAGTCCCGCGTGCGCTACCACTGCCATAGCTTGCGGGTACTTCGCTCCCGCGCCGGAAAGCAGGTTGTACGCGCCCATCAGAATCCCACTTACGACCGTGACAAAAATGATTGTTCCAAACACTCCCGCGCCATAAAGAATATACGTCGTGACCTTCGCGGAAATCTCCACTTGCTTGTCTTTCTGCTCCGCCGACATCTGCGCCGCTCGAGGATCCTTATCAATCTTGTCCCGAATGTAATCGCGCCAATTCATCCTCTGATTCAGCGTTGTCAACGCGACGATGGCCAGCACCGTCGTTATAATTACCGGCAAAATCCAATTCGGCTTTCGCGCGATGTCTTCAAGGGTCGCCTTTGGCGAAAAAAATACGCCAACGATTCTTCCCACCGCAGAAATTTTGGCTTCAGGCTGGACCGGGGCCGAGACGGGTAGGGGTTCACTAGCCATTCGAGGACTCCTTCACCACAGGATGACCGGGAACTGCTGCTGGAGTACTACGAACTCGCTGCTGGGAAAATATCACATCTGGGCGGGGCGGGGAACCTCCGGAACCGCGGCCAGCAGTTCCTGGGTATATCCTTGTGTAGGAGCTTGCAAAATTTGCACCGCCGGGCCCGACTCGATTAGCTCCCCGCGGCGCATCACCGCTATGTGATTGGCCAATTGCGCCACCACCGGCAAGCTGTGCGAAATAAATAGGTAGGTGAGTTGCAACTCCCGCTGTAACTCTTGCAACAGTAATAACACTTGCGCACCCACCGACACGTCCAGGGCCGATACTGGTTCGTCCGCCACCACCAACTTGGGGTGCAGAATCAAAGCGCGAGCCATGCCGATGCGCTGCCGCTGCCCTCCGGAAAATTCGTGTGGGTAGCGGTTCAGCGCGCTCTCATCCAGCCCTACCCGTCGCAACATTGCTCCCGCTCGCCGTATCCGCTCCACCGCCGCAAAATGCGCTTCGTGAATGGCCAGCGGCTCCGCGACAATGTCGCCAACTCGCATGCGCGGATTCAGCGACGCAAAGGGATCCTGAAAAATCATCTGCATCTGACGCCGCTGGGCGCGCAACTCGTTGTGACTTAGCGCTAGCAGATCACGCCCGTCGAACAAAACCTCGCCCTGATCCGGCTCGATCAGCCGCAGAATCAATCGCGCCAACGTGGTTTTCCCGCAGCCGCTTTCGCCGACGATGGCGAAAGTCTCGCCAGCTTGCACCTGGAAACTCACGTTGTCGACGGCCACAAACCAGTCTGCCTTCCCTTCATTGGCGAATGGCCCGCTGGCACGTGCGAAGCTCTTCCGCAGATTCCGCACTTGGAGCAGGCAGCCAGTGGCCGCGGGCGCCACTTCCCCATGATTAGCAGGCAGCGCCTTCGTACTGGTGGATTGCGCTTCGTTCATGCTCATACCAATACACAGCGCGCGCCATGATCCGGCTCCCGAAAGCGCAACGCCGGCACCGCTTGATCGCACTCGCGGCGCCGGTACGAGCATCGTGGCGCAAAGGCGCAGCCCGGCGGCAGTTCAGCCGCTCTCGGCACCGTTCCCGGAATTGGCGTGAGTGCCGCGCGCTCCAACCGCGGAGAGGCCGCCAGGAGTCCCCGCGTGTACGGATGCTGCGGCGCTTCCAGCACTTTCTGCGCCGGTCCTTGCTCCACAATCCGCCCGGCGTACATGACCGCGACGCGATCGGCGACCTTGGCCACCACTCCCAAATCGTGGGTGATAAACAGCAGCGCCAGATTCAACTCGCGGCGCAAGCGATCCAGCAGGTCCAGTATCTGTTTCTGCACCGTCACGTCCAGCGCCGTGGTTGGTTCGTCGGCAATCAGCAATTTCGGCTGAGGCGCCAGGGCCATAGCGATCATGGCACGCTGCCGCAGGCCGCCCGAGAGTTGATGCGGAAATTGTTGCGCCCGCGTTTCCGCCTCCAGAACGGCGGCATGCTGCATCGCGGTGAACAAGCGTCGCTGCAGTTCCTGGCGCTCGACCTTCGGCTCGTGGGCCAGAATGGCTTCTTCAATCTGCGCCCCTATGCGCATGACAGGATTCAGCGAGGTCATGGGCTCCTGGAAGATCATGGCGATCTGGCGTCCGCGGACCCTGCGCCATTGCTGTTCGCTCAACCCAGTCAAATTGTTGGTTTCCGCCTGACCGTTTCGCAACGCAATTTCCCCGCTCACGCGCGCCCCGGGTGGAAGCAGCCCCATCACCGCCAGCGACAGCATGGTCTTACCGCTCCCGGACTCGCCGACCAGCCCTAACGACTCGCCTGCCGCGATGCGCAGCGATACTTGATTGACCGGCTTCACCCAACCGGCGGTTGTCGGCAGTTCTACGGTTAAGCCGCTGACGATGAGCAAATCCGCCATACCGCTATGATACGGTTTGCCGGAAATTTCCTCACGACAGAAACCGCCGCGGTTCCACAACGTTCAAGCGCCGTAATCCTCGAAACACCTCACATCCGCGTCCGCAGTTCCACTACGCTCCGATAGTAAAATCTTAAACTCCATGGCCACCGTGGTAACACATCGCGTTGACTGGCGCCTGCTGCTCGGGCAGCGCGCCTTCCGCTACTTCTTTACCGCCATGTTCGTGTCCCTATTCGGCAGCGGGATGAACTTCATCAGCGTGAGCTGGTACATCATGTCGGTCACCCACTCAACCGTGGCGGTCAGCTGGCAAGTCATCGTGGTCACCTTGCCGGGCTTGATTGTGCCGTTCCTTGGCGGCGTGCTGATCGACCGCTACGATCGCCGGTACTTGGGCGTGCTGCTCGACCTAGCGCGCGGCTTGGCCGTGCTGACGATTTCCTACATCGCCTGGCGCGGCGACCTTCGCTTGTGGCACCTCTACTTCATGACCTTGATCACCGGCACCGGCTCGGCGATGTATTGGGCCAACGTCAACGCGCTGGTTCAGGAAGTGATTCCGCCCAGCCAATTCACCGGTGCCAATGCCACCGTGCTGGTGGGCGTGCAAACCGGAATGCTGCTCGCCGGCACCTTCGTCGGGTTCATTTACGATCACATCGGCCTCGCCGGGATTCTGTGCATCGATGGCCTGACCTATTTCGTGTCGGCGTACTGCTTGTATTCCCTGCGCACCGGCTACGTTTCGCCGCTGGCCCATCGGCAATACCCGCGGGAGTTTTCCGAGTCCACTCCGGGAACGGCGCAGGCCCTGGAAATCGGGGAAAACCCGGAGGTGGCGGAAGCGGGATTGTCGCTGGAAATTTTAACGGACATGAAAGCGGGTTGGGCCTACCTGCGCGAACAGCCGGTAGTTTTGGCGTTGGGAGTGACCCACGCCATGCTGATGGCCAGCATTGTTAGCTCGAACGTCGTGCTGGTCGCGCTGGCCAACGAGATCCTGCATTCGGGGGCGCGGGGATTCGGGTTCATCGAGGCGGGCTGGGCCATCGGGGCCATTCTCGGCGGAATCATCACCAGTCAACTCCCGCAGCGGCTGCGCTTGCCGTTGTACGTTTTAGCGGTCGCGGCAATGGCCCTGGGCCACGTCGCCATTCCGTTCATTGTGGTGCTGTTTGGCGCGGTGATCCTCCAAGGCTGCTTCGGGTTCTGCCGGGCTCTCGCCGGCATTGTGGCGCAGTCGTCGCTGATGGCCATCGTTCCCAAGCACTTCATGGGACGGACCCAATCGGCGTTTGCCATCTTCGCCACCGTGCTGCAACTTATCATCACCTTCTCGTTAGGATGGGTCGCGGACCGCTTCAGCATCGCCATCGGATTCTTCCTGCTGGCGTTCATGTACTCCGGTGCCGCCCTGACCGCGAGCCGCGCACGCAAGCTTCTGCACTCCGCGGTGTTGTGACCGCCTGTACGGTTCGCCCCGTCTACCAGGACCTAAGGTCGTTTTCGAAAATTATTTGCGCAAATTCCAAAATCAACGAGTGCTTTCTTACTCGGCGTTCTTCCACTGCATCTGATAGATCTGCGTCACGCTGGTGTCGCTCATTGCCGCCACATCGCCTTCCGGCGTGACAGACAGGAAGTCCTGTGCTCCCTGGAGATCGGGGTTCATTCCCGTGAACTTCGCGTACAGCTCCCATTTTCCGTCTGGCACGGTGAGTCGACCGATTCCGGTTTGCTCACCCACTCCCACCTCGCTGGGGCCGCGGATATAGAAAATCGACTTCGAATCGCGCGCCCATACAAAGAATCCCCAATCATGTTCAAACACCTTTAACTGTTTCCACTGTTTTGTGTTCACCGAGTATAGCGCTGCACTTTTTGGGGGATTTTGGATTGCCGCGAGGTATTGCCCGTCGGGTGACCACGACGGCGCGTAATAACCGTCCGACCCTGGCATCGTCGTTACCTTCCGCGTATCCAGGTCCAGAACTCGTATGCGCAAGTGTCCTTGGATCGGATAATCATTAAAGTAGATAGACTTTCCATCTGGTGACCAACTGGGAAGCACTTCGGTGAAACCCTCCGACGTTAGCTTTTCCGGTGCTCCTCCATCCACGCTGACCCGGTGAAGCTCACGCCAGTCACTGTAGGCAATCCATTTGCTGTCCGGAGACCACGTGGGCATCTGTGCCAAAGAATCCGTGAGTTGCAGCTTTTCGCCGCCCTCTACTTTGCAGCGCCACAAATAACCTCGCGGATAGTCCGTGTATGCCAGCCATTTCCCGTCTGGCGAGACAACCATCTGCGGCACCCCGTAGCGCTCGATCCACGCTCGCAACGCATCGGCCACCGCCCAGATGGTCTCTTGCTCCCCCAGTTGTGCCCACGTTTTGTTGGTGGCGTCATCGACCATGTCGATCAGGCACCCCTCCGGCCCACGATCCTCCAGCCAGGCGTGAAAGCTCCCGTCCATCTGCACCATCTCCCCCCAATGCTCCTTGCGGTCCCGCCGCCGCCGATGGCGCCGCCTTCTTCGCTCCCGGCTCCATAATCCCTCCGCCAGCATCCACCGTCGCAGCGTCTCGGCGTCCACCTGCAATCCATCCTCGGCCGCCAGGTGTTCTGCGGCCAGCGTCGGCCCAAACCGTTCGCCCACCGCA
>DASPVD010000079.1:0-22803 GCA_035622555.1 Candidatus Eremiobacteraceae bacterium | reverse complement strand
AGCGCTTTGCCCAACCCCGAAATCGTGATAGATTGCATTTCACTTTTGGCTCAGCTTCCGGGCCCGAGCTGCGGGACGGGGGCATCCTGCTGGAAGCGGTCCGTTGAAGTCTTTAGAGAAATCTCAGAAATTTATCAGGCGTTTTATGAACAACCAGGGAAAGGAGTTATACGAGTTCGGTCCTTTCCGATTGGATGTGGGCAAACGCCTGCTGCTGCGCGACAACCGGCCCGTTCCCTTACAACTGAAGGCCTTTGAGACCCTGCTCGTACTGGTGCGCCAGAGCGAACAGGTAGTTTTGAAGGATGACCTGATGAAGACCGTCTGGCCGGACACCTTTGTCGAGGAATCCAACCTGGCTCAGAACGTCTTTGTGCTCAGGAAAACTCTGGGCGAAACGGCAGGGGAGCATCGTTACATCGCCACAGTCCCGGGCCGAGGCTACCGGTTCGTGGCCAAGGTGCGCGTCGTTAACGGGGATGAGAGTCTGATTGTTCAGAGTCACGAAGTATCTAAGGCAGTGATTGAGCAAAGCAGACCACGCCGAACGCTGGCGATTTCCGTGATAGCCGTTGCTTTGTTGATAGCACTTGTGACGGCGGTTGGCTTCCGTTATCACGAGTTGCGCACGCAAAGGCCATCGGCATCGTCGCTGGCGCCGGTGGCAATCCGGCCGCGGCGCTCGGTAGCGGTGCTGGGGTTCCAGAACCTGTCAGGCAGGAGCGACCCGGCCTGGCTATCCACGGCGTTCTCCGAGATGCTTACCACCGAATTGGGAGCCGGGGATCAGTTGCGTACGGTCTCCTCGGAAGAAATAGCGCAATTGAAAAGTAGTTCACCGAATTTAGGCGGCGGCACCCTCTCCCGGAAAACACTGGTGCAGGTCCGCCAAGCCCTGGCTGCTGACGTGGTGGTACTTGGATCTTTCAGCGACCTGGGAAAAGAGTCCCGAGGACGGATCCGCCTGGACATCCAATTGCAGGACACCGCGAGCGGGGAAACCATAGGGGCCATTACCGAAACCGGTAGCGAAGCCGAGCTGTTCCAACTTGTTTCACGCGCAGGTGCACGCTTGCGCGAGAAAATGGCTGTCCCCGAAGTCTCTGAGATTCAGCTTGCCGCGGTGCAAGCTTCCCTCCCTTCCAACACCGAAGCGGCCCGCTTGTACGCTCTCGGGCTCGAGAAACTACAGCACTTCGACGCGTCTGCCGCGCGGGACTACTTCGACCAAGCCATTCATGCTGATTCGACTTACGCCCTGGCTCACTCCGCTCTCGCCGAGGCTTGGTCGAAATTAGGCTATGAAGCAAGGGCCAAAACCGAGGCCCAGAAATCCTTCGAGCTGTCCGAAAAGCTACCGCGGAGAGATCGCTTGTTCGTTGAAGCACGCTATCGGGGGATGAACAACGAGTGGGAAAAAGCAATCGAGCTTTATCGCACCTTGTTCGATTTCTTTCCCGATGACATCGAATACGGCCTGCGATTAGCAGATGCCCAAACGCAGGCAGGCAAAAGAAATGACGCGCTCGCCACCATTGAATCGTTGCGCAAATTATCGTCTCCGGCACGGGACGATGCGCGGATCGATCTGGCCGAAGAGATGAATTACATAAGGCTTGGCCAATACGCGTCGGCTCGAAACGTGGCCGTTCAGGCCGTCGCAAAGACCCGGGCGAGCGGGTTCGACCTGCTCCTGGCAAGGGCGCTTTACCTTGAATCCGCTTGTTTAGCGCCTTTGGGCGAAGGCGAAAACGCCATTGGCGCCGCCGGGGAAGCCAAGAAAATCTACGACACGGTTGGAGATCGATGGGGAGTATCCAATGCCTTGGAATATATCGCCTATGTCCACGCCGCGCGTGGTGAGTGGAGTGACGCAGAGAAAATCTACCGACAGGCGCTGGCGGTCAATCGCCGGATTGGAAGCAAGACGGGGGAGGCTGTCGATCTTACTTCAATCGCCGCAGCGCGTGGAGCAGTAGGCGACGTGGAAGGCGGCAGGAAACTGAATGAGCAAGCCCTGGCGATTTACCGCGAAATTGGTGACAGAAACCGTGAGGCTTGGGCGTTGGTCGGGATCGCTTGGGCCGTTGCCGCTGGGGGCGATCCCGCCACCAGCCTGAGCATGGACGATCAGTCACTCACCATCTTCACAGAAATGGCAGATGATCAAGGGGCAGCTTACGCCTTGAGCGAGAAAACCAGCCGACTCACCATGTTGGGCGAACTGGGCAAGGCGAAGGAAGCTTGCCAGCATGCCTTAGCCCTCTCCCAAAAAAACGGTTACAAGCACATGATTGTCTCCGATACTTTCTATCTTGGAAATATCGCGAAACTGGAAGGCAACCTCGATGAAGCACAAAAGTCGTTCACCGAGGCTAAATCTCTGGTCCGCGAGGCGGGTGGCTCGGCAATATCTGCGACGTTGGAACAAGGCCTTGCCGAAGTGGCCGTGGAGCAAAACCATCCGGAGGAAGCGAAACGGCGGATCAACGATCTCCTGTCCTCTCTACGCGAGCATAAAGACCCAGCCGACGAAATCGCTGCGGAGAGTTTGCTTGCGCGAATTGCTGTGGAGGAAGGCGATACAGCAGCAGCCACGCGGGCAATCGCCGCTGGTCGATCTCAGCTTCGCCAGTCCCAGGGCTGGGAGGAGCGTATCCTGTTTGGAATTGCCGATGCCTGCGTTCAGGCAGCGGTCGGCAGACCCGCGGAGGCACGGCAGTCTCTACAGACTATCATTGCCGAAACCGCCAAACACGGATACCTCCGCTACGAGTTGGAAGCCCGCCTCGCGTTCTGCCAAGTCGAGGCTAAGAAGGATCCGGTGGCTGCCCGCGCGCACGCAAAGACTCTCGAGGAACAGGCAAGTTCCAAGGGTTTCGGATTGATCGCGCGCAAGGCCCTTACTATTGGAGGCTGAGCCCCGATGGGGTTGCTGATTATAAAGCTCTTGGTTCCCGCGATAGTTTTTCCGAAAGTGTGGCTCACAACCCCCCAGCAACCCTGTTCTTGCAAGGCAGTATAGGCTGGCTTCGCCTGTTTTCTACCGGTAGCATGCGCCAGGTCAGATGAACGCGGTAATTCATTCCTTAGGCCGACTTCTTTGTAACCTGCTGGTTTGGCGGGAACATAATCACAGCTGCATCCGTAACAGAGAATGTGGGAAATCCTCATCCATTCAGCTCTAAAGTGTATGTCACTGCCTACTTCGTCCTTTGGGCGGTGTTTTTTGTGCTGCTTCGGAAGATCTATGGATTTGAAACGAGCGAAGCAGTCCCAGCCCTGGCGATACTGGGGCTGATATTTCCAGGGATCAGCCTCTTAGCCACCCGCCGCGTTCCCACTCTGCCGTACGTTGTGCTCCGACCTGTGCTGGAGTCCGCGATTCTCTTCGGATATCTGGCAGTTGTCACAGTCGTGCTGGTATTGGGTTTTCCCGGGCTTGCGCGTATTACGACTGAACCGCTGCACTCTTTCGCGGTGCTAGGATTGAAGATTGCGACATTTGTTGTTCTTCCTGGAGCGATGGGTGTGGCCTCAGGGTACAAGATCAACGGACTCGCTCCAGTTTCATTGGCCTGGTCTGCACTCCGTCCTGCGCTGTGGATGTCCTTGGCTGTTCTCCTCATGCAAGCGTTGCTAGGACGCGGGCTGCATGACATTCGCAGTGCACACCTCGCGGCCTGGGTGATCGCACTTGCTGCACCGCTTAGCTTAGCGTGGTTGGTGATTGAAGTTGGCATCGTCGAGGAATTTTTCTTCCGCGTGCTGCTGCAGGAACGCCTCGCAGCCTTGCTGCGGTCATCCTGGGGTGGTCTTGTCCTGGCGGCGCTGCTCTTTGGTCTAGTGCACGCGCCTGGTTTTTACCTGCGTACGGCGGCGACGCAGGAATCACTTGGCTCGCATCCCGCACTGCTAATGGCGGTTGGATATTCGATCGTGATGACCTCGCTCGCTGGCTTGTTTGTCGGAGTTTTATGGATGCGCACGAGGAACTTCGCCGTGGTTATCATGGTGCATGCCGCCGGTGACTTCTTGCCCAACCTGGTTACATGGGCTAAGGCGTTCCATTTGGCCCAATAGCGTCGCGTCGGGTATGGCAGCACACAATTAGGACCCACTAACTCGCAGGGATCGCTAGATCATTCTGGTCGGATGGTCGGCTCTACGGAAGTTGGCCCCAAACGGGCTTCTGGAGAATAGGTCCTCTCCAGTCGCCAAGAGCGAACAATCCGTGCGCCTCGACCGTCGAGAGCCGACCTGCCTCTAGGGCGTTACTCGCGACCAATCCCGGCAGATGCTCAGAAACAGACTTCTTCGAAACGTGCGCGGTCTATAATTCACTGCCAGAAGCGATGGAACACACAACTCAGTCGAAAGCGAGCGCTGTGACCATCAAGCCGGCCACGATGGGTGATACGGACGCTATAGTTACGATCTTCAATTCGAACAAAGCCGATCCCGGACTGTTTCAGGAGCGGATGGCGGAAGTCAGGAAAAATATCGGCGACTTTTTGGTGGGACGGGACGCCCGCGACAAGGTGGTTGCGTGTTTGGGTCTCCACCAGGACTCTGATGAGCTAGCTGAGGTCTATGGAGTCGCGGTTCTGCCAAAACTCCAGGGCCAGGGAATTGGCACGATCCTCATGCAAAAGTGCAAGGAGAGAGCGCTTGCGAACCAACTCACATGTCTGTGGCTGGCAACTGTGAAGCCCGAGTATTTTCGTCGCTATTCGTTTTACCCGGTGTCTCGTTGGGCCCTGCCAACGTCAGTTTTGTTGCGAAAGCTCCACTTAGTCTTCCAGCAACCGGTTTCACGTTGGATTCCTGCCCTGTTCGGCCGACATACCTTCATGAAGTGCGATCTGTTTTGAAGGAAGAGGCTCTTCACTAGCAAAATGAGGTTTGTCCGTCCCAGAAACGGGCTTGGAGTCCTCGAAGCGGACTTCTGCGGCGTAAGTACATCGCTGCCGGCCAAGATCACGGATTACGGGCAACCCGAAAGTTGAACCACCCAGAGAATATGGCGTTCCAATGGCAGGGCTCCTGCGGAATGCAGCGAAATTCGTGGTGGTGCGGGAAGGAAGCGGCCTTGTGTGCCGACATTCGTCCTAGCGATAGACGGTGTTCCACGTTAGCGGAGCTCAAGGCTGCACGAAAGGCGTCCCTGCTTGCCAGCGCGCCTGAGCGGGCAGGGCTGAGCACGTCCCGCCGCAACCCGACGGGCCGTTCTGAACTGGCGACGAGCCCGTCGGAGTGACCCACGGCCACGGATAGCCGCTACCGGCGCTGAAGAACGCAGGCTCGCTCGACAAATAGAATGAGTTGGGAAGCGTAACCGGCGAGCCCTGCCAGGTCACCGCGTTGTTGAGGTAGTCATAGTTCCCGTTGATGAAAATGTAGGACCCTTTGACACCGTCTAGATACGGATCCTGGCCGCCTCCTCCGGCGCCCCACCCGAGCATGAAGATGCGAGACGCGGTAAAGTCTCCGCTATAGGTCCAACCATGCGCCGTAGTCGTCTCTCCCGACGTCCCCAGCACATTGCCGACATAAGCGAACCAGTAGTTGTATCCCATTGGCCCAGCCGCGCGCAAAGGCCCCGGAGTCCAAGCTTCGCAGGAGCTCAACCCCGACGGGCAATAGTAGCCCTTCCCTGTAAAGTCATCCACAAGCCCGCCAACACTGGGATCGGTGAAGGGCGTCCTGAGTCCGGAGCCTAGGTTCCGGAAAAATGTGATGTACATCGAGTTGCCGTGCGTATTGTCGTTATCCAGGTTGTCTCCCCAGTTCCCCTCAAATAGAACATGGTGCGGCCCCGAATAGTGGCTCGCGTTTATCCCCATATCTAACCACCAATCACCGATGCCCGATTCTGCATCGTACATCGTGTCATCGATATAGTTATAGGAAATGACCGAACCCGCACCGCCTGCTCTGGCGACCATTCCTTTCCCGGCGAAGTTGGTGATGCTGTTTGTAATCAGCATTTCGGTTGAGGCGCTATCCAGAGATAATGGATATTCGCCGCCGTTGTTGACCGAGTTCCAGCAATGATGCACGTAGACCGTGTTCAGCTCGCTACGAGCCGAATACGCGATGGCGATTCCGCCGCCGTACCAGCCGCCGACCTCGGTATTTTTCACCCAGCAGTTGACACAGAGTTCCATCTCCAGGCCCCCTTCTGGAGCACGGAGAAGCGAAATGTTCTCCACGCCAGCCTGTTGGAGCATGGAAATAGGTGACCCAGCTCCGGAATTATTCCCATAAAGACTCGCGTAGACCTGAGCGCTATGGTTTCCGCTTTCCCGGAAGGCGACAGTGAGGGGATCGTCAAATGTCAGGGTGCAGTTGGTCCCTGGGCATGGACCGGCGCCGATCGAAGCGATCTTGTGCAACTCAGAGGTCACTCGGTCGCAATAGGCATACCAGCAGCCTGGCGAATTCGCCTGGTAGGGGTAGCTACTGCCAAAATCCCATGAGTTGTTTTCTGCCTTAGCCCACAGGACACGTCCCGTCGCCGGACTACCGGATGAGCTGAGCCAGTCCGAAGCGGCCCACACCGAACCATTTCCCGTCCATTGGTTCATCGGATCAGCGACCCAGGCGGCGCCAGACGCCTCATCGATCAAGACCCACGACCCAACCGTAAAACCGCTTGTGCTGGTGACTTGAATGGTGGTTTGGCCCTGAGCGGCATCAGCGGCCAGCGGCGTCGCGCCGCAACCTGTGCCGACAGTTCCGCCGACGTTGCCGCAGTGCTCCCAACTGTAGTTGTAGTCGGGCAAAACAGGCGACATCAGAATCTCCGGCTCCCCGCCATTCGGGCAGGCAACTTCATTCGACGTACTCGTGCCGCACATCCCACCGGTGTAGGCGAGAGCGCCATCAATCACGCTGATGGAGGTCTGGCAATACGGCGAACTGGCGCCGCTGCAGTTGCCCGTTCCGCGCAGCGTAATCCCCGTCGGAATGTGGATAGGCATATCGGCCAATTTGATGCTAAATGCACCCGCCGCAAGCTGAACCACCTCGCCTGCCGGGCAATTGTTGATCGCGGTTTGGATGCCGTTGTAGTCGTCCTGTCCGTTACCCAGTGGATTGACCGTGGCGCAAATCGTCGTGCGGTCCGGAATGCCGCCAACCAAAGCCAGCCCGGCGTTCTTCCAGTTCGCGTACGTGTCGTTGTAGGACGGCAGGATGCCGACGGTCGGGTCGCCGCCGCTTGACGCGTTCACCGTGAAGCTCTGGTTCACCGGCGTGGCCGCATTGTATTCCGAGTTGCCGGCCTGCGTGGCCTGGATCGTGCACGTCCCGGCAGCCACGAATGTCGCGGTCGTGCCGCTGACCGTGCAGATGCTGGTCGTCTCGGAAGCGAACGATACTGTCAGGCCCGAGCTAGCCGTCGCCGAAAGCGTCAGCGGCGTCCCTACCGTTTGTGTGCCCGGATCATTGAAGGTGATCGTCTGCAACTGCTGAGTGGCGGTATTGACGGCGAAGCTCTGCGTGACCGAACTGGCCGCGGCATAGGTGCTGTTGCCCGGCTGCCTGGCCTGGATCGTGCACGTCCCGGCGGTGAGGAACGTGGCCGTTGTGCCGCTCACCGTGCAAACGCTGGTTGTCTGCGAAGTGAAGCTGACCGTCAGACCCGAGCTCGCCGTCGCCGAAAGCGTCAGCGGCGTCCCTACGGTTTGTGCACCCGGGTTATTGAAGGTGATCGTCTGCGGCGTCAGGCTTGCCGCATTCACCGTCAGCGTGGCAGCGTTGCTGGTAACCGTGCCGGCGGAGTTGCTGACCGTCACGGTGAACGCCGCTTCGCTGTCGGACATTGTCGTCGCGGGTGTGGTGTAACTGGCTGAATTCGCCCCGCCAATGGCTGTACTGTTCTTACTCCATTGATAACTGAGAGGCGCGGTGCCGCTGGCAGTGACGGTAAACGTCGCCGTCTGCCCGGCTGTCACGGCACTGCTTTGCGGCTGTGCGGTAATTGCCGGAGCCACAGGCTGTGTCCCACCTCCGCCGCTACTACCAGCACCGCCGCAAGCAATAAGCCCCAATATCAAGAACGCCAGCGTCAGCAGAACCGCCCAGTCTTTCATGAGGAAATTGTAGTGCTGGCGACTCCGATTTCGTACTGTCCCTAGGTACGGACTCGGGACTGGTATTGACCTGTTCACAGGGTGAGTTTCTGGGTGGCGGGTGAGATCACTCAGTAATCAACCGGTGAATACCGAAGGAAGAAAGGTCAGGCCGGGCCTGAATTCGGGAACATTGTCCACCGCGTGTTCACTGCTACGCCGGTGGAGCACTCGAACGCGAGCCGGTATCAGCGGTGGGCTGGTCGGCGATCCAGCTTCGTGTCTCCGAAGCGGACTTTCGTTGTATCGAAAGCGCGCGAACACACCGTGCCCGTGCACCCGCCTTGCCTGCTCGCGCTTCCGATACAACACTAGGACTTCTGGCCAATCTGGTGTGCACGTAGCTCAACTCCCGAGTGGCCCATGACTCGCCCTACACATGGTTTTTCCTGCACAAGGTAGGCCAATCGCGAACCTAACTAAGCAAGGTCCCACGGCCATCGGTAAACGGTGCCAACGGCGAAGATCACTTCAGGAACCATTTTCTCCCCACCCGGCCTGTCGTTGGCCATCACGACTGCACCCTTGCCCGCGGAGGGAAAGGCAACCAACTGGCATGAGGATCCGTACGTGCCGCCTTTGTGGCCGATGACGAACCCGTTGCCCTGGCCCTGAACCCAGAAGCCGAGACCCTGCCCTCCGGTCTTCGCCTCGCAGTGTCCGACCTGACACGTGAGCATTTCGCAAGCGGAGGCCGACGAGAAAATCTTGTGCGATCGGCCCGACCAGCACAACATCATCTCGATGGCGAATTGCGCCAAGTCCGTCGGCGTGCTCCACAGCCCGCCAGCTGCGAGACCCGGAAAGTAGCGCCTCTTCCCTTTCAGCGGCTGGCCCTCGCTGTGCTCCGTGGTTGCCCGTTCGAGAAGGCACTTCGGCAACGGCTGCTCAAACGTACTCGAATTCATGTCCAGAGGTTTCAAGACCGTTTCCTGCATGATCGTCTCAAAGGATTTCTTTTCGACGTCCTCCATGAGAACGGTCACGATTGCGTATCCACCTGGAGAATAGAGAAACCGACTTCCAGGAATGGCTTCGACACGAACCGGCGCCGCCTGCCGGTCAGAAGCGCCTGAGTTCGTCGGTGGCGCGGCGTCGAGAGTCTGCAGTACGCCGAAGGGTTGCTCACCGACGGCAAAGGACGGAGCCCCACCTTCGTTGAGTCCAGCACTGTGGCTTAAGAGTCTCCGCAGGGTAACCTTTTCGTCTTTTGTAAACTCGTTTTCCGGAACCTTCCAGGACTGCAGCTTGGCATTAACATCTTCGTCGAGTTTCAGATCTCCTGTCTCGACCAGCGCTAGAGCGGCCGCGGCAGACACTGGCTTGCTAATCGAACCGGAATGGAACAAAGTGTCGGCTGTAACTGGCTGCGGCCTGCCTTGCTCAAGCGCGCCGTAGCCCTTCGCCCAAGCAATCTTGTAATTGTCGATGACAGCTACGCTCAAGCCGGGCACGTGGTACAGCTGCATTCGTGCCGGCAATCCCACGTTCACCTTGACGAGCTTCCCATCGCGCATTTCCATCAGGCCGTTTTCAACTTGCTCGGTCTTGGAGTCTTCGGCCAAGGCCACATGAGCTTTCGATAGATACTCCGTAGCAAGGGCGCTGGTGGCAATCGCGCCTTCACAAAAACGGCGTCGAGAAACAGTGAGCATCGCATCCTCCTCGGAGAATGATACGAAACAGATATCCGCAGTGTTCCTGGCGTGATAGCCAATCCGGGCACCGTCTCGGTAAGAACGGATTAAGCTCGTATCGTCGGCGATCCGGAAGTCAGCAAGCCTGTCCCGGTCGTAATCCCTTGACAGAGTAAAAGAACTGGAGTCCTAGGCCATCCCCGTTGGCCGGTTTTGCAGTGACCACTGAGGGCTCTAGCTCACCGAATTCGCTGACAATCTGGCATTCTGCATAGGTCACCGCGGGTGATTTCTGTTTGCCAGCCAACGTGTCGATTTCTCTGTTTCGCTGCCCTTCGACTCCGTCCATTTTCGCTCTGAATAACGGGGAATCGTGGCGGGACGGTGGGTTGTCCTGAATTTCAATCACAGGCTTTAGGCAGACGCCACAGTACCATATCAGCACACCTGCCCTTTAGGACGGTGGGCCCCTGCTTGCACCCTCCCCCAGACTGCACTCATCGAGCCGGAGGTCGAAATGAGCCAGAGAACCAGCTTTTCCGACATGAAAGGCGAACAGAAGAGGCTGACCGAAAGTTGGAAAGCCGAAGGGCGCTTAAGCGAAGCATGGGCAATTGCTGACCCGGAAATCGTGGAGATTTTTGCTGCAGGAATTGCTTTCGGTCTGGAAGTAGGCCGCCGCAAGGACCGCGACCCGCTATATACACAGGACGAATGGCGGAAGGCACTGCGGGAAGCGGTGGAAAAGGCAGCCGCCCTTGAAGATCTTCTCAACAGTGCTCAAGGTCCATGCAAGAAAGGTGAAGTCTAGATAGCCGGCTCAAAGTGGAGCTCGAGAACTGAAATTACGGGCGGTTTCGGGTTCGATATCTATGAAAGCTGGATTATTGCCGGTTGTCGTAGTCACCAGGCGTTTGGCGATTGTGGCCGCAGCGACGGCGCTTGTCTCGGTTAGAGTTACCTCGCAACAAGAGACCCGGACGCCCAATTCCCACGCTCAGAAAGGAACAGCTGCGTTCTATAGCGGCGCATTGGAAGGCCACAAAACCGCCTGCGGAGGAACGTACGTGGCGTCGGAACTGACGACAGCACATCGAAGCCTGCCGTGCGGCACGAAAGTCAAAATTACAAACACGAAAAACGGCAAGAACGTTGTAGCGACCGTCAATGATTGGGGACCGCGGTCCCGAAGGCGAATTGTGGACGTGTCCCGGGCTGTGGCTGAGAGATTGGATTTCGTTAAACAGGGGACAACCACAGTTAAAGTGGAAACCGTGCAGTGAATGAACCAGGTTTCGGTTTCCCAAGACGGAAAAATGTTCTTATCACCGCGCGTCGCGGCCATCCAGCCTTAATCCTTCACGCCACTGCTGCGTGGTTGATTCAGGATTGCGAACGGGAGAGTGCGCGATCCACGGAGACGGCACCGGCACCTTTGATCAACAGATAGACTGCGACGGCGATGACCAAGAGGTGAAATTCGAAGCCCTCGCCCTTCTGCGCCCCTGACCAATTCATGAAGAATCCGTTCCTTGCGTGCACCATTGCAATCGCGACTACCATGTTGCAGGCGATACCGAATGCCGCGATTCGTGTCAGTACACCGAAGAGCAAACCCAAACCGCCGAGGAATTCCGCGGCGATCGCCAGCACCGCGAACGGCTCTGGAATGTGCATAACTCCCGTGAAGAATTGCAGCGTGCCTTTAAAGCCATATCCTCCAAACCAGCCAAGCACTTTCTGAGCACCATGTGCGAAGAACACCACCCCGAGCACGACGCGCAGGAGGGTAGTCGCTGCGCTGTTGTCCGTTGCCAGCAGTTTGCTGATCATTTCCACCTCCTCAAGAGCAAGCCCGTCTCATCCAGCTCCATGCTGCTGTGTAATCATCTCATTTTTGTGATCTCCCACGAAACTCAGGGAGTTGCCGGAGTTCGTTTTGCGATTTCGATTTCAGCAGTCTCGAGTAAACGTCCAGTCGCCCTTCAAAATCTCGGCGTGTGAAGTAGATGATTTTGCGGGAGCATCATTGACATTCCGACAGTTGGTACCTATTATAGTACTAGATAATTCCTAGGATTTTGCTATGCCAACTCTTTACGTCGAGAATGTTCCGGACGACTTGTACGCCGCCCTGCGGCAACGTGCCAAGTGGAATCATCGTTCCATCGCTGCCGAGGTGCTAGCTCTCCTCGAAAACTACGTTCCTACCGAACAGGAGCTCAGGCGCCGCGCGAATCTTTTGCGCAAGCTGGACCGGCTGAGCGCTTCGGTGAAGCGGGTCCCTGGAGACTTTCCCAGCGCCGAAGAGATGATCCGAGAGGATCGATCGAGGTGAACACTTTCGTGGTCGACTCCAGCGTTGTTGCGAAATGGCTCCCTCCGCTGAATCACGAGCCCTTCGCCGCTGAGGCCCGTAAGCTGCTGGCGTATTGGACAGATGGCAAGATTGACCTATCCGTTCCGGATCTGCTGAACATCGAGGTCGCGAACATTCTGTGGAAGGCAGCGCGAACCAAACGGTGCACATGGACCCAAGCCCGCACTGCGCTTGAGATTTTGATCAGCTACGGTCTTCCCCTGGTTCCTTCGGTGACACTGCTCGAACTGGCCCTGCGAATAAGTCTTGAGTACGAACGAACAGTCTATGACTGTCTCTACGTTGCTCTGGCCGTTCAGTCGAGCAGAACTTTGGTCACGGCTGACGAGAAACTGGCGAAGGCACTCGCCGCCTATTTCCCCGTGAAGTGGATTGGTGCGATATAACAGGCCCGAGCAGCTCTGGAATTTGCGACTTGCTACCTGTGCCAGCCGTGTTCCTAGGCGCGCATAGCACCCCTGCAAGCCTATCCGTGGTAGGCGTAGCTGAGCCGATAAGCCCAGCCCAGACGCACATACCAGCCGTACGCATGGCCCCAGCCGCGGAATCAGGGCCCCGGACCCGACAAACATGTCGCCCAGAAAGCAACGCGGCGCCGAGGGAACTAATGCTTCGCTTTGAGCGCGCCAATTTCTGGATAGGACTCCGCGTGCACAAGAATGCACTCCGGTGGTTGTTGCTTTGTTCGAATCGCGTTTGCCAACGTCTTGATCGCCTGACCAGCGTTAGCAGGGATCACGATTGTCGCAGCTAGGATTCCGCGGCTTACATAGGCTTGCCCGGTCTTGGGTAGGCCATCGCAGCCGATAAACGGCAAACTCAGCCAATGATCCCGCTCGGCGCCCTCGGTTAATTCCTGAAACGCGCGTCGCGCCCCGATGGCCATGGCGTCATTCTGCGCGGCGATCACTCCGAATCGCATGTCTTTCGTCACATTCAGTTTTAGCCAGGAACTCACCGCCTTGTAGGCACTTTCGGCTGTCCAGAGGCCCTTCAGCAGCCGCACTTCCACGTTCGCCGGCTTCATTCCCTGCATCGCCGCCGTGCGGAGCACCGCCGCCTTGTTGTCAGAAGGTCCTTGAATGTAAATTACAGCACCTCCCTGCGGAAGCAGCTTGCCGATTTGTTCACCTTGAATTCGACCGACCCTCTCGTGGTCTGTACTTACCGAGAACACCGGGCTGGCGGCGGTTCGCCGGAGTTCCGACAGATAGTCGACCTCTCGGTTCAACACCACCCAGCCCACGCCGGCTGTCACCGCGATCCTCGCGGCTTTCTCCAGCGCAGTTCCAACCGGCTCAAATAGGATCCCGTTCGGCCGGGTCTCGGGCGGGCTATAAACCACCTTAAAGATTTCCTCGCTCTGCATTACCGCGTCATGTTCGGTCTCGACTACTTGCAGCTCAATATCGCATTCCTGCGCAGCTTTCTTTGCGGCAATCTCCTGCTCTGCCTGGTAATCGTTGTTTGCCACAACCAACAGCACCAGCTTTGTTTTTTTCATCGGAGGCCTCGGTGCCGGTTCAGCATGCTGGAACACACTTCAACACGGAGATGGCTGGTTCTGGGGCCCAGAACAGAGGAGATGAGCGGGGCAGTTGTAGGAAAGAGCGGACAAATTCTGCAGCAGTTCCCTTCAGCCATTGCTACAACGCCGACGCGAACTCAAATAACCTTGGACTGGCCGCGTCACTCGCCGATCGGTCGGCGTACACTGCGAGCCTGCCTGCAACTTCTTATCGTTGCGCATGATAGTCCCGTACAATCGCCGCGTCAAGATTGCCTAAATATGGCTAAATATGGCGATACTTGGTATCGTCGGTGGGACTCGGGGAGGTCACCACACTCCCCGAGCCCCGTCCTTAGCCACACGGGAGGACAACTCGAACGTTTAGGAGACCCAGGAAGACACAGCCCGTGTCTACCCCCTTCCTCAGACCTGCCGAACGTGCGCTACACCTACGACTGCGACTATTCTTCTATTCAGTAACCTTTTGCCAAGTATTGTCGGGATTGTATTCGTTCATGGCGCGTCCAATGGATTCGGTATTTTCGCCGAGATTTTTCTGATACACCACACCTCGCTGGTTGATGATAAAAGTCATCACTCCGCTCACGCGATATTGCGCGGGAAATGCCACAAGTGCGACTCCTTGCGTTAGCTGCCCATCAGCCAAATAGCTCTTTGCGCCACCTTTGGCGTCAGCGCCTTGCGCCTTCAATACTCGGTAGTAGTAGCCATGATAAGGTTCTGGCTTTCCGCCAAGACCGCTGTAACCTTCCGCCGAGGCGTCGGCCAGCAGCGGTCCGGCCGGACTGCTCGGTTCGCCCTCCGGCGTTTCCCAATACAAACCGTCCTGTTTCCCTGCTGAACTCATCAGTTTCTGCGCGTAAATCCCAGGCGGCAAACCATCGTGGCCCACTGCGGCATAATCATTTTGCGCATCGATGTAACCTCGGCAAGCCGCAATCGCTCCCAATTCGTTGTGCCCGATGCGGCGATAGAGAAGCTCCTGCTTGCCGGCCGCGGTATCGAATTGCCATTTTCCGTTTGTGTTCACGACGGGAATCGGAAATCGCCAATCGCTGCTGCCGACTTGCAGGATCCGTTTCTGCGCGCTCTCCTTCAGCATGGCATGCTTAGCCTTGTAGGCCTTCACGAACGCGTTCATTCCAGCTTGGTCCTGCACGTCATCTCCGGAATAGACCAGTTCTTTTCCGTCAGCTCCCAGTACCGCCAGTAATTCGTGCTGGTTGTGATCTGCAGCCGCCTGGACGAGCGCCTGCACCGCGTCATCCGCCGTGGAAAAAGCCTTCTGCGTGATGGCCTGCCCCAGCGTGGCCACCGGCATCGCAATCATGATCAGCATCACCAGCATCAAGAAGAAATTTCTTGCACGCATCGAATTTTCTGTGTTTCGCATGGCCGCGTTTGTCATGGCTCACCTCGGCCTGGGGCTGGCAGCAGGCCGGGACTGCGTCTGTCGCGCCCCCGCTCCCATACTGGTTTGTCCGCGTTTGCTCGCCGCGCGATCGGACTTGGGATTGCTCGCGCCGTCGAACGCGCCACCGCCTGAAGTTGCTGGCCGATTCTGCGGCTGCTGGGCAGGTCTTGCAACTGGCTGTGTGCCAGTTGCTGGCCTAGCCGCTGGCTGATTGCCCGGCGATGGCGTCCCTGCGGGCCGCGTATTTTGTGAGGTATTCGGCCGCTGCCCAGCATATTGGTTGTTGCCGGTATTGGGCCGGTTTTGCTGAACGTTTCCGGTGTTTGGGCGCGCTCCGCCATTTTGCGCAAAGCCGCGATCACCCGAAGGGTTCCGCGCGGGAATGCTCGGTGTCGTCGCTGTTGGCCCGTTGTTCGCTTTGTTGCCCTGATATGTAGTCTGGCCACGCCAGTTGTTCGGATTGTTCGCGGCGTTTCCGCCTGCTGGACGCTGCGCTGGGGCGACGTTGTTGCCCGTGTTCACCCCTCCCGCACGATTTGGCAGATTCCCCGTCGCAGGCCGAGTGCTCACGTTCGGATTAGCTGGATTGTTAGGCCGGTAGTTCGCGCCCTGCCTAGCGCCCGGCTGGCTTCCCATATTCCTGGAATAGGTGCTGTTGGGATTGCTGTTGTAAGGAACCGGCCGTGGTTTGTAGTTGGGGTGCAAATTATTGTTGTTGTTGAAACGATTGTAGTAGTTGTTGTTGATGATGATGGTGTTGTGATAGTACGGCGGCCGGTAATAATGGTAGCCGGGTCCCCAGCCTGGATAATAAACAGGATGATAAGGCGGAGGATAATACGGCCTCGGCCCGTACCACACTCCTCCGTATCCCCACGCGGGGTAGTAATAATGGTTGCTGTTGATTGTCGAGCCCACGGCTATGCCTGCTCCGAAGGCCAGCAAACCGATCATCACGGCAGTACCGGTGCTCACTCCTTCTTTTTCCTTTACGACCGTGGTGGTGTTGGAACTGCTGGTGGCCGGAGCCGGCCCTGTAGTTGTCGTGGTGCTGGTAACTGTGCCGTCCGGCCGCGTGGTCGTAGTGGTCGTCGTTTGAAACACCTGCTCGGGATTGTATTGCGGGATATACACGACCTTCGGATCAGCGGGCTTCAATTCCACCACCTGCTGGCCATTGCTTTGCGCGACGTCTACCTTCATCTGCGGCGAAGATTTCAGCGCACCTGTGTCTACCGCCTGAGCGCGGAGCCTTTGCACGGAATCGAGTAGCGCTTTGGGGTTGGCCTGATACGCCGCGCCCAATTGCTTGGTCCAATCCCATTGCGTGCACATTAGATCCACGACACTCGGATAATGCAGCAGCGCCTGCATGACTGGGGTGAAGCCCGCCTTCTTGGAAGCCTCATCGAGCGCCGCCTCTTTCAAATTCTTATTTTGGTCCAACAGCAGCCAGTTCCCCCCGTCCATCACTTCCTGCGGGTCCACCGACGCTTGCAGCATGATGGCAAGAACCGGATCCGGGTAAAGTGCGATGGGCGCGAGCAATTCGTCGAGGCCATCAGCGGTCAAATTGATTTCTGGCAGCTGCGCGGGCAAATTATTATTCGCATTCGCTGTGTTTGGCGACGGAGGGCTGGACGCATTCGGTTGCTGAGTGGATTGTGTCGAAGCGCCTGGCCCGTCCTGCTGCTCCGCCGCTTGCGTCGTAGCCGGAGACTCTTTGGCGCCGCAACCCTCTAAACCGAGGTTGGCGGTCAGCATCAAAAACGCCGACAGCCACGCTATGAAAATGCGGAGTCGATTCACATTGCCTCACAAACGGGATGATTCCCTTCACGACGCTGGCACGCGGTGGAAGCAGAAAACGCTCAACATTCGGAGATGCACGCCTGGGACCATTGGACGCGTACAGAGGATAAACTTACGCCGCGTAAGTTGCAAATCGGCCTGACTGGAACCGTCCCGCACACGTCCTTATGCTTTATTAAGTGTCATAGTAACGGCCGTTAACTTCTTCACCGAGTTGTATCGGACTTCCAAGAGAATCCGATCGAGGGAACGTAGATCTCGGCCTCCATCTGATAACGTTGCGTGGGTGCCATTGAACCGGAAGTGTTTGGCGGGATTGTCGAACTTCACGGGTTCCCCATTCGATTTCCAAACTATTTTGAAGCTCTGGACTCAGTAGTCCGGAGTCCGCGGCTTCACATGCGAGTCGACGAATAGCAGCAAGTCTGAGATTGATCGTTCCAGGTGCCAGCCTGCGTGTCTCAAGATGTATCCGATAAAGTGTCACGACGAGCCTGTTGAATCCGAAGCGAGGTTCAGAGCAAAACCAACCGATGAACTCGGTGATTGCATGCTCATAGCAACGTCGCGAGCCGGGTGAACGTAGACTGGCGAGGACTGCTGCCTCGGCTAAATCAAAGTCTACAAAACCGAGCGTTATCGGAGTCTGTTCTCTACCTTTGGTCTTCATACGCGGCTGCTCCTAAACGGCGGCTTATGAAGTTACGGGTAGACTTGGTCACAAGAGTGGAAAGCGCGGCTTCTGAGCGATATATCAACGCCCTGTTCTCGGAGTTGCCATTTTGGCGAATTCGCTGCTTCATGACCCCTCGGCATTTGGGACACTCCATTGATTCGGGAATCGTGGTGGACTGCAGAGTCGCCTGCTTCATCGCCTCCTGCTTCAATTTCATTTCTCGTACCATTCTGAGTGCGGCGACCATAGGCTACAAGAACGGCACTGGGTTTCCGTCCCCTGGTGCAGGCACGCTGGGCACACCCCGCCCGTGTCGAAGGTGTTCCACTCGCAGCCGCAGGCAGAAAACCATTTGTCCCCCTTTCGTGGTGACCATCCGCAAAGCGGGCACCGGATACGAGGACCAGATGGATCAACGCTCTTGTTCGGCTCGAGTTCACGATCTAGAACGGTAGATAACCTAAGCACATCCGCACCCCGGACGATTCCTCGGCAATCATACGCGGATGAGGCGGGCGTCAATTGCCGAGACTGCAGGAACCCGCTATTCTGCTCAGCTAAAATCTCTAGTGACCAGATGACCGCTAGCCCATGCGTTGCAAATGGAGCCATCCGCCAATACCCCTGGTAGGATGAGCACGATACGCCGACGTGATTATCCCGGCGGTTCACGTCGCAATCTCGCGGGGACGGGCGACAGCTCCGTAAATGTCCGAGGGCCGACTTCGGCCGCTGCCTCAGTTCCCGGGACCTAAACAAAGGCAGATAGGCGGGCGAGAAATTGCATCGTGGGACAAAAAAGGAACTATCCAGCGAGACTCTCTCTTAGGCATGATAACGCTTTCGAAGCAGACGCAGCATGCGGCGGTAGTCAGAGCCCTTCCACTACAGCCAAGATCCGCAGCGTATTGCCCCGAGTAGGCTGTCGGTTTTCACAGCAACAGCAGCGTGGTGGCACCGCAGTGCGAAAAGAACGTGACGACCTGCCTTGCTTTTCCTTCTCCTTTTCCGTCAGTATCCATGTATGTGCTGTATCGATTCGCCTTTTCCTTCGCCGCTCGCTGAAGGAAAGCCGGAGAGCTCAGGAGGTCTCCGATGGAGAACCGAGTTGGTCTGGTGGTTACAGGCGGCGGAGCCCGCGGGGCCTATCAAGCCGGCGTTTTGCTGCGTCTGGCGGAACTGAAAGGGATCGCGATCCACGGCAATCCCTTTCCCCTTATCGGAGGATCCTCTGCGGGCGCGGTCAATGGCGCTGCATTGGCCTCCGGGTGCGACGACTTTCTCTCGGCCGCAAAGGCGCTTGTCCACTTGTGGAGGAACATCCAACCTTCCGACATCTTCCATTGCGATCTGCTGTCGCAAGTGCACAATTCGATTACCTGGATGCTGGATCTTTCCTTTGGCGCCATTCTGGGCGGGGGCAACGCGCAATCCTTGCTGGACGCAACTCCTCTCCGGACATTTCTAAACCGGCACCTCAATTGCGAACAGATCCAGGCCAACATTAAGCGCGGGAACCTCCACGCGCTGGCCATTTCTGCTACCAACTACAACTCCGGCAAAAGTTATCTGTTTATACAGGGCGCCAAGGGCCACCCGGTGTGGCACCGGCTCCGTTTGGTGACAGTTCCGACAAAGATCACCGTGGACCACATCTGCGCGTCCGCGGCCATTCCCCTTTTGTTTCAGCCCGTGCGGCTGAAGATTCCCAGCGGAGAAGCTTTCTTCGGCGACGGTTGCGTCCGTCTCCAGCAGCCACTCAGTCCAGTGATCCGCCTAGGAGCGGAAAAGGTTTTCGCCATCGGCGTGCGCTGCGACGAAGAGCGGCTCGAGATAAGTGAGGATGAGAGCAGCCCTTCGCTGGCGCAGGTGATGGGGGTTCTTTTCAACGTGATGTTCCTTGACCACCTCGCCACCGATCTCGAGCACCTGGAACGCCTGAACCACCTGCTCGAAAGTGGTCAAATCCGGCAACAGGATGTGGACGAGTGCGATGAGTGCGAGAAGATCCGGTCGCTTTCGACCCTGTTCATCACGCCCTCAGTGCATCTGTCCGATCTAGCAAAGCAACATTATAAGGATATGCCTTATCTGATTCAGTATTTTGTCAGCAGCCTCGGTCGCGATGCCGCTTCCTGCGCGGATGTGATGAGTTACCTGATGTTCACTCCCAAGTATACGCGAGATTTGATTGCGATCGGCTACCACGACGCCGACGAACGCATCGACGAAGTCGAAGAGTTCCTCTTTTCGGGAAATGGCAAAGGATACTCTCCAGGTCCGACCGCGAAGGGAGCGCACACCGGAGGCCAGAAGCGTCGCTGAAATCGCACTGCCGTGCGCATGTCCGCCAAGCCCTACTCTGCGTCGCAACATTAGCCCTGCTGCAACTAATCGTCCCGTAGATTTCCGAAAACATGGCTGTCGGTCAGTATATAAGCGGACACTACCGCGAATGGCTCGGCAATCCATCGCCCTGTGTCACCCAGCTCCGTGCGTTTAGAGTCATCACCTTGTGTGATCTCCTACTAAACTCTGGTGTTGCTGGAGTTCGTTTTGTAATTTCCGTTAATCCTACACGCGAATGGATCGTGCCGACTGTCCATCTGCATCCGCGGCAGGCGTTCGAGCTGGAGGACGGACCTCACGAGCGAAACCCTTCTCCGGGCCTTAACAGGGATTTTCTCAGGGGAATTCTTTCTCAGCTCGGGGCTAAATGCACCGCGAAGCGCCTTATTCTCGCACGGTTACATTCAATGCGGGTCCCCAGAAACAAAGCGAATCAGGGAATTTGCAGGGAACAAGCCGTTGGACCACCAGCGAAACCCCTAGCACGAAGAGCAACTTGAAGCCGCGATGGGGAAACTAACTATCGAACATCCGTCCCGATGGGGCGGTCATTGGGGTCAGGGATTCAAACCGCAGGTTCGTTCGCGGACATAGCGTCACCACGTCGCATGGCGGGAGTGCCAGGGACGGATTCGCTTTGTACTCAGGGATGGTCAGAGGCCGGCAAACCAGGCGTAACCGGCTTCAGGAGCTGCGGAGCCCAGGCCCTTGCCGAAGGACTTGAGATTGTCGGTCAGGGTGAGGCTGGTGATGTATTTCACGTTCTTGTATCCGAGTTGGCGGGAAACGCGCATGCGAAGCGGTCCGCCAAAACCGACGGGAAGGTTGCTGTCGTTCATGGCGTAGGTGAGCAGCGTTTGCGGATGGAGGGCATCGACCATGTCGATGCTTTCCCACCAGTCCGGCTGGAAGGAACGGTAGACCAGGTAGCGCACTTGAGGGAACACGCCAACCTGCTCGAGAACATGAGAGAGGGGAGCGCCAATCCATTCGGCGATGTAAGACCAGCCTTCCTCACACTGAATCATGGTGATGTGGCTGCGGCGGGGAAAGCCTTTGAGATCGGAAAGGGAGAAGGAGGTTGGATACGCAACCAAACCGTCAACGTTCACGCGCCAGTCGGCGAAGCCCGCTTGCTGGAGGCGCTGGAACGGTTCAGCCAAAGCGGCGACTTCATTGGCGAACGGATTTTTGGAAATCTGGCTGCGCGAGAACTCGCGCGCTAGGGAGTGGCGGGTCAATAAGCGCTGAGCCGCATAGGTGAGCGTTTCGCCTGCGCCATAGATGCCGCCGGAATCCGGCGGGATCAGACCGTAGCTCTCGGCGAGCTTCGCCGCCACGACGAGGCCGGAAGCACCCGCGGTGACCGCGAGGCTGGTGGTAATGAGCTGCCGTCGGGAAAGTTTGCTCATACGGGCTCCAGGGATTCGGCGCCGCGACCGGTGATCATGGCGCGCATGCGGCTGCGGAATCCGGCCAGTACAACCATAATGAGGTGAATGAGGAGGAAAAGCACCAACACAATAGTGAGCAAGAAATGCAGGGTGCGCGCGGATTGCTGGCCACCGAGAAGGTTCACGGCAGCAGGAACCGCTGAGACAAAGGAGGGAGACATGGCTAGGCCCGTCCAGATAATCATGGGGAAGAGAATAAAGATGACCAGAAGATAGGCCAGGCGCTGCAGGACGTTGTATGACCAGCCTTCGGCAGGGCGGGGCCGTTCGAAACGCAAATGCTGGACAATGGATTGGCCGAGCCGGCTCAGGGAGAGGTCCGCAAGAGAGGGCAGCAAATTCCGGCGGAAATGGCCAGTGAAGAATCCTACGACAACGTAGAGCAAGCCGGTCAGCACCAAGAGCCAAGCCGATTGGAAATGGAGATAGCGGCTCCAGCCGTTCTGGTCGGCGAGCACGTAGTGGTAGCCGGTGGGGACCATGGATCGGGACGAAGGGATGGGTATTTTGAAAAGCGGAGCGGTGTTGACGTTCCCGATCTCACCCCAATAGAAGCGCGGATGCGAGACGACAATTTCCAATCCAGTGACGAGCAGGGCCAGGAAGGAAAGCGTAGTGAGCCAGTGCGTCAAGCGCACGAGAAAGGAGTGACGTAGGCGCAGGGTTTGGGCCATTGGCGACTTCTACCAACAGCGAGGAGGATGCGCAAGGAATATTTAGCAAGGCCGCCAGCTATCGATAATCGTAGGTCGCACTGACACCGTTCACTCATCTGGTAGGCATTTACCGTCGCATTCTGTGCTTGGGTGCGCTATCACCGCAGGGCAACATAGAGCAGGTAAAAAAGCCAACTCCAGGAACCCATTAGGCTGAGGGCAAGACACCAGCGCAATGCGGAAAACTCCGAGTGCCGCGCCGCAGTCGTCACGGACACCTCCATAAATCGCGGACGATCATCGGGCCTAGCTGAAGGAGCCTCAATAGGTCGGTCGCCCTAAATAAGGCTTACGCGAGCTCTAGTACTGTTGTAAGCGTGCCGCTGCGCACGAGAACGGGACCCCTATTTGCCTGGCAGGAATGGACTAATTGAGCGGATCGCGATCTGTACCATTTCGTCATCAATTGCTAAGGAAATTCTTGCTCAACGATAACTGCCTTGTCATCCTCACCGTTAACAGTGTCTAACAGAACTGCTGGTCATGAAGAAACAGGTCCTTCACTCGCGAAGACATCGTAAACGAGTTGAAACGCCCCAGGGTGTGTGGGTGCTTTGGAAGTGTGGGCGAACCGAGGACACTTCGAAAGTCAAGGATCTAAGTGTTGGTGGTCTCTTTATCGAGACAGCAAAGGCATGCCCCGTCGATGCAACTGTTGAACTTCACTTTCTCGTGCAGGACGGAGAACTGAGGGCC
>DASPVD010000078.1:0-32162 GCA_035622555.1 Candidatus Eremiobacteraceae bacterium | reverse complement strand
TTCAGAACCCGACAGCGTCTTCTACTACCGCGTGCAAAGCCCGGTGGTTCTCATTGAATTCGATCATCAGCGGCCCGCCAATCTGGCTAGGTTCGCGAAGGACCCAAATCAGCCTACGCAGCAGCACATTCATTGCGTGGTACGCACGCCCAACGGCAACGACTACGGCAAAGATCTGCTCCGCCAGCATTATCTGGCCCACCCGCACAACGGCTGAAGTGATCAGGGAACGCGACCGCGCGCGGCGGCCTGCGGTCATGGGAGGCTCCGCATTGGGATGATGCGGTAGAGGATGGACGCAGAAATTATACCGTGGATTCCGTCTGCAGTTTCCAAAACAAACTGATTGTCGCCGGTCCATTCCCGGCGTAGTGGTTGTTGGCGTAGGTGTAAACTGAAATCCTATCTGATAATTGGCGGAAAAGTGGGCTCAGGTCGCCGGCCAGCCCGAAGTGACCGCACTGGCACCGAGAAACGTGTGGAGAACTCGCACGACGATTTGAGGCGAAACCGTTGCCCTGGGGTTCAGGCCAACACGTTCTCGCAGCGATTGGGCGATGCTGGTCAATTCCTCGCAAGACGAGGGAGGAGTAGGCGGCCTGAAGCTGCGAGTGAGGATCTTGAAGTCGCTAGTCTTGAGTTTGAGCACGACGAGATTATTCGTTCGAGGCCCTGCCCAAGTGCATCCGCCAAGTTTACGAAGGGCATGCGTTCGTGAGCCCGCTGATCACCACCAAACCGCTAAAGGTTCAGCCCTCGCGAGGATGGATCGCTTGACCTCGCGGGAACGCGATGTTGTCCACCTGGTTGCGGACGGCATGAGGAATCAAGAGATCGCCAATAAATTGGCGCTCAGCGAACACACCATCCGCAATTACCTGCTGCGGATTACGACAAACTGGGCATATCGAGCCGCGTGGAGTTGGTTCTATATGCCGTCAGCGGCACGGATTCAACTCCCACGCCAACGAACGAGTGACTTGCACTTCTACGAACAGCGCACTCTGAAGCACTATGTGGATATTGAGGAAGAGACTGAAGAGACTAAAGCCGCCGCTTTAAGAAATTTTCCGCGCAACAGCTTGTGGATGAACCCTTGTGACATCGATCCCGACTCCGTTTGTCAAACGATTTGAACTGATGGCTCTCCTGTTCTCGAATTTCGCTTCAGGGGTAAATCAGAATCTCCAAGCCACTAAAACTGGATTTTGGCAGGAAGCCGTGATACGTTACATGTAACCGGACTGGCGGTGGAAATGGGAGCACCCACGCAATCCAAGTCATCTCGCGATAAGGTCAGGGCCCATCGTAAGCGCCTGCGCCAACAGGGATTGCGACCTATTCAGATCTGGGTGCCCGACATGCGATCTCCCGCCTTTGCAGCAGAAGCACACCGACAGTCTCTCGCCGTCGCTCGGAGTCCTTACTCCAAGGAGGATCAGGACTTTATTGAGGCTATCTCTGACTGGGGCGCAAGGTGAAACGCGGCGAGATTTGGGCTGTTGCAGGCGGAAAGGACTACGCAGGAAAGCCTCGTCCCGCGGTAATTCTTCAAGACGACCGTTTCGACATGACGGCTTCGGTCACGATGTGCGCATTCACCACCGACCCAACCGACGCTCCGCTGTTTCGCCTACCCATCGAGCCAAGCGAGGGAAACGGCTTGCGCGTCGTCTGCCGATTGATGGTGGACAAAATCACAACCGTTCCGAAGACAAAGATCGGCACGCGCATTGGGCGCCTCGATGACGAGGATATGGTGCGGCTGAATCGTGCTGTCCTGGTCTTCTTGGGCATCGCCGCGCCGACCAGCCGCGAGCAACTGGAATAGAATCGGTCGCAATCGGCGCGACGAGGACCTATGGCATGACTGCTTTGCGGTCGCCCTCAGGCTGAAGGAGCCTTTTGATCGTTGCCGAGAATCGTGTCTGATCCTCGTGTCGAATCGCCTTAAATTGCAAACCTAATCCCCTGTCAGCGCCGGTGCAAAAAAACCATAGTCCCGGTTGTGGCGCTCAGCGAACACACCATCGGCAATTACCTGCTGCGGATTTACGACAAGCTTGGCATATCCAGCCGCGTGGAGTTGGTCCTGTATGCGGTCAGCGGCACGGCCACAACTCCGATGCGATCGCAAGAGTAACTGGCACTGGCCGTTGACCGATACTTAGCGACTTCACTCGCCAGCTACTGCGACACAGCACTGGCCCTGGCGCAAGGCGGTTTTGTGGTCACTGACTCACACGGGGGATAACTATCAGAAGGTGAGCTTCAAACCAACCTGGACCTGCCGCGCGCCCGTAGTTCCGTCCGGCCTTACCACCTCCGCAGTGGAATGCCCGAAATCCGCTGCGTCGGCGATTAGATTATCCGGCTGATTGAATTGCACCCGGTTGAACAAATTGTAGAACTCCAACCGCATGTCCAGGTTCAGCCGCCCGTGGATCCCAAAACGCTTGCTCACCACCATGTCCGTGTCATTGATACCCGGTCCACGAAACACGTTGCGCCCGATGTTCCCCGGCGAACCGAACGCCGGATCGGAGAAGTACGCCAGCGGTGGCCCGGTTTGCGTCCGTGGATCACTGCTTGGGAGTGCCATGACCTTGGAGTCGTAAAATGGCCGCGAGGCAAATCCGGTGTGCTGTGTGTCGACCGCCGTGAAAATGTCGTACGGTAGGCCGCCCGAAAAAATCGTAATTCCAGAAATTCCCCAATTTGCCAGAAGATACCCTGCGGCTCCCTGATTCCATCGCCTTGTGCCGTTGCCCACCGGCAGTTGCCATGTATAGTTCAGCACCATCCTGTGGCGAACGTCAAAATCGGAGTTCCCTCGCTCCGGCCCCAAATCGAGGGAATCTCGCGGAAACGATTGATTTCCCGCGGCGGGAACCAACGGGTCGGACGCATTGTCGATGGCGTGCGCGTAGGTGTACGCCGCTTGAATCGCCAAGCCATGGGACATCCGCTTGGTGAGATTCATTTGCAGTGCGTTGTAGTTGGAACTGGCGATGCTCTTGTAAAACTCCGCCTGCAGAAATGCGTTGTTGTTGACCGCATTGAAGGGCAGCAAGGGAAGGCCAGTCGCCGGGTTCAGCTCGTCCGCTCCTAGCCACAGGTTGCTGAATTGCATGGTTTGCTGCGTGCACCCGTAGACGTTCTGCGGATTCGTGGGCACGCAAAATGCTTCCAGCGCGGAGACCAGTTGCGGCTGCGGCGGATTACCATCCACCAATCGCAACAAGTGCCTTCCTGCCGAGCCCACGTAATTGACCTCCACCAATAGTCCCGAGCGCAGCTCATGTTGAATTCCCAAGTTCCAGGTTTGCGTGTACGGCGTCTTCAGGTTTGGATCGATCACATACGGCAGGATGGGCGAGCAGAACTGCCCCAGTTGACAACTCGACACCGTCGGCGACGGCTGAAAGGTTGCCGGAGGCATCTGCGCCGCCAGCGTGCACGCTTGCAACTGCGGTGGTGTTGCGAAGAAACCCTGGCACGGCAGGGTTTCCAGCATCTGGTAGGGGGGATCGCTGCGCAACTGGCTGATCAATTGCCCGAACACGCGGTCATGATAAATCCCATACCCGGCTCGAACCGAGGTTTTGCCGGTCTTAAATGGGTCCCAGGCTGCGGCAATGCGCGGCTCGATGCCGTTGTAATCGCTCTTGTACAGCGGCACTTCCCCCGTCTTCGGTCCTACGCGCACAAACGTGAAGGGGCCCGGCCCGCTGGGTGACACCGTCAGCGTGGACAATTCGTGGTTCACTTCCACCGGCACGGAATAGAACTCATAGCGCACGCCGTAGGTGAACGTCACATTCGAGGACAATTTGTAGGAATCTTGTCCAAATCCTGCATATTCGTCTTGTCGAAATCCACGCAGGTCCGTCGGGGTTCGCGTACCGGCATTGTTGAAAAACTGCGCTTGCGTCTGCAGGTCCACTCCTCCAAAGAGCGTCCAGACCAGGTTCTGGAGTGTCACGCATTCGGACATCTGCTGCGCCGTGCACGATTGCGGCTCGAACCCGGTGTTCATCGTAGACGGAATTCCGAAGTTGGAATACACCCCGGAATCCAACAGCGTCCGCGACACATAATTGTCGGAGCTGTTGGAGTACACCCCGCGATATTCCGCACCGAACTTGACGGTGTGCCGCGCCACAACCCAGGAAAGGTTGTCTGCAGCCGTATACGTTCCCGCATCGCGCGTGGAACCGTCGCTATCGCCCAGAACCGTGCAGCCGAATCCGGCCAAAGCGCCGTTTCCCATGGTGTAGTCAAATCCCCGTCCTTCCGCGTCCAGTTGCGGATAAAAACTGTCGAATGTGCTCACTCCCGTGCACGTCAAGGGAAATTCCAGCCGGTTGGCCCCGCCGTGCACTTCGTTGGTGATGTTGTCCCGAATGGACGACGTAAGGTTCAGGGAAATGTTGTGGTTGTGTTGATTCGTGGACACCCCACCCAAGCCAGTCAGAAAGTCCTGGTGTTGGTAATTCGTGTCCGAGTACTGGTTGTAGGTGTAGCGCACGGAAATGATTCCGCCGCCTCGAAAATCATGATCGATGCGGCCTGTAATATTGTTTCCATTGGCCAGCGAAGGACTGGGAAAATGCAAAATCCCGCGAGCACCGTCGAGAATTTGCCCGTTGGGATCCGGATAAATGGCCATAATTTGCTGCATGACCGGATCAAGCGGCAACCCCGTGCCATTGTTCGGCGACGCCGGTGTACTCACGTCGATGCTTTGCCCTTCGTAGGTAAACACTCCGGTTTTGAAGGCCGCCGTCGGCACGATGGTGGCTTTCAGGATGGTTGTGCTGAACCGTTCGAGTTCCTGGTTCACAAAAAAGAATGTCTGATTTTTCACGATCGGCCCGCCGACGGAGTAGCCGAACTGGTTCCGCACGAAGGGATCCTGATTGCGATTCTGGGCAAAAAAGTCCTTTGCCGATAAGACCGTATAGCGCCCGAACCAGTACAAGTCTGCGTGAAAGTCGTTCGTGCCCTGCTTGCTGACGATGTCGATGATCGCTCCAAAATTCCGTCCGAACTCCGGCAAATAGCTATTGGTGATGACCCGAAATTCCTGCGTGGTTTCGGGATTCAGAACGCTCAACCCCCGGCCGTTGATCGCCGTGCCCATGTCTGGGTCGTTGTTGTCCGAGCCATCCAGCAGGAAATTGTTGCTGCGCTCGCTCGATCCATTCACCGAAAAGCCGCCAAACAAGGTGTTGGTTTGGATCACCCCGGGAGAAAGCAGGATCAACTCGTAGGGATCCCGCAAAATAAGCGGAAGGTCTGCCACCTGTCGCGAATCCACCAGATTCCCGGTTTGCGCGTCATTAATATTAATCGGCGCGACTGCTTCGCTGGTCACCAGCAGCTTCTCCGTCACGGAACTGAGCGTGAGTTTCGCGTCCAATGTCAACACGGCGTCGACGTTCAGGCTGACATGCGAGAACACCACGGTTTTGAACCCTTCGTGTTCGATGCGCACGTCGTACACGCCTGGCTTCAGGTTGGTAATCCGGTACGTTCCAGACTCGTCGGTTTCTGTTTCTCGGGCTATTCCAGTGGCTACATTCGTGGCCGCGATCTTGGCCTTGGGTATGAGTGCGCCCGTGAAATCAGTTACTGTCCCGCTGAACGAACCTGTTTGCGCTGCTACGCGAGGAGAGAGGCAAAGAATGCACACCACTGCGGCCCAGTAAATGCCCCAGTTCGTCATATTCGGCCCCCGCCGAATCGCTTTAGAAGTGAGATGCCGGCTCCGCGATTTTGTTTGCTTGCCGTTCCCCAGCACGGCTGCGAGACCTATGCTGGATCGTTCCCGGGATCTGCGAGCGCTCGCGGAGATTCCCTCTCGCACCTTCGCAATTTCAAGTTCGGTATTCTGTGCCGACGCCGCAGGAACGGATGAAAAGACAACAAAGTGCCTCGTGAACGTAAATCCTCTTGCACGCATGGAGGTGCTCCTTCACCGTTGAGCTATACCATGCAAGGGATAGCAGCTTTCGCCTATCTTCAGCAGTGACTCAGGTACATTCCCCGGAATCCGCCCGTAGGTTGTTCGCCCTGGCTATCGGTCACTGCCGGTGTCTTGGATTGGAAGTATCGTGTTCTATGTCTTGGCGTTAACCGGAGGTGCGCTTCTGCAACAGGTACTCGTGTTCAGCAGAGGAGCGTACCACGGGAGAACCCGACCTGGGCTTCTGGGGCGAAAAACAGTACTGTAAGAGGCTGGCGGAGAACTAAGACGTGAATTTCGTTCGCGGGCTCCAATGTGTGCAATGCGGCGCGATTTACTCGACGCGGGTCCCCTACACCTGCCCCACCTGCGGTGTCACCGGCATTCTTGACGTCCGGTACGACTACGCAGCCATCGCACCGCAGCTCACGCGGCGCCGACTCGAAGCGCGGTCGGAGAAGAACCATTGGCGCTACCGCGAATTGCTCCCGATTCGCGACAGGGCGGCACTGCCCGCGCTCTCCGTAGGCTGGACACCCGTCACCTTGACGCCGTCCTTGGCGCAGGAACTCGGCCTGAAGACACTCTACCTGAAAGACGACGGGCGGAATCCCACCGGATCGCTGAAGGACCGCGCTAGCTCGGTGGCCGTCGTCAAAGCGCGGGAGAAGCGCTGCCAGATCATCGCGTGCGCCAGCACTGGCAACGCCGCTTCTTCGCTCGCTGGCATGGCCGCCTCGGTCGGGCTGAAGAGCGTTATCTTTGTGCCCCTGGGCGCACCAGAGCCCAAGGTGACACAGCTGCTCGTCTTCGGCGCAACCGTCCTGCGCGTACGCGGCGGTTACGACCAGGCCTACGAACTCTGCCAACAGGCCTGCAAGCAATGGGGCTGGTACAACCGTAACTGTGCGATCAATCCCTACCTCGTTGAGGGCAAGAAAACTGTTGGGCTGGAAATCTGTGAGCAACTCGATTGGGACGTTCCCGATTGGGTGGCGGTTTCGGTCGGCGATGGCTGCACAATTGCTGGAACGTGGAAGGCTTTTCGCGAGATGAAACTCCTCGGGTTCATCCGGCGCACGCCCAAAATGCTGGGCGTACAGGCCGAAGGCGCCGCGCCAGTGACCGAGGCGTTCCGCAGCGGCAAGATGCTGCGGTCCATCACGCCGCAAACGCTGGCGGACAGCATCGCCGTGGGCGTTCCGCGGAATTGGAAGAAGGCGGTCCTGGCGATCCAGGAGTCCTGCGGAACGATGGTCAACGTGAGCGACACGGAAATTCTCGAGGCCATGCGTTCTACCGGGCGGTTGGCTGGGATCTTCGCCGAGCCCGCCGCGGCAGCGGCCGTGGCCGGTTTGCACCGCGCGGTGTGTGAGAAGCTTATCTCACCGCGGGCTAGCGTCGTCGCGGTGATCACGGGCAACGGCCTGAAGGACACCCGCGGCGCACAATCCGCGGTCTCCGAACCTTTCGAGGTCGCGCCCAATGGTGCTGGACTGGAGGAGGCGCTGCGCCAGAGTGGTTTGATCGGCTAGCCCGAAACTAGTGCCCCAATCTCTCGTGGTGATTGCCCATGACGTCGCCCGCTAGCAAACCATACTCCTTATTGATACGTGACATCCACACGCTGGTGCTCATGGACGAACAAGACACGGTTCTGCGCGGCGCTTTCCTCTATGCCGAGAATGGGGAAATCAAGCTCGTGGGAACCCGGCCGCCATCCGGGCTGCGTCCGACGCGCACGATGAGCGGGCGCCACCTAGTAGGGATTCCGGGCATGGTCAACACGCACCACCACTTCTATCAGACGCTCACGCGCGCCTATCCTGGTGCGGCTGACGCGAGCCTGTTCGAGTGGTTGCGCGCGCTGTATCCGCTCTGGGCGCGACTGGATGAAGAAGCCCTTTATGTTGCCGCGCTCGTCGGAATGGCGGAACTCATGCTCAGCGGCTGCACGACCACAGCTGACCACCACTATATCTTCCCGCGCGGGCAAACGAAAATGATCGACGCGGAGATCGAAGCGGCCCGGCGCATCGGCATCCGCTTCCATCCTACGCGAGGAAGCATGAGCGTCGGCCGAACCCGAGGTGGGCTGCCGCCCGATTCGCTGGTGCAAAACGAGGAGACGATTCTGGCCGATTCCGAGCGACTTATCGGCAAATATCATGATCCCCGCCCCGCCTCGATGCTCCAGATTGGCTTGGCACCGTGTTCGCCTTTTTCGGTCTCCAAGGAACTGATGCTCCAAACGGCCGAACTCGGTTACCGCCATGGCGTGCGCCTGCACACTCACTTGGCCGAGACGCGCGACGAGGTGATTTATTGCCAGAAGCGATTCCACCAACGCCCCCTGGCATTCCTCGAGCAGATGAAGTGGCTCGGCGATTCTACCTGGATTGCCCATGGGATCCACTTCGGCCCTTCAGAAATCGTGCGTCTGGGTCGCGCACGTGTGGGTGTGGCACACTGCCCGAGCTCGAATATGCGCCTCGCTTCCGGAGTCGCCCCGGTGCTGGACCTGGCCCGCGCTGGGTGCCCCGTGGGGCTGGGTGTGGATGGCAGCGCCTCCAACGACAGCTCGCACCTGCTGGCCGAGGTGCGCCAGGCGCTTCTGTTGCAACGGTTGGCACACGGCGCCGGGGCACTCAGCGTCAGACAGGCGCTGCGCATGGCCACGGTCGAGAGTGCGCGCTGCCTTGGCCGCTGCGACCTCGGCAGCCTCGAACCCCACAAGCGCGCCGACGTGGCATTGTTCGACCTGCGCGACAGTAGCTATAGCGGCGCCGGCGACGCAGTCGCGGCGCTGGTGTTGTGTGCGCCAACCCGTGTGAGCACACTGGTCATTGAGGGACGCGTCGTCGTCGAGAACCATGAGCTGCAAACACTTGCGATGGCGTCCATCCTCGCACGCCATCGCCGTATCGCTGCCAAAATCATTGGAAGCCCCCCGTTGTTTTGATATAGTGAGCGCAATCTAGAGTTTTCACTTGTCAAGTACGGGCCTTGGCCCCGGGTGCACGGAAGGGGCGACCGTGCGGGGCCTCGGTTACATCAGCCATGGCCTTCGACCACATCGAAGCTTTCCTCCAACCCACGAGCATTCGGGAGGCTGTGCGTTTGTTGAAACGCGAGGGGCGCCGTGCCTGCCTCGTGGCTGGCGGAACCGAGGCAGTGGTTCAGCGAGACCGGTCGATCCGCACGCTGGTGGATGTTTCGCGACTCGGACTCTGCTACATCCGGCGAAAAGGCAGCGGCTGGGCAATCGGCGCGGCGACCACGATGGCCACGCTCGAAGAGTCGCGGCAGATCCGCGAGTTCGCAGACGGCATCCTGGCCGCCGCAGTCTCGACTTGTGGTTCGATGCAAATCCGGAACATGGCCACCCTCGGCGGAAACTTAGCCAACGCTTCGCCCGCTGCTGATACCCCTACGCCACTTCTAGCACTCGATGCATCCGTTGTACTGGCGAGTTCACGTGGGCGTCGCACGGTGCCGCTCAGCGAATTCTTTCTCGGCCCTAGCCAGACGATTTTGAATGGCGCGCTTCTAGTCGAGATCCTGATTCCGGGGCCGCCGCGCCGCGGGCGGACGGGTTGGTCCTTTCAAAAACTCGGCCGTACCGAGAGCGACATTTCCGTGGTGAATTGCGCCGCCGGCCTTCAAGTGGGCCGCACGGGCAAGTGCATCTGGGCGCGAGTCGCACTGGGGGCGGTCGCGCCAACCCCGCTGCGAGCGCAGGGGGCAGAAGCGGCACTGATCGGCCAACCGGTCACGAAAGAGTTGATCGAGGCCGCCTGCGACGCAGTGCTGCGGGAGATTCGGCCTATTGCCGACTTGCGGGCCTCGGCGGAATACCACCGTGAGATGAGCTTGGTACTGACACGTCGTGCCTTGCGCCAGTGTGCGCAGCGAGCCGGGTGCCCGCTATGAAGACCATACGCACTCGCGTCAAGATCAATGGCGAAACCAAAGAATGGACCATCGCGCCGGGTGATCTCTTGCTCGATGTCTTGCGCCGAGAAGGCTACCTCGGAGTAAAGCGCGGCTGCGAGACGGGGGAATGCGGAGCCTGCACGGTTCTTAGGAATGGCCGCGCGATCAATTCCTGCTTGCTTTTCGCCGCTCAGGCCGACGGGTGCGAGTTGCTCACCATTGAAGGTGTGGCCCAGGGCGATGTACTCGATCCCATCCAGGAGGCTTTCCTCGAGCACGGCGCAGTCCAGTGCGGCTTTTGCACCCCGGGGATGATTCTGAACACGAAGGCGCTGCTGGCGCGCCACCCTGACCCCACCGAAGAAGAAGTTCGCGACATGCTTGCGGGAAATTATTGTCGCTGCACCGGGTTTCGCAAACCGATCGAAGCCGTGCTGACCGCCGCACAAGCCTGTCGCGCCAAGGGTAGGAAGAAACCAACGAGCGCGAGAAGAGCAAGGGCGCGATGAGCCGCGACCACACGATCATCGGCAAGAGTGTCAAGAAGGTAGACGGCTTCCAGTTGGTCACTGGCGGCCCGGCCTTCACCGACGATATCGTCCTGCCTGGGCTGCTCTACGGCAAAATTCTGTCGAGTCCCCACGCCCACGCTCTGATTAAGCGGATCGACACGAGCAGGGCACGGGCGCTGCCCGGCGTCCACGCCGTGCTGACGTACCAGGACGTGCCACGCGTGCCGCATACCACCGCCGGTCAGAGCTGGCCGGAACCTTCGCCTTACGATACTTACTTGCTCGATTCCAAGGTGCGCTTCGTGGGAGACCGTGTCGCCGCCGTGGCCGCGGAGACTCGTGCGCAGGCGGAAGAAGCCTTGCGGCGGATCGAAGTCGCATACGAAGTGCTGGCGCCGGTGCTCGATATGGAGCACGCCATGGATCCAGGAGCAGCTTTGATTCACGACGAGCCGGACTCCACCGGCATCTACGACGCTTCGCACAACGTTGCCGCCTACATTCTCCGAGAAATCGGGAACGTGGAAGAGGGTTTTCGAGAAGCGGACTTCGTTTTCGAGCGTGAATACCGCACCCCGCGCGTGCAACATTGCTCTATCGAGCCCCACGTGACAATCACGTGGCTCGACCCGGCTAACCGCCTGGTCATCCGCAGCAGCACGCAGGTGCCATTCCACACCCGGCGCCAAGTGGCGATGATCTTGCAACTTCCCGTCCAGCGCGTGCACGTCATCAAGCCGCGCATCGGCGGTGGCTTCGGCGGTAAGCAGGAAATGGTGCTTGAAGACATCTGCGGAGCGCTCACGCTGGCGACGGGCCGACCGGTCAAGATCGAATACACACGCAAAGAGGAGTTTTACATGGCGCGCAGCCGCCACCCGCAGGTCCTGCGCGTCAAGATGGGCGTCAAGCGCGACGGCACCATCGTAGCCAACCAGATGAAGGTCCTGGCCACGACCGGAGCGTACGGCGGCCACTCCAGCACCGTCCAAGGCAACACAGGTAGCAAAGTGCTGCCACTCTATCGTGCGCCGCACATGAAATTCGAATGCCACGTGGTGTACACGAACACGCCGGTAGCCGGCGCCTTCCGCGGCTACGGCTGCCCACAGGGTTTCTTTGCGCAGGAGAGTTTGGTGGATGAAATCGCCCACGAGCTGGGGATGGATCCTATTGAATTCCGCAAGAAGAATATCATCCGCGCAGGCGACATCGACGAACTATCCGCACAACTCGGCGAGGGCAAAAAAGGCCTGCCACGCCACATCCGGAGCTGCGGCTTGCCGGAATGTCTGGAGCGCGGTGCAGCGGCCATCGAATGGGACCGCAAGCGCAGAGCGCCGCAAGATCAACGCAGCCATCTTCGCCACGGCGTGGGCGTAGCCTGCTCGATGCAAGGGAGCGCGATCGCAGGCATTGATTGGGCTTCTGCTTTTCTCAAGCTGAACGAAGATGGGTCGTTCAATCTCCAAGTGGGTGCTTCGGACCTGGGTACTGGCGCCGATACCGTGTTGTCGCAGATCGCCGCGGAAACGCTGGGTGTGAGTCTCGACAAACTGGTCGTCTACTCCTCGGACACCGACTTCACGCCCTTCGACGTTGGCGCCTATGCTTCAAGCACCACGATCATCTCCGGCGGCGCGGTGAAAAAAGCGGCCGAAGGAGTGCGCGGGCAGATCCTGCGGATCGCTTCCCAAATGCTTGATGTGCCACAGGAGAACTTGACCTGTCGCGACAACCAAGTCGTCACGAAGTGCGATTGCAAGAAATCGGTGAGCATGGCGGACTTGGCGCTGCATGCCATGTACAAAGAAAAGGCACAGATCATGGACCATGCTTCGCACTTCAACACTGACAGCCCGCCACCGTTCTGTGCGCAATTTGCCGAAGTGGAAGTGGACACCGAAACCGGCCGCATCCGAGTCTTGCATTTGGTGACGGCGGTGGACCTGGGTGTGGCGATCAACCCTATGCAGGCGGAAGGGCAGGCGGAAGGCGCGGTGGCGCAGAGCCTCGGCTACGCGCTTTCGGAAGAAATGGTGCTCGACAGCTCCGGGCGGATGATCAATCCCGGATTCCTCGACTACAAGATTTTCACGGCGAAAGATATGCCCAAGCTGACGACCATTTTGGTGGAAACCGAAGAGCCACTGGGCCCCTATGGGGCAAAATCGGTAGGCGAGGTGGGGATCAACGCGCCCGCACCGGCCGTCGCCAACGCGGTCTTCCATGCGATTGGCGTCCGTTTTCGGCAGCTCCCAATCCGGCCAGAGGCAGTGCTGCGTGCCCTGCGGGAAAAGGAGGTGCACGAGCAAGAAGTCTCATCAGGAAACACCAGGACCCAGGCCGCGAGTTCGCGGCAGACGGCTCGGAAGTAGCTACGGGGACCCATGACTGCTCCAAAGAAAACTCTCTTCGACCGTGAGCGGTTGGTGGCTGCCGCGCAGGCCTGCGAGGGCGAAATGGTGCATTTTCTGCGCGACCTAATCGCCATCCCCGCCGAGAGCAGCCAGGAAGGTCCGGTCATCCAACGCATTCAGCGAGAAATGAAGAAGGTAGGCTTCGACGAAATCCTCGTCGATCCGATGGGCAACATCCTCGGGCGGATCGGCTCGGGCAACAAAATCATCATGATGGACTCGCACACCGATACGGTCGGTGTCGGCGATCGCCGCGAGTGGGCCTGGGACCCGTACGCGGGCAAGGTGGAGCACGGCTACGTGTATGGGCGCGGCGCCTGCGACCAGCGCGCCGGCATGGCCAGCCTGGTCTACGCCGGAAACCTAATCAAACAACTCGGCCTCGAGGGTGACTACACTTTCTACGCTGTAGGCAGCGTGCAGGAGGAGGACTGCGACGGCCTCGCGTGGATCTACTTGCTGAAAGAAGGCGCTATCCGGCCCGATTGCGTAGTCATCACCGAACCCACGAATCTGCGCATTTATCGCGGCCACCGCGGCCGCATGGAAATCGAAGTACACCTACGCGGACGTTCCTGCCACGCCAGCGCACCCGAGCGTGGTGACAACCCGATCTACAAAATGGCGCCCCTAGTTCAGGAAGTAGAGAAACTGAACGAGAGGTTGCGCGTTGATACTTTCCTGGGCAAGGGCACGATCGCAGTCACAGAAATTAGGTCGGTGTCCCCTTCGCTCTGCGCCGTGCCCGCCGCTTGCTCAATGCACCTCGACCGCCGACTTACGGCTGGCGAAACCAAGGAAAGCAGCATTGCCGAAGTACGAGCCCTGCTCGATGCGCTCCAGCTCAATGCAGAGGTCGAAGTGCCCGAGTACAAAACGTCGAGTTACACGGGGCTCGTTTATCCGATGGAGAAGTATTACCCGACCTGGGTTCTCGAAGAAGCGCACCCACTGGTGCAGGCCGGGGTGCGCACCTATCAGGCGCTGCACGGGAAGCCGCCGGTGGTGGACAAGTGGACGTTTTCGACCAATGGGGTGGGCTCAATGGGGGTAATGAGGGTGCCGACGATTGGGTTCGGCCCGGGGGAAGAAGACGTGGCGCACACCGTGAACGAGCGGGTCGCGATTCGCCACCTGGTCGAGGCTGCTGAGTTCTATGCGGCGTTTCCCCTGGTATACGCCTCTACAGTGAAGCAAGACCATGGCTGAGCTGGTGCCAATCCCGTTGCCGCTGCTGTTGCGGCGTGCCTTCCTCGAATACAAACACGAGGGAAAGATCTTCGACCTGCCCAAGTCCAAGTTCTTCCATGGGCTTCACGGCCTTGATACGTCCGTTTATTTTCAAGGCCACCGGGCCTCTACCCCTGTTGGGCCGGCCGCCGGCCCGCACGGACAGCTCGCGCAGAATGTCGTACTTTCCTGGCTGGCGGGCTCGCGCATCATCGAACTGAAGACGGTCCAGATTTTTGACGAGTTGAAGATCCCGCGGCCGTGCATTGACATGACCAACGTTGGCTACAACGTCGAATGGTCACAGGAACTGAAGCTCGAGCAGTCCCTGCGTGAATATGTGAGCGCGGCCATGTTTATCGAAATCCTGAAAGCCTCGAAGCTGCTCGGCGAGGATTTTTGCCCCGTCGCCACCGATACGATCTACGACATGAGCGTGGGCTACAGCCTTGAAGGCATCCGCTCGGCGCGCGTGCAAATGTGGATCCAGGCGATGAAAGATGCGTCCGCAATCATAGACGAACTCCGCATCGGACTCGCCGGCGATCTGGCACGCTATCGGGACTTCCCTTTTCCGACGCGCATCAGCGACACCATTTCGCTCTCGACCTTTCATGGCTGTCCGGCTGAGGAAATTGAAGGCATCGTCACCTTCCTTCTCAATGAAATGGACGTGAGCGTCTGCATCAAGCTGAATCCAACCCTGCTCGGCCAAGAGATGGTGGAACATTTGCTCCATGAAGTGATGGGCTATGACGAGATCCAGGTCACGGCAGAGGCGTTCGCCAAGGACCTGCAGTTTAGCCAGGCGATCGAGATCATTCCGCGGCTGGACCGGCTGGCGCGCTCGCGCGGGAAACGCCTGGCGGTGAAATGCAGCAACACGCTGGTAGTGAAAAATCATCGCGGGTTCTTTACCGACGATCTCATGTACATGTCCGGCCCGCCCCTGCATGTGATCACGATGAACCTGGTCCAAAAGCTGCGTGAGCACCTGGGCACGCAAATTCCCTTTTCCTTTTCCGCCGGCGTGGACGCCCAGAATTTTGCAAACATGGTCGCCATGAATTTTGTTCCCGTTACCGCCTGCACCGATTTGTTACGCCCCGGCGGCTACGGGCGGCTGATCCAGTACCTCGACAGCCTCGGCGCCAGCATGCTGGCGCTGGGCGTAACGCGCATTCCGGACTTCATCGTGCGCTACACCGGGAAAGCCGAAGCGGTGATTGAGCAGGTGATCAGCGGACTGCGCAAGGCTGTGGCCGCCGCGACTCCGGGAGCAACAGCGTGTTCCACCCGCGCCGAGGAGTTCCTGAGGAGCACATTACCGGCCCAACTGAAGCGCTGGCTCGCTACTCCGGAGATTCCGCTAGCATCCGTTTGCGAGGGGCTGGCGCAAGATTTCGAAAGGGGAGTCGCAGCCGGCCTGCCTCCACCAGCGGCAGGGGCGCTGCGGGCGCGGTTGGCGGGTTTCGCGCGCGAACTCGTGGAGACCGCTGGGCAAATGAATACACCGGGGCTCGTTTGTCAGGCCACGAGCGAGATGCGCTACCGCTCGGAGCACAATCAAGCGGCGCCACGAAAGATCGGGTCGCACCTATGGCTCTACGACTGCATCAACTGCGACCAATGTGTTCCAGTCTGCCCGAACGACTCAAATTTCGTGTACGAGACCGAGCCCGCTGAGATTGCGTACGTCAACTACCTCTTGACGCCGGACGGCCGGGCCACACCCATACCGGGTGGCGTCTTCCAAGTGGGCGAAGCTCACCAACTGGGCAACTACGCGGATGCCTGCAATGATTGCGGCAATTGTGATGTGTTTTGTCCCGAGGATGGTGGGCCGTATGTCGAAAAGCCACGATTCTTTGGCAGCCTGGAAACCTATCGCCAGTATGCCGGCCGCAACGGTTTTTACCTCTCGTACGACGGCCCTCGCAGAGCGATCTTCGGTACGATCCAGGGGCGCAGCTACACGCTGCGTCTGGATCCTTTGGCCGACCGTGCGTTCTTCGATGACGGCCAGGCCGAAGTCGAGCTCATATTCAACACAGATAGGATTCTCAGCTGGAAGTGGAAGCTGGTTTCCGACGCGGGACCGGGCTCGGCCAGGAGTGATGCTAATGGCCGCACGCTAGAGATGCTGCCCTATTACCAGCTCAAGCTCTTGGCTAAGGCCGTTTCCGACCCACGCCACGTCCATTACGCTAACATCGCGGGGCTGGCAAATACGGAACTGAATGTTGGCCCGAGCGCGCCTGCGAAGCAAATTCTTTGAGGTGAACTGGTGCCCGCGAAAAAAACGACAAAGACGGAGAAGGCGCTTTTCCGCGGCAGGGACTACATCACCACGCAGGAATGGACCGAGGCGGAAATCGAGACGCTGCTTGGGGTGTCCGCCGACCTGAAGCGCAGGTTCCGGAAGGGTATTGCGCACCGCTATCTGCCCGACAAGACGATCTTCCTCATCTTTTTCGACAAGTCCACGCGCACGCGAAACTCGTTTGAAGCCGGGATGACGCAGCTGGGCGGCCACGCACACTTTCTGACGGCGGACGTCATGCAGGTTTCTCATGGGGAGAGCCCCAAGGACACGGGTATCATCCTATCGCGCTACGGGCACGCGATCGCCATCCGGCATGACCTCATCCCCGGCCAGGGCAATTCCTACATGCGCGAGGTTGCGCACTGGGCCGATGTGCCGGTCATCAACATGCAGTGCGACGTGGACCATCCTTGCCAGACGCTGGCGGACTTGATGACCATCCGCGAGAAGCTCGGCAAGGATTTGCGAGGGCGCAAGGTCGCGGTGAGCTGGGCCTACGCGCCGAGCTACGCGAAGCCGCTCTCTGTTCCGCAGGGTCTCATCATGTTGCTGCCGCGGTTCGGCATGAACGTGACGCTGGCGCACCCTGCAGAATATTTCCTGATGCCGGAGACCCTGGAGACTGCGCGGCGCAACGCCGCCGCGGTCGGCGTTCATTTCAAAGTAGTGAACACGATGGAGGAAGCCTTCCACGGCGCTGACGTGGTCATCCCGAAGAGCTGGGGCTGCCTGGACACCATGGGACAGAAGCCCGAAGAATCGCTGTGCATCGCCAAGCAGCATCGCCATTGGATTTGCGATTCCGCGAAAATGAAACTGGCGAGGCCGAGCGCGCTTTATATGCACCCGCTGCCCGCCGATCGCGGCAATGAAGTGGCCGACGAAGTTATCGACGGCCCGCGATCGGTAGTGTATGACGAAGCCGAGAACCGATTGCACACCTGTAAAGCGATCATGGCCCTGACGATGAGCCAGAAAGAAATTCTCTACGAGGATTGCTAGTCCCGCGAGCGGAGGAGAAGAAACCGGCCCCTTGCTACCATTGAAAAAGACGCCATCGCAGAGGTTCTCGAAGCGGGATTCAGCATGACCTCACGCGGTAGCGGCGTGGTTCAAGTGGCCACCGGTTGATCTGTCCTCCGGTGCAGGACTTACCCCTGTCATGATCTTCCAGAACGCCCGCGTGCTCACCTTCGACGCCACGAACCGCGTCCTTGACCGCGGCGCCGTAGCCATCCGTCACGACGGCACGATAGGCGGCGTCTACGGTGCGGAGAACGCGCCCCGCGCAGCGCCGGGGGAGGAGGTCGTCGATGCGCGGGGTAAGTTGCTGATGCCAGCACTGATCAATTGCCATACTCACCTCTACAGCACGCTGGCACGCGGCATAGCGTTGCCGGGACGCACCCCCAGGAATTTTTTGGAAATCCTCAAGAAGATCTGGTGGCGGCTGGACCGCGCGCTGAACGAAGAGGATGTCTACGAGAGCGCAATGGTCGGGCTGATTGACGCTGCCAAGTGCGGAGTCGGGACCCTAGTAGACCATCACTCGAGTCCTAACGCCTGTCCGGGTAGCCTCGACCGCCTCGAGCAGGCGTTTCGCGAGGTCGGCGTTCGCGGCGTGCTGTGCTACGAGACAACCGACCGCAACGGGCCCGTGCGCGCCCGGGAGGGCCTACGAGAAAATGTGCGTTTCCTCGAGCGCCTTCGCGGGCAGCCGAGCGACGGCCTCGTCGCGGCCAGTTTTGGCTTGCATGCTTCCTTCACGCTCAGCGATCGGACCTTGCGCGCCTGCGTAGAAGCGGCAAAGTCGCTAGGCGCCGGTTTTCACGTGCACGTCGCCGAAGACCGTTGCGATGTTGTCCAGGCCCGGAAACGCACCCGCAAGTCGCCCGTGGGCCGTCTGCTCGATCTGGAAGTGCTCGATGACCGAGCGCTGGCGGCGCACTGTGTCCACGTGAACGCCCGCGACATTGCGCAGCTCGCCTACCATCGCATCAACGTCGTCCACAATCCACAGTCGAACTGCAACAACGCGGTGGGCATGGCAAAACTGCTCGAGATGACGGAGCACGGCGTGCTGGTTGGGCTCGGCTCCGACGGGTATTCTCCGCGCATGTGGGAAGAGTTTAAGGCCGCATTGCACTTGCAGAAGCTCCGCCACGGCGATCCGCGCGCAGGCTCTGCCGAGGTCTATGCCGCGGCCCTGCTCAACAACCGCACAATCGCGCAAAAGATCTGGGGAATGCAGCTCGGCCAGATCGAACCGGGTGCACAAGCGGACTTGATTCTGGTGGACTATTACCCGCCCACGCCGCTTCATAGCGAAAACCTCTTCGGCCACATCCTTTTCGGCATTGCCAACGCCTCCGTGGATTCGCTGCTTGTGCGTGGTCGCTACGTCATCCGCGGCAAGGAGTGTGTCACGGTGGACGAGCGCGCCGTGGCCGAGAAAGCCGCCTCGCATGCCCGCGCGCTATGGGAGCGGTTCTGATGCGTGCCGTCCTCTTGCAGGTGTTCCATTATCGGAGAAAGAAGTGAAAGCCACGATTCCCGGTCCGACATATCGCGAGATGCTCTACCCGGAAAGCCTCCCCACGGCGTTACGGAGCAAGGCGCTGGCTGCCCGCGCGCAAGAGTTCGATCCCGCCAACCTGTGCAACATCACCTGGCGCGCACCGGATGGCCACATTCGGCACGTCACGTTGCCCAGAGAACTCACAGGTGTCGAGGCGAACATCATCGTGCTGATTGGCTGTGACTTTCCCTCAGGAAGCCACAAGGTTGGCCCAGCCTATGTCACTCTGATGGAGAGCGAGTTGGCCGGCGAGATCTCACCCGGCGCGAATACGATGATTGGCCCATCCACCGGCAATTTCGGCATCGGTGTGGCGTACATCTCGAAGCTGAAGGGCTACCCGGCGATTGTGATCATGCCGGAACACATGAGCGCGGAGCGCTATCAGAGGATTCGGCACTACGGCGGCGCGCTGGACCTCACGCCAGGCTCGGAGAGCGACGTCATCCTTGTGCTCGAGCGCACCGAACAGTATAAGGAGGATGCACGCTACAAGATTCTCGGGCAGTTCGAGCTCTTGCCCAATTACCGCTTCCATCGCTATGTCACGGGAGGCAGTGCGCTCGAGGTCGCTGCGCGGTACGGCAACGGCTGCGTGGCGGCCTTCGTCGCCGCCCCCGGCTCAGCGGGCACCTTGGGCGCCGCCGATGAAATCAAAGCGCGTTTCCCCGATTGCCAGGTGGCCGCGCCCGAGCCGCGCGAGTGCGCAACGCTGTTCAACAACAGCAGCGGCACCCACCGGATCGAAGGCATCGGAGACAAGATGGTGACGCTGATCCATAACGTGTTGACGACCGATTACGTGGTGCTCGTTCACGACGACGACTGCATCCGGGGACTCGAACTCGTGGAGCAACGCCAGACGCTCGTTGAGAAGATCCTGCGCTTGCCAGAAGATTTCCTGCGGCCTTTTCGGGGGCTCTTCGGCATCTCGAGCATCTGCAACATCCTTGCCTCGATTCGCATGGCTCGCCATCTGCACCTCGGACCCAAGGACAATGTGGTGACCGTCGCGACGGACGGCTTTGACCGCTATTCCTCTGTCCTCGCCGACCTCGCAAGGCGCGAGGCACCGCTCGAAGAGAGGAAACTTCAACGTTGGTTCGACGCAGTTTTCCGTGGCGGAGACGCGCAGGAAATTCTGGACGTCCGACCACGAGAGCAGAAAGAGCGGCTATTCCGGTACAAAGAAGAGACCTGGACGAGGTTCCACTATTCCCTCGCTTACTTGGAGAAGCTGAAATCGCAGTCGTTCTGGGATGCGGAGGTCGCCAAGATCCCGGAGATCGATTCCGCCCTAATCCGTGCCCGCGAATTGTAGAAACCAAAGCTGTGGCCACGTCCTGGACTTCCAACAACCCATCGTTGAACTGAAACAGCGAGTGAAGACGGACCCTCATTGGTCACTTCAAAACCGGCCAACGGGGATGGCCTAGGACTTAGTGCTTTTACTCTATCAAGGCCGTTTAGGCAAGTGGTCTGGCGTGACCGGGCCGGGCTTGCTACCTTCCGACTCGCCGACAATCCGCCCGCGACGCACAGTGACATGTCCATAGTCTCCTGCTGAATCGTGTTCCACTTGAGCCTACAGCCCAAATGGGCGTGAGCTATGTCCGTGCCTGCATTGCCTCACCAAATGTGCACCCGGTCCTCCGGGGAAAGATAGAGCTTCTCTCGAGGTTGGACATCGAATGCCGCGTACCATGCGTCGAGGTTGCGCACCGTAACCAGCCGGAACTCTTCAGGGGAGTGAGTGTCGGTCATTACTTGCTGGCGGAGAGAAGCGTCAGTTGACTTTGATGCCCACGACTGTGCGTAGCCAAGGAAGAAGCTCCCTCACCGTTGGCACAGAATTTATCCAGCGGAGTCATACCCCTCCACTCGAATAATAGAATCACTCCAGCGATCAAACCGTGAGCATTGTCACCGGTGTAGGTGAACGACCCCTGCGGTCGAGTTGAGCTAGTTCAGGCACCTGCGCTTTTTGCACCCGGCAGCGTTTTGACTTCAATCTTGCGCGGAAGTGCGCCGGCAGAGACTGGAGCACTGATCTCCAATACCCCGTTGCGATACTCGGCCGTGAGCTTGTCCTTATCCACACCTTCGGGGAGTTCAATCGACCGCTGGAATGACCCGTAGGTAATCTCCCTGTGGAGGTAATCAGACCCTTTAGTTTCGCGGGAACTCGAACGCTCACCGCTGATCGTTAGCGTGTTTCCCAGGACCTGAAGATTCACGTCTTTGGCATCTACACCGGGAAGCATGACGTGACACTGAAATCTCTTCCCGTCTTTGTCAATGGAAGCCTCGATGGCAGGAATGAATCCCTCCGTCAGAGCTTGTTCCTCTCGAAACGGATGCCAGTCGAAAAAGCGATTGAACATCTGGTCAAACTCTCTGCGGAAGTCGGCCAAATTTTGAGATAGAGGGTGACGTGGAACTAGGGCTTTCATAGGTATCTCCTCAAGATTGGATTGTGCGGGGCGGGTGGGTCTCGCGAGGCCGGGTATGACCGAGAGTTGTGAGGCTCACGAGCCATCCGGAGACCTTCTTCTTAACACATGTATTGCCGAAGTCAAGAGCCAGCCGAGGATTCCATTTACGCAATACTTCAACATGTTTCGCGTGGGCGCCTTCATTGGGTCGTGGGAACCGTAGCGATCATAATTATCGGTATTCTGCCGGAGGCGCTCCTGAGTCGCTATTACGTGAACACAAGAATCGAACCCCTTGGACCTGTAATCGCGGCTACAGGTCTGTTCTTGGGGCTTGCATTCAGTGCTCGCGTGAGGAAGGGTCAAGGAGCGGGCTGGGCCTGGATTTTGGGGGCTGAATCGTATTTAGCCATTGGTCCAGATGGTTCACGAGCCAGAGATCGAGTACGGGAGAGAATGTGCCAGTGTCCACGGCTTGAGCCAAAATTTCCCTGCTCTTGTTTGAGTGCGTGCACGAGGAACCAGGAGATCGCCAATAAATGGCGCTCAGCGAACACACCATCCGCAATTACCTCCTACGGATCTACGACAAACTGGGCATATCCAGCCGCGTGGAGTTGGTCCTCTATGCTGTCAGCGGCACGGACTCAAATCCGGTGCCTATCAAAAAATAACTCGCACTGTGCGGATAACGCATCGTCGCTTGAGAAAAGGATTTTTGAACCTCGACGGTTCGGAGTGTCAGTCACACTCCACGTGAACGGGAGACCGAGGCATTTTTCTGCACGACATCACCGGATTCAGCCTTCCTAGCCTTCGTAATCTGAAGATCACTTACCCGAAGCTGAACGTCACCGCCTCCCTTACCCCATAGATCCGTTGACTTGCCTAGGTCAAGGCCGTATCCTTTGGGACTCCCGAGTCAATGTTGAATGGCAGTTTGTTCCTCAGGGAGGTTCCCGCCTTGAAAACCCTTGAACTTCTACACTTGGTTGTCGTTCTTTTGGTTGCCTATGCCGCAGTTGAACCACCGCGGGCCTCCGCGCAGGAAGAAAAGATTAGCTTCTCCAAACTCGTGGTCGTAGGGGATTCCCTCGCCGCTGGCGTCGAGAATTGCTCGCTCGAAGCTTTACTAGCTAACGTCGAGGAAATCGCAGCCTGTGATCCGTTGGATCTGACGCACCCTTCGGCTTGCAGAACCCTTTAGGAACTGAAATCGCGTGGGAGCGGAGGGTCTACATGAGGGGAGAGTCAACATGATCGACCAACTTTATGACCTCATTGGCGGAAGGCCCACGATCGCGGCAGCAACGGAGTCCTTTTACCGGAGAGTGTTGGAGGACGAAACGCTCCGACACTTCTTTGATTCTGCCGACATGGCACACCTTGTCGAGGGGCAAAGCATGTTTATCTCTATGCTGCTAGGGGGAAAAATCGTCTATACAGGCAAGAAAGTTGACGCGGCCCATGCGAGCACAAGGGGCAGGGGTCTGACGGACGAGCACTTCGACAGGTTTCTTACCCATTTTCACGCAGCCTTAGTAGAAGTCGGCGTTAAACCCGACAACGCTGAAAAGGTGATGGCCCTTCTCGAAGCGCAGCGGGATGCGGTTTTGGGACGCTGAGAAGCTTGCGTTACGTTGGACCATTGCGGCTTGGCCCGCGTGGCACTGCTCGGTTGACCGAGTTGTACTCATCCCTACCATAGGGGACCCGAACCGGACCCCAGCTTGATGTGACCCGCCGTAGCTTTCTCGTCACTCGGATGTTTCCTTTGTGCCTGGAAGTCGGCGCTTCAGGAATTTGATCTGGCCGTCATGGTTGGATTCGTGTTCGGCGACGTGAAACCATTTGGCATAGTTGTTAGCTGAGAAGTCTCCCTCCGTAACCAATGTCGCTAGCCACTTATCGTCGCGCTTGCGAAATTCGGCAAGGCTCTTCTCCCGGACCTGCTGCAAGGCGTCCAGATAATAGTCGAGACTGTTTCCCTTGATCGCCTTGCGTGCGCGCTCTCCAAGATTCATCGGGATGTCCCACTTTTTCTTTACCTCCTCGGACCACGAGTCCCATTTCATCCCGCCAAAAGTATTAAGCTGATAGTAAGTTTCGGTTGCTGCGAGATGCAGAAGGAGTGCACCGATAGTGTTCGCTTTGGCATCGAGTAGGAAATCGAGATCCTGCTGCGACAAACCCTTAACGTTGTGTAAGACCTGTTCGCGGGTGAAAGCGAGCATCGATGTCAGCGTTCCAATCTCGGGGGAGAAGCCAGGTTGCGGCCCGACGATCCATGCATTTTCAGCGCCCGCAGTTGATCCCGGCAGACCAGCAAAAGTTGATAGCCCAAATGCCAATCCAATGCTGCTCTTTAGGAAGTTGCGCCGATTGGGAAGACACTCGACTGGGAACATAAAATTCGCCTCCATCGCAGTTGCGATTGGCTGAGGAATGATACTGCCGTTAGAACAAACTGGCGAGGCTGTCGGGTCCGAGGTAGCGCATCGTGCCTCGACGCTGGCCACCGTCCGCCGCCCAGACCGTGCGTGCAGGTTTTCCCGCACACGGCTTCCACGAAGACGTAGGTTTCCGAGAGGTCCGAGAAGGAATCAACCCGACGAGGTTAACGAGTCCGACTTGTACGTAGGTTTTCCAGCGATTCCATAGGACATTTCGGTCTTGAGCAGTACCCCTTCTGATATGCCAAGTTGGCAGATGTCATAAAAGTTTATTGCCTTGCAGAGTTTGCATTGAGACCTACGAGTTTTCGGAATTCGGGCTCGTCGTGAAGACAATCAAGATCCGTATCATTGGCGGCCCATTCCCGATTGCTGTATCCGGCAGCAAAGGACTTCATCACCGTCTCGAGCGCTTCTGCTTTTTTCCCCAGAAGACCGTAAGTGCAGGCAGCATTGTATAGCGTACTGGGATCACCAGGACGAAGAGCAACGGCAGTTTGAAGGTGTCGTACAGCCTCATCCGCGTATTCCTCAATAGAGGCGAGTTGCGTAGCCAGTAAGATGCGGGCACGCACGTCCTCGGGGACCATTTCCAACTGCTGGCGGAGGATTTTGGTAAACAGTTGATGGAGGTGGTCCGCCTCCTTCTTCCGGCCTAGCCGCTCGAGAGCACGGCTATAGGGAACATACGTGTTATAGTCATCGCCGTTGGCTTCGATGGCCTGCTCCGTTAACGCAGCAGCTTCTTCAAATCGCCCACTGGCGAAATACGCTCGGCCCAGAATGTTCCAGGACCCCTCACAGTCGCGCTTGCGCTCGATCGCACGCTGGGCCAGTAGTGCGGTTTCCTTGAACTTCTTTTGTGCATAGGAGATGCGGGCATGCGCCACTAGCACTTCCGGCAACTCGGGAGCCAGGGCGTTGGCCCGGTCGCAGGCAGCCAGCCCCCGTGCGATCCATTTAGGGTTCTGTTCTCGAAGCTCGTGGATGAGTCCGCACAGGTGCGCAATACCGGCGTGCGCCAAAGCGAAGTTCGGATCGAGCTGGATGGCTTGCTCAAACATCTGCAACGCATAGTCCAAATTCTCTCGCCGTGTGTAGCTTTTTCCACGGAGATAGAAGTCATAGGCCTGTGGATTTTCCGTCGGCTTTCGCGCGATATTCTTCTCTTCCTGCGGCGTGAGTGCGATTCGCAGCGCCTGCGCAAGACTCCGTGCGATTTCCTCTTGGATTGCAAAGACATCTTCGAGCATTCGGTCGTAGCGCTCGGCCCAGATGGAACGACGCGTAATCGCCTCCACCAGTTGCGCGGTGATTCGCACACGGTTGCCAGCGCGCCGGATGGAACCCTCCAGGACATACGCGGCGCCCAATTTTTGGCTCACCTGTTGCGCAGTCACCTGCTTGTCGCGGAAGGCAAGTATTTCGGAGCGCGGAAAAATTTTCAGCTGCGTAATTTTCGATAGCTCCGTCACAATGTCTTCGGTAATTCCGTCCCTGAAATATTCGTCTTCCTTGGCCCCACTCTGGTTTTCGAAGTACAGCACTGCCACCGACTTCTCTGGGGCGGTCGTGGCTACCTGGGCGGTACCCGATCTTTGCTTGCTGCTTTCCATGGGCCGGCTGCCGGAGTCGCGATCCCGCTTCAGCCGCTTCAGGTCCGTCCGAATCTCCGCGGCGGTTTGGTAGCGCAAGTCCCGGTCTTTTTCCAACGCTTTATTGATAATTCGTTCGAGTTCGTTTGGAACTTCAGAATTGAATCCGAGTGGCGGCGCGGGCGTTCCATGGAGAATGGAATCAAACATTGCCGCAGACGTGTCCCCACTGAAAGCTAGCTTACCTGTTGCCATCTCGTAAAGAACGGTGCCCAGTGAGAACAAATCCGTCCGGGCATCAAGTTCCTTGCCGAGCGCCTGCTCCGGGGACATATACGCCAAGGTTCCCAGCGTTGTCCCGGGGCTCGTGAGCTCTTCGATACCAACCGCTACCGTGGCTTGCGTATAGCCTGCACCGACCTTACTGCCGTGCCGCTGCTGCGAAGCCATCTTTGCCAGGCCGAAGTCCAGGATCTTGGCCTGACCGCGCTGGCTCACAAAGATATTCGCCGGCTTAATATCGCGGTGCACGATCCCTTTCGCGTGCGCCGCCGCTAGAGCATCAGTGATTTCTATCCCCAGGTCTAGGATGCAGTCGATATCGAGAGGCTGACCATTGATAAGATGCTTCAGGGTTTTCCCCTCCAGTAGCTCCATCACCATGAAGGGCAGACCTTCGTGGTCTCCGACATCAAAAATCGTACAGATATTGGGGTGATTAAGAGCTGAAGCGGCACGAGCTTCGCGCTGAAATCTTTCGAGTGCTTGTCCGTCTATCGTGGTGTTTTCAGGAAGGAACTTAAGGGCGACACACCGGTCGAGGCGTGTGTCTTCTGCCTTGTACACCACGCCCATCCCGCCGCCGCCTAGCTTTTCTATTACGCGATAATGGGAAATCGTACGCCCAATGATGGGATGCCCGTCCGCCATGAGGCAGCCATCTTAGACGGCGATCGAAGTGAAGTCAACGACGACACGAACACTGTCGCTGCAAAATGAGAATGTCCGGTTTGAGCAAAGTAGAAATGTCCGCTTTTCCAAACTCCCGGCAAAGGTCGGCCATCGGCTCGCCAGCGAGCTACAAACTACAGTCCTTCGTTCATGGCTCAGTAACGTACACTTCTAAGAACACTCCTCGTTAGAGCTCTGCGTACTAGCGTGTGCAATCGCTCCTAAAGGTCCAGCCGTCGAGGGGAATGGCTCGCTTGACCTCGCGGGAACGCGATGTTGTCCACCTGGTCGCGGAGGGCATGAGGAACCAAGAGATCGCCAATAAATTGGCGCTCAGCGAACACACCATCCGCAATTACGTGCTGCGGATCTACGACAAACTGGGCATATCCAGCCGCGTGGCTCACGACCTCTAATGTTCTTGCCCAATATTTGGGGCGCCGCTTTCTGGCGAACGGACACCGTACAGACTCACTCTCGGCTTGTGCGCCCAAGCCTCTTTGTAATACCAAAGCTCTACGGTTTCGACGGTGTGTTCGCCGAGGAGCTCGATCACGTAGTTCCTGCCCCCGGGTGAGATCCGGTCGCTGATCATTACTTCCTGAGAGGTGCCGTCATCGAAGTGAACGACGAGGCGGTCAAAAAAAATGGGGTCGCCGCTGACCCGCAACTGAATGGTGCAAAAGTGAACATCCCGACGGGTGATCTGGATCCGGCTATGATTCTGACTGCTGTCGACTTCCGTGTATCCCAAGAAATCCCAAAACTGTCCACGCGCGAATAGAGAGGTGGCCAGGGCAAAGGCTAAGAGCCCGACGATAGCATGGAGAGAGCACTTCCGGCGCATGGGAGCTACCGTTAATAGTTCATAGATCTAGAACTACTAGAACTATAGACTTTGCCTTTTCAGTCTTGACAGCCGAATAACCGGGAATTTTCATAATTAGTTAATGGCGAGGAGCTTGTCGTTTTCCGCGCAAGCACTCCACGGTCATCGACGGTGTTTGAACTCTCTTTTTTCAGAACCGCGGGTGATTGCGAGGGTTTGTAACCGTCAGAATTGCTCATTGCGCGGGCGCCATCGAATGTCCAAGCTGTCCCGCAGTCAGCGCAATTTGCCTGATGGCGCAGTAAGAAGTGTCCTGGAGGTGCTTTTATGAGCGCTCAAAGAGTTAAGACTTTTTGCCTAGTGGTAGGTGTCACGGTTTTAGCGGGCTCGGTTACTTTTGCGCAAGACGCTAAGCCAGGAAAACTGAAGGTGACGGTGATCCCCAAGCAGGCCTACACGTTTGTCGACGGCAAGGCCATTGGTCCCGGCAATCGGACCATCAAGCTCGACGTCGGTACCCACCATGTAGTTGTCGCCAACTATGGGTACAAATTCGTCGAGCAAGACGTCTCGTTGGATTCGGACAAGACCGTACCTCTGGACATAAAGCTACAAGCAGTTGGCGCACCCGTGCCAGGACCTCGGGGACGCATCCAGATTGAAGTCGGAAAGCTGCATGGGGCAACAGCCGCCGCCGTTCTTCTGACCGGCAAGACGCCTTCGTACTTTGTGGGCCACGTGGATGAGTTCAATAACGACATAATCTGGCACCAGGAATTGATTGTGCCACCAGGAACGCACCAAGTGACGGTCACTCGGTATGGCAAGGAGCTGTGGTCCGGCCCGATCACGGTCGCGGCGGACCAACGAGTGATTGTTGATATCTCGAATGGAAAAACAAAGACCAAGCCCTGGGCACGTGGCTCGGCGTGCCCAACATATCGCCCCGAATGCGAGATGCCTAAATTGGCGCCACGCTTTACGGCCGGTATTGCAAGCGCCACCGTCGTTGTAGCGCCTGTCAGTGGGTCGGTCTCTGCCAATCCGTCGAAAATCGATTGCAATCAAAATACCCAGTTAGCCTGGGATTCCAAAGAAACGGTCGAAGCCGACATGAGCGGGATGAGCCCCGTTCCGACGTCGGGCGAGAAAACCATTTCGCCTCGGCAAACCACGGTATATACGCTTACCGCTTCAGGACCCGGTGGCGTCACAACGCCGAGTACGACCGTTGAAGTGAACCCAGTCGTGCAATCAACACTGAGCGCTTCACCGACAGCGGTCTCGTACCGCCGCATCGGAGACAAGGTCATACAACAAGAAAGCACTACCCTGAACTGGTCGTCGACAAACTCCGACACAGTGTTGCTGGACCCCGGTGGCTCCGTGGATCCCAACGGTACGAAGTCCATCACACTAAGCCCAACACAAACCGGCAATGGCCCGGTGGATGAGGAATTCAAATACACGCTAAAGGCGACGAATGTTTGCGGTGGCTCGGACACTAAAACGGTAGCAGTGCGCATGAAGGGCTCCATAGAACCCATTCCCACTGTGCTGCTCCACAGCGTTTTCTTCCCGACAGCTTATCCTACCAAGGAGGACCCGACACTTGGACTCCTCCGCAGTCAGCAGGAAGTATTGACAACCCTTGCCACCGGATTCAAACAGTATCTCGAATATGACCCTGACGCGAAGTTGTCGCTTAACGGATACGCAGACGAGCGCGGCGCGGATAAGTACAACAATTCCTTGTCCGAACTCAGGGTCCAACGCGTCAAGGATTTCCTGGTTTCGCAGGGAGTCGCCGCAGAAAAGATCAATACCTCTGCGAACGGCAAGCAGAAACCGCTAGACAAAGCCACGGTTGGCGACCTGCAGTCGCGCAACCCTAACCAGCCCCCAGAAAAGTGGGTGCGCGATTCCCGTGCGACCTGGCTGGCTTACAATCGCCGCGTTGACATGGTTCTCATGCCCTCCAACGCCGAGTCCGTGCGGTTGTATCCCAATCAAGCTCCGGATTCCCCAATTCTTTGGCAGATTCCCAAACCGGCTCGCAGCACAATTGAAGCGCACGACTAAGTTCTCCGGGAAGTAGCAGGCCACGCGCTTGATAAATCAACCTGCGGCTTTTCTTGAGCCTGTGACGCTCATGTGCGCGACAGGTTGAAACCCGCGAGTGTCACCAATTTTCAGTAAAAGTAGCACAAAACGGGCTAAAACAGAGCAAACCCAAAAACAGAAATTCTCGGTATCCCGCCGCTGACAAAGGGATCCAGCTTCCAATGGCATTTCGCGAGCTCCTTCAGAACCGGGCTTGGATATTGAGGGTCAACTTCGCCGATTTTGGGACGCAAACGTGTCAGCAGGCTGTTATCTGCTCCTAAGTGCAAGTCCGAAATACACATGTAGCGAATATCAGACATTTGAATGTTTTGGATGTTTTGGATTTGTTGCCTCTAACAATACCGCACCAAGGCGAACGGAAAAAAGCACGAATGGCGCGCACAACTCGTGCATGAGAAAGTACCATCAATAGCCGACGTGCTGCCCGTGACCACGTTGGCGAGACGTGCATTAGGCAGGCGCTAACACTCTATAGTGACCATTCGAAGGAGAATCGTTATGACACAAAAGGTCATTGAGGTCGTCGGGACCTCCAAAGAAAGCTTTGCAAAGGCCGCAGAAAACGCGGTGGCCGAGGCTGCCAAAACCGTTCGCGGACTGAAGTGGGCGCGAGTGGCTGGATTAGAAATGCAATTGGACGGGAGGAACGTAGTCCAATACCGCGTCACAACAAAGATTTACTTCGACGTCGAACACTAGACGACCCTGTTGAATTACGCTGCTCCTCCTAGCTGGATGGAACGGGGCCGTGGGAGGAAAGAGGCAAGCTGACGGTGCGGTTGCCTGTCTCGCAAGTTTGGCTTCGATTCGATGGGTTTATGGATGGAAGTTGAACTCTAGGAGGACTGCTGAGTCGTTGCTCGCCGGCTCGTACTTCCAATTCTTAAGCGCCTCTTGGACAGCGTCCACGAACAGCGGATGACCGCCGATAACCTTGACTTCTTTGACGTGCCCGTCAGAAGCGATTACAACCTGCACCTTGACAGTACCCGAAAGCAAAAGCCTCTTCGCAGCTTCCGGATAAACAGGCGCGGGGCGGGAAATTGCCTTTCGGCTCTCTTGCGCTGGCAAACTCACGGCTGACAGAGTCAGTAGGGCCGCTGCCAAGGCGGCGACCAGCAGTCGGGTCAGCCTCGATATACAGGACGTCAGCACTTCCGTATCCTGACTCAGCTCCTCTAACCAAGCGGTTCTAGAGGACAGCTTGTCAAGACCAATCTAACGGCTAATTGTTCGTTCGCACAGTCCTGGGGCGTACAGGTGTGATTCGCCAAATACTGCTCGTTCGGACAGGGATGCATTGAGTCATCTTTACCAACCTACCTCTGACGAGCCGACAGACAAGATTTCGGTCGTCCCGCCCACTAGCTTTCCTCTTCGTTTATGGTGTCGCTGAGGGTAGGTCATCTCGATAGTTTGTTTCAGCCGTGAGTCACTCTTCAAGCGGCGTGAGCCAGCGAGTGAGGATCTTGAAGTCGCTAGTCTTGAGTTTGGGCACGACGAGATTCGTAAACTTGGCGGATGCACTTGGGCAGGGCCGCGAAGGGCCATGCGTTCGTGAGCCCGCCGGAGTTGGACTCTTTGTTGGATTTGGTGATCACCACCAGTCCGCTAAAGGTTCAACGTATTACATAGGTTCGATGGGGGGAGCTTCCTTAGTGTTTCTGAATCAGCGGGGTCGCTGAGTTCAGCCTTTCTACATTAAGCGCTCCTCCCTTGACCTTTTCATTCAAACTCCCAGGCGCACGCCTTGATCTGAGTAAATCTGACTTGACTTTGGCGCCAGCAAGCATATCGTATGTCTATTTTTGGCAAGGGCATCTGGACTCTTGCTCGGCCGGTCTTTGATTTTTGGCCCCACGCGTTAGCAACTAACTTTGGGACGGGCATTAGGTTCACCATCTTAAACGCCCGGGAGGTCTGCAATGGCCCAAGCGCCGCTCGCAACCCCGGAATTAAAACTCGAAGTCGCGGCTAATCCGGAAGAAACCCTTGTGCGATGCATCGGCAAGATGACTTTCACGAGTGCCGGTCTACTACAGAGCGAATTGCGCAGACTCATCCCTGAGACAAAGCGATTAGTGCTGGATTTGGCAGAAATGACTTATTTGGATAGCTTTGGTCTCGGTGTACTGGTGGGTGTCCATTTGTCCGCCAAAAGGCAGCAGCACCAGCTGAAGATCAGGAATATGAGTCAGCAGGCGCAGCAACTTGTGCAAGTCACACATTTGACTTACCTACTGGAGTGATACGTCGAGACACGATCCTGTTTTGGCCAGGTTGCGAAGCACGATGAGCGTGAACAAAGACGTCATGCACCGATGGCAAGTGACTCGGTGCTCGTTCAGTCCTTAATGGGTGCAACGCAGAGAGCACGACTGATGTTGAGGGGTTTGATGTGCTGCCATGAAAAACTTTGAGGCACGCAAGACCATAGAGAGAGGCGGTCCGCAACATCGGCGCCGCCACGCGGAGCCGTCCCCGGCGATCTGTATCATTTCGTCATCAATTGCTAAGGAAATGCTTGCTCAACGATAACTGCCTTGTCATCCTCACCGTTAACAGTGTCTAACAGACCTGCTGGTCATGAAAAAACAGGTCCTTCATTCACGAAGACACGGTAAACGAGTTGAAACGCCTCAGGGTGTATGGGTGCTCTGGAAGTGTGGGCGAACCGAGGACACTTCGAAAGTCAAGGATCTAAGTGTTGGTGGTCTCTTTATCGAGACAGCAAAGGCATGCCCCGTCGATGCAACTGTTGAACTTCACTTTCTCGTGCAGGACGGAGAACTGAGGGCC
>DASPVD010000077.1:0-39569 GCA_035622555.1 Candidatus Eremiobacteraceae bacterium | reverse complement strand
CGATCTGCCGACGCAAATCGGTCTGGACTCCGACCATCCGCTGGCGCTGGGCGAAGTAGGCAAAGTGGGCGTGGCCATCGATTCGCTGGAAGACATGGAAACCCTGTTCGAGCAGATCCCGCTGGAAAAAGTGTCCACGTCGATGACCATCAACGCGACTGCGGCGATTCTGCTATGCCTGTACGTAGCAGTAGCGAAGAAACAAGGCGCCAATCTGGGCAAATTGTCCGGGACGGTGCAAAACGACATTTTGAAGGAATACATAGCGCGGGGAACGTATATCTACCCGGTGCGACAAGCGATGCGGATAGTCACGGACATTTTTGGGTGGTGCCGGGAGGTGGTGCCGAAGTGGAACACCATCTCGATTTCCGGATATCACATCCGGGAAGCCGGTTCGACGGCAGTGCAAGAAGTGGCGTTCACACTAGCGGATGGCATCGCGTACGTGGAAGCGGCGCTGAGCGCGGGGCTGTCCATCGACGAGTTTGCACCGCAGCTGTCGTTCTTCTTCAACGCCCATAACGATCTGCTGGAAGAAGTGGCGAAGTTCCGAGCGGCGCGGAGATTGTGGGCAAAAATCATGCGCGACCGTTTCCGGGCCAGGGATCCACGTTCCCTGCTGCTGCGTTTCCATGCGCAAACCGCGGGGTCGTCGCTAACGGCACAACAACCGGAAAACAACATCGTGCGTGTGGCGATTCAGGCGCTGGCGGCGGTGTTGGGAGGATGCCAGTCGCTGCATACGAATTCGATGGACGAGGCGCTGGCGTTGCCAACAGAAGAAGCGGCGCTGGTGGCTTTACGAACACAACAGATCATTGCGCACGAAACCGGGGTGACCAACACGATTGACCCGGCCGCCGGGTCGTATGCGATCGAGGCACTAACCAACGAAATCGAGAGCCGGGCCGTGGAATATCTGAAGAAGATCGACGCCCTGGGAGGAATGATCAAGGCGATCGAAGGCGGGTTCGTGCAAATGGAAATTCAGCGCTCCGCGTACGAGTTCCAACGAGCCATCGAGAGCAACGAGCAGATCGTCGTGGGAGTTAACGATTTCGTCGCCAAAGGGGAACGGCCTATTCGTACTCTGCGCATTGACGCGGAGATTGAGCGCGCCCAGGTGGCTCGCCTAAAAGCGGTGCGGGCCAAACGCGACGCGAGCAGGACCAAGGCAACGCTAAGCGAGCTGGAACGCCGCGCGAGAACGTCTGAGAATCTTATGCCGGCGATACTGGATGCGGTCGAAGCCTACGCCACGGTGGGCGAAATCTCCGATGCAATGCGCCGGGTTTACGGCGAATACCAGGAATCCGTGGTCATTTAATGCAGAACCACAGGCCGCGGGTGGTCTGTTCGAAAGCACAGCTTACACAAGAGTGGCTGTGTAGTATTCTTGGCCCGAGCACCGTTCATGAAGTTAATTCTCGCCTCCGCCTCGCCGCGCCGTGCCCAGATTCTGCGCGATGCCGGCATCTCTTTCAGCGTGCTCTCTTCGGCAGTGGATGAAACGCCGTACCCGAACGAAACGCCGCAGCAGGTGGTGCAGCGACTGGCCAACGCCAAGGCCGAGCTGGTAGCGGCGCGTGCGGTTGGGCCGGCGATTCTGGTGGCCGCAGACACCGTAGTGGTTCTGGATGGGCAGATTCTGGGGAAACCGCGATCCACGGAAGATGCGCGCCGCATGCTGCAACTGTTCTCGGGACGCACGCATTCGGTGGTCACCGGAGTTTCGCTGATCCGGCTACCGGAAATGGAACGGCGGCAATTCATCGAAACCACCCTGGTCACCTTTGCGCCACTTTCCAGCGCCGATATTTCGCGGTATCTGGCTACCGACGAACCCTACGATAAAGCCGGGGCCTACGCGATCCAAGGACACGCCGGGCGATACATCCCGCGGATTGAGGGTTGCTACTTCAACGTGGTGGGGCTTCCGTTGGCGCGCCTGGTGGCTACCCTGGAGGAACTTGGCTGGACCGAGGAGCACGAATCGCAGTAGCGTTTCGGTGTTTGCAAAGCGAGACAAAAAGGCAAAGCGCCCCAGAACGGGGCGCCTTGGTGCGGGTTTTTGTTGCTAAGTTACTTCTTGTTGCCTTGGGTAGCGGCGTTGTGTTTCTTGTTGTAGATGTTGCGTGAGGCGGCGTTCTGTTGGCGGTTGATCTGCTGCTTCTCGCCTTGGGTGAGTTTGCCGCCGTTGGCGGAACGGTCGGCCTTGACCTGTTGATTGATGCCGCGCTGCTGATTTTCCAGCTTAGCGGTTTCGCCGGCAGTCAACTGTCCGCTCTTGATACCTTGGGCGATACGATCCTGCTGATTCTCGCGGCGCTGACCGACCAGGTTGTTGCCATAATGGGCGGTGTTGGCGTTGTGCTTATCGTTGTAAATCTGCTTGGAGAGTTGGTTCTGCTGGTGATTGACCTGCTGCTTTTCGGCGGCCGTGAGTTTTCCGCCGTTGGCGGCGCGGTCGGCGCGAGTTTCTCCGTTGATAGCAGCTTCCTTGGTTTCGAGATTGGCGGTTTCGCCGGCGGTCAATTGCCCGCTTTTCACGCCGTTGGCGATGCGATCCTGCTGATTTTCCTTGCGCTGGGCAATCTCGCCTGGTTTGGGCGTGGAACTCTGACTGGAAGAACTGCTGGATTGATCCTGGGCCAAGGCCACAGTGCCGAGCAATAGCGCGGCGGCGGGCAACACCATCCACTTGGACATTCGAAGATTCATGACCTGGTCTCCTTTTTGCTTCCTCGACGATTTCCCGGGGTTACTGAGATATACCCAAGTCTGAGGAAAAAGTTGCAAGGGCTCTACTGACCGGAAGAACAGTTGTGCGGAGTGGTAGCTGGTCGAAGGAGCAAACGGTTACGAAGGAGTGGATGTGCGAACAGACAGCGGCGAGAGAACGTCGAAAAAAAAGAGGGTCAATCCTGCGGTTTCTTAATTCAGTAGGCGCTCCCGGGAATATGCTTAGCTGACCGTGACGCCGACTTCCATGGAGTTAACGCTTTCGCCATAGGAGCCGACAGAGGTAACCACATAATAATAGGTGCCCTGAGCGAGCCCGTCGTCGGCGTACGTTGTGGCAGCGGTGGAGGCGATCATGGCGTAGGGTCCACCGCTGGTGCCGGAACGCTTGACGTTATAGGTGTTCGCGCCGGAATTGGAATTCCAATTCAGAGAGACCTGACCGCGTCCGGACTTAGCAGTGATGCCGGAAGGGGCGGAAACCGGGGTTGGTTGCGCCGCGGTAGCAGTTCCGCCGGAAGAACCTGCAATTCCATCCTTGAAGCTGCGAATGCCTTCCCCCAGGCCTTTCATCACTTCGGGAATGCGTCGCCCGCCAAAGAAAATCAGGACGATGGCCAAAACGACCAGCCAATGGAATACGCTGAATTCACCCATAACGCTTCTCCGCTTTCGATATTGAATCTCCGGCTGCCCGGTAAATCGCGCCGATTGCAATTTAAGTTGGGGGGCCGGAGTGCCTCTCCATCCGTCCCTTACAGGATAACACGCTCATCGCCGGTACGCCGCGTCAAGCGCTGGCGGTCCAGATATTCGAGCAAGGGGATGGCGTATTTGCGGGTGATCCCGGTGAGTTCTTTGAAAGCAGGCACAGCGATGCGCTCACCCTTGGATTTTTTGTAGTTTTGCAGCAGCGCCGGCAAGCGGGCCAGAGCCTGGCGATGAAAAATGAGTTCGGGAGAGACGCGCACCAGCAGTTGTTCTCGCAGAAGAATCTGAAGAATCCTTTCCGCGCGGCGGCCCTCGATGGCCAGTTGGGTTAGAACTTCCTTCACGGAAGGAACGGCTAAACCGGCGCTGGCGAAGGCCTGTTCGATTTGCCGCTTGGCAAGAGCTTCCTCGGGCGTGAGCGTAACTTCGGAGCCCGGCTTCTTCACCAACTCGCCCTGCAGAAGCAGTTTGTTGTGGCTGGCCAAATGTTCCAGAGCAGCGCGAAAGGTTTCCGTGCGCACGCGGCGGCCGAGAGCGGCGCGCAGTTCCTGGCGAGGAACGCCCGGCGACAAAGGATTTTCCTTGTGAAACGCATCGACACGGAGCAGCAGCTTCCTGGCGATTTCCTGGAATACCGGCTCGGCGAGTAACAGCAAGGGTTCGGCGCTAACCTGGCGGACGGCCGCGGTCTTTACCAGGCTTTCCGCAGCGGCGCGCACTTCGCCCTCGCGCCAACCTGTGCGCGCAACGATCTCTTCCAGGCTCACGCCCAGAATGTTTCGTTGGACGATGGAACAGAGAATCTGCTGGTTCGAACCACGCAGCAGGGTTTGCAAAAACTGGAGCGGTTCGGAATCTTTGCGTGTTGGACGGCGCGCCAGCGGATCCAAGACCTGACCGCCTCCGATGGTGATTACCGGAGAAAACTGGCGCACGATGAAGCGGTCACCTCGAGCGACCACCACGTCACTGCTCAGGCGCAGCTGCACAAACGCCGATTCCCCGGGAAGCAGTTCCGGTTTGTCGTACAGCAGAACGGCTGCAATGGTTTCCGCGGTTCCAGCGTGAAAGTGGACGCGCGCCCGATTCTTCAGTGGAGGCGCGCCTGGGAGCAGCTCCAGCCGGGCGTCCATGCGAAGGGTTTTGGTGAACCGGCCGGGAGTGGCGATGACCATACCCCGCTGAATAGCAGTGTGCTCGATAGCCGCCAGATTCACAGCGGTGCGCTGTCCGGCGTGTGCGCACTCCACCGAGTTTCCACCGGTCTGCAGGCCGCGAACACGCAACAATTTCCGTTCCGGGAGCAGTTCGACTTCGTCTCCGGTTGCGATCTGCCCGGAAATCAAAGTTCCGGTGACCACGGTCCCAAAACCCTTTACGGGAAAAGATCGGTCAATTGGCAAGCGGAAGTAGTGATCGAGTTGCTTCTCACGGACTTTCTGCGCCTGTTCGAAGAGCGCGCTCTTCAATTGCGCAAGGCCCTGACCGGTCTTGGCGCTGACGGGCAGAATCGGCGCGCCTTCCAGAAACGATCCTTTCACGAAGTCTTCCAATTCCAGGCGCACTAACTCGGCAGTATCGGAATCGACGAGATCGGTTTTGGTCAGAGCGATGACGCCACGTTCTATGCCCAACAAGCGGCAGATATCGAAATGCTCGCGGGTTTGTGGCTTGATGGCTTCGTCCGCGGCAATCACCAACAGCACCAGGTCGATTCCGGAAGTGCCGGCGAGCATGTTTTTCACGAAGCGCTCGTGGCCGGGGACGTCCACGAATCCAAAACGCACGCCCTGTTCTTGCAGGAACGCGAAACCCAGATCAATGGTGATGCCGCGACGTTTTTCTTCTTCGAGCCGGTCCGGATGGGTGCCGGTGAGGGCCTCGACTAGCGTGGATTTGCCGTGGTCGATGTGCCCGGCGGTTCCGACAATGATGCTCTTTGGGTGCGCGAGCATGGCGGTGAAGGAAGAAGATTACTCGATGGTACGAGACCCGCGTGTGAGCGGTCAAACCGGCAGTGCTAGCGGATTTCGAGCGTGGAGCTTGCGGCCTTAACCTGGGAAGTTCCCAGCGCATCCGACCATGGGAAGATCATGCCGCAGAAATACAGTGGTGGAGGTGCTGGGATGGATCAATCCGCGACACTTATGAAGCGCTTTGATTTACGGTATCCGATCATTCAGGCGCCACTAGCGGGAGGAGGTGACACACCGGAACTGGTCGCGGCGGTCTGTAATGCCGGTGGAATGGGATTCATCGGCGCCGCGTATCTGACTCCAGAACACATCAGGATAGCCACGGGTACAGTTCGAAAGCTGACAGCACGTCCCTTCGGCGTAAATCTATTCGCGCCGATGCCGACGGAAACATTGTTGGGCTCAGCGGAAGCGGCGATTGACCAGGTCGGTCCGTACTTCCAGGAACTTGGTTTGCCGGCTCCCGGGTTGCCGGTGCAATCGAGGTACACCTTCGAAGATCAATTGGATGCTGCTCTGGAGAGCGGTGCATCGGCGTTCAGCTTCACTTTTGGCATTCTTTCCGATGATGTGGTCGCCGCGATCAAGCGACGAGACATGTTCTTGATTGGAACCGCCACCACCGTTGCGGAAGCCGCTGCTCTGGAAAAGGCAGGAGTCGACGGCATTGTGGCGCAGGGCAGCGAGGCCGGAGGTCACCGCGGCACGTTCAGCGGCGACTTCAGCGCGGGTATGATCGGAACCATCGCGATGGTGCCGCAAATTGTCGACGCGGTCCACCTGCCGGTGATCGCTTCGGGAGGAATCATGGATGGACGCGGAATCGCGGCGGCCTTGGCATTGGGCGCGGCCGCCGTTCAGCTGGGAACAGCATTCCTCAGCTGCCATGAATCCGGCATTCCACCGGTCTACAAAGATGCCATTCTGAACGCGCGGGAGGATCAGACGCGAATCACGCGGGCGTTTTCCGGGCGACCGGCACGCGGGATCGTGAACCGGTTTATGACGGAAGTGGAATCGACTGGGGCCATTCTGCCCTTTCCACTGCAAAACGCGTTGACTCGTCCGTTGCGTTCGGCTGCGGGAAAACAGGGACGCTCGGAATTCCTGTCGCTGTGGGCGGGACAAGGTGTGCGCCTGGCTCGGCGTCAGTCCGCCGCAGAACTGGTTGCGCGACTGGGCCAGGAGACTGACATGACGCTGCGCAAGCTGGTCGATAGCAGAGAGCGTGGAACGCAGCAGGTCCCATCAGCACAGTGACTCATCAAGCTCGCCGCGATGAATTTGCCTGTAGTGGCATTCTATTTCGCGGCGGCGATTTCGTCGACGATTTCCAGCGCAGCAGCGCGCGGATCGGGAGCGGCAAGAATGGGGCGTCCCACGACGATGAAATCCGCTCCCGCTTTGATGGCGTCGCGAGGAGTAGCGGTGCGTGTCTGGTCATCCTTCATGCGCGCATAGGCTTTGTTCCTGGGACGAACCCCCGGCGTGACAATCAGGAATTCGCGCCCACACGCTTTACGGATGGCTTTGGTTTCCTGCACCGAGGCAACCACGCCATCGACGCCCGCTGTTTGCGCCAACTGGGCCAGTTTGACCGCGCGCGCTTGCGGTGTGCCGGGGATGCCGACTTCACGAATGGCTTTCTGGTCCATGCTGGTCAGGATGGTCACGGCAAGCAGGCGGGTCCGGTCTGCGCCCATGGGCACGCCTGCGCTGACGGCCTGAACTGCCGCGCGGAGCATGGCGATTCCGCCGAGGGCGTGGACGTTGAGCAGTTGAACGCCGGGCATAGCGGCAGAAGCGAGCACCGCGCCAGCGACGGTGTTGGGAATGTCATGAAATTTCAGGTCGAGGAAAATGTCCGTGCCGAGTTGCGCGACTTGCCGGACGGATTCGGGCCCGGCGGTAGTGAACAACTGGCTGCCAATTTTGAACATGCCGACTACGTCCGCCAATTGTTTGGCGAACTTGACAGCGGCGGTCAAGGAATCAAAATCGAGAGCGACAATCAGGCTGCTGCGAGGATGGGCGTCGAAGCTCAAGGTTCGGGACGTGCCCGAAATATTTACTTCGAATCAGCGACAGTTCGGGTGTGTTTTGGCGGCACTTGCAGAAGCTCCAAGCGCACTTGACTTACCCCCGAGCCGATCAGACCGATCTTCCGGGCTACCCGATAGGATACATCAATTTCGCGGCCTTCCTGGTAGGGGCCACGATCGTTAATGCGCGCAACCTCAAACTTGCCATTTCGGGGGTTGACGACGCGTACCCAGGAACCGAAGGGTAGAGTGGGATGAGCAGCGGTCAGGCTCTCGGCATTGAATCGTTCGCCATCGGCGGTTTGCTTGCCATTGAATTCCGGCCCATACCAACTGGCATTGCCGACCCAAACTTTGATGGGAGGCGCCGGGGCATTAAAATCAGCGACCAGAGGAGCTTCGATACCCGGAGCGATGAGGAACATCAGGGGTATCCATCGAATGGCCGCCCAGATCATGAAGAGTGGTCTTCGCATAAGCCACCGAGGTCTAAAAAGGATAGCACTAGTACCAGCTTATGTCAACCATTTTCTGGCTGAAGTTTTGATCGTATCTCACTGAAAGTTAATACTTTAGCATCGATAAGGCGGTCCGCCAGTCCGGCCGCGATCTTCTCACTGGCCCGGGGGTCAGCAAAGCTGGCCGTGCCGACCTGTACGGCGGCCGCGCCGACCATCATGTATTCGAGCACGTCCTGGGCAGTTTCCACCCCACCGAGGCCGATGACGGGGATGTTTACAGCTTTTTGAACGACCCAAACCAACCGCATGGTGATGGGCTTAATGGCAGGCCCGGACAATCCGCCCGTCATATTCCCCAACACCGACCTGCCGGTTCTGACATCCACGGCCATGGCTGGGTATGTGTTCGCCACGGTCAGCGCATCGGCCCCAGCTCCTTCGGCGATGCGGGCAAGCTGCGCAATATCGGTGACCAGCGGGCTGAGCTTGACCCACAGGGGCCGTTTCCGCGCCGCGTTTCGGGCGGCGGTCACCACTTCTTCCAAAAGGGCAGGGTCGATGCCAAATTGCATGCCACCCTTCTTTACATTGGGGCAGGAGATATTGAGCTCATAAGCGGAAATGCCGTCGAATTCCTCGAGCCGGGTTAGAACCGAAACATAGTCGCTCAAGCAATAGCCGAACACGTTGACGATCACGTGGGTGTCGTAGTTGCGAAGCTGCGGCAATTTGTCGCGGACGAAAGCCTCGACGCCGATGTTTTGCAGGCCGACGGCGTTCAACATTCCGGCGGCAGTCTGGTGCAAACGGGGGGCAGGAGCGCCCTCGATGGGTTCCGGTGAAATGCCTTTAGTGACCAGTCCGCCAAGGCGGTTCAAGTTCACCAGATGGGCAAACTCAACGCCGTATCCAAAGGTTCCGCAAGCGGCAATGATGGGATTCTTGAGGCGCAGAGCGCCAACCTGCACAGTAAGGTCAACGCGATTCGAAGAAGTCACATTGGTAAGTGAGGATATCACGAAGGGCGGGGTAAGGAAGCGGAAGGAGGAGAAGGGGACCGGTGCCAGGGGTGCGCCGATCCCCGAGGTAGGACTTGGGAGTGAAGTTCAAACGCGTTGAGTTTCGCAGCCCGGAGTCACTTGAGAATGAAGGCCATATGAATTCTCGGTGACCGTTCCGGCGGTGCCGGGGGAAGCTGAAGCATTGGACCCGGGTTGTTGCGCTTCGGCACGCACCATGAGTCCCCGGCCATGGCGCACGTCCAATCCACGCACCCAAAAGATGATGTCTTCGGCGATGTTGGTGGCGTGGTCGGCAATGCGCTCTAAGTGCCGGGTGGCGAGAACGAACTGCATGCCGGGGCTGACCAGAGCGACATCGTGGGTCATGTTCTGGAGCAGGGTCTCGAAGATCTGATCGCGGTATTGGTCGACCATGTCGTCGCTCTCCAGGACCTGGGCGGCAAGTTCGGCATTGCGAAAGATCAAGGCACCGAGGCTGCGGCTGACCATGGAACGAACCGCTTCGGTCATGGGCAGCAGCTTCTCGGGCATCTTGGCATCGGGGGTGTCGCGCAGAGTGATGACCCGTTCGGCCAGATTGACAGCGATGTCGCCGATGCGCTCCAAATCGTTGGTGATCTTGAGGGCCGCAACAATCAGGCGAAGTTCGTCATCGCTGAATCCGCCACGACGGAGCAAGCGGACGGTATGCTCGTCGATCATGATTTCCATTTCGTTGATGCGGGGTTCGAACAGGAACACTTCTCCAGGCAGACCCGCGCTGCGCGGGTTATTAAAATTGGTGATGGCGTCGAGGGCCCGATTCATGGCGTTCTCGACCAGCCGCGCCATGGACACCAGGTAATTGACCAGCACGTCGTACAGAACCGCTTCGGTCAATCCTGGACCTGTGGCCATGCAAACCTCCAGCGAGCGCGGGACGGGGCTAACGAGCTCGCACTATTAAACGTGGGACAGAGTTGTTACGGGCAATTCACGGATTTGTGAATAACTGAAAGTAAACGAATATCCGTGGAAAACTCGACGTGCGGAACGGCCGGCTAGGCATTCGGGAGTGGAGTGCCGCTGCGCAGAGAGCGCGAACTGGCGGTGGCGGCAGAACCGGCGCGAGCCGCGGCGCGCCCAGCGTCAAAGACGGGCACACTGAAATGAAATTTGGAGCCGACGCCTACCTCGCTTTCCACCCAGATACGTCCGCCCTGCGCTTCGACAAGATGCTTGGCGATGGACAAACCCAGACCTGTGCCGCCTGCTTCCCGGGAACGAGCCACATCGACGCGATAAAAGCGTTCGAAAATGCGAGGCTGATCGGCTTGGGGAATGCCGATGCCCGTGTCGGCTACGGTGAAGATCACTTCATCGCCGCGAGCTTCGGCGCTTAAGACGATTTTTCCGCCGGGCAGGGTGTACTGAATGGCGTTGTCCAACAGGTTTTGCAGGACCTCCTGAAGGCGGCGATTGTCGGCGGCGACGTCAGGCAATTGGCTGGGCAGATTGAGGGAAAGATGAAGATCTTTTTCGGCGGCGCGGCGTTGCGCGGGTTCGTAGCACGATTCCACCAGCTGGGGAACGCTGACGGCGCGGATCTCCAGCTCCAATTGTTCGGCGTCCATTTGCGACAGGCGAAGGAGATCTTCAGTAAGGCGTGCCAGGCGGCGGGAGTGTTCCAGGATGATGGCGAGAAAACGTCCGCGATTCTGCGAATCGTCAATGGCACCGCCAATCAAGGTTTCGGCGAAGCCCTGAATAGCGGTCAATGGAGTGCGGAACTCGTGCGAAACATTGGCCACAAAGTCGCGGCGGACGCGCTCCAGTTTCCGAAGATCGGTGATGTCGTGGAGCACGATGACCGCACCGGAAGTCTCCCCGGCGCGGACGGACGCAACGGTAACGGCAAAGTAATGCTGGCGGAGGGTACCGATGACGATCTCGGCTTCGACGCGGGGCTCTCCCGCGAGAACGCGGCGGACCGCGGCAATGAGTTCGGTCTGGCGGACGACCTCGAGCAGCGAGCTGCCGGCCACGGGCGGAACATCCAGACCCAAGACAGAGGCGAATCCCGGGTTCGCAAATGCCAAATGCTCATTGGCGTTGACCACCGCAACGCCTTCCACCATGGATCCCAATATGGCGGCGGAAAGATTGCGCTCTTCGGTCAAGGTACGAATCGTGCGATCCAGCCGCGCCGCGGTCTGGTTCAACGAAGCGCCCAGAGCTTCCAGGGAGTCTCCCGTACCATCGGAGGGGAGCGGCCGAAAATCACCCTCGGCGACGCGGCGGGAAAACTGCCGCAGACGCTCGACACGATCGGTGTACGAGCGGGACATCAGCATGGCGACCGCGCCGGCACAAAGATAGATCAGCAGCGACCACAACCACAGGTTGCGACGGAAGCTCCAAAGCTGATCGCTGAAGCCTGCCAACGGCAATGCCAGGCGCAAAACGATGGGAGTCCCGCCGGGCAGGTCTTGCCGGACGGCGTAATACAGGAAGTAGCTACCGACGGAAACACTGCGGCGGGTGGCGCGACCTTCGCCGGTTGTCAGCGCCTCCTGGAATTCGGGGCGCTGGGCGTGGTTTTCCATGGTGGAGGTTTCGGACAGGGAGTCAGCCAGGACGCGGCCATCGGCGGCAATGATGGTGACGCGAGTGCCGCTGGAAGCGTTGGCAGCTACCCAGGTGTTGAGAGCAGCGATCTGTTCGGGCGTTTGCGGAGAGGGGCTGCTCAGCGGGAGCGGATGAAGACTCATGAGGCGGGCCAAGGCCTCAAGCTCGTGGAAGGTGTCGTTCTCATAGCTGTTGCGCAAGGCGCGTTCGGCCAGAAAGTCGACGGCCAACAAAACGCTGAGCAGCAGCGCCAGGAAAGTGAGCGCCAGTTTTCCGAAGAGTCTACGTTGCACGGGTCTCGAACAAGTATCCCGCACCGCGCACAGTTTTCAAGTGGAGAGGGTTTTCCGGGTCGGTTTCGATCTTCTCGCGCAACCGGCGCACGTAGACGTCCACGCTGCGAGGAGTCACAAACCGGTCGGTGCCCCAGACGGCGTCGAGCAATTGATCCCGGGTGAAAACGCGGTTAGGACGGGAAGCGAGATAGTAAAGCAAACGAAACTCAAGGGTGCTCAAAGGCACCGGCTTACCGCCATGACTGACGCGGTAGGAGGCGGGGTCAATGGCCAGCTTGTCGATTTCCAGGATGCGCGGAGCATCGGCGGGAGGTTCGGCGCGGCGAAGCAGGGCTTTGACCCTGGCGATGAGTTCGCGAGGGCTGAACGGCTTGGTGACGTAATCATCCGCGCCCATCTCCAGGCCAACGACGCGGTCAGCTTCGTCACCGCGAGCAGTCAACATCAACACTGGCAGGCGATTCAGGGACTCCTCTTTGCGAATCTCGCGGCAAATGTCCAGACCAGACATCTTGGGGAGCATGAGATCGAGAAGCAGCAGATCGGGCGGAGCTTTCTTGATGCTGGCCAGTCCGGAGGTGCCGTCGAAGGCCGCGGCTACTTGAAAGCCTTCATTGGCAAGGTTATAGCGAACCAGTTCGACGATATCGCGATCGTCCTCGATGATCAGAATGCGCTTCATATACAGCTCTCGGGCTGGCGAACGCATTGGTGAAAGTCTACCGTAGCGCGCCGGATTGCGATAGACATAGTCAGTTTGTGGCACCTCGTGAGTCATACAGCGTCGAGGGTATTGTGACAAGGGAGTGAATGTGGGTGGTGACGGCTTTGTGACGGCAATGTAAATGAGTTGTAAAAGAGCATGTGTCGGGGAATGTTAAACGGTTGTAACCGAAGCCGTGGCTGCAAACTCAGCAAGCGACCGAATCAGAGTCCCGGTGCAGGTGTTTGGTTGTGGGGGCGGATGTGGCATCGCCAAAACGGGGCCACAAAAAAGAACGTGAGGCAGGTTAGGACAACATCGAGGCAAGCCGCAGGCTCGTCACATACCTGTTGAGCGGCCATTCATAGCGGCTCGGCAGTCTGGCGAGCGCCCGCCGACGGAAGAGATTCGATAAGTGAGGTTGGGCGACGCCGTTAACCCCGGCAGTTTGGCTGGCCGGACGAAATTCCATCTCCAAGACCGAGTAGCGTGCACATTTCTTGTATGGAATGTGCTTTGTGTCACAGCAGTGTACAACTACACCCTTACAATCGATTCAGTGAAATGACAGGTCGTGTTGGCGCCAACGCTCCTGTAGGGACTGGAGAAGAGCCACAATGGACAAGGACGGATACGAGAAGTGGATCAACTCCGGCCGGAGAAGGCCATTTGATCGAGACAACAAGGAAGTGCCACGAGCACCATACCTGCGCGTGAGTAATGAGCGCTACGCCATGAACCTGACGTTCGAGGAGCGGCTGACGTACAAAGACCGCCAGATGCTGAAGGACATGGGGATTCTGGTGTAGTTCAGCGGAAGCTGAGCCAATGTAGTTGGCAAACGGTTTCCGTGTGTCGGTGAAGCCGCTCGCTGTTGCCCAGCCTACTAAGCACGCCACAAGTGAAAATATTTAACGGCGATGTCACAGCTTTGTTTGCAGCGCCACCAGCAGGCGCGTGAAACACCGAAACTTGGTGTCTGCAGCTTTGTGACAAATGTCCTTCCTGTTCGCAGGAAATCGACCAACAAAGTGCCCGTAACGTCCCCATGGTGAGTCAGGTCCGCCAATGGGCATCCGCAAAGGTGTGGTAGGGTGTTGCGCGTGACGCCTTTGGTACACAGGAGGACTCGATGAAACGGTGGGTGTTGGCGATGTTGTTGGCGATAACCGTGGCATCCGCGGACTTTCCAGTTGGAGTCGCCCAGGATTCCACGGCGCAGATCGCGCGAGTCGAAGGGCCACAGTCACCAAATCGGCAAGGATTCGACCCGTACACCATCCCGGAAATCATGAAACGTTTTCACATTCCGGGTGTGAGTATAGCGGTTGAACACGATTTCCAAGTGCAATGGACGAAGACCTACGGAGTCGCGGACGTGGTGACAAACGCTCCGGTAACGGCTGACACACTTTTTCAGGCGGCCTCGATTAGCAAGCCGACGACGGCCTTCGCGGTGTTGCGGGCGGTCGAAGCAGGCAGGGTGTCACTCGATGAGAACGTGAACAAATATTTGAAGAGCTGGAAAGTGCCGGAAAACGAATATACCCGAGGAGGAGTGACGCTGCGGGCGTTGCTGAGTCATACATCGGGCACTGCCGACGGCTTTGGTTTTCCGGGATACAACCCGACAGCGCCGTTGCCAACCTTGGAGCAGATTCTTGAGGGCAAGCCGCCGTCGAATGTTGGCCCAGTATTTTGGGCCCGGCCGCCATTTGCAGCGTACGAATATTCCGGCGGGGGAATCGTGATCGTCCAAATGGTGTTGCAAGATGTGTACGGCAAGCCGTTCGCGGAAATCATGGAGGACATGGTCTTGCGGCCAATCGGAATGACGAGCAGCACGTATCAACAGCCGCTGCCGCCAGCACAAGACAAGTTTGCAGCGCGAGCCCACGATAACGATGGCAAAGCCATGGATACGAAATGGCACGTGTACCCAGAGCAAGCTGCGGCAGGGCTGTGGACCACACCCACCGATCTGGCGAAACTGGGAATTGAGCTGCAGAAAGCGTTGAAGGGCGAGTCCAAACTGCTGACGCATGCGACCGCACTGGAAATGGTGGCGCCAACCGGAACGGGACCATTCGCGATTGGCTTCTCCATCGAGAATAAGGGACAAGGGTGGTACTTCACGCATAGCGGGGGCAACTGGGGATTTCGCTGCCACTTGCTGATGCATCGGCTGAAAGGATATGGAATTGTGGTGATGACCAATAGCGATAGCGGTGGTCAGATTCTGGAAGAGATCGAGTCCCGGGTGGCGGCAGCAGCCAATTGGGACACGCTGGACAAGGCTGTTCCTCGCTAGAAGGAGGTCTCTGGAATATTGATGGCCCGCCAGACGCGTCTGACGCACTGAGACTGATCTGGCTCAGAACCTAGAGTGCCAGAGAGCACTACGAGACCACTGGTTCAGCCTTGCCTCCCAACAGCGCCACGGCGGCTTGATTCAGCTTGGCGCGCAACATGTAGCGATCGCTGGCGCGGGTAACGTAACGCACAGCGACCTCAATCCCACCTACGACCGGTTTGACGCTGATGGCGGGAGCGGCCGAGAGACCGCGAAGCTCGCGGGAGGATGTGGCGTTTTTCCATTCGAGTTCGGCTTGCTGCACGGTTTCGCGGGTGGCTTCGAGGACTCTTTTGTGGATGGCATCGACCATGGGATAGGGGTCCTGACCCGCCGGAAGCACCAATTGCAATTCGTCCCAAAGCCATTGGCCAGTGGTGGAGAAGTTGAAGTAATGACCCTCGATAGCGAAGCTGTTGGGAAAAGTGACGCGACGGCCAGTAGGATGGCCGGAATCGGTCCAGTTCCCGGTTTCCAGCAGAACGGTGTGAAACGGGCCGATTTCGACAACTTCGCCGGTGACGCCATTGATCTCCACCCAGTCGCCCAAGCGCATACCGTTTTTGCCCATGAGCACGAACCAGCCGATGAAGCCAACAATGAAGTCCTTCAAGGCCACAGTCAGGCCCGCGCCTGCCAAGCCCAGAAACGTACCGAGTTGCCCCGGGGGACCAAAAAGCACCAGCAGAATCAGCAGCACGGCCACGACCTGGAGCGAAGTTCGAGTGACGGTGCGTAACGATTCCACCTGGCGGCGGTCCATGTGCAGGTGGCTAATCAGGGAATCGATCCAGGAACTCAAGGATAGAGCGATGAGCGCAATTCCCAAGATGATGATGGTTGCGAGCAGGGCCTGATGGAGCACATTGCGTTGATTAGAGGCAACCACGGCGATCCACTGGCCGTAAACAGTGGCAAGGTCCTTCTTGGTTTCGATGCGCTTGTCGTAGGCCGCCAAGATTTTCTGATTGCTGGCAAGGCGTTGGGTTTTCTTGAGCAGTTCCGCGGTTTCGTCGGTGCTTTTGTTGGCGGCCGACACATGGACCGCCGCGGCATCGGATTTGGTGTTCTTGGAATGATGCGCCAGTTCGGGGACCTTGGCCTTTTCCGCGTCGACTTGCGCATCGAGGGCATTGTGTTTTGCTTCAAGTTCCGCAATCGCGGATTCTGTTTTGCCTTTAGCCTGCGACAACTGCAATTGTTTCTGGTGGAGTTGGCGCCAATCCAGCAGGTGACGAATCAGGCCAGGCTGAAGAGTGGGTTCGGGAGCATTAGGAATCGCATTGGGCGTATTGTGGGTGGTCTGCTCATGTTGTTGCTTGAGGGCCTGAATGCGATCAATGACATCTCCGCCCGCGCGAATCAAATCCTCTTTGGCATCGTCGACTTCGTCCTGATCGAGTTCCAGATCGGCCTGGGCCTGGATGAGGTCAGCCTGCAGAGCGTCTTTGTTGTGTTCGGTAGCCTTGTCCACTAGTTGGGAGAGTTGTTTCTGCCGGTCTTGATCGCTCTGCAGGCGCACTTCCGCTTTTTGTAGGCGCGCTTCACATTCTTTGGCCTCGGATGATAACGGCGGGGGATTCAGACGCGCTCGCCGCAAAGCATTATCAAAGGCCTGATCCACATCAAAATCGGCCAGCCGCAGGGCTTCCTGAGCGAGCGCGCGTTCGTCATGTGAAGAGGCCAATGGCGCCAACTGCTGGGCGGTTGTCAGAGGACTTTGATCCACCAGAGCCGTTTCCGGAGCCATGGCGGAATTGGGACCGGTGGGACTTACGAGCACAGTGGGATTTCTGGTTTTCCAGAAACCGTAGATGGACAGTGCTGCTGCCAGCAGGATAACAATGACCGCGACCCGTCGTACTCGTTTCATGGCATTTGCGCTCGTCCCGAGTTCGATCTGGACTGGCTGGATTTCCCAATGTTGGCGATTTCAGCGGGAAAGGCAAGAACTTCCTGAGCACATGGTGGCGTAAGATTCTTGCCGGGTCGCGGGAGCCCGCCTAACCTGTAAAGAAATGAGTGACTCACGAATTCCCACGGCACTCTACTTCCTGATGCTAACCCTTGGGGTCTTGCAGTGCGCGCGGGTGTACCCGCAATTGCCCGATGTTATGGCGTCTCACTTCGGCAGCAATGGCGTTGCAAATGGGTGGGAAAGTAAGCCGTTTTTCTTCGTTCTGTCGGCCATAGCGGTGGGGGTGTCCGCCATCGTGGCCTTTCTGGCGCCCAGACTGATTGCATCTCTTCCCAATGATCGGATCAACTTACCGAACAAATCTTACTGGTTATCGGGTGAACATCGCGAGGAAGCCATGTGTTTCCTGAGGGCGCAAATGATTTGGTTCGGTTGTGGACTGCTGTTTGTGCTGCTGTATGCATTGTCGCAGGCGATCACGGCGAATCTGCGAGAGGTCCACGAGTTCGACACGGCAAATATATGGTACGTGACCGGAGGCTTCTTGATTGCGACGATGGCCTGGACCATTCATTTGGTATGGCATTTTTCGAAGGCGCCGCAAAGCGATAGTTCCGCCCGTTAACGCAAGAGAAAACATGGATTGACGGGGAAGGCCGCGAGGGCTATCGTAAAAACAACCAGGTTCGCTCTTTCTGCAAATCAGCCTAAGCCAATGTCGCAGCTGTTGCCGGCCTGGCAGAGTTACGCCGCCCAATGTCGCGTGTGGCTAGGATCTTCGCTCCAGAGGGCCCAGGTACAGCGTTATGGAGAAATACCTGATCGTCATCGAGGAAACTGGGTCCGGCTATCTGGCCTATTCCCCCGACATGCCCGGTTGTGTCTGCAATGGCCGCACGCGAAAGGAAGCGGAGAATAATCTGCACCGCGCGCTGGTTTGCCATTTGCAGCAGTTGAGAGAATGCGGCGAAGTGCGCCCGGCACCCCACTCCTATTCGTCATACCTGGAATTGCCGTGAACGTTGCCGCCTTCGAGATGAACTAAGGAAGCGCGGCGGCAACATCAGTTTTGCTGAAATCCTGTCCTTTGAAAAGCAGCGGTTCTCCCGATTCTTTGGCGAGAGCGTAAGCAAAGCAATCTCCGAGATTGAGCCCTGCCGGATGGCCGCTCCCTTTACCGAAATCGCGATAGGCGTCCCGGGCGGTTTGCGCCTGACTGAAAGAAACGGGCTCGACCACGAGGCGGGCTTCCCTGAAGAGCTGGTCGAAGCGCCGACTGGCGACCGCGTCATGGCTGGCGTCGATTACAGCGGCGGCTTCCACGAAACTCACCGCTGAAACCTTACGAGATCGCGAATCTGCGATGGCATTGGCGAACAACGCGGCTTCGGGTTCTGCGCGGAGAATGGCCACGATTGCGGAAGTGTCGATGATCACTTCGGCAGACCTCGCTCGTCGTACAGCAATTCACCGTGGCTTTTGCTGCGAAACGGTTCCTGCAAACGTGCGGCACAATCCCGGCCGATATCCAAAATACGCTGGGCAAGACCCTGGCCGCGTTGATAGCGCACTCGCTCCAGGCGCTCACGGACAGCTTCAGTGATCGCGCCGGTCATGCTCTCGCCGGTGAGCTTGGATAATTCCTGTGCCAAACGCTGGGTTTCTTCATTTTTGATGTTGATCGCCATCCTACACCTATCTACCAATGATCTTATACCATTCTACCATACACCGCGAACGTTGGGTGTAACTCGCTGTTTACAACGTGACGCGATGGCGTGAGCGTCCGCACAACCCTCGTCGAGCCGCCCTTGGGATTGACGCCCGATTGCCTAAGGATTCACGTTAACATTGTGAAGGTACGAGATATCATGCAGCTTCTGGTGGCCAACGGCTGGTATCTCGCGCGAACCCGGGGTAGCTATCGTCAATAGAAGCATCCGGTAAAGCGTGGGTTAGTAACATTGGCGGGGAAACCAGGGGAGGACTTGGCACCGGGAACGCTGAACAGCATTATGAAGCAAGCAGGACTGAAGCAATGAAAAGATATCTGATTGTCATTGAGGAGACCGCAACCGGCTATTCCGCATATTCACCCGACCTACCGGGTTGCGCGGCCGCGGGCGCTTCGCGAGCAGAAGTGGAGAGAAACATGCGCGAGGCAATCGCTTTTCATCTGGATGGAATGCGCGAGGAAGGAGAACCTGTTCCCGAGCCGCGTGCCTATTCCGCCTATGTCGAGCTTCCAGCGTAACCACGAGTCTGGCGAAGAAACTACAGTTTTGTTCCGTCCCGTTGGGCCGCAGGAGATGTTCCTGATTCGCGAGGATGATTATAGAGCCTAGACTCCCCGGGCAACCCATCTTCTATCCCGTGCTGAACGAAGAATACGCGGTTCAGATCGCACGCGATTGGAACGCGAAAGATCCAAGCCGCAAGGCAGGCTTCGTGACCAAATTCCGGGTGCGCAAGGACTATCTCTCTCGGTTTGAAGTCCATACGGTTGGGAGTTCGATCCACCGGGAATACTGGATTCCTGCAGAGGAATTGCCGAACTTCAACGCGAACATTGTCGGCAAAATTGAAATCATCGCTGAGTTTCGCACGGAATAAAGAAAAACGCCCGGGTGGCGCCGGGCGTTGGCTTAGTCACGTTTTAGGCTTGGGCCTAGTGGTCGCGTCTATAGGTAGTCGCGCGAGGGGCCTTCCAGGAAGGCGCGCAGCTTCCGCGAGCGCGAGGGGTGGCGTAGCTTGCGCAAGGCCTTGGCTTCGATCTGGCGAATACGCTCGCGGGTTACCGCGAAGGACTGGCCAACTTCCTCGAGGGTGTGCTCGCTGCCGTCGTCCAAACCGAAGCGCATTTTGATGACTTTCTCTTCACGCGGCGTAAGGGTCTTGAGGACAGAGGAAGTCTGTTCCTTGAGGTTCAGGTTGATGACCGCGTCCGACGGCGACACTACCGCTTTGTCCTCGATGAAATCCCCAAGATGCGAATCTTCTTCTTCGCCGATAGGCGTTTCCAGAGAAATCGGCTCTTGCGCAATCTTCAGGATCTTGCGGACTTTGGAAACCGGAATATCCATACGCTTGGCGATTTCTTCGCTGGTAGGCTCGCGTCCAAGTTCCTGAACCAACTGGCGGCTGGTGCGCACCAGTTTGTTGATGGTTTCGATCATATGCACGGGAATACGAATGGTGCGGGCCTGATCGGCAATGGCGCGGGTAATGGCCTGGCGAATCCACCAAGTGGCGTAGGTGGAAAACTTGTAGCCGCGACGCCATTCGAACTTGTCCACGGCTTTCATCAAGCCGATGTTGCCTTCCTGAATCAAATCCAAGAACTGCAAGCCGCGATTGGTGTATTTCTTGGCGATGGAGACAACCAGGCGGAGGTTGGCCTCGATCAATTCTTTCTTGGCTTGTTCGGCTTCGGCTTCGCCACGCTGAATGATGGTGAGGGTGCGCTTCAATTCCATTAAGCCGACTTCGCTGGCATCCTCAATGTCTTTCAGTTCCGAGCGGCGAGTGCGAAGTTCCCGGCGGGCCTCCGCGGCGTTCTCGCCTTTGGATACGTCCGCGCGGCGCTCCAGGCGGCCCGCTTCGCGCTCCAGGGACTGCAGGCGCTCGACGGTGCCGCGCATCTTATCGATCAGCCTTTTTTTCTCGAAGGGGTTGAAGTCGATGGCGCGAATTTCAAGAGAGATTTGGACGCGGGTGCGCGCCACCGCCCACTTGGCGCGAATATAGGACCTTTTCTTGGCCTTGGGGGTCTTTTCCAGGCGAACCGCTTCTTTCAAAGCCTGGTCATAGAGCTTGGCAATCTTGTCGATATACTTCAGGGTTTGCTTGGTCTTGTTGGCGATCTTCTCTTCGGTCAGCTCTTCGTCATCGAACTGAACAATTTCTTTGATGGAGCGGGCACCTTTGCGCAGGTCTTCGCCGACGGCGATTAATTCCTTAATGACGATGGGAGAGCGAGTGATGGCCTTCATGACCACCAACTGCCCGCGCTCGATGCGCTTGGCGATGGTCACTTCGCCTTCGCGAGTCAACAATGGGACAGTGCCCATTTCGCGCAAGTACATGCGCACGGGATCGTTGGTTTTTTCCAGGGATCCGGGAGTCAGGTCGAGGTCAGCGCCTTCTTCACCGTGGAGTTCCTCCTTGACCACCACGTCACGGTCGCCGTGCTCGGAAGACACTTCGACGGCGCGGGCGGCCTTGGCCGAGGCCGCGTCCTCGTAGATTTCGATACCGTTGCGTTCGAAGGTGGTGAGCAGGTCGTCGATTTCTTCCGAGGAATGTACTTCGGCAGGAAGCGAGTCATTCACTTCGTCGTACAAGAGGTAGCCGCGCTCTTTGCCGATGGCAATGAGCTGACGTACCGCATCATATTTTTCTTCTAATCCCGTAGCCGCCACAACTGTCCTCCCGCTCTTGTTTAGCTATGCGCCGGACGCCTCATCGGCACGCCGAAGCGCGCCTTGGTACACGGAGCGGACACAGACAGTCAGAAACGGACCTTGGGCGAAAGCCCTTGAACGAAGCTCGCAATTTTGTAAACTGAAGCCTTGTACGCCGCGCCGAACTCTTGCCGCTGCCCCACGCCCTGCCTGTCTGGTGCACCCTGACCCGAACGGCCCTCGTGCTTCTATCTATGTCCTTTAGATAGATGCAGGAAGGAGCGAAACCGTTACCCGGATAACCCTTCTACGTTACACGGCTAAGTGGCTCAAAGTCAACGCTTTCTTTGCCTTGGGTCGTGGTCCGAATCGGTGTTGTCACCACTGCAAGGGCCACCAACCGGGCTAAAGACATGTGGCGGCGTTAAAGGGACTTTTGCCCGGTCTGGGTAACGTCGATGTCCTCGAGAGGTTTGCATCGATGCAGACTCAAATCGGTCACGTTGCGCAGAACAAACGTTGGCTGACCGCTGGAGCGCGGAGCGAGCACCCCAACGAACTCTGCGCTATGCACGTCTTCGAGCACAAAAGCTGGACGAGGGTCTTCGCTTTGCGAAACGATTTTGACCTTGTCCATGGCCACCCCGCGGACATGGCGAAGAAAGAAGCCGTGCGACGGCGTAGGCCCGAACATGTTGGGCTCGGGGTATCGCTTCTCCTCTTCGGTCAAGAGCCGGTTGGCCTGGTCGCGGTTTCCTCCGCCGCGATGCTCAATCCGAATGGCGCTGAACCGGAGGTCCTCGATTTCATGGCCGGGAATGCCGGAAACGATGGAACTGATGGTGGATTCGGCATTCGAACAAACCACGTTGCTAATAGAAACGCGGCGGAGTTTGCCGATGGCTGCTCCCTCGGGTCCGCGCATGCGGGCGCCTAAGCGCAGGAAGAAAGGCGGGCTGAAGAGATCGCGCATGGTGATATTGGTAATGCTGACATCCTCCAGAAGCGCGCCATCAACGGATTCGAGCGCGAACCCCTGGCATCCATCAAACACGCAATTCGAAATGGTGATGTTCTTGAATCCACCGTTGGATTCGGTACCGAATTTGATGCGCCCGGTGTGCGGCACCTTGGGAACGTCACTGGAGAAGTGTTGATAAGTGGCGTTGAGCAGCGTTCCTTCTTCAAAGTCCCCGGTGACGAGGCAATTCGTGATGGTGACCATTTCGGTGGCGCGGGCATAACCCAACGCGTAGGAACTCTTCAGGCAAATGCCATCATCCCAAGGAGAATTCACACTGCAGTCGGAAATGTGCACGTTGCGGCAACAATCCACATCCATGCCGTCGCGGTTGGTGTCGATGGTCAGATTATCGATGGTGAGGTTGTCCACACCCGTGGCCAGGATTCCGAAGTGGCCGCCGTGAAGGATGGCAAAATCGCGCAGCAGCACATTGCGGCAGTTTCTGAGGGCGATGGACTTGTTGCCGACCCCGGGAGACTCGGCCTTTGGCCCCGGGCCCGAGCCGCGGCTGAGGCCCTTGCCCCAGATCAGTCCTGGCCCTTCAATCGAGATGTTTTCCAGGCCCTCTCCCCAAATCAGGCTGTTGTGCCAATGATTGTGCCCGTAATCCTGATAGTTCTCCCAAGGAACATTGGACTCGGCCGGGTCATAGCCTGTTCCGCCCTGGTCGAAGGGAGCATCGGCGGCGAGGATGGTCGCACCGCGACTCAGGTACAGTGCCACGTTGCTCTTGAGGCGAATTGAGTAGCAAAGATATGTGCCGGCGGGAAAGCAGACCGTTCCTCCGCCACTGGCAGCGACGCTTTCGATGGCTTTGTTGATGGCGGGCGAGTCGATGGTCTTGCCGTCAGCGGCGGCGCCGAAATGAGTCACTTCGGCAAAGCACGATTTTTCGGAATTGCTTGGGGCGGCTACGGCTTGTGCGCGAGTCACGGTAAGGAACGCTGCCCCAGCACCTAGAAAGTCCCGGCGAGTTTTGGGATACTCGAACATTGGAGACCACGCCTCCTTTTGCGGTCTAATCAAGAATCAGATCACGCGTTCCTGTCAGGTCGCTCGCCTCGGAGTGCGGCTAACTGGCGACGCGCCGTTTCAGCAGTTCTTGCTTGCGCGCCAGCAAATCCCGCAGAGCCGTCCCGGTGGGATTGCTCTCGATTTCGCGCTGCACTTGAGCCAGTTCCTGATCGATTTGCCTGCTGCGCAAAGCCTCCATGCAGCTTTCGGCTTCTTCCCAGGTTGCTTCGTGAGCTTCTTCGAAAAGGATTTCGAAAAATATGCGGCGATCGCGCTCGTCCAGGAGCGCAGCGATTTCGGATGGCTGCATCGGTTGGTCCGCCAAAGCGGCGACAATCAAAGCAGCAAATATTTTCTCGGTTTCCAGGTCCTGATATAGGTGACCCTGCCGCAAACGCTGGGCCAACTCGCGCTTGAAATCCTCCGCTTCCACCAGCATGCGAATCAACCGGCGCTCGGCAGGTTTACCGGCCTTGCCGACCAGTTCGGGTTTGGTCTTGACCTCGCTGCGGCGCTCCGTGGCGGCTTTATGCAAAGCAGCGCGCAAAACGGGTTCATCAATGCGCAATTGTTGGGAAATGCGGGTGGCCCACTCGGAGCGCAGCAACGCGTTGGGAATCTTTTGCACGTAGGGCATCAAGAAATTCAGGCCGCGGAGTTTTCCTTCGGCAGTGGTCATATCCATGCCGCGGGCCCGCGCAATCAGATAATCGACGAAGGGCGGCGCGTCCTTCAATGCTTTCGTGTAGGCTTCCGCGCCCTTTTCGCGGATGAACAGATCGGGATCGGCCTTTTTGCCTGCCTGCGCAGGCAGGTCGCCGATGGGCGGGAGAGCCAGCACCTTGACCTCGAAATCCTGCTCGAGCAGGAGAGAAATGGAGCGCTCCGCGGCGGCCTGTCCGGCGCTGTCCGGGTCATAGTTCACGATGACGCGTTTCGTGAAGCGCCCCAGCAGCTTGATCTGCGGTTCGGCCAAACTGGTGCCGCAACTTGCCACCACATTGCTGATGCCGGCGCGTGCCACCGCGATGGCGTCCATGTAGCCTTCGACCAGGACGGCAAAATCCATCCGGCGCAAAGCATCCTTGGCGCGATCCAGGTGATAGAGCACGTTGCTCTTCGAATAGATGGGCGTTTCCGGGGAGTTCAGGTATTTGGGCTGCTCGTCGCCAAGCGCGCGGCAACCAAACGCCACGATCTTCCCGGATTCGTTAGCGATAGGAAAGGTAATGCGGCGGCGGAAACGATCGAACAGGCGGCCGCTGGCCTGATCGCGCGAGAGTAAGCCGGACACGGTCAACAAATTGTCCGGGTATTTCTGCTTCAAAAGGCGCAACAGTGTGTCGCCGCCGCTGGGAGCATAGCCAATTCCGAAGCGGGTCACCGTTTCTTTGTCCAATCCACGATCTTCCAGATAGGCACGGGCCGCCTTTCCCTCTGCGGTGCTCTCCAATTGCTTTACGAAAAATGCCTGAGCCTCGCGGTGCATTTCGAGCAATACGGCTCGCTGCTGGTTTTCCTTGCGTTCTTCGGGCGAGCGCTCCTTGGGTTTGGGTATGGCGATGCCGCATTTTTCGGCAACGATGCGCACGGCCTCCGGGAACTGGCACTTTTCCATCTCCATCACGAAGGTGAAGACGTCGCCGCCCTTTCCGCAGCCGAAGCAATGGAAAATTTGTTTTACCGGATGCACCGCGAAAGAGGGAGTCTTCTCGCCATGAAAAGGACACAGGCCGGTGTAGTTCTGCCCGCTTTTCTTCAGACGAACATATTCACCCACCACGCGAACAATGTCCGCCTGCTGCTTGACGCGATCCGCGAATGATCCTGCTTCTGCCATGCGTTCAGTTACAGAAATTCGAAATGCCTGCCTGCGCAGGCAGGCCTGGACCCGAAGATCGCCGCGTTCCGTTGAAGAGCGGCTGCCGGCGTATCCATATACCGTTTCGCGCTTCCATATTGTGGTTCCTAAGACCTCAGGCTCACAACCGTGATGGCTTTGCCGCCGTGGTCCTCGCTTTCGAACTGGGTGCGCTCGACCAGCGGATGCGATTTCAGGAATTCGCCCAAACCTTTGCGCAACGCACCGGTGCCGTGGCCGGTAATGATGCGCACTTGATTGCGGTTGGCCAGGGCCGCGTCGTCCAGGAACTTATCCACCTTTTGGGTGGCTTCTTCAACGGTCATACCAATGACATTAAGTTCGTTAGATGTGGCGGCGTCACCTCCTTGGGAGGTAACGGTAATGCCGCGTTTGGCAAGCGGGCTCTCCCGTTGTTGCTCGGTCTCAATAGCGGTGATCTCGTCCACGCCCACTTTCATGCGTAGCGGGCCCGCTTCGATCTCCGCCGAGGGCCCATCGACTCGCCGCAAAATCACCGGCTTGTTGAAGCCGCGGACACGAATCCGCGCGCCGGGCTGCAACTCGGAGGCGTTCACTTTCTGCAAGGTTTGAGTTTTCAGGCCGAGATCCTGCTGAGATTCGGACACGGTCTGTACAACCGCGGCATTCAGTTCTTCCTTGGCTGCGCCGCGAACTTCGAGCATCTTGCGGCGCGCGGTTTTCTCGATTTGGGCGCGCAGTTCACGTTGCTTGACCGCCTCCACAATAGCCGCGACATTGTCTTCGAAGCGCTTCTGCATCTCGGCGAATTTTTGATCCAATTCGGCGATGCGGCGCTTCTGCCGTTCCACCCATTGCGTGCGTAGTTCGACGCGTTCTTGATCGAGGGTTTTTTGCTCGGAGGCAATCTGCGCGCGCAGGCGATCCAGTTCATCCCGGCTGCGATGTAGATAGGCAATCAAGTCCGCGGCTTCCTGTGCCTCGGGAGCCAGCAGTGATCGCGCATGCTCGATAATAGATTCGGGTAATGCGAGGCGCTTGGCTATGGCGATGCCGCTCGAGCCCCCGGGAACGCCCACCAGCAAGCGGTAAGTTGGGCGCAGATTCACGTCGTCGAATTCCACGGCGGCATTCACCACGCCCGGAGTGGTAGAGGCATAGGATTTGAGGCGGTCGTGATGAGTAGTAGCCAGCACAAAGCAATGTTTCTTCTGAAAGGCGTCCAGCAGGGCCACAGCGAGCGCGGCCCCTTCTTCGGGAGCAGTTCCTGTGCCCATTTCGTCGGCTAGGACCAACGAGTTCGGGGTGGCTTGCTCCAGCATGCTTTTCAGATTCAACATGTGCGACGAGAAGGTGGACAGGTCGGCGGCGATGGACTGATCGTCGCCGATGTCCACCAGCACGCGATCGAACAGCGACACAACGAATTGCTGGGCGGCGACGGGAATACCGGCTTGGGCCGCCAGCACCGCCAAACCAGTGGTCTTGAGCGCCACGGTCTTTCCGCCGGTGTTGGGGCCACTGATGACCAACAATCGTTCTTCGCCGCCCAGCCCCAGCGACATCGGCACAATGGCACGATTCTCTTTCCGCAATCGGTCTTCCAAGACGGGGTGCCGAGCGCCATGCAAGCGCAATTGCGGGTCGTCGGAAAACTCCGGAACGCAGGCATCGAAGTCCCTGGCAAAGCGGCCACGAGCGAAAACACTGTCGAGTTCCGCGATGGTAGCCGCTGCCGATTGTAACGGGCCGAACATCGCGCGCAAGCGATCGGTCAATTCCTTGAGTATGCGGAAAATCTCGGCGGCTTCGTCTTCCGCAAGCTGGACCAACTGATTGTTCATCTCGACGGTTTCGAAGGGCTCGAGGAACACGGTCTGTCCGGTAGCGCTGGAACCGTGTACGACGCCTTGAACGCTGCGACGATGCTCAGAGCGCACCGGGATCACGAATCGATCGTTGCGCAGGGTGACGTAGTCTTCGCCGGACTCGGGATGGCGGGAGCGCAAAATCTGCTTCAGGGTTTTTTGGATGGAGTCGCGGGTTTGCAGAATGCTGGCACGGATGCGCCGCAAAGCGCTAGAGGCGTCATCGCTGACCTCGCTATTGGGCAAAATACACCGGCGAATCGCAGCCTGAAGGTCCCGAAAATCGGCAAGCGAGGCGCTCCGAGCAGCCAGCAACGGAAAGTTAGGGGCATCTTCCCGGAATTGTTGGCGCAGCCATGCGGCTGTTTCCAGCAAGGACCCGGCATCCAGGAAATCTGCAGGTTCCAGGACGGCTCCCGGGGAATCCAGCCGTTGTAGCCAGCCGGCAGGATCAGCCAGCGCGCCGAAGCCCAATTCGCGTCCCAAACGCAGCCATTCGCGCGCCTCGCGAATCAGCGAAAAGGCGCTCTGGAGAGTTTCGCGTTGGTTATTGGGCTGCAGCGCGTCAATGCATCGGCGTCCCGACGCACAAGTGGTCCGCAGGCGCAGCAACTCGCGCAACTTGTCGAATTCCAAGACGTCTTCAGCGGGACGTGCCATAAATTAGGTTGTAACGACCTTCTTGCCGGGAGCAAGTTGTGCGACCAAAAACTCCACGGCCTTATCCACATGCGGGGCGCTGTGCACCAACGTGCGATTGGCCTCACCCCAAATGGAGGATCCGGTGGTGACGTTTGTGGCTAATTCGACCTCTCGGACGCGCTCCAGAATGGGTTGCCAGAAAAGGCCCAAAACAACACACGGTTTTGCAGGCATAGCCCTTTTGTTGAGCATTTCCCAGACTACAGCCAATTCCACCAGTGTGCCCGTGCCACCCTTGCACACAACAAAGCCATCACCCATTTCAATCAGAGTGAACAGCCGTTCCGCCCAGGTTTTCTTGCGGATTTCCACATCGACCCAATCGTTTGCTTTCCGCGAAAAAAACTCCGCGGTCACGCCATAGGTTTTTCCGCCGGCTTCTTTGGCTCCGCGCGAGGTCGCTTCCATGACACCACCGTAGCCGCCGGTGCACACGGCGAATCCGCGCTCCGCCAAGGCCGATCCTAAAGTACGAGCCTGCTCGTATTCGGTATCACCTGTTGCGGGGCGCGAACTGCCAAATACGGAAATGATTTTCTGGTGCATGGTGGTGTTTGGCTCGTCTATTGCTTCACGATTTCCTTTTTTTCGTCGAACTCCTCAATCATCGCCTGGCACAAGGCATCCAGCGCATCAGGCACCTCATGGTTTTTGGCCTGCGCATTGTTGCTCATGAAAGAAAAAATCAGGCGCCTTCCGCCGACAGTTTCCGCGAAGCCGGTTAATGTCCGCACATGCGAAACCGATCCAGTCTTGGCGTGAATTCTGCCGGCCAGGGCCGCCTCTTTCATGCGCTCGTTCAAGGTGCCGTCGACTCCAGCCACCGGCAAGGAGGCATAAAAAGCCTGGAACCAAGGCTGTTTTTCCGTGTACTGAAGCAGGGTGACCAGAGCACGAGGGGTGACGATATCATGACGCGATAGGCCAGATCCGTCGGTTTGCACCACGTCATCCGGGCCGATGCCCACCTTGGCATAAAATTGCTGTGGAAATTTCCACAGATCCTCCGGGTCCGTCCATCGTCCGGTTTGCCGTGCTGCCGTCCGGAGCAAAACCTCGGCGTGCAGGTTTTGGCTGATCTTGTTTACCAATTTCACCGAATCCGCCAAGCGAATGGAGAGATGTTCGGCAAGGATGGTGCGGGATGCTTCCGCGGCGTCGGGATCATGCTGAACGCGCACGTTGCCGTCGACCTTCACGCCACGTTCGACCAGCAGGTGCTGCAGCAGTGTTGCGCCGTGTTCCGCGGGTTCCTGAATGGCCAAGACCAGTTTACGCGGTGAGCTGCGGGCCGGCAGGGTCCCGCTGACTACAACTGTGTTGGAGCCGGGCTCACGCACCAGCCGCAAATCGGATTTGTCCTTAGCGGCGGCAGTGACCACGGTGTTTTTGACCTCGAATTCCTGTTCTGCGGGCTCCAGTGAGGATTGCACGGGATCGCCAGGCCTTTCTCCCGGCGTCAGGACCAGCGTAACGGTGTTGTCGTCGACGACGATTGCGGAAATGGCGGCGCCATAGTCCCAGACCATGTCATCGATTTCCCAGCCGTCGGGATAGCGTTCGCGGGGAAAATAGCTGTCGTCGCCGACGATGTCGCCGGTAATTTCGTTTACCCCGCGTGCGGTCACGAGGTCCGCCAACTCCGCCAGCGCTTTTTCCGGCGGGCCGTCGAACTCTTCCTTGGTGTCGAAGGGGAACTTCCGGTTCGAGAGGTTAGGGTCGCCCCGCCCGACCAGAAGCAGATCGCCGGACAGCTTTCCGCCGGGAGCGAGAGTGCCGTTGGTTTCGAGGGTGGTGCGAAAGCGATAGTCCGGCCCGAGAGTGTCCAGAGCGAGCGCGGTGGTGAGCAACTTCATGTTGGACGCGGGGACGAAATATTTGTCGGCATTGTTCTGATACAGGGTCTCTCCGGAGGAAGCATCCACGATCAGCAAACCCCATTCACCCTTGTCGATGGGAGGCGCCTGGAGGAGTTTTTCAGCGCGATCGGCGAAGCGTTCCGTGGAAGTTGCCGCCGAGACGCTGCGGTTGGAGTTGGCCGAAGCCGAGGATGGCTGCGCCGAAGGGGCCTGTGCGCGCGTTTGGGATGCACCAGCGGCGCACAGCAGAATCGCCAGTGCTAAAATCGCGGTTTGGTTTCTCCGGAGCATAATTCCTCTATTGGCAAAATCCCTGGACTGAAAGTATATTCGAAAGCCTGTGGGGGCTCCCGCTCCTCTTGAATCGACGAACGGCTGAGGTCCGCTGTTCCCGGCAATTCTCGACCGCGGCTCCTCGCCCGACCGCATCATAGTATTAGCATTACGGAACGCAATCTTTGCTGAGGGTGAATGCATGAAAAAGTGGCTTGCAGCGTTTCTGAGCTTTGCAGTGCTGGTGCCGAGTGTATTGGCCGACGCGCGCAAAGAAAACGAGCGCCTGGAGAACTGCGGCCAGGTCATCCAAGAGATCATGGACATCCCGGACGATATTCCGCAGGATTTGATCGACAAGGCGGACTGCGTCATCGTGTATCCTTCGGTGCTCAAAGGAGCTTTCATTTTTGGCGGGAGTTACGGGCGCGGGGCGATGACCTGCCGCACCGGGGAACACTTCAATGGCCCATGGAGCGCGCCGACAATGATGGCCCTGGAAGGGGGCAGCTTTGGTTTCCAGATTGGCGGGCAAGCCACGGATTTCGTGCTCTTGGTAATGAACGAGCGAGGCGCTCGCGCGATTCTGAACAGTAAAGTGAAACTGGGCGCCGACGCGTCGGCAGCGGCAGGGCCGAAAGGCCGGAACGCGGAAGCCTCCACGGACGTGACCATGCGCGCCGAAATTCTTTCCTACTCGCGCGCGCGTGGCCTGTTTGCCGGCATTTCGCTGGCCGGTTCCACGGTCCGCCCGGATAACGGGGCGAACGCGAAGTTGTACAAGAAAGACGTGAGCGCGCAGGACATCGTATTCAAAGGCGCGGTACCGGTGCCGGCGTCCGCACAGCAGTTTATCTCTTACCTTAACAAGAAATCACCGAAGAACAAGTCCTCCGGCAAAGAGATTTAAACCTGCCTACGTTTATGCGTCGGTGTTGATGACGTTTTGTTTCGCCGGCCTCGAGGAGGCATGCCCCGGGCCGCGAACAGCGACATTAGTCGAACCAAACGAACTCCAGAAAAGGGCCACTCAGCATCTGGGATCGAACCTGCGCTGCCAAAAACAAAACCTCGCCGTGCTATTCTGTCTTTCTGACGTTCCCAGGGGCTCCGCGTGAGTTGTCCAATTTGCCAGAAGCGTAAGCCGGGCCGTTTTTGTCCGGCCAAAGCTGAAAAAATCTGCGCGGTGTGTTGCGGAACGGAGCGCGAGGTCACCATCGACTGCCCGCCGGATTGCGGCTACTTGGTGTCTGCGCACCGCTATGAGAGTGAGCATCCGCGCGCGTTGCCTGCCGACACGCCGCTCTTGGACGTGCGGATCAGTTCCGACGCGATTCACACACACGCCCGCTTTCTTTCCGCTATAGCGTTCACCATTGCGAAGTTTTGCGCTTCGCAGCCGGCCACCACCGATCCGGATGTGCTGGCCGCAGTGCGCGCGCTGGCGGAAACGTACAAAACCCTGGTGGCCGGAATCGTGTACGAACAGCCTCCCGCGGCACTGGTGCAGCGCCAGCTGTACGATGGGCTTTCCACCTTTATTACCGAGTCCAAACAGACTGCTGCTCCGGAATCGTTCGGCCTATTGAAAGATTCGGAGGTTTTTCAGTTGTTGGTGTTTCTGTTCCGCATGGGCCTGCTGCGGACCAATGGCCGGCCGCGTTCCCGGTCATTCATCGAGTTTCTTCGCGGGCAGTTCCCCGGAGCACAGGAATTGCAGCGGGAACAATCGCGCATCATTGTGCCGTGAGCGCCGGACGAAGGACCGGCCCGAAAGCAGCGCGTCCAATGCCCGGAAACAGCTAAAAGCTGTTCGCGGTGGGGCGCAAATTCGTCTGCAGCTCGCGGCTTATGACTCCAGCATCCCACCCTAAGCTCATTTGCGCCGGCCGCATCGCGGAACGCATACCTCCCCAAGGCCGAATGCTGAACCCAAATTTCTGCCGGATGTCAGCCACGCGCTGTGAAATTTTCTTGCGATATTCCTCGGGCGCATAACCGTTGGCGGTGTACCACTGCTCATATTGTCTGGCGAGCTTCGGGAATTTCTTTCGAATGAACGGCAGGAATTGTTTGGCCGAGGCGGGCATAAGGAACAGCACACCGGAGAAAAACCACTGCGCCCCAGCGTCCTTACAAGCGGCCGCAATGGGCTCCAGCTCGTCTTCATTGATACCCGGGAGCAGCGGGCACGCCGAGACTCCCACGTTCAGACCCGCGTCGCGCAACTGCTTCACGGCCGACAAGCGAAGATCGGGGCGCGGCGCCCGAGGCTCGAGCAGACGAGCCAGCCGCGGCCGGAGTGTGGTGATGGTGAGATTGATGCTCAGGGCCGACTTTCCCGCGATGACTCGCAAAACATCAATGTCACGGACGACCTGGTTGGATTTGGTGACGATCGAAACGCTCAGGCCTTTGCGTTTCGCCAGTTCTTCCAGGCATGCTCGCGTGACCTGGTATTCCCGCTCGGCGGGCTGATAGGGATCGGTGGCCGTGCCGATGGCGATGTGCTCCGCTTCGGTGTAGCCGGAAGCTTTTGACGCATAGGAATACTTTCGAGAGATATCGCCGGCCAGCAGGACGGCGGCATCTTTCTTAACGAAAATCTTACGTTCGAATTCTCCGCCGTCGATTTCCATATATTCGTGGGTATATCGGGCGTAACAATACTTGCAGCCGAATTCACAGCCACGATAGGGGTTGATGGTCCAGTCGAATGGCACACGCTGCGAATCGCAGCGGTTCAGGATCGACTTCACCGGCAACACGAAATACTGGGGTTTTTCCGGGGATTTCCTGCTGGTCTGGGCGGGAGCAGAATTTGCGGCGAGGCGCGCTATGCCCACCAGTGGCGCATGAGAAGTCTGGAGTTGTGGCGGGGGGCACTCCGCCGTGGGTTCTTCCAGACTTCCCTTGCGCCAGCCGATTTCACCCGGGGCACGGGGATCGGCCTCTGTTGGGTCAGGTGGTTCAGGGCAAAAAGGCAGGAGACGAACAACGGGGCGACGAACGGGGCGGCGGCGAATCGTGGGAAACGACGCCGAATGGGGGAATACTGGGGACATAGCGCACCTCAAGCAGGTGGAGTATTTCGCTTTTGTTTCGCCATGTCAAGCACTTTTTCGCTATTTCTTCGCCACAGGCAGATTTGGCCGGTTCTCGGTTCGAAACCAGTGCCTATAGCGCCGAAGGAGGTTTGTGCTAACCTTCGATGCACGGGTCCCTTGGGCGGCATGTGCATGGTTGCACGTATCTTAACGATAGGAGACCCTCTGCGGATCTTGTGAACCGGTTCTGTTTGTTGCTGACTCTTGCGATCATGGCGATGCCTGCAATGGGACAGGCACAAGCCCCGGCGCAAAAGGCTCCGCCGAAGCAGGCGGCGCCGGCAAATCCCAATGAGATACAAGAACCTGATCTGGTTCCGTCGCCCGTCTCTCATCACTTCCCGATTTTGGTTGTGGCCCACGGTGTCGAGCCTTCCTGGTCACTGCGGATCGGCATGAAAGGGCCGGAGCGGCTGGATCGAGCAGGTTACCCGCCGATCGTGCTGAACCCTGGCGATATGACGTCCGATGAAGGGGACCGTTCGTGGACGTACAACGCCAAAGATGATGACACCGGCGCGAGCGTGGTGATTAAACTGATTCGCAATGCCTGCAACGATGCAATGTCCGACACGAAATATACGTTTCGGGTCGAAGTGGATCACGCACAAATCGGGCCGCTGAAAGGCTGCGGAATCAGCGCGCCGGACAAATTCCCCGAATTTCGAAAGAAGAATCAGTTGGCCATGCCCGACGAAGCCGACCCGAATGACAAGACCGCGGACAAGACCAAAGACAAAGTGGAAACAGACAAGGACAACGATTACCGCAAGAGCGTGCTAGAGCCGATTACCAACTATCATTCCCCGGTTGCTACCGCTTATCTCGACGCCGCGAGTCGCGTGATTGTCAGCCACGGTGAAACCAGAAAAGTGGCGGCTCCCGGCGGTTCAGAACTGGCGCTCTCCCATGACGGTAGACTGCTTTTGTACACCCGGTCAGACTCGAAAACCGGCCCGGAGCGTTCGATCATTCTGTACGATTTCGAGACCGGGCGCTCCCGCGAAGTGGCCGGCAACAATGTGCGCCAGCCATTCTGGTCCCCCGACGATTCGCATTTCGCTTACTTAAAGTTTGATGGAAAGATCTGGCAGGTTTGGACCGCCGCGAGCGGCACGCCGGATCAATCCAAGGCGCTGTCTCCGATGAACATGAACGCGCTGCACGGATGGACGAATGCCAGCACGGTGCTGGCCAGCGACGGGCAGAACGCTTGTTGGCTGAGCGAAGACAAGCCGCCGCAAATGGTGGCGCTCAAAGATATTTACGGCGACGCTTTCCAGGTGATGAGCAGCGATACAATGCGGATTTCGCCAATCAATCCGGACCTGTTGCTGGTATCCGCGTACTATCTGAACACGCCGGCGGGTGCTCCCACCGATGCGATGGGTTTGAATCAAACGTTTTTCCTCTATGAGCTGCGGTCGCACCGCCGCACGATCCTGGGGCCACCCGATTTGTTCGCGCGCGATGCGGAATGGTCTCGGGATAGCTTGCAGATTTTCTTCACGCGCGGGGCGGCAGGCAAAACGGCGTTGACAACAGAACGGATGTTTTGGGACGGTTCCGGACTGAAGCGCTACTCGAGCGGGAATGCCCTTGTGGTGGGCAGGTAAACCCGAGATCTCGAGTGCCGAGATGCCGAGTTAGTTATGCGGGACGAATTGACCCTTTGTGCCAGTCAGGGAGTTGTAGAGGGTCTCAATGAATTTATCGGAGTCGATGAAGTCACCGGACCATTTCTTCCACGGCTCTAAAATCTTCTGTTGCTTCATCTGCGCAACGGTCAGGTGTTGGTCGACGGCCTGCTGCGCCACGGCGGAAGTTTCCTTGAGCATAGTCACGAACGCGCGCACATCGTCCAGATTTGACAACGCGCCATGGCCTGGAATCACCTTGACATCGGGCGGCAGCTGGGCGGACACCTTTTCCATCGCCGCGATCATTCCTTGAACGCTGCCGCCGCTAGCCACGTCGATAAACGGAAATCCATAACGCACAAAATCGTCGCCCATGTGCACCACGTTGTTTTTGGGGAAGAAGATAATGGCATCGCCGTCGGTATGTCCCGCAGGAAAGTGCAGGGCGCGAATGTCCTCTCCATTGAGATGGACGGTGACATCGTGCTCAAAAGTGATAATGGGCAATGCGGCTTTGGAGGCCGGCGGCACAGTGCGGTTCGCGGATCCACCGATTCCCGACTGGGATCCTGATTCGAGCCGTTTGCGGACATTGTCCTGGGCGATAACTGTAGACCCGGCAGTGGCGAAGGGAGCGTTGCCGCCGGTATGGTCGCCGTGATAGTGGGTGTTGATCACAAAGCGCACGGGCTTGTCGGTGATTCCGAGATTCTTGAGTGCCGCCTGAATCTTGTCGGCCAGTGGAGCAAACTGGTCGTCCACAATGACGATGCCATCCTCGCCCACGGAGGCCGCGATATTTCCGCCTTCGCCCTCGAGCATGTAGATGTTGCCGGAGACCTTGGTCACTTTCATTTGCACTTTCGAGAAGTCTTGCTGCTGCGCACGACCCGCCGAGGCCCCGAGGACAGTGGCGGCGAGCATGGCTGTTCCTGCGAACCACAACCCGATTCTCATATTCCCTCCCTATGAGCCGGATTCTATCATTGCGAGGCACAAAGTAATTTCACGGCACACCGCCCCAATTGGTTGCCATTCCGCGGGTACACTTAAGCTATCTTCAATTTGGGGACAAGAATCCATCCGAGGTGTCCCGCACACAATCACAGGGCCTGAGCCCCCGGGGAATTATTGCTTGAGCACGCTAGTGAGCGATCCGCAAAGCGCTAAACCGCAACCGGTCAGTTCGAAACGATTTGCCTTTTTAGTGGCCGCGGGGATCTTGTTGAGCCGCATCGCTGGGCTGATCCGCGATCGGGTCTTCGCTCATTACTTCGGCAATTCCGATGCCGCCGACGTGTTCAAGGCGGCTTTCCGCATCCCGAATTTTCTCCAGAACCTTTTCGGTGAAGGGGTTCTTTCCGCGTCGTTCATTCCGGTGTACGCGAACCTGCTGGCACGGAACGACAAGGAAGAAGCGCGCAAAACCGCGGGCGCGGTGGCAGCGCTGTTGAGCTTGAGCACTTCGGTGCTGGTGCTGCTTGGAGTGCTTGCGGCGCCCTGGCTGATTGAAGCGATCGCGCCCGGATTTCATGGCCAGAAGCGGGAGTTGACCGTGCTGCTGGTGCGCATCCTGTTTCCCGGGGCGGGGCTACTGGTTGCGTCGGCGTGGTGCCTGGGAGTCCTGAACAGCCACCGGAAATTCTTCATTTCCTATACAGCCCCGGTGCTATGGAACATCGCCATGATCGCGGGAATGATCAGCTTTGGCGCCCATCGGACACAAAACGCTTTGGTGGTGATCACGGCGTGGGCATCGGTGGTGGGCAGTGGGCTGCAGGTAGGCGTGCAGTTGCCGATGGTCCTGAAGCTACTCGGCGGGCTGAGGCTTTCGTTGGCGCATCAGGCCGAGAATGTCCGGGTGGTCATCCGCAATTTCTTCCCGGTGTTCGTCAGCCGGGGCGTAGTGCAGATCAGCGCGTACATCGACGCCTTTCTGGCGAGTTTTCTGCCAACCGGCGCGGTGGCCGCGCTGGCGTATGCGCAGACCCTGTATACGCTTCCGGTCAGCCTGTTCGGCATGTCGGTGTCCGCAGCGGAACTTCCGGTGATGAGTGGAGCGGTGGGCCAGACGGAGGAAATCGCCGGGATTTTGCGGGCGCGTCTGAACAGTGGACTGCGGCAAATTACGTTTCTGGTGGTGCCGTCGGTAGCGGGGTTTCTGGTGCTGGGAGACGTGATTGTCGCGGCCATTTATCAGTCCGGGCGATTCGTGCACAACGATGTGATTTATGTGTGGGGGATTCTGGTTGGCTCCACGGTAGGCTTGCTGGCGTCCACCTTGGGCCGGCTGTATTCGTCGGCCTACTATGCGCTGCGGGATACGCGCACACCGTTACGATTTGCGATCGTCCGCGTAGTGTTGACCACGGTGCTCGGCTACTTAGCCGCGTTGCCGTTGCCGCGCCTGCTAGGCATCGAGCCGCGTTGGGGCGTCGCCGGCCTTACCATTTCCGCGGGCATTGCCTCGTGGGTGGAGTTCTCGCTGCTGCAACGCGGATTGCGGCGCCGCGTGGGCCATGTCGGTGTGGCCGCAAGTTTTTTGGGGCAGGTTTGGGTGGCGGCGCTGCTGGCGTCCGCGGCGGCTCGCGGTTTGGACTACGTTTTGGGCCCACGCAACCATATTCTCTTGGCGATTGTGGTGCTGGGCCTATACGGCGTTGTTTTCTTCGGCGCGGCGCTGGCAATGAAGTTGCCTGAGGCACGGTCGATGATCGGCACCATCGGCCGGCGCGCCGGTATAAAGTGAGTTCACCGTGGCCATCGTTTACCTGGCGCTGGGTTCCAACGTGGGCGAGCGCGAGAACAACATTCGCGAAGCGATTCGCCGCCTGGCATCTTCCGGGGTGGAAATCACAAAAATATCGAGCATTTACGAAACCGAGCCCGTGGACTATCTGGAGCAGCCCTGGTTTTTGAATGCCGTGTTGGAGGGACGAACAGCGCTAGCCCCGCAGCAACTGCTAACGAACCTGCGACAAATCGAGTCAGGAATGGGCAGCAAGAAACCCTTTGCCAAAGGCCCGCGGCTGATTGATTTAGACATTTTGCTGTACGACGACGTGACTATCGAGACGCCGGATCTGTGGGTACCACACCCGCGAATGCTACAGCGGAATTTTGTTCTGATACCGCTGGCGGAAATCGCGCCCGGGTTGGGGCATCCCTCGTGGACGGGGTCTGCGGCAGAACTTCTGCAGCAGTCTCGAGACACCAGCAGGGTCGTCAAACTCAAGTAGGGGCACGATACATTGTGCCGTGACCTGCCTCATCGTCAACCGCGCGGGTCGCCGAGGTTCGTCCTGGGTTTGATTCGGCGATTCTTGGTGGCTTCCGCTTCCTGGCGTTCATATTCCGCCAGCTCTTCCTCGGTGTAGGAATAGGAGTCGCGAGAAGCAAACATGGAAGTGGTGCGGCTGGCCTGCTTTTTCTTTTTACGGGCCTCGCCAAATTCATAGCGAGTCATGCGCAGCGGTCCGTCGATGGCTTTTACTTCCACCAGCAAGTCGCTGACTTTTTCCAGAAAATCGTGCAGATGAAAGGGCCGCACGGCATAGGGCATCTTGGCGCGCTCCAGCGCCGGGACAAACTGGTTGCCGGCCAATTCCGGCACCACATATAAAACCCGCACGCGTCCACCCTCTTCCGGAGCAACGGAAGCTAACTCGCGCAAAACGTGAAAGGTCGGGGAGTCTAGTGCTACGAGCTCGATGTTGGCGATGACCAGGGAATATTCGCCGGTCTTCAACTCGGCGTGGAGCAGCGGCAGGTCTGCAACGACGCGGACACGCCAACCTTCGCTGTCCAGGATCTGTTTCAGTGCCCCGGCATTGCCCGGATCAACTTCCAGAACCAACAGGCCGACTTGAGTCACCGCGGTGGAAGGGGTCGCCATGCTTAAAGTATAGGCAAGGGCACGCGCAAGGACGGCGGACAGCGGAAGCGGTAGATTCCTAACCGCTACCTGTACGAATGGCCGGGAGAACCTGGGGAAAGGTCAAGGCGCTTTTGTTGTAGCGACTTGTTTGAGAAGCAGATCGACGTGCGAAGGTTGGCCTTCGGTCAGCACGGGGTAGTTCTGCCCGGTCGCAAACCAGACCTGGCCATCGACGGTGATTTTGGCGCTCACGGAATAGGTGTGTTTGGGGTCGATTTTCGCTGGATCGAATTTGAGGGCAAACGGCACCGGCACTTGGCGCTGGCCGAGGTTGAGGTTCTGCTCGGCAATCACCTTTTCGACGCCTTCAAACTGTGAAACATCAGAGAGCTTTACGTGAATTACGGCGTTTGGCGGCAACGCCATGCGTTGCAGATAACTTACGGTTCCGGTCACGCTTCCGGTTTCCGCCGGCGGGATCAGCTGGCAGTCCTTCAGGATCATTTTGCCGTTGCCGTCGGGTGTGTCTTCCTGCAGAAACCCTCCGTTTCCTTTGCCCCACCAGACCAGCTTTCCGTCGGAATAGCGGTTGCCGTCGGCGGAGACGGTCTGCTTCATGACATAGGTGTTATTGCCATAACGCACTTTGGCATAGGGATCGGCGAGGTACACGGTGAGTTTGGCTCCGCCTTCGCAGGTATAGTTGAACTGCTTCCAGGGAATCGCCTTGCGAATGTTGTTGTGAGGCGGAGGCGCTTGAGTATTGACGGGGGGCGTGCCGGACTGTTGCGCGCGAGTGGAGGCTGACAGCAGAGTCGCAAGCGCGGCCGCCAATGCAAAATGGATTTTCGTATTCATAATTCCTCGCGGTTGCAGCATATTCTACTCTATGGATGAATCCTCTTTTATTTAGACGCAAAGCAGGGACGACAAGGCCGCTGCTGCGTTGAGGGCAATGGAATGGGAATCCACGAGTCCGCGGATTCTAGTGGCCTGTACCAACTGATTGTGTACTGAGATGGCGCGCTGGATCGACATATTTCCATTTCACGGTACGGGGCGATTTGTTGTAGTGCCGGATGTAGCGCAGGAGTTTCCTGTTCAGATCAGAGACAGAAGTAAATA